>NZ_BAAALG010000011.1:46297-116305 GCF_039528155.1 Nocardioides dubius | reverse complement strand
GCCGGCGCCGGATCCGGCCGGCCGTGCTGCGCACGGTGTCGAAGGTGACCGGGGTGGGGTCGAGGTGATCGGCGCGGGTGCGGAGCATGGCGCCCAACTGGTCCTGGAAGTGGTCGTTCATCGCTCCTCCTCCCCGAGGGCGTCGGCATGGGTGGGATGGGCGGAGGCGGTGCGCTCCCGCAAGGTGGCCAGCGCTCGGCTGGCCTGGGACTTCACGGTCCCCGGGCTGATCGAGAGCAGGTCGGCGATCTCGGCCTCGCTCAGCTGCTCGTAGTAGCGCAGCACGATCACCGCGCGCTGACGCCGCGGCAGCGTCTGCAGCAGCTGCCACATCTCGTCCTGCTGGCCCTCGTCGTAGCGGTCGCTGACGCCGTCGTGCTCGGGCAGCCGCTCGGCGGGGACCTCACGCCGCTTGAACGCGCGGCGCCACAAGGTGTTGTGCTCATTGACGAGGATCCGCCGCGCGTAGCCGTCGACGGACTCGCGCTGGTTGATCTTGTGCCAACTCAGATACACCTTGGAGAGCGTGGTCGCCACCAGGTCCTCGGCGGTGTGGTGGTCGCCCGAGATCAGGTAGGCCGTGCGGTGCAGCGCGGGCTGGCGCGCGGCCATCCAGGCGCTGAACTCCGCGTCGCGCGCAGAGTCGCGGGGAACGGTCATCGCCCCTCCGGCTGTGGTCGTTGGCACCGTCATCACCATCCTTTCGCAGCCAAGACGCGATCGCGGCGCAATAGGTTGCAATTGGGTGCCGAGTCGTCACGCGGGTGCCGCTCGGCGGCCGCGGAGCGGCTGGATAGGGTTGGGCTCCAGGCTCACGATCGTTGGAGGCAGAAGTGCAGCAGGTGCAGGCAGTCGTCGCGTTGGGCAAGGGGCAGCCGGTCACGCTGACCACGATCAACATCCCGGACCCGGGTCCTGGCGAGGCAGTGGTGAAGATCCAGGCGTGCGGGGTGTGCCACACCGACCTGCACTACCGCGAGGGCGGCATCAACGATGACTTCCCGTTCCTGCTCGGCCACGAGGCCGCGGGCGTGGTGGAGTCGGTGGGCGACGGCGTCACCGACCTGGTGCCGGGCGACTTCGTGGTGCTGAACTGGCGTGCGGTCTGTGGCGAGTGCCGGGCCTGCAAGCGCGGCGAGGCGCAGTACTGCTTCAACACCCACAACGCGAAGCAGAAGATGACGCTGGCCGAGGACGGCCGCGAGCTGTCGCCGGCGCTGGGCATCGGCGCGTTCGCGGAGAAGACGCTGGTCGCTGCCGGGCAGTGCACCAAGGTCGACCCGCAGGCGCGGGCCGCCGCGGTGGGCCTGCTGGGCTGCGGCGTGATGGCCGGCATCGGCGCGGCGATCAACACCGGTGCGGTGACCCGCGGCAAGTCGGTCGCCGTGATCGGCTGCGGTGGTGTGGGCGTGGCCGCGATCGCCGGCTCCGCGCTGGCCGGCGCGAGCCCGATCATCGCCGTCGACATCGACCCCAAGAAGCTGGCCAAGGCGAAGGAGATGGGCGCAACCCACACCGTCGACTCCTCGCAGGTCGACGCGGTCGAGGAGATCAAGCGGATCAGCGCCGAGACCTACCCGGGTGCCGACGGCGCCGACGTGGTGATCGAGGCCGTGGGCCGCCCGGAGACCTGGAAGCAGGCGTTCTACGCCCGCGACCTGGCCGGCACCGTGGTGCTGGTCGGCGTGCCGACGCCGGACATGAGCGTCCCGGAGATCCCGCTGATCGACGTCTTCGGTCGCGGCGGCTCGCTGAAGTCGAGCTGGTACGGCGACTGCCTGCCCTCGCGTGACTTCCCGATGCTGGTCGACCTGTACCAGCAGGGGCGTCTCGACCTCGACGCGTTCGTCACCGAGGAGATCGGGATCGGCGACATCGAGGCTGCCTTCGAGAAGATGCACCACGGCGACGTGCTGCGCTCGGTCGTGGTCTTCTGATGACGGCGCGGGTCGACCACGCCGTCTCGGCGGGCACCTTCTCCCTGGACGGCGAGACCTTCGACGTCGACAACAACATCTGGGTGATCGGCGACGACGCCGAGTGCGTGGTGATCGACGCGCCGCACTCGGTGGACGACATCCTCGCGGTGGTGGGGGAGCGGAAGGTCCGCGCGATCATCTGCACCCACGCCCACGACGACCACGTGCGGGTGGCGCCGGCGCTGCGCGAGGCGGTCACCGCGCCGATCCTGCTGCACCCCGGCGACAAGCCGGTCTGGGAGCTCACCCACCCCGACGAGCTCTGGGACGTCGACCTGGCCGACGGCCAGACGATCACCGTGGCCGGGATCGAGCTCAAGGTGCTGCACACGCCGGGGCACGCCCCGGGCGCGGTCTGCCTCTACGCTCCGGCGCTGGGCTGCGTCTTCACCGGCGACACCCTCTTCAACGGCGGCCCCGGTGCCACCGGTCGCTCGTTCAGTGACCGGCCGACAATCGAGGCCTCCATCCGCGAGAAGCTCTTCGCGCTCCCGGGCGAGACGGTGGTGCACACCGGTCACGGCGACGACACCACGATCGCTGCCGAGGCCGCGCTGCTCGGCTGACTCGGCGGAGGGGCGACTCACCGTCATCCTCTTCCCAGCGCATGCCGCTGCCTCCGACGACCCTCATGGTCGCGGAGGTGGCGGCATCGTGCGTTCTGGCGTTCTGGCGTTCTGGCGTTCTGTCGTTGGGGCTCGGGCTCGGTCGTTTCAATCGAGTTGGATGGTGCCGAGTGCGGTGACGAGCCAGGTGTGGCCGTGCTTGTTCGTCCAGGTGTAGGTGCCGTCTCGGTTGCGGACGTAGCGCCAGCCGGCGAAGGTCTTCGCCAGGTGGTGACGGCGGCACAACGGGGCGAGGTTCTCGGGTCTGGTTTGGCCCGGTGGGCCACGCAGTTCATTGGTACCGGCGTCGTAGGGGTCGATGTGGTCCAGGTCCGCGTCAGCGGATGAACGCGCGCAGTGCGGGAAGACGCAATGTGGGTCGCGCAGCCGGACCTGCCCGGCCATCCAAGCGGGTGGGTCGTGCCGATCCACGCTGCCGGTGCGGTTGAGGTCGATCACCGGGGTGATCGAGGCGATCGAGCCGTGCCGCTTCAGCCAGTCGGTGAGCTGCTCGATGAGGATCGGGCCGAGCCGGTCGGTGTCGGCGAGGGCGAGATCGTCGGCGGAGAAGAGGTCGGCCAGCGTGGTGTGCACGAAGACGCGCAGTCCGCGGCGCGGCATGCGCCCTCGCTGGTCGCCCCGCTGGTCGCACTGGTCGACCCCATTGCCACCCCTTTGGTCGAGGCCGTCGGAACCTTCGTAGTCCAGCGTGCCCTGCGCCTCCGCGATGCTCCCGAGTGCTTTCGCCTTGCGCTGGCCGAGGGTGTCGGTGTCACCGGCCCGCTTGAGCTTCTCCGCCTCGTCGCAGACCAGGTCGTGGAACCGTGCGAGGTCGAGGGAGTCGCCCACCACGTCCAACGTCGACGTGCCCGAGGCCGCGCCGTCGGGCCCGTAGCGGTGGTTCAGGCTGACGTCCCAATCCGCCTTGGTGAGCGGCCCGGTCTTGTCGCGGATCAACTCCGGATGGAACTTCGCCACCGCCATCGCCAACACCCGCTCGATGGTCGGCCAGCCGTACCGCTCGCCGTCCGCCAGCGTCTGGTCGAACCACGCGGCCGCCTCCCGGGAGAGCTTGCGCGTCAACTCCGCGACCCGGCGCGCCTTCCAACCCGGCACCTCGAGCAGTTCGACCTGCGCCCACAACAGCGGGAGTCGGTGGTGGAGGTCCAACGCGTCGGCCAGCAGCGAAAGCGCGGCATAGCGGGAGATGCCCGAGGCGGCGGCGAACTCCTCGGCCGCGAACGCGGCGACAGCCGGCGTCCCCTCGCCCCCGAGGAGGTCGTCGAGATCCAATGACGCGAACGCGGCGTCGTCACACCAGGAAGCCGACGACCCGCCGTCCACCACCGGGTTCACCACGCACCACTGATGCGCCAACCGCAACTGCTGCCGCCCCAACACCAGCGCCGAGTGGCGGCCCTCCGAGATCACCGCAAGCAGACACCCCGCATCGAGGTCACTGACCTCATACGGAGTGTGCGTAGCGTCGATCTCGATCATGGAACCAGTGGATCAGAGACCTCCGACAGTAAGACTGGGGATGCCCTGATCGTCGTCTGCTGCTCGACCGGCGTCGACCCATCCGATTCGACACGGAAGGTCTTCCCATCATGACAGCCAGCAACGAGCACCACTCCACGGTCGTGGGCGGCATCGACACCTATGCAGGCACCATCCACCTAGCCGCAAATCGATGCCTTAGGCCGCGACCTGGGCGACCGTGAGTTCCCAACCAACGCAACGGGCTATCGCGCCGCATGGGAGTTCTTGGGCGACTTCTGCACCATCACGGTGATCGGCATCGAAGGCACCAGCACCTACGGCGCCGGCGTCACCCCTACCGCCCACGCGGCAGGAATCGAGATCCGCGGGGTCTCTCGACCCAACCGCGGCCACCGCCGGATGCGCGGCAAGTCCGACCCGATCGATGCCTACGAAGCCGCCGAGCTGCCTTGGCCGGCCAGGGCCAGGCCACAGCCCAAGACGATCGGATCGAGGCGACCAACGATCCGTGCGCACCGTGGGGTCGAGCCTGATCGGTGCGGCGACCCTCAGCGGCGGCTGAAGAGCAACCCGATGCCGAGCGAGATCATCGCGGAGCCACCGGCGATGCCGACGCCCGAGGCGCGGGCGGGCGACCGGGTGAACCAGTCCCGCAGTGCCGAGGCCAGCAGGGCCCAGAGGCTGTCGGAGGCCAGCGCGAGCAACAGTGCGACGGAGCCGAGGACCAGCATCGCCGCCGTCGTCGAGCCGGCGTCGGGAGACACGAACTGCGGCAGCAGCGCGGCGAAGAGCAGGAACGACTTCGGGTTGCTGACCCCGACGATGAAGCCCTGACGGATCGCCGTGGCGCGGGTGATCCGGGCGGTGGCAGTGGCACCGGCCTGCTCGGGGTGGAACTCCTTGCGGTGCGCGATCGCCTGGATGCCCAACCAGATCAGGTAGGCCGCACCGACCACCTTCAACACGGTGAAGGCCAGCGCCGAGGTGGTCACCACGGCGCCGAGACCGGCGGCGACCAGCACCAGCACCACGGCCAGGCCCAGTGCGTTGCCGAGGACCGTGGCCAAGGCGACGGCACGACCATGGGCGAGCGCCCGGCCGATCGTGAAGACGACGCTCGGGCCGGGGATCACGATCACCACGAACGCGGTGGCGGTGAATCCGAGGAGCTGCGCCCAGGTGAGGTCCATGCCGGCACCCTAGGCCCACCGGGGCCCAGGGTGCGCGGCATTTTGCGACCTCCTGGTGCTCAGCCCCTCCGCGCCCGGCCAGCCGCCAGCAGCACTACACCACCGGTCAGCACCACCACGCCCAGTGCCGCCGCGGCGAGCAGCTCGCTCGGCGAGCCGGTGTCGGGCAGCGCCCCGGCCGTCTCCGAGCTCGGCAGCACCCCGGAGTCCGGCGCCGCCTCCGACGGAGAGTCGGACGGGGAACCCGAGGGAGAAGGCGACGGCGACTCCGAAGGAGACTCAGACGGCGAGGGCGTCTCGCTGGGCGTGAACACGTTGGTCGCCGTGACCTCGATCGTCGACGGGCTCTGCGCGGTCACCTCGATGACCTGGCCGGGCTGGTAGCTGACCTCGCTCGCTCCGCCGTCCTCGGTCTCGGTCAGGGTGCAGGTGGCGCCGACCGGCAGCCCGCCGATCGTGCCGGACTGCTCGGGCGTCACGACCACCGAGGCCGGAAAGCCGGAGATCGGCTCGCCGTCACGCAGGCAGGCGACCTGGAACGTGAAGGACGCGGCCGTGGTGGTCCCCTCGACCCGCTTGAGGATCCGCAGTGAGCGCTGACGGGTGCCGTCGCCGGTTCCGCTGCCGCCGTAGAGCGTCACGGTCTCTGAGGCCGTCCATCCGCTGGAGGCGACGACGTCGTTGCGGAACCGGTCGCCGCTCTGGGCGTCGGCCGGCAGGTCGAGCTGGTAGGAGATGACGTAGAGGTTCTCGGCGCGCGCGGGGATCGCGCCGAAGACGACGGTGATGCTGTGCGCGGCCTCGTCGTGCGCGAGCGTGTACTGGTCGGCGGGAACAGGAGTGTGGCCGGAGGCCCAGTCCTGCGGGTCCCAGGCGCTGGTGGCGATCGAGCGCACCTGGACCGCGCCACGCAGGCTCAATCGTGCGTCGTAGGTGTCGACCACCTCGGTCCGGGTCGCGTCGAGATCCTTGCCGGGGATCACGATGTAGTAGGTGGCGACCGTCCCGGCAGCGTTCGTCCACCCGTACTTCTCCGGCTTCGTGGGCGCGGGCGTTCCGGCCTCCGGGACGACGCCGCCGCCGGGGATCGGCGTCCTGATCTCGACGCCGGTGCCGGTGCGGAAGAGGAAGTCGTCGGAGTCGGTGGTGGCGTTGGCCTGTGCCCAGAAGCTCAACGTCCCGCTCACGCCGTCGTGGGTCTCGACGTAGTCCGACAGGGTGCAGGTGATCTGCTTGGGGCTCATCGTGCAGGTGCCGACCACGCTGCCGTCCTCGGCCAGCAGGTCGAAGGAGCCCGCGAAGATGTTGACGTCGCCCGGTGTCCCAGCAGGGATCTGCAACGAGAAGGTGTCCCCGGCGCGGGCGTCGTCGGGCACCGCCCAGGTCGCCTCCAGCGCGAGCCGCTCGTACCGGTTGACCTCGTCGGTGCGCGTGGTGATCTCGACACCGGTGATGGCATCGATCTCCTCGGCGCTGGCCGACGGCGCGAAGGCGAGCACTGCCAGGACCGGCAGCAGCAGGGCCAACGCTGAGCGCCAACGCGCCCGTCGCGGTGATGTGGTGATCGGCATGTTCCCCCCTGGTGTGGGCCACCCGTCCGGGAGGCCCGCTTGGACGACGCGGGGATGAGGTGGACGTGATGGGGAAGTGGCCGGTTCCGGGGTGAGTTACCCGATTTGGGGGACGTCGGTTCTCGGCAGCTCGTCAGCAGCCGAGAAATTGACACTAGAACCGTGACAGTTTCACTGGCATGGTTAGCGCATGTACCCGGGAACGTGGGCTGAGAAGACACCTGACAAGCCGGCTCTGATCATGGCCGGCTCCGGCCGGACGCTGACCTACGGCGAGCTCGACGAGCGGAGCATCCGCCTTTCGCGGCACCTGCACGACGCGGGTCTGCGGCGTGGCGACGTCGTCGCGCTGCTGTCGGACAACACACCCGAGACCTACGAGGTCTACTGGGCCGCCCTGCGCTCGGGGCTCTACATCACCGCCGTCAACCACAACCTCGCTCCCGACGAGGCGGCCTACATCGTCGAGGACTGCGGCGCGCAGGCCCTGGTGGTCTCGGCAGCCAAGCGGGAGCTGGTCACCGCGATGGCCGACCGTCTCGCCGTCGAGCACCGGATCGCCTACGGCGGCGAGGTGCCGGGCTTCGCCGACTACGAGAGCGTGCTCGCCGCAGCCTCGCCCCAGCCGCTGCCCGAGCAGCCGCACGGAGACGACCTGCTCTACTCCTCGGGCACCACCGGGCGTCCCAAGGGCATCAAGTTGCCGCTTCCCGGCTACGCCGTCGACGAGCCGGGATATCCGTACGTGGCGATCTTCGGCGGGCTGTACCAGTTCGACGAGAGCACCGTCTATCTTTCGCCGGCGCCCGTTTACCACGCGGCGCCGTTGCGCTTCGGCGGTGTGGTGCATGCGCTCGGCGGCACGCTGGTGATGATGGAGAAGTTCGACCCCGAGGCCGCGCTCGCCGCGATCGAGCGGTTCCAGGTGACGCACACCCAGATGGTGCCCACCATGTTCGTGCGGATGCTCAAGCTCCCCGACGAGGTCCGCGCCCGCTACGACCTCTCCTCGCTGCGCTGCGTCGTCCATGCGGCGGCGCCCTGCCCGGTCGAGGTGAAGCAGCGGATGATCGACTGGATGGGCCCGATCATCTTCGAGTACTACGCCTCCACCGAGGCCAACGGCGCGACCATGATCGACTCGAACCAGTGGCTGACCCACCCTGGCTCGGTCGGCCTGCCCCTGCTGGGGATCGTGCACATCTGCGGTGACGACGGCACCGAGGTCGCCACCGGCAGCGTCGGCACCATCTACTTCGAGCGGGACGACGTTCCGTTCAGCTACCACAACGACCCGGTCAAGACCGCCAGCACCCAGCACCCCGCGCATCCGACCTGGACCACGGTCGGCGACCTCGGCTACGTGGACGACGAGGGCTACCTCTACCTGACCGACCGCAAGGCGTTCATGATCATCTCCGGTGGCGTGAACATCTACCCGCAGGAGATCGAGGACCTCTTCACCCTGCACCCCAGCGTGCTCGACATCGCGGTGATCGGCGTTCCGGACGACGAGATGGGGGAGCGGGTGGTCGGCTTCGTCCAGGTCGCGCCCGGCATCGAGGCCGGTCCGGCGCTCGCCGAGCAGCTCACCAGCTACGCGCGCGACCGTCTCGCTCACTTCAAGGTGCCGCGCGAGTTGCACTTCCTCGACGAGCTGCCGCGCACGCCCACCGGCAAGATGGTCAAGGGACGGCTGCGTGATCTCTATGCCGCGCTCTGAGGGCTACTTCGGGCCAGGATCGTTGCTGCGCCACGTCCAGGAGCATCGCGCCGTCGGCCAGACCTACGGCCAGCGGGCGTTGATCATCGGAGCCACCCATCCCGTTCCCTACGTCGGCACCAGCTCGTCGACGAACGCCAAGGAGCGCCCGTTCATGCGGCTCTCGGCGACGGCGGAGGCGTTCGAGTCGATCTTCTTCGGCGACCGCGCTGAGGCCGACAAGACCCTGGCGATGGTGCACAACATGCACACCAAGGTGCGCGGCTCCCTGGAGCGCGACGAGGGCATCCACCGGGCCGGAACCCCTTACGACGCCTTCGATCCCGAGCTGATGCTGTGGACGATGGGCGTCCTGGCCGACTCCTCCCGGGTCTGCTTCGAGGCCCTGGTCCGTCCGCTGACGCCGACCGAGCGCGAGGAGCTCTGGCAGGAGTGGATCCGCTTCGGCGAGCTCTTCGGCATGCCGCGCTCGGTTGCGCCGCCGACGGCGCGCGAGTTCCACTCCTGGCTCTACGGCCATCTGGCCGGTGATGCCTTCCACGTCACCGAGGAGGCGCGCGCGGTCGGCCGGGCGATCGCCTACGACATGCCGGTCCCGCTCGGGATGCGGGTCGGCGTCGCGGGCACCAACCACGTCGTCATCGGACTGCTCCCGGAGCGGGTCCGCCAGGCGTTCGGGATGGCGTGGTCGCCGGTCCATGAGGCGGCCTTCCGCAGCATCGCCGCCGGCGTCCGCGCCTCGCAGCGGGTCGTGCCGGACCGGGTCCGGCTCGGTCGCAACACCGACCTGTTCCGGATCGTCAGCGCCACCGAGCGCAAGATCATCGCGGCCGGTGGGCGGACCATGGAGCTTCCCGCGGCCTAGCCGAGCGGCTACGCCCCAGGGCTACTGTGGCGAGCATGGAATTCAGGTATCTCGGCAACAGTGGTCTCAAGATCTCGGAGATCACCTACGGAAACTGGCTCACCCACGGCTCGCAGGTGGAGAACGAGGTCGCCACGCAGTGCGTGCGCGCCGCGCTCGAGGTGGGCATCTCGACCTTCGACACCGCCGACGTCTACGCCAACACCGCCGCTGAGTCGGTGCTGGGCGAGGCCCTGGCCGGCGAGCGGCGTGAGTCGCTGGAGATCTTCACCAAGGTCTACTGGCCGACCGGGCCCAAGGGCAAGAACGACACCGGGCTCTCGCGCAAGCACATCATGGAGTCGATCAACGGCTCGTTGACCCGGCTCAAGACCGACTACGTCGACCTCTACCAGGCGCACCGCTACGACGTGGAGACGCCGCTGGAGGAGACGATGCAGGCGTTCGCCGATGTCGTCCGCCAAGGGAAGGCGCTCTACATCGGCGTCAGCGAGTGGACCGCCGACCAGATCCGGGCAGGCGCCGCGCTGGCCAAGGAGCTCGGCTTCCAGCTGATCTCCAGCCAGCCGCAGTACTCGATGCTGTGGCGGGTGATCGAGCCCGAGGTGGTGCCTGCCAGCGAGGAGCTCGGCCTCTCGCAGATCGTCTGGAGCCCGATGGCCCAGGGCGTGCTCAGCGGCAAGTACCTGCCGGGGCAGCCGCCGCCGGCGGGCTCGCGCGCCACCGACGAGAAGGGAGGCGCCGACATGATCTCGCGGTTCATGAAGGACGACGTGCTGAGTGCGGTGCAGGACCTGCGCCCGATCGCCGACGACGCCGGGCTGAGCATGGCGCAGCTCGCGATCGCGTGGGTGCTGCAGAACCCGAACGTGGCCTCGGCGCTGGTCGGTGCCTCGCGGCCCGAGCAGGTGCACGACAACGTCAAGGCGGCCGGCGTGCGGCTGGACGCGGAGATCATGCAGCGGATCGACGCCGCGCTCGGCGACCTGGTCGAGCGCGACCCCCGCAAGACCGACGCGCAGGTCCCCGCGACCCGCGCCGTCTGAGCCGAGCTAGAACGGCTGCACGAGGAGGGCCACCCCGGCACCGCCCATCCGGGTGAGCACCAGGGTGCCCTCCTCGTCGCCGCGCAGGGCGAGGCGCTTGCGCAGCTGCTCGGGCACGATGTCCACGCCGCGCTTCTTGATCGCCAGCCTGCCGATGCCGCGCTCGCGCAGAGCGGCCTTGAGCTGCTTCTCCCGGTACGGCAGCTGCTCGATCACCCGGTAGCTCTTGGCGTACGGGGTGCTGAACGCGGAGTCCGAGGTCACCCAGGCGATGTGCTCGTCGATCAGCCCGCCGCCGACCCCGGCCGCGACCGCGGTGACCAGACCCGCGCGGATCACCGCACCGTCCGGCTCGTAGACGAACTCGCCCAGCGCGCGCACCGGGCGCGGCTCGCCCTGGTAGGGATCGTCCTCCTCGGTCAGCGTCGCCAGCCCGCCTGCAGCGATCACGGTGGCCCGCCGCCGGGCGCTGGCGAGGCGCCCGGACCACAGTGCGGCCTCCTTGACGTCGCCGTTCTCGCTGACCCACTCGGCCTCGACATCGTCGGGGATCAGGTCGTGGTCGATGCCCGGCGCCACCTTGACCACGCCGTCGCGCTGCAACAGGGTCTGCACGAAGCTCCAGGACGGGGTCCAGCCCTCGACGTCGAAGACCCGGCCCCGGTCGCTGCGCCGCGCGGGGTCGGCGAAGGTGGCGTCGAAGGCGGCGAGGTCGAGCGTGGTGCCGTCGGCCACGGCGACGGCACCACCGAGCTCGAGGGCGGCCAGGTTGGCGCGGGCGATCTCGACCCGAACCGGGTCCAGATCGACGCCGACCACCGTCAGTCCGGCCCGAGCGAAGGCGATCAGGTCGCCGCCGATGCCGCAGCCCAGGTCGATCACGCTGCGCGGGCCGGCCAGGGCGAGCCGCCGGGCTCGGTGCTCGGCGACCCGCAACCGGGTCGACTGCTCCAGGGCATCGGGGGTGAAGTAGAGCCGAACGGCGTCGGCACCGAACTTCGGCACCGCGGCCACCCGGAGCCGGACCTGGGTCAGCGCGGCGGCCGCGCGATCGGCGTCTGGCTCCACCTTGCGCACCGCCGCCGCGGTGCGGATCGGATCGCCCTCGTGGTCCGCGTAGGCCTCCGCCGCGGTGGTCAGCAGCCGCTGGCCGTCGTCGGTGAGCAGCCAGGCGAAGGTGGGGGCGTCCATGCCGAGATTGTCGCAGGGTTGAAGTGAGGCCCGGTGGGGGAGGAAGCCCCCGTGACGAATCAGAGTGCGCGGGCCGTCGACCCGCAGCGGCGGCGGATCCGGCGGATCAACGCGTTCGTGGTGCTCGCCCTGCTGGTGGGAGCGGTGACGATCTGGCTCGTCCAGCGCGACGACGCGTTGGACCCCGGCGCCATCACCGAGTCGGCGTCCGATGTGCGGTTCGCGCGTGAGGCGGCCTTTCCGACGCCGGGTGGCATGGTCCGGGTCCGCGTCTCCGCGCCGCGTGAGGAGGTGGAGCCGGCCGAGTACGGCCAGGATGCCCCACGGGTTCGCCGCGGCGACCGGTTCGTCGGCATCGACGTCGTGGCCAACCTCGATCCCGGCGCCGACGTCGGGCTCGCCCTGGTCAGTGACGGCGAGCGCTACCCGCTCGACGCGGACCGCGAGGACGCCTTCTGGGTGGTGGTCGACGGCGAGGGAACGGCGCTGGCCGTGGAGCTCGCCTACGACGGCGCCGAGCAGCGGGTCGACCTCGACTCCGGCGAGCGCGACGCCGGATTGGCCGGCGACCTGGAGGAGAGGTATCGCAGCACCTCCTCGTGCACGGTCACCGCCACGAACCCGGCCGGCGTCGAGAAGCCGATCCAGCAGTGGTGCCCGGACCTGTTCGCGACGGCCTCGACCTGGAACGAGTCGGGCGGCTGGGTGGACGGTGCCGACGAGCGCTGGGTCAGCGTCTTCGCCTCCCCGCTGCGGCCGTTGAACCTGATCGGTCGCTGGGAGAGCCTCGACGTCCGCGATGGCGCGCAGGTGCTCGTCGACGGCGAGCCGGCCGAGCAACAGAGGCTGGGGCCGGTGGCCCTGGTTCCGCAGCGGCCGCGTGTGGTCGAGCTGCGCTATCGAGCGGAGATGTACCGGAGCCGAGACTGGACGATCACGGTGCGCATGGAGCTCGAGGAGGTGGCGCGATGAGGCGGCGGATCGTGATCGGCTCGGTGGTGATCGCCGTGGTGCTGGCCGGGGTCGGCCTGTGGTGGCTCCAGCGCCCCGAGGAGCCGCGCGCCGACGTCGGCTGGGTGCTGGTCGGCGCGGAGCAGGGCGACGACGCCTTCTCCGAGGAGATCCGCCTGCCGTGGGCGGAGGCGACCGTCTCGGTCGGCGCTCCGCAGCAGGCGATCGGCAGCGCCGACGACCGGCTCCGGGCGCCCGAGGACGGCTCCTTGGTGCGGGTCTCGCTGGAGTTAGGCGACGCGCTGTCCCGGCCGCTGCGTCGCGACGTGCCGCTGAGCGCACCGAGCGTCGAGCTGGTGGTGGGGGAGCGCAGCTACCCGCTGGCGGGTCTGGCTGAGGGTGCCGTGCTCGGCGGCGACTCCTATCTGATGACCTCGTTCAGTCGCACCGTCGCCGTTGCGGGCAGCGACCCGGACGTCGCGGTGCGGATCACGCTGGCCGGGGAGAGCATGACGGTGAGCGCCGACGGCGTCGACGCGGGACGCTTCGCCGAGCTGGCGTCGCTGCCCGCGTTGGGCGACGAGGACGGCACCGCTCTCGACTGTGGGGAGCCTCGGCTGCCGCCCGGCGTCAGCTCGCCGCGGGACGAGCCCTGGCTCAACGGCAGGTGCTCGGCCGGACTGAGCGTGCGCACGCCGTTCGTCGACGGCGTCGGCTGGGCCGCGGAGGGGAGTGAGTGGATGATCGTCGACCTGACCGTCGACGTGCCGTTCGAGCTGCGCAAGGACGGCGTCGGGGTGCGCTACAGCGAGGATGCGCGCGACTCGCTCACCTTGCTGGCGGCCCATGACAACGACGAGCTCCGGGTCGTTCCGCTCGACGAGGGGCCGTGGCGCGCGGGGTATCTCGACTCGTTCGCGGTCGAGGTGCCACGCGGTGAGGGCGCCCAGCTGCAGGCACAGGTGCGCACCGTGTCGAGCCGCGCCGAGAGCACCTACCGCGACGCCGGCGGCATGCGCTACACCTGGAACCTCACGTTGGGCGAGCCGGCAGACGAGTGACGATCTGAGCGTCGCCCTGGCACTCGCTGGGGGTGAGTGCTAACGTCTGTTCTGGCACTCTCCCCGTGAGGGTGCCAGTGCTTGCGAAGAGTGCGACCCCCGCGACGGCGTACCCCCAGCAAGCTCAGACGTCGGCGGGGCTGACCCGTCATCACAGATTCATCCCGAACAAGAAAGTGGAGGTTGACTGTGTCGGTCAACATCAAGCCTCTCGAGGACCGCATCGTCGTCAAGCCCCTCGAGGCCGAGCAGACCACCGCCTCTGGCCTGGTCATCCCGGACACCGCGAAGGAGAAGCCCCAGGAGGGCGAGGTCGTCGCCACCGGTCCCGGTCGCATCGATGACAACGGCAACCGCGTCCCGCTGGACGTTGCCGTGGGCGACAAGGTCATCTACAGCAAGTACGGCGGCACCGAGGTCAAGTACGCGGGCAGCGAGTTCCTGATCCTGTCCGCCCGCGACGTTCTCGCGATCGTTTCCTGACGCACCTGGCATGCCCGGCTGGCGGTCCTCCGCCGGCCGGGCGCCAGGCACGTCAGGTCTTGTGCATTTAAGGAGAAGCAATGCCGAAGATCCTGGAGTTCGACGAGAACGCTCGTCGCTCGCTGGAGCGGGGCGTCGACGCACTGGCCAACGCGGTCAAGGTGACCCTCGGTCCCAAGGGCCGCTACGTCGTCCTCGACAAGAAGTGGGGCGCCCCCACCATCACCAACGACGGTGTCACCGTCGCCCGTGAGGTGGAGCTGGACGACCCGTTCGAGAACCTCGGTGCGCAGCTGACCAAGGAAGTCGCCACCAAGACCAACGACGTCGCCGGCGACGGCACCACGACCGCCACCGTGCTGGCCCAGGCGATGGTCCACCAGGGCCTGCGCGCCGTGGCCGCCGGCGCCAACCCGATGGGCATCAAGCGCGGCATGGACGCCGCTGCCGAGGCCGTCGGCAACGCGCTGCGCGAGGCTGCCCGCGAGGTCGAGTCGAAGGACGACATGGCCAATGTGGCCACCATCTCGAGCCGTGACGCGCACATCGGCGCGCTGCTGGCCGAGGCCTTCGACAAGGTGGGCAAGGACGGTGTGATCACCGTCGAGGAGTCCAACACCATGGGCACCGAGCTCGAGTTCACCGAGGGCATGCAGTTCGACAAGGGCTACAACTCGGCCTACTTCGTGACCGACCCGGAGCGCATGGAGGCCGTCCTCGACGACCCCTACATCCTCCTGGTGCAGGGCAAGATCTCGGCCGTCGCCGAGGTGCTGCCGGTCCTGGAGAAGGTCATGAAGAGCGGCAAGCCGCTCTTCATCCTGGCCGAGGACGTCGAGGGCGAGGCGCTCTCGACCCTGGTCGTGAACAAGATCCGCGGCACCTTCACCTCTGTTGCCGTCAAGGCTCCCGCGTTCGGTGACCGCCGCAAGGCGATCATGCAGGACATCGCGATCCTGACCGGCGGCCAGGTGATCTCCGCCGAGATCGGTCTCAAGCTCGACCAGGTCGGTCTCGAGGTGCTGGGCCGTGCCCGGCGCGTCGTAGTCACCAAGGACAACACCACCATCGTCGACGGCGCGGGCGACGCGGCGCAGGTCGAGGGCCGGGTTGCCCAGATCAAGGCCGAGATCGAGAACACCGACTCCGACTGGGACCGCGAGAAGCTGCAGGAGCGCCTGGCCAAGCTGGCCGGTGGCGTCTGCGTGATCAAGGTCGGCGCCGCCACCGAGGTGGAGCTCAAGGAGAAGAAGCACCGCATCGAGGACGCCGTCTCCGCGACCCGCGCTGCCATCGAAGAGGGCATCGTGGCCGGCGGTGGCTCCGCGCTGATCCACGCCGTCTCGGTGCTCGAGGGCGACCTCGGCCTGAGCGGTGACGAGGCAGTGGGCGTTCGCGTGGTCCGCAAGGCCGCCGACGAGCCGCTGCGCTGGATCGCCGAGAACGGTGGCGAGAACGGCTACGTCATCACCACCAAGGTGCGCGAGCTTGGCGTCGGCCAGGGCTACAACGCCGCCACCGGCGAGTACGGCGACCTGGTCGCCCAGGGCGTCCTCGACCCGGTCAAGGTGACCCGCTCCGCGCTGGTCAACGCCACCTCGATCGCGGCGATGCTGCTCACCACCGAGACCCTCGTGGTGGACAAGCCGGAAGAGGAAGACCCCGAGGCCGCAGCCGGTCACGGTCACGGTCACGGACACGGCCACTGAGCACCGTTCCGTCATCAGCACCCGACCCGTCCGGGGCCCTGCGCCCCGGGCGGGTCGGCCTGTTTCTCGTGCTGGTGGCGAGCCTGAGCATGCTCGGGCCGTTCAGCATCGACACCGCCTTCCCGGCGTTCGCCCAGATGCGTGGCG
Organism: Nocardioides dubius; assembly: GCF_039528155.1. NCBI lineage: Bacteria > Bacillati > Actinomycetota > Actinomycetes > Propionibacteriales > Nocardioidaceae > Nocardioides > Nocardioides dubius. The sequence continues at coordinate 100,281 of NZ_BAAALG010000011.1, read as the reverse complement.
AGTTCGAGGTGGGCAGTGCCGAGATGCAGTGGGTGGTCAGCGCCTACCTGATCTCCTTCGCGTTGATGAGCCCGTTCCACGGTCCGCTCTCCGACGCGGTGGGACGCAAGCCGGTGATGATCTGGGGCGTCGGCATCTACGCCGTCGCCTCGGTGGGCTGCGCCCTGTCGGTCTCCCTGCCGATGCTGCTGGTCTTCCGGGTGCTGCAGGGCTTGGCCGCAGGCGGCGGCGTGATCGTCAGTCGTACGCTGATCCGCGACGTCTTCGAGGGGGCCGAGGCGCAGCGACTGATGAGCATCACCGTGATGATCTTCGGCGTGGCCCCGGCATTGGCGCCGATCGCCGGCGGCTGGCTGCTCCAGCTCGGCCCGTGGCCGGTGGTCTTCTGGTTCCTGGCCGCCGTCGGCCTGGCGCTCAGCCTCAGCGTGGCGCTCTGGCTGCCTGAGACCCATCCCGCGGAGCGCCGGATCCCGTTCCGCTTCACTGCCATGCTGCGCGGTCTCACCGTCCCGGCGCGCGACCTCACCTTCCACCGGGTGGTCTGGTCGGCAGCGCTCTCCTTCGGCGGGCAGTTCCTCTACATCGGTGCGGCGGCGATCTTCGTCGTCGACCTGCTCGGCAAGGGCGAGCTCGACTTCTGGATCTTCTTCGTGCCGATGATCGGTGGCATGGTGCTCGGCTCGCTGGTCAGCACCCGGTCCGCGGGCCGGGTCAGCGGACGGCGGCTGATCACCTGGGGTCTGGTTGCGGCGGCGGTGGGCGCGGTGGTCAACATCGTGCTGGCTGTCGGCCCCACCGCGGCCGTGCTGCCGTGGGCGGTGATCGGCCCGGCGCTGATCGCCTTCGGCTCCGGCACCGCCTATCCGTCGCAGCAGCTCGCGCTGCTCGACCTCTTCCCGCAGGCGCGGGGGAGCGCGGTCTCGCTGTTCAGCTTCTGCACGCTGACCCTCAACGCGATCACTGCCTCGTTCTTGGCACCACACGTCACCGACACCGTGCTGCATCTGGCGATCGCGGCTGCGGTGATGGTCTTCGCCGGCCTTGCGCTCTGGCTGTGGCACCTGCGTGCGGTGCCCGCGGAGCCCGCCCTCGAGCCTGCCGGCTGAGCGTTCGGAGGTCGGTGGGGCTCAGGCCCCGCCGACCTCGGCGAGCACCCGCTGAGCCGCATCGCCGTCCAGGGTGACGGCGACGAAGAGCCGGGCGCTGCGCCGGGTCATCTCGGCTGCGCTCACCTCAGGGTGACCGAGCCACCAGACCACCAGCGTGTCGAAGACGCTCGCCCACACCGCGGCCAGCGCCTCGGCGTCGAGCGGGTCGGCGTTGCCGGCCGCGGCGAGCATCTCGGCGACGCCCTCGGCGGCACGCTCGGTGAGCCGTGCGGTGTAGCGCGCGACGATCGCGTCGAGCTCCTGGCTCGCGGGCCGGGTGGTGTCGAAGAAGAGGCGCCAGATCCACCGGCGCTCCTCCAGCACCTCGAAGATGCCCTCCAGGGTGACCAGTGCCCGGGCAAGGCCGACCTGGCCGGCCTCGGCGGTGCGGTCGATGTCGTCGGCGATCAGGTCTCCGGCGAAGCGCAGGCAGGAGGCGAAGAGGCCCTCCTTGGAGCCGAAGTAGTTGTAGATGAGCGGCTTGGAGATCCCGGCAGCCGCGGCGACGTCGGCCATCGAGACGGCGACGTACCCGGCCTCGCCGAAGGCGCGGCAGGCCAGCGAGAGGATCTCGGTCTCCCGGGCCGCGCGCGGCATGCCCTTGGACCCTGCCCGAGGGCGCGGAGAGCTCATGCGCGCACCCTATCCAACCCATATGAACGCGTGGTAACTTACCCAAGAGTCATATAGGAGGAAGCATGCTCGAGGAGTTGCTCGACCCGGCGAAGAACCCGATCGCCTACGCGGTTCCGTTCTTCGTGCTCACCATCGTGCTCGAGCTCGCCGCGCTCAAGTGGCTCGATCACGACGACAATGTCACCGGCTATCACCTCAAGGACGCGCGGACCAGCATCCTGATGGGGGTGGGCTCGCTCTTCTTCTCGACGGCGTTCAAGGTCGGCAGCTTCGTGGTCTTCAGCGCCGCCTACTTCTGGTGGGCGCCGTGGCACCTCGACGTCTCGGCCTGGTGGTACTGGCCGGCGCTGTTGCTGGTGCTGGACCTCTCCTTCTATGCCAGCCACCGCTTCGTGCATCGGGTCAACGTGGGCTGGGCCGCGCATCAGGCCCACCACTCCAGCGAGTACATGAACTTCGCGACCGCGCTGCGGCAGAAGTGGAACCCCTGGTTCGAGCTGATCTTCTGGATGCCCCTGCCGCTGCTCGGCTTCGCGCCGTGGACCATCTACGTCGCGTTCTCCTTCAATCTGATCTACCAGTTCTTCGTGCACACCGAGACCATCGATCGTCTCCCGCGACCGATCGAGTTCCTCTTCAACACGCCCTCGCACCACCGCGTGCACCACGGCTCCGATCCGGAGTACCTGGATCGCAACTACGCCGGCATGCTGATCATCTGGGACCGGATGTTCGGCACCTTCACCGCCGAGCGGCAACGCCCGCGCTACGGCCTCACCAAGCCGGTGGACACCTACAACCTGCTCAAGCTGGAGTACGGCGAGTACGTGCAGATCGGTCGCCAGGTGCGCTCCGCGCGCAGCTGGCGCGAGCGGGCCGGCTACCTGTTCGGGCCCCCGGGATGGCAGCCGCGCGACGTCGTCGCCGACCAGCCGGTCGCGGTGCGATCTTCACAGACCTGAAACATCGCCGAACCTCGGTGGCAACGCTGCCCCGTCAGGCTGGAGGCACCAAGCCGCCCACCTGCTGAGGAGAGGCCCATGTTGTGGAGAGTGCGCACCACCCTGCCCGACCAGCCCGGCGCGCTGGCGAACCTGGCCACCACCTGTGGCACGGCCGGCGTGAACATCCTGGCGATGCAGATCTTCCCGGGCATCGACGCCGTGACCGACGAATTCGTACTGCGTACCGCCGACGGCTGGAGTGAGGCGAACGTGGTCGCGCTGGTGGAGCGCTCGGGGGGCGCCGCCACCAGCTGCCTGCCCTGTTCGGAACAAGCGCTGGTCGACCAGCCCGCGCGGCATGTGCGGGCGGCCCGTGCGGTGCTCGCGCAGCCCGCGGCGTTCCCGGACACGGTGGCCAAGCTGCTCGATGCCGAGGCGGAGCCGACGCCGGACGGCATCGGCGCCGAGATGGACGTGATGGAGCTCGCGGTGGGCGAGGTGACCGTGCAGATCTGGCGGGCCGCACCGTTCACCCTGACCGAGCATGCCCGTGGCGCGGAGATGGCGGCCCTGGTCGCCGAGGTGCTCGAGCGCGGGCGGCTCGGCTCGCCCGGCCTGGCGCCGACGCCGGGGCGGCGGCTCAGCCCTGCGGACGCGCCGGAGTTCGTGGTCGAGGAGACCGCGGTGATGGCGACGGTCAACGGGACCGTCGTCGGACTCGCCGCGCTCGGGGTCGCCGATCTCGCGCCGGGGGTGCGGGAGAGCACCTTGCGCGTCGACCCGGCGTGGCGCCGTCGGGGGATCGGCACCCGGCTGCTGGTCGAGATGGCCAAGGTGGCCGCCGCGCTCGGGCTCGACGACATCAGTCTGCGCACCAGTGCGGACAACCAGGCCGTGCTGCCGATGGTGCTCTCGGCGGGGCTGCGGGCCCGGATCAAGATGTCCGCGGACCTGCTGACCGTCCAGGTTCCTGTGCGCCAGCTCACAGCTCCACGCTGATGCAGGAAGGTTGGTGATCGACCACTAGAATGGGCGAGGTGGAGATCCCTGAGAAGTTCGCGTCCCTCGGCCTGACCTACGACGACGTCCTGCTGCTGCCGGGCGAATCGGATCTCGCACCGGATGAGATCGACACCACCACCCGGCTGACCCGGGAGATCTCCATCAAGGTTCCGCTGCTCAGTGCGGCGATGGACACCGTCACCGAGTCGCGGATGGCGATCGCGATGGCACGCCAGGGCGGCATCGGCGTGCTGCACCGCAACCTCTCCATCGACGACCAGGCGTACCAGGTCGACCTCGTCAAGCGCACCCAGACCGGCATCATCTCCAACCCGGTGGTGATCGGCCCGGACGCGACGCTGGAGGACCTCGACCGGATCTGCGGCGAGTACCGGGTCTCCGGCCTGCCCGTGGTCGACCCGGCCAACAAGCTGATCGGCATCATCACCAACCGCGACCTGCGCTTCACCCCGGTCGCGGACTGGGCCACCACCAAGGTCTCCGAGATGATGACGCCGATGCCGCTGATCACCGGCCCGACCGGGATCGACCGCGACGACGCCACCGCGCTGCTGCGTGCGCACAAGCGTGAGCGGCTGCCGCTGATCGACCCGGACGGCACCCTGACCGGCCTGATCACGGTCAAGGACTTCGTCAAGGGCGAGCAGTTCCCCAACGCGTCCTACGACGGCGACGGCCGGCTCATGGTCGGTGCCGCGATCGGCTACTTCGGCGACGCCTGGGAGCGCGCCGGCCGGCTGATCGAGGCGGGCGTCGACGTGCTCGTCGCCGACACCGCCCACGGTCACGTGCACCTCCTGCTGGACATGGTCCGGCGGCTCAAGACCGACCCCGCCACCAAGCACGTCCAGGTGATCGGCGGCAACGTGGCGACCAAGGCGGGCGCCCAGGCGTTCGTGGACGCCGGCGCGGACGCGATCAAGGTCGGCGTCGGCCCGGGCTCGATCTGCACCACCCGCATCGTCACCGGTGTCGGCGTGCCGCAGGTGACCGCTGTCTACGAGGCGTCCCTGGCAGCCAAGGCGGCCGGTGTCCCGGTGATCGCCGACGGCGGCATGAAGCACTCCGGCGAGATCGCCAAGGCGCTCGTCGCCGGTGCGGACTCGGTGATGCTGGGCTCGCTGCTGGCCGGTTGCGAGGAGTCGCCCGGCGACCTCGTCTTCGTCAACGGCAAGCAGTTCAAGGCCTACCGCGGGATGGGATCGCTCGGCGCGATGAGCAGCCGTGGCAAGAAGTCCTACTCCAAGGACCGCTACTTCCAGGCCGAGGTCACCAGCGACGAGGAGCTCGTGCCCGAAGGCATCGAGGGCCAGGTCGCCTACCGCGGTCCGCTCGGCGCGGTCGCCCACCAGCTGATCGGCGGCCTGCACCAGTCGATGTTCTACGTCGGCGCGCGCACCATCGGCGAGCTGCAGGAGAACGGCAAGTTCGTCCGGATCACCTCGGCCTCGCTCAAGGAGAGCCACCCGCACGGCGTCCAGATGACCGTCGAGGCCCCCAACTACTCCGGCAACTAGCCGAGGGCGAGGGACATGCGCTGGTGCTCGACGCCGGCGTCGTCGAACGGCTCGCCGAGTGCCGTGAAGCCGTAGCGCGCGTAGAGGCTCTGCAGGTGGCTCTGCGCCTCGAGCGTGATCGTGCTGCCCGGCCAGGTGCGGCGGGCGTGGCGCAGCGCCTCGGCGACCAAGGCGTCGCCGAGCCCGCGTCCGCGCGCGATCGGTGCGATCACCACCCGGCCCAGGTGGATGTCGTCGTCGACGAGGCCCGGGCCCAGCAGCCGGGCGTAGGCCAGCAGGTCCTCGCCCTGGATGCCGCGCAGGTGGCAGGCGGACGGCGAGAGGTCGAGCCCGTCGACGTCCTGGTACGGGCTCTGCTGTTCGGCGACGAAGACGGCGCTCCGCAGCAGCAGGAACTGGTGCAGCTGCTCCACGCTCACCTGGTCGCCGGGCGTGAGCAGCCACTGGTGCGAGGTCTGGGTCGACACCCGTCCACTGTGTCACGTCGACGATCCCTCCGTTCACGATCGGCTCGCCCGAATCGGCGTCGGCCTCCGACGCCGATAGGATCGGGGCGTGACTGACATCGAGATCGGCCGAGCCAAGCGCGCCCGCCGCGCCTACTCCTTCGACGACATCGCGATCGTCCCGTCGCGGCGCACCCGCGACCCGGAGGAGGTCAGCACCGCCTGGCAGATCGACGCCTACCGCTTCGAGATCCCGGTGGTCGCGGCCCCGATGGACTCGGTCATGTCACCCGAGACCGCGATCGCCCTGGGCCGCCTCGGTGGCCTCGGCGTGCTCGACCTCGAAGGCCTCTGGACCCGCTACGAGAACCCCGAGCCGCTGCTGGCCGAGGTGGCCGACCTGCAGGGCGTCGCCGCGACCCAGCGGATGCAGGAGATCTACGCCGAGCCGGTCAAGGCCGAGCTGATCGGTGAGCGGCTGCGCCAGATGCGGGAGGCCGGTGTCACCGTGGCCGGCTCGCTCTCGCCGCAGCGCACCAAGGAGTTCGCCAAGACCGTCGTCGACGCCGGCGTCGACATGTTCGTGATCCGTGGCACCACGGTCTCCGCCGAGCACGTCTCCAGCCAGGCCGAGCCGCTGAACCTCAAGGAGTTCATCTACGAGCTCGACGTCCCGGTGATCGTCGGTGGCTGTGCCACCTACCAGGCGGCGCTGCACCTGATGCGCACCGGCGCGGCCGGCGTCCTGGTCGGCTTCGGCGGCGGCGCGGCGCACACCACCCGCACCGTGCTCGGCGTCGCGGTGCCGATGGCCTCCGCGGTCGCCGACGTCGCTGCGGCCCGTCGCGACTACCTCGACGAGTCGGGCGGCCGGTACGTGCACGTGATCGCGGACGGCTCGATCGGCAAGTCCGGCGACTTCGCCAAGGCGATCGCCTGCGGCGCCGACGCGGTGATGGTCGGCTCTCCGCTGGCACGCGCCGACGAGGCGCCCGGTCGCGGCTTCCACTGGGGCGCGGAGGCGTGGCACAGCAAGCTGCCGCGCGGCCAGCGCGTGGAGTTCGGCACCATCGGCTCGATGGAGGAGATCCTCTTCGGCCCGTCCCGTGTCGCCGACGGCACGATGAACCTGATCGGCGCACTGCGCCGCTCGATGGCCACCACCGGCTACACGGAGCTCAAGGAGTTCCAGCGGGTCGGCGTCGTCGTCCACTGATGCGGATCGCGGTCGGGCAGGGCGCAGCGCTGGCGGGCGATCTCGCCGCCAACGCAGCGACCGCTGCCCGGCTCGCCACCGCGGCGGCCGACCAGGGTGCCGAGCTGCTGGTGCTGCCCGAGGCGTTCCTGACCGGCTACTGCCGCGCGGCCTTCGAGGCGACGCCGCCGACGCCTGCGGAGGCAGCTTCGGCGCTGACGCCGGTGCGCCGGGTGGCCCGCGAGCACGCGATCAGCGTGGTGCTCTCCACTCCGCTGCTGCGCGGCGAGGCCCGCACCCTCTCCTCGATGGTGGTGCGTCCCGACGGCGAGGTGAGCGCGCCGTACGACAAGCAGCACCTCACCGGCTACGAGCACGACTTCTTCACCGCCGGTGACCACGGTGCCTCGCTCACCTTCGGCGACGTCGAGGCGGGGCTGGCGATCTGCTACGACTCGTCGTTCCCCGAGCATGCGCGGGCCGCGGCCCTCGACGGTGCCGGGCTCTACCTGATCTCGGCCGCGTTCTTCCCTGGCGGTGCGCACCGCCGTGACCTGTATGCCGCCTCACGCGCCCTCGACAACGGGATGTACGTGGCCTTCTCCGGGCTCACCGGTCGCTGCGGCGACGAGCAGTTCATCGGCGGCTCGGCGATCTACGACCCCGAGGGCCGCACGCTCGCCCGGCTCGACACCGAGGACGGCGTCGCGGTGGCCGACGTCGACGTCGCCGTGGTGGCCGCCACGCGTGAGGCGCATCCGATGCTGCGCGACCGTCGTGAAGATCTCGGCCCCCGGGTGCGTTGATCCGGCCGGTGATGGCCAGCGGCCTGCAAGACTGAGGCCATGAACGCCAGCGGTGACTCCCTGCGGGATCGTTCCGGCGCGCTGAGCCCCGCCTCGCGCGCGCACGCACTCGATGCGCTGGCCGCGGCCGGAGCCGCGGGCGGCGAGCTGGACGTGCTCGTGGTCGGTGGCGGGGTGGTCGGCGCCGGCACCGCGCTGGACGCAGTCACCCGCGGTCTGTCCACCGGCCTGATCGAGCAGCGCGACCTCGCCTCGGGCACCTCGAGCCGCAGCAGCAAGCTGATCCACGGCGGCCTGCGGTACCTGGAGATGTTCGACTTCGGTCTGGTCCGCGAGGCGCTGACCGAGCGCGGCCTGCTGCTCACCCGGCTCGCCCCGCACCTGGTCACGCCGGTCCCGTTCCTCTACCCGCTGCACAACAGCTGGGAGCGGCCCTATGTCGGCGCCGGCCTGGCGCTCTACGACACGATGGCCCACACCGGGCGCTATGACGCCGGCCTGCCGCGGCACAAGCACCTGTGGCGGCGCCAGGTCGCACGGATCGCGCCTGACCTGCGCACCGACGACCTCAGCGGGGCGATCCGCTACTACGACGCCCAGGTGGACGACGCACGACTGGTGCTCACCATCGCGCGCACCGCGGCGCGCTACGGGGCACACGTCGCGACCCGGACCCGGGTGGTGGGCTTCCTGCGCGAGGGGGAGCGGGTGGTCGGCGTCCGGGCCCGCGACCTGGAGAGCGGCGTCGAGTTCGAGGTCCGCGCGCGGGTGGTGGTCAACGCGGCCGGGGTCTGGACCGACGACATCCAGGAGCTGGTCGGCGGTCGTGGCGCGCTCAACGTCCAAGCCAGCAAGGGGATCCACCTCGTCGTCCCGCGCGACCGGATCCGCTCCGAGTGCGGCTTCATCACCCGCACCGACACCTCGGTGCTCTTCGTGATCCCGTGGGGCCGGCACTGGATCATCGGGACCACCGACACCGCCTGGGAGTTCGACAAGGCGCACCCGGCGGCGTCCCGCGCCGACATCGACTACGTGCTCAGCCACGTCAACACGATCCTGCGCGAGCCGTTGGAGGCCGACGACGTCGAGGGCGTCTACGCCGGCCTGCGCCCGTTGCTGCGCGGCGAGTCGGAGCCGACCTCGAAGATCTCGCGCGAGCACACCGTGGTGACGCCGGTGCCCGGGCTGGTGATGATCGCCGGCGGCAAGCTGACCACCTACCGGGTGATGGCCGCCGACGCCGTCGATGCCGCCGCCCACTCGCTCGGGACGACGACCGATGCGGTGGTCCGCTCCTCGATCACCGACCGGATCCCGCTGCTGGGTGCCGACGGGTATGCGGCCCGGGCCAACCAGCGCGTCGAGCTGGCGCGCCGGGCTCGGCTGCACGTGAGCCGGATCGACCATCTGCTCTCCCGCTACGGATCGCTGGTCGACGACCTGGTCGATCTGCTGCTGCTCCGTCCCGAGCTGGCCGCTGCGCTGCCCGGCGCCGACGACTACCTGGCGGCCGAGGTGGTCTATGCGGTCACCCATGAGGGTGCCCAGCATCTGGACGACGTGTTGGTCCGGCGCACCCGGATCTCGATCGAGACCTTCGACCGGGGAGTGGATGCGGCGGGCCCGGTGGCCAGGCTGATGGCCGCCGAGCTGGGCTGGGACGACGCTCGGGTGGCCGACGAGGTCGACCACTACCTGCGCCGGGTCGAGGCCGAGCGGCAGAGCCAGGCCAAGGCGACCGACCAGGAGGCCGATGAGGCGCGGGTGCGGCCCCGGCATCCCGCCTGAGGCCCCTTGACAAAAAGTTCTCAGATGTCAAGGCCGCCAACACCTACCGCCGGGTAGCCCGGTCGCCTAGGCTCGACCCATGAGCCAGCAGACGCCGAACCCCGGCCCCCTCGTCGGTGGCCCGAACGACCCCGAGCACGACCCGGCCGCGACGTACGCGCTGGGCCGCGACCTCACCGCCCGGCTCACCGGGCGGATCCTGTCGACCTCGGGCGAGGCGGTGCTCTCGCACTCGCCGTGCAACGGGCAGCCGCTGGCCCACATCCCGCAGTCCAGCGACGCCGACGTCGAGGAGGCGTTCAAGCGCGCCCGCCGGGCGCAGGCCGCCTGGGCCCGGACCTCGCTGGACGTCCGCGCGGAGCTGATGCTGCGCCTGCACGACATCGTGCTCGACCGCGCCGAGGAGATCTGCGACCTCACCGTCTGGGAGTCCGGCAAGGCGCGCAAGGAGGCCTATCTTGAGGCCTACCACGTGGCACTGACCGCGCGTTACTACGCGCGCACGGCCCACAAGCACCTCGACCCCGAGCGTCGCTCCGGCGTGATGCCGCTGGCCACCCGGATCGACGTCAACCGGGTGCCCAAGGGCGTCGTCGGCATCATCTCGCCGTGGAACTACCCGTTCACGATGGCGCTCTGCGACGGCCTCCCCGCGCTGATGGCGGGCAACGCCGTGGTCAGCAAGCCGGACAGCCAGACCATGCTGACCGCCCTGCTGGGCATGGAGATGCTCGACCAGGCCGGCTTCCCGAAGGATCTGTGGACCGTCGTCGCGGGCCCCGGCTCCCGGGTCGGCACCGGGATCATCGAGCGCGCCGACTACGTCTGCTTCACCGGCTCCACGGCGACCGGCAAGCGGGTCGCCGCGGGCTGCGCCGATCGGCTGATCGGCTGCTCGCTGGAGCTCGGCGGCAAGAACCCGATCCTGGTGCTGCGCGACGCCAGCATCGAGAAGGCGGCGGAGGGCGCCACCCGGGCCGCGTTCTCCAACGGGGGGCAGCTCTGCGTCTCCACCGAGCGGATGTTCGTGGCCGACGAGATCTACGACCAGTTCGTGGATCGCTTCGTCGCCCGCACCGAGGCGCTGACCCTCGGCGTCGGCCAGGACTGGGCGATCGACATGGGCTCGCTGATCTCCGCCGACCAGCTCGCCACCGTGCAGGCACACGTCGAGGACGCCGTCGCCAAGGGCGCACGGGTGCTCGCCGGCGGCCGGCACCGCCCCGACCTCGGTCCGTTCTTCTACGAGCCGACCATCCTCGAGGGCGTCAGCTCCGACATGGTCTGCCACGGCAACGAGACCTTCGGCCCGGTGATCTCGCTCTACCGGTTCACGAGCGAGACCGAGGCGATCGCGGCGGCGAACGAGGGCAACTACGGCCTCAACGCCTCGATCTGGACCCAGGACGGCAAGCGCGGCCGGGCGATCGCGCGCGAGATCAAGTGCGGCACGGTCAACGTCAACGAGGCCTACGGCGCCACCTTCGCCAGCCTCGACGCGCCGATGGGCGGCATGCGCGAGTCCGGCACCGGCCGTCGTCAGGGGCCTGAGGGCATCCACCGCTACACCGAGGTGCAGGCGGTCGGCACCCAGCGCGGCTGGGGCTTCCGTCCGGTTCCGGGCATGTCCAACGAGACGTTCAGCAAGGTGCTCACCGCGAGCGCGCGGATGTTCAAGAAGCTGGGGCGCGCATGACGGCGTCGCACCACTATGACGTCGTCATCATCGGCTCGGGGTTCGGCGGTTCGGTCTCTGCACTGCGGCTGACCGAGAAGGGGTACAAGGTCGCCGTCCTGGAGGCCGGTGCCCGCTTCGCCGACGACGACTTCCCGGCCACCTCGTTCGACACCAAGCGGTTCCTGTTCCGTCCGGAGATCGGTTGCTATGGCATCCAGCGCATCGACATGGTCAAGGACTGCCTGATCCTCGCCGGAGCCGGCGTGGGTGGTGGCTCGCTGGTCTATGCCAACACGCTCTACGAGCCGCTCGACGCCTTCTACCGCGACAAGTCGTGGGCGCACATCACCGACTGGAAGGCGGAGCTGGCGCCGTACTACGACCAGGCGAAGCGGATGCTCGGCGTGGTCGAGTACCCACGGCACACGCCGTCGGATGCGGTGATGCGCCAGGTCGCCGAGGAGATGGGCGTCGGCGACACCTTCCACCCGACCCCGGTCGGCGTCTTCTTCGGCGGGCCGGGGGCGGAGCCTGCCGAGCAGGTCGGCGACCCGTTCTTCGGCGGCGCCGGACCGGACCGCAACCCGTGTCGCAACTGCGGCGAGTGCATGACGGGGTGCCGGCACAACGCCAAGAACACGCTGGTCAAGAACTACCTGTACCTGGCCGAGCAGGCCGGTGCCGAGGTGCACCCACTGACCACCGTCACCCGGGTCCGGCCGCGGCCCGACGGCGGCTACCGGATCGACACCCGCTGGACGAAGGCGAAGCTGAGCCGCCGCAGCGCGGTGAAGACCTTCACCGCCGACCAGGTGATCTTCGCGGCAGCTGCGATCGGCACCCAGAAGCTGCTGCACCAGTTGAAGGCGGACGGCGACCTGCCGGGCATCTCGGACCGGCTCGGGGTGCTCACCCGCACCAACTCCGAGGCGATCCTGGGCGCGATCTCGCCGCGCGACGACGTCGACTACACCGAGGGCGTCGCGATCACCTCCTCGTGGCACCCGGACGAGGTGACCCACATCGAGCCGGTGCGCTACGGCAAGGGCAGCAACCTGATGTCGCTGTTGCAGACGGTGCTGACCGACGGCGACGGCGACCGGCCGCGCTGGCAGACCTGGCTCAAGCAGATGTGGGCGGAGAAGGCGAACGTCGCCAAGCTCTACGACATGAAGCACTGGTCGGAGCGGACCGTGATCGCGCTGGTGATGCAGACGCTCGACAACTCGATCACCACGGTCCGCAAGACCGGTCCGTTCGGCATCTCCTGGCTCTCCTCGCGCCAGGGGCATGGGGCGCCCAACCCGAGCTGGATCCCGGTCGCCAACGACGCGGTGCGCAAGATGGCCGACGTGATGGGCGGCGGCACCGCCGGTGGCAGCATCGGCGACCCGTTCAACGTGCCGCTCACCGCCCACTTCATCGGCGGCTGCACGATCGGCGACTCGCCGGCCAGTGGCGTCGTCGACCCGTACCAGCGGGTCTACGGGCACCCGGGTCTGCACATCGCCGACGGCTCGGCGATCTCGGCCAACCTCGGCGTGAACCCGTCGCTGACGATCACCGCGCAGGCGGAGCGGGCGATGGCGTTCTGGCCGAACAAGGGCGAGGTCGACCCGCGTCCCGGGCTGGGGGAGCGGTACGCCTCGATCGAGCCGGTGGCGCCGAAGCAGCCGGTGGTTCCGGACGCCGCGCCCGCCGCGTTGCGGCTTCCGATCGTCGGGGTGAGCTGAGCAGGACGGGGCCCGCCGGAAAAGTTCCGGCGTATCGGTCGGATTTCGGCGTAACCCCGGTGGGGGAGCCTCGTTGTCTCATCGGGTCCGACAGTCATGCTCCCTCCCACGTCGGGCCCCGCGTCCTAGCTCCTGTCCATCAGAAGCGTGGACAATCAGGGCCCGACCACCCTCCCTCCCCGGTCGGGCCCTGATCGTTTTCTCAAGCGGGTTGCCGACGTCGGGGATGCGGCGCTCGGCGGATAGACTCAGATCTCGCTACGCCGTCCGTCGAAAGGCACCAGAGAAATGACCGCAGGGTCGGACCACGACCTCGTCCTCGTCGTCGACTTCGGCGCGCAGTACGCCCAGCTGATTGCGCGTCGCGTGCGTGAGGCTCGGGTCTACTCCGAGCTCGTCCCGCACACGATGCCGGTCGCCGAGATGCTGGCGCGCAAGCCGAAGGCGATCATCCTGTCCGGTGGCCCGTCGTCGGTCTACGCGGAGGGCGCCCCGAGCATCGACTCCGGCATCTTCACCGCAGGCGTTCCGGTCTTCGGCATGTGCTACGGCTTCCAGCTGATGGCCAACGGCCTGGGCGGCGAGGTCGCCGCCACCGGTGCCCGTGAGTACGGCCGGACGGCCGTCACGGTGGCCGAGCCCGGCACCCTGCTGGCCGGCATCCCGGCGGAGCACAACGTCTGGATGTCGCACGGCGACTCGGTCGTCGCGGCTCCCGAGGGCTTCACCGTGCTGGCCTCCACCGAGATCGTGCCGGTCGCGGCGTTCGAGAACGTCGAGGCGAAGCTGGCCGGCGTGCAGTGGCACCCTGAGGTGATGCACTCCGAGAACGGCCAGCGGGTGCTCGAGCACTTCCTGTGGAACATCGCCGGCTGCCGCAAGACCTGGACCATGGCGAACCTGGTCGAGGAGCAGGTCGCGGCGATCAAGGAGCAGATCGGCGACGGCCAGGCGATCTGTGCGCTCTCCGGTGGTGTCGACTCCGCGGTGGCTGCGGCGCTCGTGCAGCGCGCGATCGGCGATCGTCTCACCTGTGTCTACGTCGACCACGGCATGATGCGCCAGGGCGAGACCGAGCAGGTCCGCAACGACTTCGAGGCCGTCTTCGACACCCTCGACGTGGTGGACGCCTCCGAGCAATTCCTCGGCAAGCTGGCCGGGGTCACCGACCCGGAGACCAAGCGCAAGATCATCGGTCACGAGTTCATCAACACCTTCGACGAGGCGCAGGTCCGGGTCTTCGGCGAGCTTCCGGCCGGGGCCACCGCGTTCCTGGTGCAGGGCACCCTCTACCCGGACGTCGTCGAGTCCGGCGGCGGTGCGGGCACCTCCAACATCAAGTCGCACCACAACGTGGGTGGGCTGCCCGACGACATGAACATGGAGCTCGTCGAGCCGCTGCGCGCGCTGTTCAAGGACGAGGTCCGCGCGGTGGGCGAGCAGCTCGGCCTGCCCGAGCGGATGGTCTGGCGCCAGCCGTTCCCGGGCCCCGGCCTGGGCATCCGGATCATCGGTGCGGTGACCCGCGAGCGTCTCGACATCGTGCGTCACGCCGACGCGATCGCGCGCGAGGAGATGACTGCGGCCGGGCTGGACCGCGACATCTGGCAGATGCCGGTCGTGCTGCTTGCCGACGTCCGCTCGGTGGGCGTGCAGGGCGACGGCCGCACCTACGGTCACCCGATCGTGCTGCGTCCGGTCACCTCTGAGGACGCGATGACCGCCGACTGGGCGCGCCTGCCGTACGAGGTCCTGGAGAAGATCTCCACCCGGATCACCAACGAGGTCGCCGACGTCAACCGGGTGACGGTCGACATCACCTCGAAGCCCCCGGGCACCATCGAGTGGGAGTGATCCCACGCTGAGCGTCGCGACGCCCCTGTCTCCGGTCACGGAGGCGGGGGCGTCGTCGTCGGGGGATGCTTCGGCGCGCCACTGCCTCCGGGGACCCGTGTGGTTCCGGATGAGGCGGCGGGTGGGGCGCTCAGAGGGCTCTGACACAGCGACTGCGGTCGAGCCTGACCGCTTTTGGCGACGTGACCGTGCGGCGCTGCGGCTAGGGTGCGGGCATGGTCCGTTCCCTCTTCTTCGACGCCGACGGGGTGTTGCAGCGGGTGCCGGACGGGTGGCATGCGGCCGCAGCCCCGTTGTTGGGGGCGCACGCCGAGGAGTTCCTGGAAGCGGTCTGGCGTGAGGAGCGGACGGCGCTGCTCGGCGAGGAGCCGATGCTGGAGGTGATCAGCCGGGTTCTGGAGGGCCTCGGGCTGGTCGCCGACCCGCTCGCCCTGTTCGTGGGGCTCTGGCAGCGCGTCGAGGTCGACGCCGAGGTGGCGTCGCTGATCGCGGAGCTGCGGGCCGAGGGGTTCCGCTGCTTCCTGGCGACCAACCAGAACCCCGAGCGGATGGACTATCTGCTCGACGGCCTGGGGTACCGCGAGCTGTTCGACGGATTCGCCTGCTCCTGCACGTTGGGCGCGATCAAGCCGCAGCCGGAGTTCTTCGCCCGGGCGCAGGCGCTTGCCGGGGTGGGGGCGGAGCAGGCGCTGCTGATCGACGACTCGCGGATCAATGTCGCGGCCGCGCTGGAGGAGGGCTGGACCGCGATCTGCTGGAACAACCGGGAGCCGCTGGCACGCCTGCGCGCCGAGTTGGCGCGCGTCGGTTGAGTGCGCGTCAGTCGAGCTGGATCGTGCCGAGCGCGGTGACGAGCCAGGTGTGGCCGTGCTTGTTGGTCCAGGTGTAGGTGCCGTCTCGGTTGCGGACGTAGCGCCAGCCGGCGAAGGTCTTGGCCAGGTGGTGCCGGCGGCACAGCGGCGCGAGGTTCTCGGGGTTCGTCTGGCCCGGTGGGCCGGTCTCCTGGTACGGGTTGATGTGGTCGAGGTCCGCGTCTGCGGATGATCGGGTGCAGTGGGGGAAGACGCAATGCTGATCGCGTTCCTTGACGAGCTCGACCATCCACTGGGGTGGGTCGTGGCGGTCGACGGAGCCAGTGCGGTTCAGGTCGATGACCGGGTTGATCGAGGCGATGGAGCCGTGGCGTTGGAGCCAGTCGGTGAGTTGTTCGATGAGGATGGGGCCGAGGCGGTCGGTGTCGGCGAGGGTGAGGTCGTCGGTGGAGAAGAGGTCGGCCAGGGTGGTGTGCACGAACAAGCGCACCCCTCGGCCCTTGCGGCCCCGCTGTGTCGCAGGCTCGCTTGCCGCACCGCTGGTGTCACCGGCAGCCTCGTAGTCCAGCGTGCCCTGCTGCTCCGCGATGCTCCCCAAGGCCTTGGCCTTGCGCTGGCCCAACGTGTCGGCGTCACCCGCGCGCTTCAACTTCTCCGCCTCGTCACAGACGAGGTCGTGGAACCGCGCCAGATCCAGCGAGTCACCGACCACGTCCAGCGTGGAGGTGCCCGAGGCCGTGCCATCAGGCCCGTAGCGGTGCTCAAGCCGCACGTCCCAGTCGGCCTTGGTGAGCGGGCCGTTCTTGTCGCGGACCAGCTCAGGGTGGAACTTCGCGACCGCCATCGCCAGGGTGCGTTCGATGGTGGGCCAGCCGTAGCGTTCGCCGTCCGCGAGGGTTTGGTCGAACCAGGCGGCCGCCTGCCGGGAGAGCTTGCGGGTCAGTTCAGCAACGCGCCGGGCATTCCAACCGGGGACTTCCAGCAGTTCGACCTGTGCCCACAACAGCGGCAGCCGGTGGTGCAGATCCAACGCGTCCGCCAGCAACGAGAGCGCCGCGTACCGGGAGAGGCCCGAAGCCGCCGCGAACTCCTCAGCAGCGAACGCCGCCACCGCCGGGGTGCCCTCCCCGCCGAGGAAGTCGTCCAGATCCAAGGATGCGAACGCGGCGTCGTCACACCACGAAGCCGACGAACCGCCGTCCACGACGGGGTTGAGCACGCACCACTGATGCGCCAACCGCAACTGCCGTCGCGTCGCCTTCAACACCCGGACCCGGTCCTCCGAGATCACCGCAAGCAAGCACCCCGCGTCGAGGTCCGTGACCTCATACGGGGTGTGCGCGGCGTCGATCTCGATCATGGAACCAGCAGAGCACGGACCTCCGACACAACCCCCAGAACGCACGTTGCCCGGCACCGCAACAGCGGTACCGGGCAACGCGGTGAGCTCAGATCAGGAGTTGGCGTCCTCGGCGTTCGCCGCCTCCTGCTTGCGGGTGGCCGCCAGGCTGACCACCGCGGTGACCGCGAGGGTGCCGATGATGACGGTCAACGAGAGCCAGATCGGGATGTCCGGAGCCCACGAGATGTGCTCGCCGCCGTTGATGAACGGAAGCTCGTTCTCGTGCATCGCGTGCAGGATCAGCTTGACGCCGATGAAGGCGAGCAGGAACGACAGACCGTAGGACAGGTAGATCAGGCGCTGCAGCAGGCCGCCGATCAGGAAGTACAGCTGACGCAGACCCATCAGCGCGAACAGGTTCGCGGTGAAGACCAGGTACGGGTCCTTGGTGAGGCCGTAGATGGCGGGGATCGAGTCCAGCGCGAAGAGCAGGTCGGTGGTGCCGAGCGCGAGGATCACCAGGAACATCGGGGTGATCAGGCGCTTGCCGCCCTCCTTGATGGTCAGCTTGGTGCCGTGCCACTCGCTGGTCGCCGGAAGGTGGTTCTCGGCGAACTTGACCAGCTTGTTCTCCTCGAACTCGTCCTCGTCGTCGTGCTGACCCTCGCCGGCGAGCTTCACCGCCGTGTAGATCAGGAAGAGGCCGAAGATGTAGAAGACCCAGGAGAACTCGTTGATCGCCGCTGCGCCGACCACGATGAAGATGGCGCGCATGATCAGCGCCAGCACGATGCCGATCATCAGCGCGGTCTGCTGGTACTGACGCGGCACGCCGAACTTCGTCATGATGATGATGAAGATGAAGAGGTTGTCGATGGAGAGTGAGTACTCCGTCAACCAGCCGGCGAAGAACTCAGCGCCGGGGTTGGGCGACAGCTCGTGCGGCTCCGCGAAGATCAGCAGACAGACCCCGAAGATCACCGCCAGCCCCACGAAGAAGGCCAGGTGGCGGCTGACCTCGGCCATCGACGGCTCATGCGGCCGCCGGGCGATGACCAACAGGTCGACCATCAGCACACCGATCAGGACGACCAGGGTGATGCCCCAGACCAAGGGTGAGGCGACCGAGTCGCCGAATATTGCGTTCACGTGTGAGTTCGCTCCTCCGGAGTGACGTGTGGTGCAACGTAGGTGCGAGCCTACGCCTGCCTGACAGGGACTCCGGAGGTCTCTTCCGCCCGCGTGGCGGGCCGATGGCGCCGGGGCAGGCCGTGGACCTACCCGTGATGACGACGTCACCGCGAAGGAATACTCCCCTCCGATACAACGAAGCGAAGTCTTTCATGCCGGTGCACTTTGAGGCGAACCCGGCAGCCCGTCTCAGCCGACGCCGACCGCCGGGCGCCCGTAGGTCGTCGTCCGCTGCCGGACCGGCCGGTCGATGCCGACGCCGATCTCCTCCAGCTCGGCCACCGTCTTCGCCGAGCCGTGCTCGGAGCCGGCCATCCGGGAGATGGTCTCCTCCATCAGCGTCCCGCCCAGGTCGTTGGCGCCGGCCTGCAGCATCGCCCGGGTGCCCTCGATGCCGAGCTTCACCCAGGAGGTCTGGATGTTGTCGATCCGGCCGTGCAGCATGATCCGGGCCAGCGCGTGGACGGCGAGGTTGTCGCGCAGCGACGGCCCGGGGCGGGCCACGCCGGCCAGGTAGATCGGCGCGGAGGTGTGCACGAACGGCAGCGGCACGAACTCCGTGAAGCCGGCCACCCCGGCCTCGTGCGCCTTGTCCTGGACGCCGGCCAGCACCTTCAGGTGGTTCACCCAGTGCCGCGGGTTGTCCACGTGGCCGTACATCATCGTCGAGCTGGAGCGCACCCCGACCCGGTGCGCGGTGCTGACGATCTCGATCCAGGTCGCGGTCGGCAGCTTGCCCTTGGTCAGGATCCAGCGGACGTCGTCGTCGAGGATCTCCGCGGCGGTGCCCGGGATGGTGTCCAGGCCGGACTCCTTGGCCCGGGTCAGGAAGTCGGCGAACGAGAGTCCGGTGCGCGAGGAGCCGTTGACGATCTCCATCGGCGAGAAGGCGTGCACGTGCATCTGCGGCACCCGGGCCTTCACCGCGGCGGCGAGGTCGAAGTACGCGGTGCCGGGCAGCTCGGGATCGATGCCACCCTGCATGCAGACCTCGGTGGCGCCGAGGGTCCACGCCTCCTCGGCGCGGTCCGCCACCTGGTCGAGGGAGAGCGAGTAGGCGTCGGCGTCGCTCTTGCGCTGCGCGAACGCGCAGAACCGGCACCCGACGTAGCAGACGTTGGTGAAGTTGATGTTCCGGTTCACCACGTAGGTGACGTCGTCGCCGACGACCTGGCGGCGCAGCTCGTCGGCCAGTGCCGCGACGTCGCGCAGCAGGTCGCCCTCGGCGGTGATCAGCACCAGCGCGTCGTCGGCGCTGAGGACGCCCGGGGCGCGCTCGGCGGCGGCGAGGGCCGCGGCTCCCGCACTGCGCAGCCCGGGAGCGCCCGCGGTGGCGACCTCCTCGGCCGCCTGACGGACCTCCTCCCAGTCGCCGTAGACGTGGGAGAAGTCGCCGCGACGGTCCGCGCTGCGACCGTCGGTGTCGATGCTGGCGAACAGGTCGGTGCGCCCGGTGCTGCTGAGCTCCTCCTCGGGCTCCTGCCAGGCACGGCCCTGGGGCCGGACGCCGGGCACGGCCAGGCCGGCATCCGGGCCGTCGGCGATCGCCAGCGCGGCGACGTGGGTGTGGATGCGTGGGTCGAGCCACGGCGTCGGGCGGGTGACGTACTCGGGGTGGGCGGTGAGCCGGGGGCGCAGGTCGAAGCCGCACTGCGCGGTGATGTCGCGCAGCCGCTCCAGCGAGGGCCAGGGGCGCTCGGGGTTCACGTGGTCCGGCGTCAGCGGGGAGACGCCGCCCCAGTCGTCGACACCGGCCGCGAGCAGCGCCGCGCACTCCCCGAGGGAGACCAGGTTCGGCGGCGCCTGGATCCGCATCTTCGGCCCGAGCACGATCCGGCTGACGGCGATCGCCGCGCGGTACTCGTCCAGGCCGAGGTCGTCGCGGTGCCGGGCTGCCGTGTCCGGCTTGGCCCGGAAGTTCTGCACGATCACCTCTTGCAGGGCGCCGTAGCGACGGGCGTTCGCACGCAGCGCGAAGATCGTCTCGGCGCGCTCGGTGAGGTCCTCGCCGATGCCGACGAGCAGACCGGAGGTGAACGGGATCGCGAGGCGCCCGGCGTCCTCGAGGACACGCAGGCGGACGTCCGGGTCCTTGTCCGGGGAGCCGTAGTGCACGGCGCCCTTGGTCTCGAAGAGGCGACGCGAGGTGGTCTCCAGCATCATCCCCATCGACGGCGCCACCGGCTTCAGCCGGTTGAGCTCCTCCCAGCTCATCACGCCGGGGTTGAGGTGGGGCAGCAGGCCGGTCTCCTCCAGCACCCGGATCGCCATCGCCCGGACGTAGGCCAGCGTCGAGTCGTAGCCGCGCGACTCCAGCCACTCCTGGGCCTCGGGCCACCGGTCCTCGGGGCGGTCGCCGAGCGTGAAGAGGGCCTCCAGGCAGCCCAGCTTGGCACCCTCGGCCGCGATCGCGACGATCTCGTCGGGGGAGAGGAAGGGGGAGTCCAGCTTGCCCGGCACGGTGACGAAGGTGCAGTAGTGGCACCGGTCGCGACACAGCCGGGTGATCGGGATGAAGACCTTGGGGGAGTAGGTGACCGTGCCCGGGCGTCCGGCGCTGACCAGGCCGGCGTCACGGACCCGGGCCGCGATCGCGCAGAGGGCGTCGAGGTCGTCGCCGGTCGCGGCGAGCAGCGCGGCGGCCTCGCCGACGTCCAGGGTGGCGCCGCGGTCGGCGCGGGTCAGGGCGCGGCGGATCTGCTGGGGCGTGGCAGACACTCTTCTACTCCTTGTCACGGAAACGCAGTCAGCACAGCACAGAAACGGGACGTGCGGATCCGGTGTCTCACCGTTTCCGCACGTCCCGTCGGGATCTGCTGCGCCCTCATCTGCAGTTTGTGCGCTTCTCAGCGACAACAAGTGCAGGTTTGGGGGTGAACAAGCGCAGGTTCGGGGGTGAACAAGCGCAAGCTCGGGCTTAGATGAGGGACTTGAGGTGCTCGACGACGGCGGCCGGGTTCTCGGCGGCGGGGTGCACGTTGAGGCTGGTCACGCCGGCCTCCTTGAACGCCGCGAGCCGCTCCTTGATGTAGGACTCGGGTCCGACCAGGTTCGCGGCCTCCAGCCACTCCAGCGGCACCAGGGCCTCGGCCTCGCGCTTCTTGCCCGAGAGGTAGAGCTCCTGGATCTCCGTCGCCTCCTTCTCGTAGCCGTAGGCGCAGGCGACGTCGTTGTAGAAGTTCTTGCCCTTGGCGCCCATGCCGCCGACGTAGAGCGCGAAGAGCGGGCGGGCGAAGTCGAGCAGCGCCTTGGTCTCCGGGCCCTCGCCGATCGCGACCATGCCGCCGGCGACGATGTTCATCGCACCCAGCGACGGGTCGCGGCGCGCGGAGCCGGCCTTGATCGCGTCGCCCCACACCTGGCCGAACTTCTCCGGCCAGAACAGGTGCGGCAGCCAGCCGTCGGCCAGCTCGGCCGCCTGCTCGACGTTCTTCGGGCCGAGCGCGGCGACGTAGATCGGGATGCTGGAGCGCTCCGGCTTGGTGAGCAGCTTGAGCGGCTTGCCGAGCCCGGTGACGGCGCCGTCCTCCTTGGTCAGCGGAAGCTTGATCAGCCCGTCGGAGACCAGCGGCTCACGCTTGAGGCCGGAGCGGATGATCTCGATGACCTCGGCGGTGCGGGCCAGCGGCTTGGAGTACGGCAGACCGTGGAATCCCTCGATCACCTGCGGCCCGGAGGCGCCGAGGCCGAGGATCGCGCGACCGTTGGAGACGTTGTCGAGCCCGGCGGCGGTCTGCAGCAGTGCGCCCGGGGTGCGCGAGTAGATGTTGAGGATCGCCGAGCCGATCTCGATGGTCTCGGTCTTGGCGGCCAGATAGCCCATCAGGGTGGGGGAGTCGAAGCCATAGGCCTCGGCCACCCACACGGTGTCGAGCCCGGCCTTCTCCAGCGCCACGACCTGGTCGGCCGCGGCGCGGGGGTTGCCGTCATACGTCAGCATGGTGGAGAGCTTCATTGCATCCTCGTCGTCGTCATCGAAGGGGTTGAGGTGAGGTTAACGTTCATTCACCGTAGAGGGCAGTGATCTCGGCCGAATAGTTCTCGTGAACCACCCGGCGCTTGAGCTTGAGGGTAGGCGTGAGCTCGGCCGACTCGGCCGTCCACTCGGCGCCGAGCAGGCGCCACTGCTTGACCTGCTCGGGACGGGAGAGGCGGGCATTGGCCGACTCCACCGCCTGGCCGACGAGGGCCAGGATCGTCGGATCGGCGGCCAGCGCGGAGAGGCTGGTGAACTCGACGCCCACCTTCGCGGCCACCAGCGGGGCGATCTCCGCATCCAGGGTGAGCACCGCGACGACGTAGGGGCGGCCCTCGCCGTAGGCCAGCGCATGGCCGATCAGCGGGCTCTCCTTGAGCAGGTTCTCGATGTTGGACGGGGCGATGTTCTTGCCCGAGGAGGTGATGATCATCTCCTTCTTGCGGTCCACCACCTTGATGAAGCCGTCGGCGTCGATCTCGCCGATGTCGCCGGTGTGCACCCAGCCGTCGGCGTCGATCAGCGCGGCGGTGGCGTCGGGCCGGTTCAGGTAGCCCGGCGTGGTGACCGGTCCGCGGGCCAGGATCTCGCCGTCCTCGCCGAGGCGGACCTCGAGGCCGGCCAACGGGCGGCCGACGGTGCCGAGGCGGAAGGCGTCGGGGCCGCAGGCCGCCACCGCGGACGAGGTCTCGGTCATCCCGTAGACGTCGTAGATCCGCATGCCCAGGCCGGCGAAGAAGCGGGCCACCTCCTCGGGCATCGGCGCGGCGGCGCTCGCCGCCCACTGGCAGCGGTCCAGGCCGAGCAGTCCGCGCAGCAGGCTGAGCACGGCGCCGTCCATCGCCTCGAACTGGGCGGTGAGCTCCGGGGAGGGGGTGTTGCCGTACTGCTGGGCCTCGACATACGCGAGGCCGACGGCCATCGCGGCCTCGATGCCGGCCCGCTTCGCCTCGTCCGGCTCGGCAGCCAGCCGGGCCGAGACGCCGGTGCGGATCTTCTCCCACACCCGGGGGACGCCGAAGAAGCGGGTCGGGCGGACCTCGGCCAATGCGCCGACCAGCAGCGAGGGGTCGGCGATCAGGTGCACGTGGCCACCCTGGACCTGGGGCACGTACATGCTCAGGATCCGCTCGGCGATGTGCGCGAACGGCAGGTAGGACAAGGTGATCCCGGGCTCGGTGGTGCCGGCCACCGCCGAGGAGGACTCCGCCTCGAAGAGCAGGTTGGTGTGGGTGAGCACCACGCCCTTGGGGGCGCCGGTGGTGCCCGAGGTGAACAGGATGGTGAGCGGCTGGTCGGTCTTCAGGCCGGCGATCCGGGCGTCCACCTCGGCCGGCTGCGCGGCCCGGCGGGCGGCGCCGTCGGCGAGCAGGCGCGACCAGGTCAGGTGATCGCCGGCGGCAGCCTCGTCGAGCACCACGACGGTGCGCACCGACCCCGTCGAGAGCGCCTCGCTCCACCGGGCCAGCTGGTCGGCGCCCTCCAGGATCACCACCGCCGGGGCCAGGTCGGCGGCGACCTGGCCGACCTGCAGCGGGGAGAGGGTGGCGTAGACCGAGGAGGGCACCGCGCCGGCGTGCACGGCACCCAGGTCGGCCAGGATGTGCTCGATCCGGCTGCTCGCCATGATCGCGACCGTCTCGCCAGGCTGCACGCCCAGCTCGACCAGACCCGCAGCGACGTCCAGGGCGCGCTCGCGCACCTCGCTCCAGGTGAGCGTGCGCCACCCGTCTCCGTCCACCCCTACCTTGTCGGAGTAGGCCGGCTGATCGCCGTAGGTCGCCACGGTCCGGGCCAGGGCGACGGGCAGGGTCAGCCCGTCGATGGCGGAGAGGATCTGCTCGCGCTGCGGGTCGGTCATGATGCTCCTCAGTAGCTCTTGGGAAGGCCGAGTTGCTGACTTCCGATGTGTGCCAGTACCAGTTGTTCCGAGACGGGGATGTTCTTGCCGATCCGGGCGTCGCGGAAGATCCGCTCGATCGGATACTCCTTGGAGTAGGCCATGCCGCCGAGCGTCTGGAACGCCTGGTCGGCCGCCTCCCAGGCCACCTGGGCGCCCAGCAGCTTGGCGATGTTGGCCTCGTCGCCACACGGCTTGCCCTGGTCGTAGAGCCAGGCCGCCTTGTACGCCATCAGCCGGGTCGCCTCCAGCTTCGCCTTGATCTGGGCGAGCGGGAACTGGATGCCCTGGTTCGCGCCGATCGGCTTGCCGAAGACGACCCGCTCCTTGGCGTAGGAGACGGCGATGTCGAGGGCCGCCTGCGCGGTGCCCACCGCGCCGCCCGAGGCCAGGATCCGCTCCGGGTTGAGCACGTCCCACAGCACCGCGAAGCCGGCGTCGACCTCGCCGATCACCCGGTGCGCGGGCACCCGGACGTCGTCGAAGAAGACCTGGCTCGAGTGCAGGATGTTGCTGCCCATCTTCGGGATCGGCGTGTAGCTCAAGGTGCCGGCGGCCAGCGCCTCCTTGACGTCGATCAGGAAGAGCGTGAACCCGGCGACCCGGGGCTTGGCCTCGGCCGCGGGGATGGTGCGGGTGACCGCGACCATCCAGTCGGCGCGCTCCACGTTGGAGATCCACACCTTCTGGCCCTTGATCAGGAAGTCGTCGCCGTCACGGCGCGCCGAGGTGGTGATCTCGATGGTGTTGCTGCCGGCGTCGGGCTCGGTGAGCGCGAGGCAGAACTGCGCCTTGCCCTCGGCGAGCGCGGGCAGCACCTCCTGCTTCTGCTCCTCGGTGCCGTGGCGCACGATCGTGGTGGCGCCGAAGCCCGGGGTGGTCACGTAGAAGAAGGTGCCCGCGACGCCACCGGACGCCGTCAGCGCCTCGTTGGCGACCGTCAGCTCCAGCAGGCCCTGGCCGCCGCCCCCGTACTCCTCGGGGATGTTGAGGCCGAACCAGCCGCCGTCTGCGAGGTCGTCCCAGGCCTCCTGCGGGAAGCGGTGCTCCTCCTCGCATCGGGTCCAGTAGGCGTGGTCGTAGCGCGCGGCGACGGCGGCGACGCCGTCACGGACGATCTGCGCGGATTCGGGAAGCTCGAGGTCCATCAGGCGTCCTCACAGGCCGAGCGAGCGACCGATGATCTCCTTCTGGATCTCGGTCGTGCCGCCGTAGATGGTGGAGATCCGGCTGTCGAGGTAGGCCTTGGCCACCGGGTACTCGAGCATGTAGCCGTAGCCGCCGTGCAGCTGGACGGCCTGGTTGACGAGCTTGTTCTGCAGCTCGGTGGCCCAGTACTTGGCCATCGAGGCGCCGGTGGCGTCGAGCTCGCCCTTGATGTGCTTGGCGATGCAGTCGTCGAGGAAGACCCGGGTGATCCGGGCCTCGGTGGCCATCTCGGCGATCACGAACCGGGTGTTCTGGAACTTGCCGATCGGCTTGCCGAACGCCTCGCGGGTCTTGGCGTAGTCGAGGCAGATCTCGACCATCAGGTCGCAGGCGGCGGCTGCCTGGGCGGCGATGATCAGCCGCTCCTGCGGCAGGTTCATCATCAGCGAGATGAAGCCGCTGCCCTCGGCGCCGAGCAGGTTCTCCTTGGGCACCCGGACGTCGGTGAAGGAGAGCTCCGCGGTGTCCTGGGCGTGCAGGCCGACCTTCTCCAGGTTGCGGCCGCGCTCGAAGCCCTCCATGCCGCGCTCGACGACGAGCAGGCTGATGCCCTGGTGGCCGGCGTCGGGGTTGGTGCGGGCCACGACGATCACCAGGTCGGCGTTGATGCCGTTGGAGATGAAGGTCTTGGAGCCGTTGAGCAGGTAGTGGTCGCCCTGGTCGATAGCGGTGGTGCGGATGCCCTGCAGGTCGCTGCCGGCGCCGGGCTCGGTCATCGCGATCGCGGTGATCGTCTCGCCGCTCACGCAACCGGGCAGCCAGCGCTGCTTCTGCTCCTCGGTGGCCAGGCTGGAGAGGTACGGAACGATGATGTCGGTGTGCACCGAGAAGCCGGGGCCGGCGGTGCCGGCGCGGGTCTGCTCCTCGGAGAGCACCACGTTGTAGCGGAAGTCGTCGACGCCGGCGCCGCCGAAGGCCTCGTCCACGTCGAAGCAGAGGAGGCCGGCTGCGCCGGCCTTGAGCCACAGGTCGCGGGGGACGATGCCGTCCTTCTCCCACTGGTCGTGGAACGGCACGACCTCGCGCTCGAAGAAGGTCCGGACGGTCTTGCGGAAGTCCTCGTGCTCGGCTTCGAAGATCGGGCGGGCGGGCTGGTTCATCGGAGGAGTCCCTTCACTGGTGGTGTCGCGCAACTCTAACAGTGACAGTGCTACTGTCAATGAACTTTCAGGTCATGGACGGGGCACGTTCTGAGACCCCCGTCCCTGGAGCTGCGGACTCTCCGCGTGGCACCGCGCGTCGAGTCGCGGCGACTGCTTGGTGGTCTCGTGCGGGCTGCGCCGGTCGACGCCGTAGTCGCAGTTCTTCAGCAGCTTCGGCACCAGCAGCACCCGGCCGCTGCCGTCGCGGGTGGAGCCGGCCATCGC
The DNA here is from genome assembly GCF_039528155.1 of Nocardioides dubius. Classification (NCBI taxonomy): domain Bacteria; kingdom Bacillati; phylum Actinomycetota; class Actinomycetes; order Propionibacteriales; family Nocardioidaceae; genus Nocardioides; species Nocardioides dubius. Next base: position 73,713 of record NZ_BAAALG010000011.1, on the reverse strand, counting down.
CGCCAGCTGCTGCGGCAGCCAGTCCAGCCAGTGCCGCAGCCCGGGCAGGCGCAGCCCGGCCATCGCCAGCAGCGGGGTGCTGGCGTCGATCAGCTCCACGACCTCGGGCTCCAGGTCGCGCCAGAGACCCTCGACCGCCGCAGCCGCCTCGGGACCGGTGGTCAGCAGACGCCGCACCGTGGGATCGAGGCCGGCAAGCTCCGCGCTGACCAGGCGGGCGTTGCGCAGCGTGCGCCGGATCAGCGCCGCCTGGTCGCTGATGGTCGTCAGCGGGACCTCCGCCGCGCGGGTCAGCCGGAGCAGGTCGGGCTGCATCGCCTGGAGCAGGTCGAAGGCGCGCTCCAGCTCGATCGTGGTGGCCCGCAGGTCGACGGTGCCGTCGCCGAAGACCGCGTCGATCTCGGTGGAGATGGTGGTGATGTCGTCGATGTCGATCCGCTTCATCAGGGTCTGCACGTCGGCCAGCACCTGCGGCATCGGCAGCGGGATCGCATCAGAGCCGGCGCTGACCTCGCTGCCGTCGGCGAGCCACGGACCCTGGTCGGTGTTGGGGGCGATGTAGAGGTGCTGCTCACCGACCGCGGAGAGGTTGCGGACCTCGAAGGTGCTGTCGGTGGGGATCCGCGCGTCCTCCTCCAGCTCGATCGTCGCCGCGATGCCGTCGTCGGTGAGCCGGATCCCGGTGACCACCCCGACCTTCTGCCCGCGATAGGTGACGGCGGCGCGCGGGTGCAGCCCGCCGGCCTCGGGCAGGTGGACGGTGACGGTGGTCGGGGAGGAGAACAGGCCGCCGCCGACCACTGCGTCGCCGACGTAGGCGGTGCCGGCCACCACGATCGCCAGCAGCAGGATCTGGGCGATCCGCACCCGGCGGCGGACGCGCTCGAACTGGCTCATCGGCCGCCCTCCTGTCCGCGGGCGCCGTCCGGCTGCTGCGGCTGGCCGCTGGTCGGGTTGAGGCCGTCCGGGTCGAGCAGCAGGGTCAGGTCGAAGTTGGAGAAGTCGCCCGGCGACGCGTCGTCGGTGAGCGCGCCGAACTTGATCAGGCCGCGCATGCCGCGGACCAGGTGGGACTGCGACCGGCGCAACGAGTCCAGCACCGGGCCGGCGCTGTCCAGGGTGGTGACCAGGTCCTCGCGCACCGCCGTGGTGAAGGCCTCGGTGCTCTCGCCGAGGCGCCGGACCTTGGCGAGCAGGCGGAGCAGGTCGCTCTGCTGGCCCTCGAGCGCCCGCACCGCCGGGCGCAGGTCGCGCACCGCCTCGACCAGGTAGGGAGCGTCGTCGGCAAGGCGTCGGGTCAGCCGGTTCACCCCACGCAGTGCCCGGTCGAAGTCGGCGGTGTGCGCGTTCAGGTCGCTCACCGTGTCATCGAGCCCGCGCAGCAGCGCGCGGGCGGCCGGCGCGTTGCCGGTGAGCGCCACGTTGAGCTCGTCGACCACGGTGCCGATGTCGGCGAAGGCGCCGCCGGTGACCACCACCGACAGCGAGCTCAGCAGGTCGGCGACGTCGGGTGCGCGGGTGGTGCTGGCCACCTCGATCCGCGCTCCGGCCTCGAGCGGGGCATTGCCCTGCGGGCCGTCGAGCAACTCCACGAAGGCGGTGCCCATCGGGGAGGTGAGCCGGATCTCGGCGCGGCCGCCGGAGCGGATCCGGGTCTCGTCGGTGATCTCCATCGCGACCACGGCCCGGTAGTCACGCACCTCGACCCCGACCACCTGGCCGATGGTCCGCCCGCCCCACTTGACCGGCGAGTCCACCGGCAGGTTCAGGGCGCTGTCGAAGACGGCGGTGAGCTCGTAGGTCGGGCCCTCGATCAGCGACGGCATCGGGACGTCGTCCAGGGAGAGCCCGCAGCCGCCGAAGAGCAGGCCCAGGCAGAGCAGGGGAGCGGCGAGCAGACGGCGGCTCATGGCAGGTTCCCCGGGATCGCCTCGCCGAGGCCGTCCAGCAGCCAGTCCAGTGCCCCGGTGCTCTCGGAGGTGAAGAGCAGGTCGCACCACCGCCCGGCCAGGGCCTGGCACATGGTGGCGCGGAAGTCGGCGGAGAACGGGCCGGTGTCGGTGGAGAACTGCACCCGGAGCCGGCCGGTGCGCCAGTCGTAGGCACGGGCCAGATTCTCGGCGAGGGTGGGCATGGTGTCGAAGGCCTCGGCGAGCGAGTCGCGGTGGCGGGAGACCTGACGGGTCAGGCGGAGGGCCTCGTTCAGGTCGGTGCCGATCACCTTCCGGTTGCGGGCCACGAAGCCACTGACCACCCCGGTCAGCTCGTCCAGCGACCTGAGCGTGCCGGAGACGCCGTGGCGTTGCTCGGCGAGGACCGCGGTGGTGGCGTCGAGGCTGGCCGAGAAGCGCCGGATCACCGCGTCGCGGGCAGCGACCGAGGAGAGCAGGTCGGCCAGGTTCGCGGTGACCGTGGAGAGGTCGCCGCCGGAGGCGTTGATCGTGCGCAGCGCTCGCTCCCCGGCCACCAGTGCCTTGCGCACCCGAGGACCGTTGCCTTCGAAGCTGCGCGCCGTCACCTCCAGCAGGTCGCCGACGTCGCGGCCGCCGGGGGTGGTGTTGTCCAAGGCCAGCACCAGGTCGTCGATCGAGGAGGCGATCTGGTCCACCCCGGCCGGGCTGCGGGTGCGGTCGGTGCCGAGGTGGGCGCCGTCGGCGAGCGCCGGTCCGCCCTGATAGGCCGGGCCCATCTCCACGTAGCGGTCGGTGACCAGGCTGGACTGCATGATGTTGGCGCCGGCCTCCTGGGGCAGGCGGGTGCCGGCGTCGAGCTCGATGCGCACCTGCATCCAGCGGCCCTTGGGCTCGATCGCGGTGACCGTGCCGACCGGGACGCCGAGGTACTGCACGTCGTTGCCGACGTAGAGCCCGGTGGTGTCCTCGAAGTCGGCGGTGACCACGATCGGCTCCTCGCCACCCGAGCGCCACCACAGCAGGCCGCCGGCGACCAGCGCCACGACGAGGGCCGCCAGCGCGATCCGGCTGCGGGAGGCGCTCATGAGCAGGCTCCCGGGGTGGCCACGCACCACAGGTCGTCGGGCAGCACGAACCACGGCGCGTTGACGCCGAGCCACGGGCCGTCGCCGGCCGCGTTCGTGTACAGCCGCATGGTCGGGCCGGCCATCTCGAGCACCGTGTCGAGCTCCTTGCGCTGGGTGTTCAGGACGCCGAGGACCGTGCGGATCCGGCGCAGTGCTGGCTCCAGGTCGGGCTGCGTGGTCCGGGCCAGGGCGGTGAGTCGTCCGGCCAGGCGACGGCTGTCGCGCAGCAGTACCCGCAGCGCCTCGCGCCGCTCGTAGACCATGGTCAGCACCTTGTCGGCGTCGCTCATCAGGGCTTCCAGCTCGTCGGTCTGGTCGGTGACGGTGGTGGTCACCGAGCGCGTGGTGGCAAGCAGCTGCTGCAGCTGGGCGTCGCGGCGGTTCACCATTCCGGAGAGGCCGGTGAGGCCGTCGAGGGCGGTGCGCACGTCGCGCGGAGCGGTGTCCAGCTCGCTGGACAGCACGTCGATCGAGCGCTCCAGCGAGTCGAGGTCGAGCTCCTCGAGCTTGGGGGCGGACTCCAGCCAGAACTCCTCGATCGTCCACGGATCGCTGGCGTTCGTCACCGGCAGCGTGCCGCCGGCGTCCAGGGTGGCCCCGGTGCCCGGGGTGAGGGCGAGGAAGCGCTTGCCGAGCAGGGACTCCAGCTTCACCTCGACCTTGGTGTCGCGGGTCAGCCGGGCGTCCGCGTCGAGGCGGAACTCGACCGCGACCTGGTCCCGCTCCGCGCGTACCGAGGTGACCGAGCCGACGTCGAGGCCGGCGATCCGCACGGCGTCGCCGGCCCGCAGCCCGCCGGCGTGCGCGAGGCGTGCCTGGTAGCGCTCCCCGTCCGGGAGCAGCGCGATCACCACGGCGACCAGGGCCGCCAGCAGCGCGCCGATCAGCAGCAGTCGCAGCAGGCGGGGGGAGAGCAGCGTCATCAGCGGCACCTCGCGGAGTGTTGGCTGCTCGGCACGATGTCGACGCCGGGAAGGCCGGGCAGCTCGCCGAGCAGCTTGCAGACGTAGACGTTGAGGTGACTGCCGTAGCCGAGGGTGCGCAGGTAGACGCCGAACTGGAGGGGTGCAGCCTGGACGGTGTCGCCGAGGAGCTCGGCGTTCTCGGCGAGGTGGTCGCCGACGTCGCGCAGCCCGGCCAGGTCGTAGACCAGCGCGTCGTCGGTCGCATCGAGGAGGTCCTCGACCTCGACCGTCAGCGCCGAGACGTCGTCGAGTGCGCCGCCGATCCGGTTCCGGTCGCGGGCCAGCCCGTGGGTGAGCGAGCCGAGGTCGTCGATCATCCCGGTGATCTCGGCGCGGTGCGTGTCGGCGGCCACGAGCACCGTGGTCAGGTTGTCCAGCACGGTGCCGATCAGGGCGTCGCGGTCGACGAGGTGGGTGGTCAGCCGGCCGACCTGCTGGGTGAGGTGCTCGATGGTGCCGCCCTGGCCCTGGAGCACGGCGACGATGTTCTCGGCCAGCTGGTTGAGATCGCCGGGCTGGAGTGCGTCGAAGAGGGGGCGGAAGGCGTTGAACATCGCGGTCAGGTCGAGTGCGGGCCTGGTCCGCCCGACCGGGATGGTGGCGTCCTCCGGCAACCGCTTCGCGTCCGGTCGGGCGCCCGGCTCCAAGGCGACGTAGCGCTGGCCCATCAGGTTCAGATAGGCGATCGAGGCGATGGTCGACTCGGTGACCTGTTGCGCGCCGTCCACCTCGAAGGTGACCAGGGCGAGGTTGCCGTCGAGGCGGGTGTCGACCACGCGCCCGACCCGGACGCCGGCCATCCGGACGTCGTCGCCCACGCTCAGGCCGGTGGCGTCGCGGAACTCCGCGCGCAGCCGTACCGGGTCCTCGCCACGCTCCCCGGCCAGGGTGCCGGCGATCAGCGCGGTCAGCAGCAGCGAGAGCACGGTGAAGGCGGCGACGCCGAGCACGGCTCCGCGATGGGCGCGTAGGACCCTCATCGGCAGTTCCTCCCGGCCATCGAGCCGTAGCGCGGGCAGTCGGCTGGGCCGTAGGGATCGGGCAGCTGACCGCCGATCACACCCTCCATCTGGATGCTGCCGCCCTTGATCGCGGCGGCGCCGTTCTCGACGACGCCGGTGAACTCGGCCAGCGCGCGGCTGAACGTGGCGCTGCGCGACGCCATCACCTCCAGCACTCCGGCGAAGTCGGCCAGCACGCCGGCGATCGGGGTGCCCTGGGCCCGTAGGAACGTGTCGACGGTGCCGGCCAGCCCGCTCAGGTCGCGCAGCGCGGCCAGCACCTGGCGGTGCTGCTCGGCGTAGGTGCGGGCCAGGGGGAGCGAGTCGCGCAGCACCTGGACCAGCAGCGGCTCCACCTCGGCGCCGAGCTCGCTGGCCTCGGCCAGCAGGGCGACGTCGCGGTGGAAGGTGGGCGCGACGCCCCGCCACGAGTCGACCAGCGCGTCGGCGTCGCGGATGAACGCGCCGAGGTCGTCGCCGCGCCCGTCGAGGGAGGCCGCGAGCTGGGAGAGGGCGGCGTCGAGATCGGCCGGGTCGATGGCGACCAGCAGCCGCTGGGCGGCGGTGAAGGTGTCCATCAGGCGCAGGGTGGCTCGCGAGGTGTCGGCGGGGATGGTGCTGCCGGCGTCGAGCGAGCCGGCTGCGGCCGATGCCTCGGCCGGGCGGACCAGGTCGACGTACTCGTTGCCGAACAGGGTGCCGGGCAGGACTCGGGCGACGACGTCGCTGGGGATCGCCTCGGCGTACTCGGACATCAGCACGATCTCCGCGCTGGGCCGGGTGCCGGGGGCGACGCTCAGCACCCGGCCCACCCGGAGGCCGCGGTACTTGACGTCGGAGCTCACCCCGAGCGAGTCCCCGCTGGTGGGCAGGGCGGCGGTGACCTTGAGGTCGTTGGTGATCAGGCCCAGGTAGGAGCCCGCGAGCCAGGCCGTGACCCCGCCGACCAGAGCGAGGGTCGTCAGACCGACCAGCAGCATCCGGGTGCGCTGGCCGAGGCCGGTGATGAACGTCCTCATCCGGAGATCTGGACCTGCTGATCGGGGCCCCAGAGGGCCAGCGTGAGCAGGATGTCGAAGACGGTGAGCGCGACGATGCTGGTGCGGATCGCCAGACCCGTCGAGCGGCCCACGCCCTCGGGGCCACCGCTGGCGGTCATCCCGTAATAGCAGTGGATCAGGGTGATGATCAGGGTCAGCACGATCACCTTGATGCCGGCGTAGAGCACGTCGACGGGTGCCACGAAGGTGCTGAAGTAGTGGTCGTAGGTGCCCGCGGACTGGCCGAAGAAGGTGGTGACCATGAAGTCGGTGGCCACATAGGTGCCGACCAGGCCGATCAGGAAGAGCGGCACCATCACCACCAGGGAGGCGATGATCCGGGTGCTGACCAGGTAGGGGATCGGCCGGATCGCCATCGACTCCAGCGCGTCGACCTCCTCGTTGATCTTCATCGCGCCGATCCGCGAGGTGAACCCGCACCCGATCCGGGCGGCGAAGCCGAGCGAGGCGACGATCGGGGCGAGCTCGCGGGTGTTGGCGTAGCCGGAGATGAAGCCGGTCAGCGGTGCCAGGCCGATCACGTCGAGGCCGTTGTAGCCCTCCAGGCCCACCTCGGTGCCGGTCAGGGTGGAGAGCAGCAGCACCACGCCGACCACGCCGCCGCCGACCACGAAGACGCCGGAGCCGAGGGTGACCTCGGCCAGCACCCGGCCGATCTCGCCGCGGTAGCGACGCAGCGCGAGCGGGATGCCACGCAAGGCGTGGAAGGCGAGCGCCATCATCTCGCCGAGGCGGACGATGGGGGTGGTGACCACGTCGGCGGCGCTCATCCGAGGGGCCCTCCTGCCAGGGTGCTGTGGATCTGGGAGATCGCGAAGTTCGCGGCGAAGAGCGCGATGAAGTTGATGACCACGGCGCTGGTCACCGCATCGCCGACGCCGGTCGGCCCGGCGCTGACCCGCAGCCCCTTGTGCGCGGCGATCACCGTGCACATCACCGCGAAGATCGCCGCCTTGACCAGGGAGAGCCAGAGGTCGGAGAGCCCGGCCAGGGTGGTGACCGAGGCCAGGTAGGCGCCGGGTGGCAGGTCCTGGAGCACCACGCTCACGGTGAGGGTGGTCAGGATGGTGAAGAACATGACCACGCCGTTGAGCAGCACGGCGACCACCACGGTGGCCAGCATCCGGGGGACCAGCAGGCGCTCCACGATCGGGATGCCCATCACCTCGAGGGCGTCCAGCTCGTCACGGATCTTGCGGGCGCCGAGGTCGGCGCAGATCGCGGAGCCGGCCACGCCGGCCAGCATCAGTGCGGTGATCATCGGCGAGGCCTGGCGGACCACGGCCAGGGTGTTGCCGGCGCCGGTGAAGGAGACCGCACCCACCTCCTGGGCGAGCACGCCGACCTGCAGGGCGAGGATCACCCCGAAGGGCATCGAGACGGCCAGTGCCGGCAGTGAGCAGACCCGGATGGTGAACCAGGTCTGCAGCAGGAACTCCTCGAACGGGAAGCGCCGGCCGAGGATGCTGCGCACCAGGGCGGTGATCATCTGCTCGCCCAGGCGGAGCATGGCGAGCAGCTCCTCCAGCGGGCGCCAGGTGCGCAGGTTGGCGCGGATGCCGCTGCGCAGACCGTCACGGAACGACTCGGTGAGCGAGTCGCCGAGGTGGGCGCCGGGCCGCGGGGACCCGTCGGCGTCCGGCGTGGGGAGGGGTGCCGTCGTCATCCCACCCCCTGGTGATCGTGACAGCGTTACTGTGACAGAGATGAGGGTCACATGCTGTCGGGGCGCCGTCAAGCAATTGCCGAAACCCGGTGGAAATAGGCTTTGCCAGCACGCTGAGACAGCATTACTGTGACAGTCATGAGCACGCAGGTGGAGACGGAGAGCGGTGACCTGCTCACCATCGACGAGTTGGCCGCGACCGTGGGGATGACCGTTCGCACGGTGCGCTACTACGCCACATTGGGCCTGCTTCCGACGCCCGAGCGGCGCGGGCGGATCGCCTACTACGGCGACGTGCACCGGGCGCGGCTGGAGATGGTGCGCGCGTTGCAGGAGCACGGCTTCACCCTGCAGGCGATCGAGGGCTACATGACCTCCATCGACCCGGAGGCCACGGTCGAGGAGCTGGTGCTGCGCCGCTCGATGCTGATCCCGTGGAGCCCGGCGCCCACCGAGCTGCTCAGTCGCGCCGACCTGGAGGAGCAGGCCGGGCGCAAGCTGACCGCTGCCGACCTCGACCTGCTGGTCACGCTCGGGGCGATCAGCCGGGTGGGGAAGAAGTTCGAGCCCAAGCCTGCGCTGCGGGTCAGCCTGGACCTGATCGAGCTCGACATCCCGACCGAGAGCATGGGGGCCGCCGGGCAGGCGATCGCGCGCCACATGGACTCGCTGGTCGAGGAGCTCACCACGATCATGCGCCAGCAGGTGGTCGCGCCGTTCCGCAGCGCGCCGCACACCTCCGAGGAGGCGCTGGAGTTCGAGCGCACGGTCAAGCGCCTGCGCCAGCTCACCATCGAGGCCGTGGTCACCCACTTCCAGCGCTCGGCCAACGAGTTCATCGCCAAGTCGCTGAACCGGCCCGCCGGCTGAGGCCGGCAACCGCTCGCAACCGCCGCGCGGGCGCCGCGTGCGGTTCACGTGCGCGACGCCTCGCCGTCACGAGGCGCTGGTCCGATGGTGGCGTGAGCCCCACGATCTCCAGTCTGGTCGTCACTCCCGCCGTCGTCGCGCATCGCGGTGCCTGCGGACTCTTCCCGGAGCACACCCTCGAGGCCTATCGGGCGGCGATCCGGATGGGCGTCGACGACATCGAGCTCGACCTGGTCTGCACCCGTGACGGCGTGCTGGTCGCGCGGCACGACGTCGAGCTGTCGGCGACCACCGACGTCGCCCGGCGGCCCGAGTTCGCGCGGCGCTGGAAGGTGCGCCGGCTCGACGGCGAGTGGCAGCGCGGCTGGTTCGTGGACGACTTCACGCTCGCCGAGCTGGGCACCCTGCGCGCACGGGAGCGCTTCCCGAGGCTGCGTCGCCGCAGCGCGGGTCACGACGGCCTGCTCGGGCTGGCCAGCCTGGACGACGTCCTGGCCCTGGTGGCGGCGGAGTCGGCCCGGTCGGGGCGCTCGGTGGGCGTGATGCTCGAGCTGAAGCACCCCACCTACTTCGCGAAGCGGGGCCTGGACCTGGTCTCCCCGTTGCTGGAGACGCTCGGGCGTCACGGCCTGGACCACCCGCGCTCCCGGGTCACCGTGATGGGCTTCGAGACGACGGTGCTGCGGCGGATCGCCGAGCGCAGCCGGGTCGCGATCACCCAGCTGCTGACCCCCGAGGGCGCGCCGTACGACCTGCTCGTCGCGGGGGAGTCGACCACCTTCCTCGACCTCGCGTCGCCGGACGGGTTGGCGCGGATCGACGAGTACGCCGACGGGATCGGCGTGCACCGTGAGCTGGTGCTCGACGACGACGGCACGGCGACGTCGCTGGTGGCCGACGCGCACCGCAGCTGGCTCACCGTGCACGTATGGACCCTGCGCCGCGAGAACCGCTTCCTGCCACCCCGGTGGCGCCAGCCAGGCCTGTACGGCGATCTGGCCGGATATGCCGACGCCTTCCTCGCAGCAGGCGTGGACGGCCTGATCGTCGATCACCCCAAGCCGGTGCTCCTGGCCGGCGGTCGCCCCCTCGACCCCGCCGAGGCCGAGCGTCCGGTGCAGGCGTAGGGGAGCGATCCGTCGCCGGACATGCGGGAGGTCTCCTACGATCGCTGGCATGGAAGCTGAGCCTCTCGGACCGGAGGACCGCTGCGCCGTGTTGCGGGGCGCAGGCAGCGAGTCCGGAGCGCGGCCAGTCCCCGAGAGTCTGGCTGCGGTGCTGGAGTTCGGCGAACTGTTTCCGCCCCCACGTGCCGATCCGCTGCCGGACATGCGGGAGGTCTGGGCTCGGGCGCGAGCGCGCGGGGGCACGACGGATCTTGACCGAGACCGCCGAAAGTGAAGTGTCGGAGGGTCCTGATGGACTGTTCGCATGATCGAGATCGATGCCGCGCACACTCCGTATGAGGTCATGGACCTCGACGCGGGGTGCTTGCTTGCGGTGATCTCGGAGGACCGGGTCCGGGTGTTGAAGGGTGTGCGGCGGCAGTTGCGGTTGGCGCATCAGTGGTGCGTGGTGAACCCGGTGGTAGACGGCGGGTCGTCGGCTTCCTGGTGTGACGACGCCGCGTTCGCGTCCTTGGATCTGGACGACTTCCTCGGGGGTGAGGGGACGCCGGCGGTGGCGGCGTTCGCTGCGGAGGAGTTCGCGGCCGCCTCGGGGGTCTCGCGGTACGCGGCGTTGTCGCTGCTGGCCGATGCGTTGGACCTGCACCACCGGCTCCCGCTGTTGTGGGCGCAGGTTGAGTTGCTGGAGGTGCCAGGTTGGAAAGCCCGGCGCGTGGCGGAGCTGACGCGCAAGCTCTCCCGGGAAGCCGCTGCCTGGTTCGACCAGACCCTCGCGGACGGCGAGCGGTACGGCTGGTCGACCATCGAGCGGGTGTTGGCGATGGCGGTGGCGAAGTTCCACCCGGAGCTGATCCGCGACAAGAACGGCCCACTCACCAAGGCCGACTGGGACGTCAGCCTGAACCACCACTACGGGCCTGACGGCGCCGCGTCCGGCACCTCCACGCTCGACGTAATCGGCGACTCGCTCGATCTCGCCCGGTTCCACGACCTCGTCTGCGACGAAGCCGAGAGGTTGAAGCGGGCCGGTGACACCGACACGCTGGGCCAGCGCAAGGCCAAGGCCCTCGGCAGCATTGCGGAGGCGCAGGGGACGCTGGACTACGAGGCCGCCGACCAGCCCACGCCGCGAGGCCGCACTGGGCGCGGGGTGCGCGTGTTCGTGCACACCACGCTGGCCGACCTCTTCTCGACCGACGACCTGACGCTTGCCGACACCGACCGCCTCGGCCCGATCCTCATCGAGCAACTCACCGACTGGCTCCAACGCCACGGCTCCATCGCCAGCATCACCCCGGTCATCGACCTCAACCGCACCGGCGCGGTCGACCGGCACGACCCGCCCGCCTGGATGGCCGAGCAGGTCAGGCTGCGAGACCCGCACTGCGTCTTCCCGCACTGCACCCGTTCCTCAGCCGACGCGGACCTCGACCACATTGACCCGTACCAAGAGACCGGCCCACCGGGTCAGACGAACCCCGAGAACCTGGCACCGTTGTGCAGACGCCACCACTTGGCGAAAACCTTCGCCGGCTGGCGCTACGTCCGCAACCGAGACGGCACCTACACCTGGACGAACAAGCACGGCCACACCTGGCTGGTCACCCCACTCGGCACCATCCAACTCGACTGAACGACAGCGCCCCCTCCGTCGGCCACCCGGTCACCGGAGGCATCGGCGCGCGCTCAGGCAGGTGCCCAGCAGATGCCGTAGCGGCGTCCGGCCTTCCACTGCTCGGCAGTGGGCCACTCGTAGCCCCACTTGTAGTTGAGCGCATCGCTCGCGCCGCGTCGGGCGAGCTCCTTGCAGCGTTCGGCGCCGGCGCGCTCGGCGGCGGCCTTCCCGGGCCACTTGTCGCCCTTGGCGCCCTTCACCTCGACAGTGCCGGTCGCCTGCCAGCTGTGCCGCGATGCGCACTGCACGCGCTCGAAGTCCGGGGTGCCGGGCTGCGCGGTGCCGCACATCCCGAACCGGGTGCGTCCGGCCTCGGAGTCCAGCACGCCCTTGAGCGAGGACGGCAGCTCCGCCAGTCGTTCGGGAGCCGCGATCGCGACGACGTCGCAGCGGTACCACTGCTCGCCGGCGTCCGAGGCCTCCACTGTGGGGGCGAACCAGGCCGAGGTGATCATGCTCAGTCGTCGCTGCTCCACCGAGCCGCCGAGGTAGGCGTCCACCGCCCTCGCGCAGCGGGCAGGCGGCTGCTTGCGCACATGATCGGAGTCGATCGCCAGCAGATGCCCGTCGACCACGGTGTCGAGCTCGCCGACCGCGACCGTCCGCGCCGTGTGCGGCTTCTTGCAGGAGACAGGCTCCGCCGTCGTCGTCGGCTCCATGATCTCCGCCCAGCTCAACCGGTAGCAGGCACCCTCGGCGGGCGGCTCCGGCGGCGCGACCGGGGTACGTGAGGCGGTCGCCGAGGGGGTCGGGGTCTCCGCGTTGTCGTCGTCCGACCCGCCGCTGCAGCCCGCCAGGGCCAGCAGGCCCACCAGAACCAGGGCCAGCAGAGCGGTCAGCAGTCGGCGCATCGTGAAGCTCACTTCGTGGTCTTGGCCCAGCAGACCGACCGGCGGTTCCCGGCCTCCCATTCGGCCTCGTGGAACCAGGTGTAGCCGAACTGGTAGTCCGGCGGATAGTTCAGCCAGGCCACCACCGACTTGGAGCAGAAGTCGCGCGACTGCACCTCCACCAGGCGATCGCCCGGGTAGGGCGCGTCGTCGTCGCCGACCTTGATCGTGGTCACCGCGCGCCAGGTGTGCGGCTGCGAGCAGGGGATCTTGACCGAGCCCGCGACGCTCGCGCCGTCGGCGCAGACCATCCACTTGTCGTCCGGACGCCCCAGCATCAGCCCGCGTGCGGTGTCCGGCAGGTCCACGTACTCCTTGGACTGGTCACCGCCGCCGATCACGTCACAGCGGTACCAGCGCGCACCCTTCTTCCAGGCCTTCTCGCTCGGCCGGAACCACGCCCAGCTCAGCACCGTGCGCATCACCAGCGAGTCGTCCGCGCCGAGGAACTCGCGGTACTTCGCCGAGCACGTGGTGTAGGCGAACTTGCCCAGGGCCGGGTCCTCGTAGTCGGCGTCCTCGAACTCGTCGGGCAACGGCCCGACCGCGAAGGTCTCGGCGTTGTGCGGCTTGGTGCACGCGACGGTGCGGGTGGCGTTGTCCGGCTTGCTGATGTCGTCCGGCTCCAGCACCCGGCAGGCCCCGGCCTTCGGCGGCTCCACAGCGTCCACCTGGTCCGGGTCGGTGTCGCCGTCGGTGCCACCACACGCCGCGACCACGAGCAGCAGAGCGAGGGTCGCCACGATCCCACGTAGGCGCCTGCTCACACTGTCCTCCTCAGCCACGATCGGTCGCCCGGAATCCTAACCGGCGGCACTGAGCAGCGCAGCGAGAGTGGCGCCCAGCTCGACGGCGGCCTCGACGTCGTCGGCGGAGACGTCGCCCATCACCTCGAGCACCGGTGCCGCCTGGCGCCACGGCAGGGCCCCGGTGATCGCCAGCACCGAGCGGACGGCGCCGGTGGTGTCGTAGCGTCCGTGCACCCACAGTCCGAACGGCTTCTTGCCACCTGTGGCCGGAGCGCCGGACCCGTCGTCGGAGAGCGAGCCGCCGATCGCCAGGAAGGAGCTGTCGAAGAAGTGCTTGAGGGCCCCGCTCATGTAGCCGAAGTTGGCCGACGTGCCGAGCAGGATGCCGTCGGCGGCGAGCACGTCGTCGGCGCCGGCCTCCAGCGCGGCGCGCACGGTCACCTCGACGTCGTCGATCTCCTCGGTCCCGGCACCCGCCAGCACCGCCTCGGTCAGCCGTTGCAGGGAACGGGTGGGGGAGTGGTGGACGACGAGGAGCCGAGGCATGTGTCCATCCTGCATCCCCCGGCTACCACGACCAAGCGGCGTCGGCTAGAGTGGTCGTCGTCATGATCAACGTGCTCCTCCTTCGCTGCCGCAGCAAGGTCTGAATCTGCCGGACCCCCTTGCTGCGGAGTTCTTGTGCGCGACCGGCGCCGAACCCATCTCGTCAGCGAGGACACCATGACCAACCTGAGCAACACCGCCAACAACCAGGCTCCCAGCGGCATGCCGCACCAGCGCTACACCGCCTTCGTCCCGGTCGACCTGCCCGACCGCACCTGGCCGGCGAAGAAGATCACCCACGCACCCCGGTGGCTCTCCACCGACCTGCGTGACGGCAACCAGGCGCTGGTCGAGCCGATGAGCCCGGCCCGCAAGCTGAAGATGTTCGACCTGCTGGTCAAGATGGGCTACAAGGAGATCGAGGTCGGCTTCCCGAGCGCCAGCCAGACCGACTTCGACTTCGTGCGCCAGCTGATCGAGGGCGACCGGATCCCCGACGACGTCCAGATCTCGGTGCTGACCCAGGCCCGCGAGGACCTGATCGAGCGGACCGCCGAGTCGCTGGCCGGTGCGCCGCGAGCGACCATCCACCTGTACAACGCGACCGCTCCGCTGTTCCAGCGCGTGGTCTTCGGGGTGACCCCGGCCCAGTGCACCGAGATCGCGGTGCGCGGCACCGAGATGGTGGTCAAGTATGCCGAGAAGTACCTGTCCGACATCGTCGGCACCGAGGACTTCGGCTACCAGTACAGCCCGGAGATCTTCACCCAGTCCGACACCGACTTCGCACTGAGCGTCTGCGAGGCAGTCTCCGACGTCTGGCAGCCCGAAGCGGGTCGGGAGATCATCCTGAACCTGCCGGCCACCGTGGAGATGTCCACGCCGAACACCTACGCCGACCAGATCGAGTACTTCAGCCGCGCCCTGACCCGCCGTGAGCACTCGGCGATCAGCCTGCACCCGCACAACGACCGCGGCACCGCCGTGGCGGCCAGCGAGCTGGGCCTGATGGCCGGCGCCGACCGGGTCGAGGGCTGCCTGTTCGGCCACGGCGAGCGCACCGGCAACGTCGACCTGGTCACCTTGGCGATGAACCTGTTCAGCCAGGGCATCGACCCGCAGGTCGACTTCTCGGACATCGACGAGGTCCGCCGCACGGTCGAGTACTGCACCCAGCTGCCGGTCCACCCGCGGCACCCCTACGCCGGCGACCTGGTCTACACGGCCTTCTCCGGCTCGCACCAGGACGCGATCAAGAAGGGCCTGGAGGCGCTGGAGACTCAGGCCGCCGAGCAGGGCATCTCGGTGCGCGACATCGCCTGGGAGGCGCCCTACCTGCCGATCGACCCGAAGGACGTCGGCCGCAGCTACGAGGCCGTGATCCGGGTCAACAGCCAGTCCGGCAAGGGCGGAGTCGCCTACATCCTCAAGGCGGAGCACAACCTGGACCTGCCGCGCCGTGCCCAGATCGAGTTCAGCCGGGTCATCCAGCAGCACTCCGACGCGGAGGGCGGCGAGGTGACCCCGGAGAACATCTGGAGCATCTTCAGCGCCGAGTACCTGGAGCGCGAAGCGCCGCTGAAGCTGAACTCGGTGCACACGTCATCGGCCGCCGGCGCCCAGGACCAGCTCAACGTCAACGTCTACGTGGACGGCGAGCTGCGCGAGCTGAGCGGCAGCGGCAACGGCCCGATCAACGCCTTCACCAACATCCTGTCCGAGCTGGTCGCCACCGAGCAGGCGGCGGGCAATCCGCTCTACGCCACCCGTGGCGACGTGCGGGTGCTGGACTACGTCGAGCACGCCCTGTCGGCCGGCGGCGACGCGATCGCTGCCGCCTACGTGGAGTGCGCGGTGGGTGACAAGGTGCTGTGGGGCGTCGGACTGGACGCCAACATCGTCACCGCGTCGCTGAAGGCCGTGATCTCCGCGATCAACCGGGCGTGACGTCCTCCGACGAGCTGCGGTCGCGGACCGCCTGACGCATCTGCATGAGGTTCTCCTCCAGCAGGTCCGCGACCAGCTCGTCGGTGCGGGGATCGTTCAGCACCTCGAAGACCAGCCGGAACACGGTGTCGCTGACCACCCGCACGATGTCGTCGTGGAACGGCATCCAGCGCAGCCGGCCGAGCCGGGCGTCCTGCTTGACCAGGTCCACGATCATCTCGTCGATCTCGACCCGGTTCTCCGCCAGGGCGGCGGCCACGTTCTTCGTGTAGTGGCCGGTGCGCAGCACGGCGGCCACCTCGTCCATCACCGCGATGGTGACCGGGCGCTTGATCGCCTCGACCAGTGCGTCGGAGGCGTGGGTGACGACCGCGGCGGTGACCCGGTCGCCGAAGGCGCGGTCCGCGGCTCGTCCCAACCGGGCCAGCACGATCACGATCCGCAGCAGCCGGAACGAGCGGAACGCCGGGTGCGCGACCGGGATCATGCCGAGGATCTCGTACCAGTAGCGCGGCAGGAACCGCCAGCCCTCGCCGCTGCGGCGCCAGCGGTAGCCGAACTCGAGGGCGAAGACGGCGCAGATGGCGGTGTCCGCGATCACCACTCGTCGAGTGACCGCCTCCGAGACGTCGAAGAAGGTGACCCAGCTCAGCAGCACCACCGAGACCACCGCGATGGTCAGCATCGCCCAGTCCAGGACGCCGACCGGTGGCTTGGACGGGTAGTTGGCGAGTGCCGAGGTGGCGGGGGCGTTGCGGACGGCCATGCACAGAAGGATCTCAGGTCGGCGTCCGCGGATCGGTACCCGCCGTGGGGTGGGCGTCGCGCCTGCGGCATCATCACGTCATGACTTCCTTGCGCCAGGAGAACGTCGGCCACGTGCGGGTGCTGTCGCTCTCGCGACCCGAACGGCGCAATGCGATCGACCAGGGTCTCGCCGATGAGCTCTCCGCGGCCTTCGAGGCGCTGGAGGCGGACCGCTCGGTGCGTGCCGTGGTCCTCGCCGGTGACGGCGGCTACTTCAGTGCCGGCACCGATCTGACCTCGACGTCGCCCCCGCGTACCGAGGGCGGCGCCTACGGGTTCCTGGCGCGGGTGCGTCGCAAGCCGCTGATCGCCGCGGTCGAGGGCTTCGCCTTCGGCGGCGGCTTCGAGTGCGTGCTGGCCTGTGACCTGGTGGTGGCCAGCCGGGAGGCCCGCTTCGGCCTGCCGGAGGTCAAGCGCGGACTGGTCGCCAACAGCGGTGCGCTCTTCCGGGCCCCGGCACGGCTCCCGTTGAACCTGGCCACCGAGATGCTGCTGACCGGTGACCCGATCGGAGCCGAGCGCGCGCACCTGCACGGCTTGGTCAACGAGCTGGCGGAGCCGGGCCAGGCCTTGGACACGGCCCTCGCGCTGGCCGAGCGGATCGTGGTGAACAGCCCGGACGCCGTCCAGCAGTCGCTGCACGCGATCGCCGTCGAGGTGGCCGAGCGCGAGGAGCGTGGCTGGGAGCTGACCCGAGCCGCGGACGACGAGAACGCAGGCTCGCCCGACCGCGCCGAAGGCGTGCAGGCGTTCTTCGAGAAGCGCGCGCCCAACTGGGCCTGAGATCCGGGTCGTCGACCCGAAGAGGAGGAGTGAAGGTGGAGCTGAACGAGATTCTCCAGGAGCGCTACAGCTGCCGGGCGTTCGCGAGCGAGCCGGTGGAGCAGTCGGTGCTCGCCGACGTCTTCGCGCTGGCCCAGCGCACGCCGTCGTGGTGCAACACCCAGCCCTGGCAGGTGCATCTGCTCAGCGGCGAGGCCCGCGCCTCGCTGTCCAAGGCCTTGGTCGAGTCGGTGCTGGCCGGGCAGGGCGGCTCCGACTTCCCGCTCCCGGACTACGTCGGTGCCTCCGACGACCGGCGCAAGGTGGCGGGCTTCGGCCTCTACCAGGCGTTGGAGATCGCGCGTGAGGACAAGCTCGCCCGGGGCGCGCAGATGCTCAAGAACTTCGAATTCTTCGGGGCGCCGCACGTCGCCGTGATCACCACCGATGCGCCGCTGGGCTTCTACGGGGGCGTGGACTGCGGTGGCTTCGTGGCGAACCTGGTCAACGCAGCCCACGCCCAGGGCCTGGGAACCTGTGCCCAGGGCGCGATCGCGATGCAGGCACCCGTCGTCCGCGAGTTCCTGGACCTGCCCGAGGATCGCCTGGTGGTCTGCGCGGTGTCGATCGGCCGCCCCGATGCGAGCGACCCGGTCAACGCGTTCCGCACCGAGCGGGCCGAGGCGGCAGATGTGGTGACCTACCTGTCCTGACGGCCCGCCCGGCGCGGCACAGCAGTCGCCGGGGTCAGCGGACCCCGGCGGTGAGGTCGGCCAGGTGCTCGCTGAGCACCTGCTCCGACATCTCGGGGTGCGTGTGGATCCAGCGCCGGCCCTCGAGGACGCCGGCGAACGCGATCTCGGCGACCTGCTCCGGAGTGATGCCGTCGTTGGCCAGGTGGCTGGCCAACGCGCTGCGCATCTCCTCGGCACCGGCACTCCCGGTGCTGGCGGCGTCGTCGAAGATCCGCGTCCGCACGGCGCCGGGCAGCAGGATCGAGACGCCGATCCGGGCATCGGCTGCCTCCAGGTCGGCGGCGAGCGTCTGGGCGAAGACCCGGATCGCATGCTTGCTCACCAGGTAGGCCGACTGGCCGGCACCGATCGAGATGCCGCCGATCGAGGAGGTGCACAGCACGTGCCCCGGCTGCTCGGTCTGCAGCATCGCGGGCAGGAAGGCGCGCGCCATGAGGAAGGCGCCATTGACGTTGATCGCCTGGACCCGCTGCCAGTCGCGTGGCTCGATCTCCCAGACCGCGCCGGTCATCTCGACGCCTGCGTTGCAGACGAGCAGGGCGGGCGCGCCGTAGGCGTCGAGGGCCCGCGCCCGCAGGGCGTCGACCGAGGCCGGGTCGGAGACGTCGACGGCGAGTGCCTGCGCCTTCCCGCCGGCGCCGGTGATGGCTGCGGCCACCTGCTCGGCACGGGCAGCGTCGACATCGGCGACCACGGCCGTCATCCGGTGCTCGACCGCGGCCCGGTAGGCGAGGGCGGCGCCGATCCCGGAGCCTGCGCCGGAGACGACGATCGGTCGTCCGGCGAGATCATCGGCGTGGATGGTCATGGAGTCCTCCTGAGCTGAGCATCGATGAAGGCGACGACGTCGTCGAAGGCCTGCTGGGCCTCGGGGAGCAGGTCCACCATGCCGAAGAACCCGTGGTGCATCCCCGGGTACCGGCGATGGACGGCGACGCCACCGTGGGCGGCGAGGGCTGCGGCGTACCGCTCGCTCCCATCGCGAGTGGGGTCGTGCTCGGCCGTCACCACGAAGAGCGGCGGCAGAGCGGTGAGGTCCTCGGCAAGGGCCGGGGACACGTAGGGATCCTCGGGGGTGTCGGTGTACGCCGACCAGAACCACTCGGCGTCCGCCGCGGTGAGGAAGGGCAGGTCGGCCAGCTCCGGGTTGGTGATCGTGCACTCCGCGGTCCCGTAGACGCTGACCTGACAGGCGGGCGCGGGCAGGCCCTGGTCGCGGCAGAGCTGGGAGAGCACCATCGCCAGGTTGCCGCCGGCGCTGTCGCCGGCGACCACGACCCGGCTGGTCGCGCAGCCGTCCAGCTCCGAAGGCGCGCCGCGGATCCAGCCGAGCACCGCGAGGCAGTCGTGCAGACCTGCGGGGAACGGACGCTCCGGGGCGACGGCGTAGTCGACGTTGACCACGGCCAGCCCGGTCGCGTTGCAGAGCCGGCGGCTGAGATCGTCGCCCAGCTCCAGCCCGCCCAGAGCGAAGCCGCCGCCGTGCAGCCAGAGCAGCACGCCGTCGGGCTCGGCGACGTCGGCGGGCCGGTAGACCCGGATCGGCACCTGGCGGCCGCCGTGACCCACCGTGAGCTCCTGCACCTGGCCGACCTCGATGCCCGACGCCGGGATGGAGGCGACGGTCGCCGCGCGCAGCTGCTCGATGGGCAGGGTGGTCATCGGCCCGCCGAACGCGGCAGCCATCTGCTCGGCGATCGCTGCCACCTGGGGGGTCACCGCCATCGCGCACGCCCCTCCAGGTCGGAGACCACCAGATCGACGGAGTCCAGCATGTCCGTCGGCACCATCCACTCGGCCGCGTCGACCACCCGCTCGGCGTTCTCGGCGAAGGAGTCGAGGGCACGTGCCGGGTCGGCCTTGAAGCCGCCGGTGACGGCCAGGAACTCCCGCGCGGCGCGGTTCCCGCCGACCTGGAAGGCTTCGCCGTTCCAGGGGCAGTCGGGGTGGACCAGGAAGCCGACGAAGGGTGCCGCGGCCTCGGGTGGGAAGTGCTTCTCCACGGTGTCGCGGAAGTCGCCCGGAGGGATGCCGCCGGTCATCCGGGTCCATGCCGAGGGCATCACGGTGTTCACCGCGATCCCGACCTCGGCCGCCTCGGCGGCGAGCGCGCGGGTCAGCCCGACGATCGCTGCCTTGCAGGTGACGTAGTTGCTGGTCGGGGTTCCCCAGATCGAGTCCGACGAGGTGTTCACCACGCGACCGTTGCCGGAGGCGATCAGGTGCGGCCAGGCCGCCCGGGTGACGCGCACCGAGCCGGCCACGTGGATGTCGAACGAGGTGAGCAGGTCCTCGGCGGAGTTCTCCGCGATGCCGACCCCGCCCCGCGTCGCGCCGGCGTTGTTGATCACCGCGTCCACCCGGCCCCAGGCGGCCATGGCCTGCTCGACGATCTCGTCGCCCGCGCTCGGGCTGGTCACGTCGGCGCCGTTGGCGATCGCCTGTCCGCCGGCGGCCTGGATCTCCTCGACCACCGACCGGGCCATGGCCAGGTCGCCGGCCACCCCCTGCACGTCGCCGCCGTAGTCGTTGACGACGATCCGAGCACCGCGGGCGGCCAGGAAGTGTGCGTAGGCACGACCGAGCCCGCCACCGGCTCCGGTGATGATGACCACCCGGTCGGTGAAGTCGCGGCTCATCGCGCGACCTCCTCGACCACAGGCTCGACCACGACGCGCTCGTTGCGCGGGATGGCGAGGGCGATCAGGATCGCCACCACGCACATGCCGACGGCGATCAGGAAGACGATCGTGAAGCCGCGGGCGGTGTAGATCGGGTAGCCGCCGACGAGCTGGCCGACGTTCTTGGACAGCGCCAGTCCGGCGAGCTGGGCGCACGCGCTGCCGATGGCGGCGCTGATCGCGCCCATCATGCCGGCCGAGGCGCCCCGGCTCTCGGCGGGCGCGAGCACCATCAGCAGGCCGGGGCCTGCCGCGTAGACCATGGCGCCGAGGCCGACCAGGCCGTAGCTGAGGATCGGCATCCAGGGCTCGCTGTGCCCGAAGGCGAGGCCGAGGGCGCCGGTGCCCATCACCGCCGAGCCGATCAGCAGGAAGATCCGGTAGCCGAAGCGGGGTGCCAGGGCACCGACGATCAGGCCGCCGAGCACGGTCAGCACACCGGCCAGGATCAGGTACTTGGCGACCCCGGTGGCGCTCAGGCCGAAGCCGTAGTCGACGCCCAGTGCGCGCGGCGTCTGCAGCATGCTGGGCAGGTAGCTGGCCATCACGGTGGTGGCACCGCCGGCGAAGGCGTAGGAGAAGATCGTGGTCGCCACCGGACGGCTGGAGAGCAGGTTGGTGTCGATGAAGGGCTCGGTGGTGCTCGCCTCGTAGCGCCACCAGCCGGCCAGGATGACCAGGCCGCCGCCGATGGTCAGCAGGGTCCGGTAGTCGGTGACGGTCCAGGTCTGGATCTGGGAGATGCCGTAGAGGACCAGCAGCAGGGCCGCCATCAGGCCGATCACGCCGATCAGGTCGATCCGGGAGCGGACCCGGATGGTGCTCTCGGGGACCAGGGCCAGGGTGCCGGCCGCGCCGATCGCGGAGATGGCGGTGACGAACCAGAAGACGGCGGAGATCGAGTAGTTGTCGATCAGGTAGCCGGCCAGGAAGGGGCCGACGATGGTGACCACACCGACGCCGTTGGTCGCGATCCCGATGCTCATCGCGCGGAAGCTCTCGGGGAAGACGTCGCGGATCAGGGCGAAGGTGACCGGCAGGAAGGCGGTGCTCAGGCCCATCAGCGCGCGGCCGAACAGGAAGAGGCCGAAGCCGGGCGCCAGCGCACAGATGACCGAGCCGATCAGGGAGATGACGGCGGCCGCGACCAGCACCCGGCGCTTGCCGTAGCGGTCGCCGAGCTTGCCGATCACCGGGGTGACGACGCCGCCGATCAGGGTGAAGATGGTGATCGCCCAGATGATCTGGGTGGTCTCGTACTTCATCGCCAGGCCGGTCAGCGCCGGTGCGATCAGAGTGAACCCGAGTGCGGTCTGCTCGGTGAGCAGGACCAGAACGGCGATCGCAGCGATCCACCGTCCCTTGTTGGGCGTCGCGGACGAGGTCCCCGGCGCGATGGTGCGAGCTGTCATGTTCGAGGCTCCTGGTGCAGGCCCCGGGCGGGGCGGGAGATGAGGAGGAGGGACCGGATCGCTCACGTGAGTGGGATCACAGTAGGCAGAACGTTCCACGTACCTAGACTTCAAGTCAAGAGTTTGGACTCAAAGTTTATTTACGAGATCTTCGGTCTGGCCCAGGGTGCTCTCGCCCTAGGATGGCTGGCATGAGTGACGCCAAGCCGATGTCCCTGCGGGAGAAGCGCCGGGCGGAGACCCGGGAGGCGTTGATCGCCGCCATGGCGACGTTGCTGGGGCGTGGCGACTTCCAGTCCACCTCGATCGACCAGATCGCCGAGGAGGCAGGGATCAGTCGCGCCACCTTCTATGCCTACTTCGATAGCAAGGAGGCGATCCTGGGGGCGGTGGTCGAGCTGATGTGGCGCGAGGCGGAGGAGATCTACGCCCGCTTCGGCGAGCTCGCTGACTGGTCGGCGAGCTCGATCGGCCAATGGCTGAACGAGTTCATCGACGCCTGGAAGCTGACTGCTGGTCGCAACCGAGCGGCCAGTGACGCCGTTCGCCTGGAGTTGCTGGGTGACGTCCCGGATCGGTACCAGGGGATCGTGAAGATCGTCCGGGCGCGCACCGAGCTGTGGTCGCGGTTCACGCCGCGCGAGGCGGATGCGCGGGCCCTGATGATGGTGCACATGGTCCAGCAGATGCTGACCTTCCACTTCATGGAGGACGGGGAGAGGGAGACCGACCTGCTGGTCGAGCACCTCACCTCGGCGCTGCGGGACCTGCTGCGAGCAGAGAACTGATTTCTATACTCGTAGTCCATTGACAAGACTCAAAGTCTAAATAACACTTCCCGTGTGACCCATGTCGCATGGACCTGAGAGGTGTTGTTGTGCCGATTTCCGCCCCCGAGACCCGTCGCCAGAGCTCAGCTCTGGCCGCCGCCCTGCCGGCGGCCAACCCGGCCGTGATGCTGGCGGCGCTGGTCAGCCAGACCGGCGAGCTGGACCGCGCGCGTGGCATCGCCGCGGAGCTCTCCCACGCCTTTGCCAAGGGTGGGATCGTGGCGTCCTTGCCCGAGCAGCCCGCGGCCGAGCTGAAGGCCTGGGCCGAGCGTGAGCTGGCCGTTCGCGAGGATGTCGAGAGCGGGGACGCCGCCGTCCGCCGTCCGGAGCTCTCCGACGAGGTGTTCGCCGAGGTGGCCTCCTGGCTGGTCGGTTGGCCGGTGCCGGTCGCCTCCAGCGCCTTCTACAAGGAGCAGGCGGGCTTCACCGACTTCGTGGAGAGCACGGCGCATCCCGAGGCCGACGTGAGCGGTGTGAGCCTGCTGGTGATCGGGGCCGGGATGGGCGGCATCGCGGCCGCGGTGGCCGCCGCCAAGGCGGGCATCTCCTGCACCGTCGTCGAGAAGGCCGACCAGCTCGGGGGTGTCTGGCAGCGCAACACCTACCCGGGTGTCGGCGTGGACACGCCCAGCGCCTACTACTCGTTCTCGTTCGAGGTGAACGACGAGTGGAGTGGGATCTACCCCAAGGGCCAGGAGTACCTCGACTACCTCAACCGGGTCGCGGACCAGTACGACGTGCGCAAGGACATCCGCCTGGGCACCACCGTCACCGGCATGGCCTGGGACGACGCCGCGAAGGTGTGGGAGGTGCGCTGTGAGCGTGGGGGTCGTGCGGAGACGATCCGTGCGAACTACGTGATGACGGCGGCCGGCTACCTGACCCGGCCCCAGGTGCCGCAGGTGCCGGGTCTGGACGCGTTCGCCGGCACCTGGTTCCACTCCGCCGACTGGGACCACGACTACGACTTCGCGGGCAAGCGGCTCGCGGTGGTCGGCACCGGCTGCACCAGCGTCCAGGTGGTCGACGCGCTGGTCGACGAGGTGGCCAGCCTGACCCTGGTCCAGCGCCAGCCGCACTGGGTGATGCCGGCCGCCGTCGACGACGAGTTCGCGCCGGAGGAGGTCTGGCTGAGCACGAACGTCGGTCACTACGCGCTGTGGAACCGGCTGCTCACCTTCTTGCCGATCAGCGACACCAACTACCCGGTGGTCCGCTACGACGCCGAGTGGGCGGCCGAGCACGACCTGTCCATCAGCGCCGCCAACGACGCGGTGCTCCAGGTCGCCCAGGGGTACCTGGAGGAGAGCTTCGCCGACCGCCCCGACCTGCTGGAGCGGCTGCGCCCGAACTTCGCCCCGTTCGGCAAGCGCACGATCCGCGACCCCGGCAACTACTACTCCGCGCTGAAGCGGGACACCTCCACCGTCGCCTCGGGTCTGAGCGAGCTGGTCCCGGAGGGCCTGGTGGACGCCGACGGGAAGCTGCACGAGGTGGACGTGATCGTCTTCGCGACCGGATTCAGCCTCGAGTACCTGGCCGACATCGAGATCGCCGGGCGCGACGGCGTGCTGCTCAGCGACGTCTGGGCACAGTCGCCGAGCGCCTACAACGGCTGCCAGGTGCCGGGCTTCCCGAACCTCTTCATCACCTCCGGCCCGCACGCATCGGCCGCGCACGGCGGTGGGCACAACTTCACCATCGAGGCGGTCGTGCACTACCTGATCGAGTCGATCCGGGCGACTGCCGCGCGGGGCGCCGCGAGCCTGGAGGCCACCCCGGAAGCGTGGCAGCGTTGGCAGCAGGAGGTGCGCGAGCAGATGGCCGACACGATCTGGGCGCGGGAGAAGCGGGCCACCACCTACTACCGCAACAGCGCGGGCGAGGTGATCCTGGCCAGCCCACTGCTGATGGAGGACTTCTGGGCCCGTCTCCGCGGCCCGGTCGACGACGACATGATCTTCGGAGGCTGAGATGCGTGGTGTGCAGGTACTGGACGGCGCTCTGCGCGTCGTCGACGGGCTGTCGCTGCCGGAGGTCGGCGCGGGCCAGGTGCGGCTCCGGGTGGAGGCGTGCGGGATCTGTGGCAGCGACCTCAGCCTGGTCAAGGACGCGGCGCGGTTCGTGGCGACCGCCGAATCGGGCGGGTTCGAGCTGGCCAGGTTCGACCCGACGCGGCCGGTCACGCCGGGTCACGAGTTCGCCGGAGTCGTGGTCGAGGTCGCCGACGACGTCAGCACCCTGGCCCCCGGCGACCGGGTCGCGGGGATCGGCATCGCCACCGACCACGCCACCGGGGCCCTCACCATCGTGGGCTACTCCAACACCCACCCGGGGGCGCTCGCCGAGGAGATCGTGGTGGACGCCGGCTGGCTCCGGGTGATCCCTGACGCGATGAGCTTCGACGTCGCCTCGCTCGCCGAGCCGCTGCATGTGGGGGAGACCCACGTCCAGCAGTCCGGGTGGCGCTCCGGTCCGGCCGTGGTGATCGGCGCCGGGACGATCGGCCTCGGGGTGGTGATCGCGCTGGTCGCCCGTGGTTGCTCGGACGTGGTCGTCGTCGAGCCCTCGCCGCGGCGGCGCGAGCTGGCCCTCGCGTTGGGTGCGACCCGCGCGCTGGACCCTGCCGAGCACGACCTCGCGGCGGTGCTGGCCGCCGCCGGCGGGCCGGTCACGGTCTTCGAGTGCAGTGGACGCCAGGGGGCGATCGCCGAGCTGACCCGGATCGCCCCGCACGGCTCGCATCTGCAGATCGCGGCCTCCGCCTTCGGTGACGAGACCTTCGTGCCGGTGATCGCGCAATGGCGCCAGCTGGTGATCAACTTCGGCTCCGGCCCGGTCGACGACCCGTACGGCGTGACCCTGCAGCGGCTGGCCGACGGCGAGATCGACGCGGAGCGGCTGATCACCGCGCGGATGCCGTTGCCGGCGACGGCGGAGGCGTTCGCGGCACTGCGGGTGCCCGATGAGCACGTCAAGATCATCATCCGGCCGAACGCGGAGGAGCCGGCATGAGCGGGCAGGCCACGATCGAGGACCCGACCGGTCTCGCGCCGGTGCGCCGCGCGCGTGCCCACGGCCTCGGCGACATCCCGCGCCGGAGCGCGGCCAGGAGCCCGGAGCGGATCGCGATCGTCGACGGCGACGCCGCCTTCACCTTCGCGCAGTGGGCGCAGGTCGTGGATGCGGTGGCGGCCGGCTTGGTCCGGCACGGCGTGACGCAGGGCGACCGGGTCGCCGTGCTGTCGCACAACTGCTGGCAGTTCGCGGCGCTCTCCTTCGCCACGGCGCGGATCGGCGCGCTGCTGGTGCCGATCAACTTCATGCTCGGCAGCGAGGAGATCGCGTTCATCCTCGAGCACAGCGAGCCGCGGCTGTTGGTCGCCGAGCACGCCCTGGTGGGACGCGCCGAGCAGGCCTTCGCCGCCTCGGCTCACGTCCCGGCGGTGCGGGTGGCGATCGAGGGCGAGGAGCCCGGATGGCCCGAGTTCGCCGCGCTGGTCGGCGACGGCCGCGGTGTGCCGCCCGAGGTCGACGTCGCGGACGACGACCCGATCCGGCTGATGTACACCAGCGGCACCGAGTCGCGGCCCAAGGGCGCCCTGTTGAGCAGCCGCTCGCTGCTGTGGCAGTACGCGAGCGTGCTGATCGAGGGGGAGGGCTCGGCTGACGACGTCGACCTTCATGCGCTTCCGCTCTACCACTGCGCCCAGTTGGACTGCTTCCTCGGTCCCGACCTGTACATCGGGGCGCGGAGCGTCATCGCCCGGAGCCCGGACCCGGATCTGCTGCTTCAGATGATCGAAGAGAACCGGGTGACGAAGTTCTTCGCGCCGCCCACGGTGTGGATCGGCATGCTCAACTCGCCGCGCTTCGCCGAGACCGACCTGAGCAGTCTGCGCAAGGGCTACTACGGTGCCTCGGCGATGCCGGTCGAGGTGCTGGCCCGGCTGGCGGAGCGGCTGCCACAGATGCGGCTGTGGAACTTCTACGGCCAGACCGAGATGGCCCCGGTGGCGACCATCCTCAAGCCGGAGGAGCAGGCCGCGTTCGCGGGCGCGGCAGGTCGTGCGGCGATCAACGTCGAGACCCAGGTGGTCGATGACGGCGGCGTCCCGGTCCCGCCCGGCACGGTGGGGGAGATCGTGCACCGCAGTCCGCACGCCACGCTCGGCTACTACCGGGACCCGGAGAAGACGGCGGAGGCGTTCCAGGGTGGCTGGTTCCACTCCGGAGACCTCGGCGTCTTCGACGAGCACGGCGTGCTGCGCGTGGTCGACCGCAAGAAGGACATGATCAAGTCGGGTGGCGAGAACGTCGCGAGCCGCGAGGTCGAGGAGGTCCTCTACACGATGCCCGGGGTGGCGGAGGTGGCCGTCTTCGGGCTGCCGGACCCGGTCTGGGTCGAGGCGGTGACGGCGGTCGTGGTGCCGCAGGACGGTCAGCGGGTCGAGGCCGACGAGGTGATCGCCTTCGCGCGCGGCCGTCTGGCCGGCTTCAAGATCCCGAAGCAGGTGCACGTCGCCGAGCAGATGCCGAAGAACCCCAGCGGGAAGATCCTCAAGCGGGTGCTGCGCGACGCCTACCAGGCACAGCAGGGCTGACCCGCACCGCTGGAGTGCCGAACAACGC
>NZ_BAAALG010000011.1:43331-46277 GCF_039528155.1 Nocardioides dubius | reverse complement strand
GTTTCGCTCAGGCGGGAACCGGTGCCTGCCGCATCGCGCTCAGGCGCTCGTCGAGCAGGGCGACGGCGTCCCGGGTGATCCGGTCGAGCAGGTCCGCGCAGGTCGGGATGTCGTCGATCAGGCCCTGGACCATGCCCACCGACCAGACGCCCGCCTCGGGGTCGCCGTTCTCGTAGACCGTGCGCCCGCGGATGCCGTTGACCAGGTGCTGCACGTCCTCGAACCTGCCGCCGTCCGCCATGATCGCCACGGCCTCGCGGGCGACCGCGTTGCTGTGCACGCGGGAGGTGTTCTGCAGCGGGCGGAACAGGAGCTCGGTGTCGCGCTCGGAGGAGGCCACGATCGCCTCCTTGACCCGGTGGTGGATCGGCGACTCCTGGGTGCACAGGAAGCGGGTCCCCATGTTCACGCCCTCCGCGCCGAGGGCGAGTGCGGCGACCAGGCCGCGCGCGTCCGCGATGCCGCCCGCAGCGATCACCGGGATCTCCAGCTGTGCCGTCGCGGCGGGGATCAGGACCAGGCCGGGGACGTCGTCCTCGCCCGGGTGTCCGGCGCACTCGAAGCCGTCGATGCTGACCGCGGTGACGCCGACGGCCTGCGCCTTGAGCGCATGCCGCACGCTCGTGCACTTGTGGATGATCTTCACGCCGTGGGCGTTGAAGTAGTCCATGTACGGCCCGGGGTTCGCTCCGGCGGTCTCGATCACGCGGACCCCCGAGTCGACGATCGCGTGCCGGAGCTCGTCGTGGTTCACGGTGCGCATCGACGGCAGGATCGTCAGGTTGACGCCGAACGGGTTGTCGGTGTGCTCGCGCACCTTGCGGATCTCTGCGGCCAGGAGCTCCGGGTCGGGGAAGGTCAGTGCGGTGAGCATGCCGAGGCCGCCGGCCTCGGCGACGGCGCCCACGAGCTCCGCCTTGCCGACCCACTGCATGCCGCCTTGCATGATCGGGTGGGTCACCCCGAAGGCCTCGGTGAATCGGGTGCGCAAGCGAGGGGAACTAGTTGACATGCGTGTCAGGTTAGGGAGGATCGAGCCTCCCTGTCAACGGCTTCGGGCCGCCCTGGTGATGCGGGTGCGATGCCGCATGTGCGCGCTTGAGCGAGGCGTCTGAGCGTGGAATCGTCCTCACTTGACGTTCGCGTCAAGATTTTCGCCAGACCCCTTGACGCCCATCGTGACCTGGCGCACACTTGACGCCGATGTCATGTTGGTCCGGCGGGAAAGCCGCCGGTCCGTCGATCGCCAGGAGTCTCCCCGTGTCTGAAGTCCGTCACCCCGCGTCTGCCCGAACGGCGCGCGCCGCCCGCTACCACGGCGTCAAGGATGTGCGCCTGGAGCAGATCCAGGTGCCCGCCCCGGGCGCTGGCGAGGTGACGATCGCGGTCAGCCACACCGGCGTCTGCGGCTCCGACCTGCACGAGTACTTCTCCGCCCAGACCGTCACCCCGACCGAACCGCACCCGCTGACCGGAGCCACCCTTCCGGTGGTGCTCGGCCACGAGTTCGCCGGCGTCGTCGTCGAGGTCGGTGCCGGCGTCACCGAGCGCGCCGTCGGCGACCGGGTCGCGGTCCGGCCGACCTACTCCTGCGGGGAGTGCGCCAGCTGCCTGCGCGGGCACCCCAACACCTGCACCAAGCTCGCCTTCCACGGGCTGAGCGCCCACGGCGGTGGCCTGGCGGACTTCACCAACGTCGCCGCCTCGATGACGTTCGCCCTGCCCGACGACGTGTCGATGGTCCAGGGTGCGCTGGTCGAGCCGATGGCCGTCGCCTACCACGGCGTGCGGCTCGCGGTGACCGAGCAGACCCGCGTCGCCTTCGTCGGCGGTGCCGGCCCGATCGGGCTGGGCGCGATCGCCGCGCTCCGCTCGCTCGGCGTCGCGACCATCATCGCCTCGGACCCCTCAGCGAGCCGCCGCGAGGCTGCGCTGCGTCTCGGCGCCGACGAGGCCTTCGACCCCGCCGTCACCACGCTCGGCGAGGCGCTCGCCGGTCGCACCCTCGACGTTGCCATCGAGGCAGCGGGGGTGGCCGCCGTGGTGGAGACCGCGGTCACCGAGCTCGGCCCGCGCGGAACCGTGGTGCTGCTCGGCATCCATGAGCGGCCGATGCCCTTCGACCCGACCTCGCTGCTCTACCGCGAGGTGCGCCTGGCCGGCTCCTCGACCTACACCGACGACGACTACCGCGCGGTGATCGCCGCGATGGCCGCCGGTGGCTACGACCCGAGCGGCTGGGTCGAGACCCGGCCGCTGGAGGAGCTGCACAGCACCTTCGAGGAGCTCCGCACCGGAGGCCCGGTGAAGGTGCTGATCGAGCTCCAGCCCTCCTGAGCCAGACCCGCAAAGCCCAACACCCAACCAGAAGTGAGGAACCCATGTCACTCGTCATCAACTCCGACGACATCACCCTGAACGACGAGCAGCAGCTCACCGACGTCGCCGAGCGCTACCAGCTCGACGACCTGTACGCCCCGGCCTCCGAGGACTACTCGCCCTGGATGTTCGTCGAGGGCTCCGAGGGCATGTGGGCCCGCTACCTGTGGTTCGACCTGCGCCTCGGCCAGTGGGGCGCGATGGTGAAGTCCGAGGGCCCCGGCGTCCTCGGGCGCCACAAGCACCGTTCGAGCGTGCTCGGCTACACCGTCAGCGGCTCGTGGGGCTACGAGGAGTACGACTGGGAGGCCAAGGCCGGCGACGTCGTCCAGGAGAGCCCGGGCGTGATCCACACCCTGCGCTCGGTCAACCCCACGGGCTTCGAGACCTTCTTCGTGCTCAACGGCTCGATCGACTGGTACGACGAGGAGGGCAACGTCGTGCTCGTCGAGGACGTCTTCTACAACGTCCACCGCTACGAGCAGTACTGCAAGCAGAACGGCCTCGAGGTCAACCAGGCGCTGTTCCGCCGCTGAGGGCACACCGAGCACATCCGGCTCCGGGGCC
>NZ_BAAALG010000011.1:0-43308 GCF_039528155.1 Nocardioides dubius | reverse complement strand
AGAGGGAGATCATGCAGCAGATGACAGGCCAGGTGGCCGTGGTGACCGGGGGAACCTCGGGCATCGGACTGGGCGTGGCCAGGCTGCTCGCCGAGCGCGGTGCCCGGGTGCACGCGCTCGGGTTGGGCGCGGACGCGGCACCCGAGACGGCGGGCGTCACGTTCCACGAGCTGGACGTGACCGACACCGAGGCGGTCTTCGCGTTCTTCGCCGGACTCGACGCCGTCGACGTGCTGGTCCCCGCGGCCGGCATCTCGCTCGGCGAGGACGAGCACGACCCCGAGGGCTTCGGCACCGTGCTCGACGTCAACCTGCGTGCCGTGCACGCCTGCTGTCGTGCTGCCGAGCCGAAGCTCTTCGACGGCGGTGGCGCCGTCATCCTGATCGCCTCGATGTACTCCACCTTCGGCTCGGCGATCAGTCCCGGGTATGCGGCCAGCAAGGGCGGCATCGTCCAGCTCGCCAAGTCGCTGTGCCAGCGCTATGCCGAGCACGGCGTGCGGGTCAACGCGATCGCACCGGGCTGGATCGCCACCCCGCTGCTGGAGATGACCAAGGAGGTCGCCCCCGAGATCTACGCAGGCCTGCTGGACCGGACGCCGATGCGGCGCGTCGGCGAGCCCGTGGAGGTCGCGAAGGCGGTCGCCTTCCTGGCGGGCCCGGAGTCCTCGTTCATCACCGGCGCGGTGCTCCCCGTCGACGGTGGCTACCTCACCGTCTGAGCGCCCAGGCACTGGAAGGCACGACATGTCCAGCATCAACAGCTTCCCCGACGACCACGCGGCGGCCGACCCGCAGCGCACGGCCTACCAGATCGACGGCGGCCGGGCGGTCAGCTATGCCGAGCTGGTCGACTCCTCGCGACGGATCGCCCGACTGCTCGGGGAGCGTGGCCTGCGACGCGGCGACGTGGTCGCCATCCTGCTGCCCAACATGGCGGGCCTCTTCGAGGTGGCGTGGGCCTGTCAGCGCTCGGGCCTGCGCTACACCGCCATCTCGAACCGCCTCAACGCCCAGGACGTCGCGTACATCCTCAGCGACAGCGGGGCCCGCGAGCTGATCACCTGTGCCGAGCTGGGCGAGCTGGCCGGTGCCGCCCTCGCCCTGCTCGAGGCACCGCCGTCCGCGATCAGCGTGGACGGCGGGCTGGCGGGTGCGGACGCGCTGCCCGAGCTGCTGGAGACGGTCGGCACCGAGCCGCTCCTCGAGGAGTGCGAAGGCACCGACCTGCTCTACTCCTCGGGCACCACCGGGCGTCCGAAGGGCGTCGCGCCACAGCTCACCGCAGCGCCGCTCGGACAGGCGCCGGGCATCGCCCCGTTCCTCCAGGAGACCTGGGAGTTCGGGCCGGACACCGTCTACCTGTGCCCGGCTCCGCTGTACCACTCCGCTCCGCTGCGATTCAGCATGGCGGTGCAGCGCTTCGGCGGCACGGTCGTGGTGATGGAGCGCTTCGACGCGGCTCGCTGCCTGGAGCTGATCGAGGCCCACCAGATCACCCACGTGCAGATGGTGCCCACCATGTTCATCCGGCTGCTGGCGCTGGAGGAGTCGGTGCGCAGCGACGCTCGGCTCTCGTCGTTGCGTGCGGTGATCCACGCCGCCGCTCCCTGCCCGCCCGCGGTCAAGCAGGCGATGATCGCCTGGCTCGGCCCGATCGTGGATGAGTACTACGCCGGCACCGAGAACTACCTGATGACCCTGATCCGCTCCGAGGAGGCACTGCGCCGGCCCGGCTCGGTGGGCCGTCCGCTGATCGGCTCACCGCGGATCCTCGGCGAGGACGGCGAGCTGCTGGGCCCCGGCGTCTCCGGGGAGATCTGGAGTGAGGGTGGGCTCGAGTTCAGCTACCTCAACGCGCCCGAGAAGACCGCCGCGTCCCGCAACGACCGGGGCTGGAGCACGGCCGGGGACCTCGGCTACCTCGACGAGGACGGCTATCTCTACATCAGCGACCGCCGCGACGACCTGATCATCTCCGGCGGCGTCAACATCTATCCGCTCGAGGCCGAGAACGTGCTGATCGGGCACGAGGCGGTCGCCGACGTCGCAGTGATCGGCGTGCCGCACCCGGAGCTGGGTGCCGAGGTCCGGGCCGTCGTCCACCTGGCGCCGGGACGGCAGCGGGGCGATGACCTCGAGCAGCAGCTGATCGCCTACTGCCAGCAGGCGCTGTCGCGCTACAAGTGCCCGCGGTCGATCGACTTCGTCGACAGCGTCCCGCGTACCCCCACCGGAAAGCTCATGCGGCGCGAGGTGCGCGCCGCCTACGGGGTCTGAGCCCCCGCGCGAAGCAAGAACCATGCCCTGGTGTCGCCACCAGGTCCGTCGGCGCGCGCCCGCGCACCGAAGAAGTGCACGCAAACGAAAGAAGGACAGGTGGCCATGGGCGCCCAAGAAGTCTTCAGGACCGAGTCACTCTCGGTCCGCTACGGAGGACTGGTTGCTCTCGACGCAGTCTCCATCACGGTCCGGCCCGGCGAGCTCGCCGGCCTGATCGGCCCCAACGGTGCCGGCAAGACCACGTTCATCGACGCAGTCACCGGCTTCACTCCGACCACGGGCCGGGTGCTGCTGGGGGAGCGGGAGCTGCAGCGACTGCCCGCACACAAGCGGGTCTCCTCGGGGATCAGCCGCACCTTCCAGAGCCTCGAGCTCTTCGAGGACCTGAGCATCCGCGAGAACGTCCTGGTCTCCACCGAGGAGTCCTCCTGGCTGGCACCGCTGCGCGAGTTCGTCGTGCCGCGGCGCGGGGACAAGGTCCGCAAGGTGCGCGAGGTGCTCGAGCTGGTCGGTCTCGACGGCGTCGAGGACGCCTACCCGCCGGACCTCTCGCTCGCCGAGCGCAAGCTGGTCTGCGTCGCCCGGGCCCTGGCCACCGACCCGAGCCTGCTGCTGCTCGACGAGCCCGCGGCCGGCCTGGACTCCGACGCCAGCCTGGAGCTGGGCGCCCAGCTGCGCAAGGTCGCCGACTCGGGCGTCTCGATCCTCCTGGTCGACCACGACATGGACCTGGTCCTGGAGTTCTGCGAGTCGTTGAGCGTCCTCAACTTCGGCAAGCTGATCGCCACCGGACCCACCGCCGAGGTGCGCAACGACGAGGCGGTGCTCACCGCCTACCTCGGCGCCGACGACGCGGACGACGACCTGATCGCCCTGGAGGTGGGACTGTGAGCGCGGTGATCCGCACCACGAGCCTGGAGTCCGGCTACGCCGGCGTCCCGGTGATCCGTGGCATCGATCTGCATGTCGAGGCCGGCGAGGTGGTGGCCCTGCTCGGCGGCAACGGCGCGGGGAAGACCACGACCCTGCTCAGCCTGGCCGGCGTGGTGAAGCCGACCGGCGGCAGCGTCGAGCTGCTGGGCGAGCCGATCCGGCCCGGGCGGCCGCACCTGCAGGCCCGCCGTGGCCTGGCGCTGGTGCCCGACGACCGGTCGCTGTTCTTCAACCTGACCGTGCGCGACAACCTCAAGCTGGCCCGCGACCGGGGCTCCAGCACCTACAAGGAGCTGGAGGAGCAGGTGCTGGAGTACTTCCCGGCGCTGCGCCCGAAGCTGACCGTCAAGGCGGGCCTGCTCTCCGGTGGCGAGCAGCAGATGCTGGCCGTCGGCAGGGCCCTGGTGACCCGGCCGAAGGTGCTGATGATCGACGAGCTGAGCCTCGGCCTGGCCCCGTTGGTGGTCAAGGACATGCTGCCGGTGGTCCGCCGGATCGCGACCGAGATGCAGGCCGCGGTGCTGCTCGTCGAGCAGCACATCGACCTGGTGCTGCGTCACTCCGACCGCGCCTACGTGCTCAACCGCGGCCGGATCACCCTCGAAGGCACCGCCGCCGAGCTCCTCGACGACAAGGAGCGCCTGCGCGCGAGCTACCTGGCAATGGAGGTTGCCTCATGAACGACGTGATTCTCTTCGCCATCCTGGGCGTCGGCGCCGGCGCGGTCTACGCCCTGCTGGCACTGGGCATCGTGCTGATCCAGAAGGGGACCGGAGCGGTCAACTTCTCCCAGGGTGCCATCGCCGGCTGCGCGGCGATCTACTTCGGCGTCGCGACCAGTGAGGGCACGCCGCCGTTGACCGCGGCGCTCACCGCGATCGTGGTGGCCGGCCTGGGTGGCCTGGTCTTCTACGTCCTGGTGATGCGTCCGCTGCGCCAGGCACCGCTGCTCGCCCGGATCGTGACCACCCTCGGTCTGATGCTCCTGCTCCAGGGCCTGGCCACCCAGGTCTGGCAGGTGCCGACGGTGATCGCCCCGGCGATCTTCCCGACCGACAGCATCGAGCTGTTCGGCGTGATGTTCGGCATCGACCGCCTCTACCTGCTGGCCACCACCGTGGCGTTGACCGTGCTGCTGTGGGCCGTCTACCGGTTCACCGGCTTCGGCCGGGCCACTCGGGCCGCCGCGGAGAACGAGCGCGGCGCCGCCCTGCTCGGCTACTCGCCCGACGTGATCGGTGCGGTGAACTGGATGCTCGGCTCGATGCTGGCCGCGCTGGCGGGCGTGCTCTTCGCCCCGATCACCGCGCTGAACATCGCCACGCTGAGCCTGCTCGTGGTGCCGGCCCTGGCTGCGGCCCTGGTCGGTGGGTTCAACTCCTTCGGGATCACCACCGCGGTCGCCGTCGGGATCGGCATGGCCCAGTCGCTGCTGACCCGCTTCGTCACCCAGCCGGGCATCAACGACGCGCTTCCGTTCGTGATCATCGTGGTGCTGATGATCGCCTCGGGCCGGCTCATCCCGATCCGCGGCAGTCGCGAGGTCTCCCGCCTGCCGCTGGCTCCGGCGGTGACCCGGCGCGCGGTCCCGTTGACCGCCTTCGCGATCACCGTGGTGCTCGGCCTGGTGCTGCTCAACGACACCTATCGCGGCGGCATCACCACCACGCTGGTGATGATCATCCTGGCGCTCTCGGTGGTCGTGGTGACCGGCTTCGTCGGCCAGATCTCGCTGATGCAGATGGCGTTCGCCGGCATCGCCGCCTTCATCCTCTCCAAGCTCGCCGTCGAGGCGGGGGTCCCGTTCCCGCTGCCGATCCTGCTGGCCGCGATCATCGTGGTGCCGTTCGGCATGGTGCTGGGCCTGCCCGCGCTGCGGGTGCGCGGGATCAGCCTGGCCGTGGTCACCCTCGGTGCCGCGGTGGCGATCTCCAGCTTCGTCTTCGGCAACGTCGAGTGGACCGGCGGCGCGGACGGCAGCCATGTGCCGAGCCCCGAGCTCTTCGGCTGGTCGATGGACGCGGTCACCCACCCGGTGCGCTTCGGCCTCTTCGCCCTGGTCGTGACGCTGGCCTGCCTGGCGGGCGTGCTGAACATCCGGATGAGTGCGATCGGACGCCGGATGCTTGCGGTGCGCAGCAACGAGCGGGCCGCCTCGGCGTCGGGGATCAGCGTCTCGCGCACCAAGCTGCAGGCGTTCGCCCTCTCCGCGTTCATCGCCGGCGTCGGCGGTGGCGTGCTCGGCTACCAGCTGGGAGCGGTCGCCTTCACCCGGTTCGTGCCGATCGCCTCGATCTCGCTGCTCGCCGTCGTCTACATCGGTGGCGTGGCCAGTGCCTACGGCGCCGTCGTGGCCGGCGTGATCGCCAACGGTGGCGTGGTCTACGTGCTGCTCAACTCGGTGGAGGGCATCTCCGCCTGGTGGATCATGCTCTCCGGCGCGCTGCTCATCTTCAACGCCGTGATCCAGCCCGACGGCATCTCCGTCGCGCTCGGTCAGCAGCGCGACCTCATCAGATCCAAGCTCCGGCGCAGTGTGCCCCCGCAACGGAGTGCGCCGTCGCCGACGCACGCCTGACCCATCCCGTCTCGGACGAAGTCACATCCATCACTAGAGGAGTTCCAACATGTTGATCAACCGGATGACGGGCGTGGCCGCTGCGGCCCTGGCCCTCACCATGGGCCTCGCCGGCTGTGGGTCCTCGGACGCCGACACCCAGAAGGACCCGGGCAGCGTCTCGGGACCGAAGGGCGACCCGATCGTGTTCTACGACATCACCGACGCCACCGGTCTCGGTGCGGTGAGCGCGGCGATCTCGCAGTTCACCGTCGGCGAGCTCGCGGCGCAGGACTACATCAACGAGAACGGCGGCGTCGGCGGTCGTCCGATCAAGATCGTCAAGTGCGACAGCAAGGCCGACCCGGCCGCGACCACCGCCTGCGCGCAGGCGGCGGTGAACGACAAGGCGGTCGCCAAGCTCGGGCTCTCGGTGGCGTGGGGCGAGAACGGCTTCCCGGTGATCAAGCGGGCCGGCATCCCCAGCCTCAACCCGCCGGTGAACCCGCAGGACCTCCAGGACGGCGAGGGCAGCTTCGTCACCGGTGGCTCCTCGGAGTACGAGGCGCAGGTCCAGTACATCGGCGAGGAGCTGGACGCGAGGAGCCTGGTGGTCTTCACCGATGAGAACCCGTCGGGCCAGGACCACGTGACCCGGGTCAAGGCGGCGGTGAAGAACTACGGCTTCGACATCGACGTCCAGGCGGTCTACCTGCCGGCCGGCACCGCCGACCCGACGCCGTTCGTGGCCAAGGCGGTCAGCTCCGACCCCGACGCGATCATGACCAACCAGAGTGGTGCCCAGGCGGTCTCCGCCTACAGCGCGTTCGCCCAGCAGGGCTACCCGGCCGAGCAGATCTTCAACCAGGGCGGCGCCGCCGACTACGAGAGCTTCTTCGACAAGGTCGACGGCAGCGTCTCCGACGGCACCATGTTCGCCTACGCCTACGAGAACCCGGACAACACCGAGAACGCCGACGTGAAGCTCTACCGCGACGCGATGGAGAAGTACGCCGGCCGGGAGGGCAAGTCCGAGTTCTACCAGTGGGGCTTCGCCAACGTGATGACTCTGGCCGACATCGCTGAGGAGATCGGCGCCGACAAGTTCGACGCCGCCTCGCTGAAGGAGTTCCTCACCGACGTCGAGGACTTCCCGATGTTCATGGCGCAGCCGCTGAGCCGCAGCCTCTCCACGAAGACCGCCCCGGCCCAGCTTCGTCCGCAGATCCAGATCCTGCAGTACAAGGACGGGAAGCTGGAGACCGTGCGCGGGTGGTTCAACCCGTACGAGGCGATGAAGTAGTCAGCACCAGGCCACAGGGCCCGGACCGGGCGAGCGCTCGATCCGGGCCCTTTGGCTCACCCGACTTTCGGGGAAGGACCGGAAGCCGGAGCAGGACACGACACAATGACTCGTGGGAGTCGACCACAGGGAAGGGTGATGCAGGTGAGTGCGCCGCAGCAGGAGCGACGGGCCCAGGGGCCGGTGACGGGACGGGGCGAGCAGAGGCGCGCAGCGCTGCTGGTCGCAGCGCGGACCGTCTTCGAGCGCAAGGGCTTCCTCGACACGCGGGTCAGCGACATCGTCCGCGAGGCGGGGGTCTCGCAGGGCACCTTCTACACCTACTTCGACACCAAGGAGGCGATCTTCACCGAGGCCGCCCGGGCCACCATCGACGCGATGCTGGTCTCGATGATCCGGCCGCTGCCGTCCGCGGACCTGGAGTCCCGGGTGCGCGAGACGATCAGCCGCTTCGTCGCGGCCTACCGCCCGCACGCCACGATGATCGGACTGATCGAGCAGGTGGGCACCTTCTCCATCGAGCTGCGCGATCTGCGCCTGGAGCTGCGGGAGACGTTCGTGCGTCGCACCCAGCGCGGGTTCGCCCGGCTGGTGGAGGCAGGAGCCGCACCCGAGGACCTCGACGTCGAGTACGTCTCCGAGGCCCTGGGCGCGATGCTCGAGTACACCTGCTACGTGTGGTTCTCGCTGGGACGCGAGTTCGACGAGGACCGCCTGGTGACGGCGATGTCCGGCATCTGGCTCAACGTCCTGGCCCCGAAGGGCGCTGCTCAGTCCTGAGCGTCCTCGAGCGCGGCCGGGTCGAACGCCGGCGCCGGGAAGCCGGCGAACAGGTCGGGCAGGCCGTGGGCGACCGAGTCGGCGAACCGGGCCGGTCGCCGCTCGACGAAGGAGGCGAAGCCCTCCTGGCCGTCGGCGCTCACCCCGCGCAGGTTGATGCCCAGGCTCTCCGCGTGGTGCGCGACCATCGGGTGCTCGGCACCCTGCATCCGCCACAGCAGCTGGCGGGCCAGCGCGGTGGAGACCGGTGAGGTGTTCTCCGCGATCTCGCGGGCCAGCTCGGTGGCGGCCCCGATCAGCTCGTCGGCAGGATGCACACTGCGCAGCAACCCGCTGCTGAACGCGGCGGTGGCGTCGAAGATGCGGCCGGTGAACACCCACTCCAGGGCGGTCTGCATGCCGACCAGGCGTGGCAGGAACCAGCTGGAGCAGGACTCCGGGATCACGCCGCGCTGGTTGAAGACGTAGCCGAACTTGGCGTTGGTGGAGGCGAGGCGCAGGTCGGCGGCGAGGATCATGGTCGCGCCGACGCCGACCGCTGCGCCGTTGATGGCGGCGATGATCGGCTTGCGGCACTCGAACATCCGCAGCACCACGCGTCCGCCGCCGTCGCGGCGCCGCGGCAGGTCGTCGCCGGCGACGTCGAACTGGGTGCCGGTCGGCGCGGTGCTGCTGGTGCGCCAGGCGACGA
The DNA here is from genome assembly GCF_039528155.1 of Nocardioides dubius. Classification (NCBI taxonomy): domain Bacteria; kingdom Bacillati; phylum Actinomycetota; class Actinomycetes; order Propionibacteriales; family Nocardioidaceae; genus Nocardioides; species Nocardioides dubius. The sequence goes on along the minus strand of NZ_BAAALG010000011.1, from coordinate 34,761 downwards.
AGGCGTCACCGGCGTCGCTGACGTCCATCCCGGCGCAGAAGCCGCGACCCGCGCCGGTGATGATCACGACGCGGACGTCGTCGTCCGCGTCGATCCGGTCGAAGAGCTCGATCAGCTCGGCCTCCATCTCATCGGTGAAGGCGTTGAGCCGCTCGGGGCGGTTCAGGGTGATCGTCGCGATCCGGTCGTCGACGGAGTAGAGCGTGGTCTGCATCAGGGTCACCTGTATCGGTAGTCGGGGTCGCGCTTGTCGAGGAAGGCGCGCATCGCCTCGGGCTGGTCCTCGGTGAGGGCGGTGAGCACCTGCTGCCGGTTCTCCAGCTCGATCGCTGCACGCAGGCTGGGCATCTCCAGCGCCAGCCACATGCCCTGCTTGGTCAGCTCGACCGACGCCGGGGGGTTGCGCAGGATCTCGCCCGCCTTGGCGAGGGCGGTGGCGAGCAGCTCGGGCTCGGGCACGACCTGGGTCAGCAGCTGCATCCGATGCGCCTCCTCGGCGTCGAACCTGCGCCCGGTGAGCATCAGCTCGTGGGCCGGGCCGGCGCCGACGATCCGCGGCAGCAGCCAGGAGAGGCCGATGTCGCAGGCGGAGTAGCCGGCCCGGATGAAGCCGACCGCGAACGCGGTGCCGGTGGCCGCGATCCGGATGTCGCTGGCACAGACCAGGGCGAGGCCGCCTCCCGCGGCGGGACCGTTCACCGCCGCGATCACGGGCTGGGGGAGCGTGTGCAGTCTCTCCACCAGGCCGGCGATCAGGCGTTGCCGGTCCAGCGTGCCCAGGGTGAATCCCATGGTCTCGATCCGCTCCGGGTCGCCGTAGCCCTCCAGGTCCAGGCCGGCGCAGAAGGCGCGGCCGGCACCGGTCAGCACGACCACGCGGCAGTCCCGGTCGCGCGCGATCTCGGCGAGGCGCGCGTGCAGGGTGTCCACCAGCTCGGCATTGAGGGTGTTCATCCGATCAGGGCGGTTCAGACGGAGGACGCGAACGCCGGCGACCGGCTCGGTCACCTCCACGGTGGTCGACATCTTGCTCCTTTCCACGACCACTAATCTAAACAAACGTTCGCTTAAATTACTAGCGATCTCAGGGCCGCGGAATGCGCGTGATCACGCCCCGGAAATGGCGCACGGCCGCCCGGATCGGACGGCCGTGGAAAGCGCTTCTCTCAGCGCTCGAACCCGTTGTGCTCAGGCAGTGGCCACCTCGGGCTCGCCGGCCTCCAGGCCGGCCAGCAGATCGGCGGCATGCGGCTCGAGCATCCGGCGCGACAGGGCCGGGTCGTCGTGGATCCAGCGCTCGCCGGCCAGCAGGGCGGTCAGGGTGCGGGTGGCGATCGAGTCGGGGGTGACGCCGGCGCTGCGCAGGTAGTCGGCGTAGGTGGCGCGCAGCTGCTCGGCCTGCGGGTTGCTGGCGGTGGCGTCGTCGAAGATCCGGGTGGCGACGACGCCGGGCAGCAGTACCGAGACGCCGACCGGCGCGGCCACGCTCTCCAGGTCGGCGGCCAGCGCCTGTGCCATCACCCGGACCGCGTGCTTGCTGACGTGGTAGGCCGACTGGCCGGCGGAGATGCCGACGCCGGCGATGGAGGAGGTGAAGAGCAGCTGGCTGCGCTGCTCGCCCGAGACCATCGTGGGCAGGAACGCGCGGGCCAGGTGGAAGGCCCCGTTCACGTTGATCGACTGGGTCCGCGCCCAGTGCTCCGGTGCCGTCTCCCAGAACAGCCCGGTCGTCTCCACCCCGGCGTTGCACACCACCAGGGCAGGCGCTCCGTGCGCGCGCAGGGTCTCCTGGGCCAGCCGCGCGACCTGGTCCCAGTCGGCGACGTCGGCGACCGCGGCCCAGGCCTGGCCGCCGGCGGTTCGGATCGTCTCGACCACCGCGTCGGCCCGTCCGGCGTCGACGTCGGCGACCACGACCTGCATCGCGTGGTCAAGCGCGGCGCGGGTGGCGAGTGCCTCGCCGATGCCGGAGCCGGCTCCGGAGATCACGGCGAGACGGCCGGCGAGGTCGAGCGGTGCGGACACGAGGGCTCCTTCGAGCTGGGGGCAGGTGGGCCAGATCACACCAGGTCGCGAGGCGGCGCACCCGCCGGGCACCGCTGACCGGGACCGCGGCCGGCCCGCGCGCCGGTGACCGCGCGCCAGGGCGCAGGCGGCACAATGGAGGAGTGCCCCTCTATCGCGCCGAGGCCGTCGTGCTGCGCACCCACAAGCTGGGTGAGGCCGACCGGATCATCACCCTGCTGACCCGCTCGCAGGGACTGGTCCGCGCGGTGGCGAAGGGCGTGCGGCGGACCACTTCGCGGTGGGGCTCCCGACTGGAGCCGTTCACCCACGTCGACCTGCAGCTGGCCGAGGGGCGCAACCTCGACACCATCACCCAGGCCGAGACCCTGACCCCGTTCCAGGCTCGGCTCGGCCTGGACTACGACCGCTACACGGCCGGCACGGCGATGCTGGAGACGGCCGAGCGCCTGATCGCCGAGGAGCGCCAGCCCTCGCCCCAGCAGTTCCTGCTGCTGGTCGGCGGTCTGCGGGCGCTCACCAACGACGATCCGGACGAGCTCCGGGCGCCGGGGCAGATCCTCGACTCGTTCCTGCTGCGCTCGCTGGCGGTGGCCGGCTACGCGCCGTCCTTCGAGGGCTGCGCCCGCTGTGACGAGCCGGGGCCGCATCGCTGGTTCAACCCGGCTGCGGGCGGCATCCTGTGCGCCGGCTGCCGGTTGCCCGGCTCGGCCAATCCGGCGCCGGAGACGGTCGCCGTCCTGGGCGCGCTGCTGGCCGGCGACTGGAGTGTGGTGACGGCGTCGGAGGCGCGGCACCTGCGGGAGGCCACCGGGTTGGTGGCCGCCTACCTGCAGTGGCACCTGGAGCGCGGCCTGCGCTCGTTGGCCTACGTGGAGCGCTGAGCGTCGTCCTCGTGCTCGGCGTCGATCCAGCCGTCCACGGAGGTGTTGAAGCGGCGGAGCCCGGCGAGGAAGTCGCTGCGCTGCTGCGCCGTCCAGCCGCCGAGGATCGAGTACAGCATCTTCCGTCGGTGCTCGCGGGCGTTCACGATCGTCTCCTTGCCTACCGGGGTGAGGCTCAGGATCGCTGCCCTGCGGTCATGCGGGTCGACGGTCTTGGTGGCCAGGCCGAGCCGGACGACGGCCTGGACCTGGCGGGTGATGGTGGAGGGGTCGAGACGGAACCGGTGGGCGATGGTTCCCAGCCGTACCGGTCCTTCATCGTCAAGTAGGCAGAGAATGCCGTAGATCGAGCGGTCGAGTTCGAATTCCCCCGAGCGGGTCGAGACATGGATCGCCTGACTCCGTCTGAAAAGAATGAAGAGTTGTTGCTCGATCTCCTCATTGGTATGCACCATGCGGGGACTATAAGCCTGCAATCGGGGCCTGCACCTATCTTTGTCCTGTGATTTCTGTGCCGCGTGCTCCCCGTCCACATCCGTCCGGGGCCACCCCACCGCCGATCCCGCCGGAATTGGTGCCCCGGCACGTGGCGATCGTGATGGACGGCAACGGCCGGTGGGCCAAGGAGCGGGGTCTGCCGCGCACCGCCGGGCACGAGCAGGGCGAGAGCTCGCTGTTCGATGTCGTCGAGGGCGCCATCGAGATCGGGGTCAAGGCGATCTCCGCCTACGCCTTCTCCACCGAGAACTGGTCGCGGTCCCCGGACGAGGTCCGCTTCCTGATGGGCTTCAACCGTGACGTGATCCGCCGGCGTCGTGACGAGATGCACGCGCTCGGGGTGCGGGTGCGCTGGGCGGGCCGCGCGCCGCGCCTGTGGAAGTCGGTGATCAAGGAGCTCCAGATCGCCGAGGAGCTGACCAAGCACAACACCGTCGCCACCTTGACGATGTGCGTGAACTACGGCGGCCGTGCCGAGATCGCCGACGCCGCCAAGGCCCTGGCCCACGACGTCGCGGCCGGCAAGGTGAAGCCGGAGAAGGTCGACGAGAAGCTGTTCGCCCGCTATCTGTATGTGCCGGAGCTCGCCGAGGCCGACCTGATCTGGCGGACCTCGGGCGAGCAGCGGCTCAGCAACTTCATGCTCTGGCAGGCCGCGTACTCGGAGTTCGTCTTCTCCGACGTGGCCTGGCCCGACGTGGACCGCCGTCACCTGTGGCAGGCGATCGACACCTACGCCCGGCGCGACCGCCGCTACGGCAGCGCCTGAGCCGTCACCGGCAGGAGGCGCAGGTGCCGAAGAGCTCCAGGGTGTGACTGATCTCGGTGTAGCCGTGCTCGGCGCTGATCGCCTCCGCCCACCGCTCCACGGCCGGTCCCTCGATCTCCACGGTGGCACCGCACGAGCGGCAGACCAGGTGGTGGTGATGGGTCGCCGAGCAGCGCCGGTAGGCGGCCTCGCCGTCCTCGGTGCGCAGCACGTCGAGGTCGCCGGACTCGGCCATCAGCTGCAGGGTGCGGTAGACGGTGGCCAGGCCGACCGTCTCGCCCGCGGCGGTGAGCATCGCGTGGATCTCCTGCGCGCTGCGGAAGTCGGCGAAGCTCTCCAGGATCCGGGCGACCGCCATCCGCTGCTTGGTCGGGCGGACGGCGGCGGCGGGCTTGTTGACGTCGGTGCTCATCATGACTCCAACCTCAGTGCTCGTCGTAGTGGTTGTCGTGGGAGGCGTGCCGGTGCCCGTCGTGCACGTAGTCGAGGTGGTCGCCGTGCTGGATCGCCGGGTGACCGCAGTTCTCGCCGTGCTGGTGCGGGTGCTCCTGGATCGAGTGATGGATCAGCGGAGCGACCTCCTCGAACGGGGCCTGGCGCCGGCGGCGCCGGCGCAGCCAGGCGCCGAGCGGCCAGGTGAGCGCGAAGATGCTCAGCGCCAGGATCACGATGGTCGGCCCGGGGCTGACGCCCTCCACGTGGAAGGAGGACCAGGCCGCCAGCAACAGGCCGCCCCAGGACGCCACCAGGCCCAGGCTCATCGCCGCGATCAGGGTGGTGCGGAAGCTGCGGGTGAGCTGTTGGGCGGTGGCCACCGGGATGATCATCAGCGCGGAGACCAACAGCAAGCCCACGGTGCGCATCGCCACGGTGACGGTCACCGCCGCGAGCACCGCGAGCAGCAGGTTGTAGGCGCGCACGTTGAGGCCGGTGACCTTGGCGAACTCCTGGTCCTGGGCGACGGCGAACAGCTGCGGGCCGAAGCCGATGCCGATCACGATCACCGCGGCGGCCAGCGCCATCGTGATCCAGACGTCCTCGACCGAGATCGTGGTGATCGAGCCGAACAGGAACTCCTGGAGGCGGGCCGCGGACTGGCCTGCCATCCCGGTGATCAGCACGCCGCCGGCGATGCCGCCGTAGAAGAGCAGGGCCAGCGCGACGTCGCCACCGGAGTTGCCGCGCTCGCGGATGATCTCGATCAGCACGGCGCCCAGGATCGCCACGGCGACCGCCGTCCAGGTGGGGGAGGCGCCGGTGAGCAGGCCCAGCGCGACACCGGTGACGGCGACGTGACCGAGGCCGTCGCCCATCAGCGAGAGCCGGCGCTGTACCAGGTAGGTGCCCACGATGGGGGCGGCCAGACCGGTGAAGATCGCCGCGAGCATGGCGCGGATCATGAAGTCCGCGCTGAGCACCTCGATCACGAGCTCACCTCCGGGTGCGAGTCGACGGGGGAGGAGACGTTGACGGCGTGGTCCGAGACCGGCTCGGGGTGTGCGTGGTGGTGGGCGTGGGCCCCGCCGAACAACGGGGTGTGCACGTCGGCGTCGGTCAGCGGAGCGCCGTCATAGGCGATCTGGCCGTCGCGCATCACGATCGCGCGGTCGATCAGTGGCTCCATCGGGCCGATCTCGTGCGTCACCAGCACCACCGTGGCGCCGCGCTCCTTGAGCACGGCGAGGGCCTGGGCCAGTGCCTCCTGGTTGGGCAGGTCGACGCCGGCGGTCGGCTCGTCGAGCAGGATCAGCTCCGGCTCGCCGGCCAAGGCCCGGGCGATCAGCACCCGCTGGTGCTGGCCGCCGGAGAGGGTGGTCACGGCGTGCCGTGCCCGGTCGGAGAGGCCGACCACCTCCAGTGCCCCGGCGATCGCCGCGCGGTCGGCCGCGCTCTTGGGGCGCAGCGGCCGCCGCCGGGTCAGCCGGCCCGAGGCCACCACCTCCCAGACGCTGGTCGGCACCCCGGCCGCCGCGGACGGGCGCTGGGGGACGTAGCCGAGGCGGTACCACTCACGGAACCGGCCGAAGTCGGTGCCGAAGAGCTGCAACGTGCCCCGGCTCAGCGGTCGCAAACCGGTCAGCGTGCGGACCAGGGTCGACTTGCCGGAGCCGTTGGCCCCCATCAACGCCACGAACTCACCGCGGTTGACGGTGAGGTTCAGGTGGCGCAGGACCGGGCGGCCGTCGATGGCGACCGACCCGTCCTGCAGCGCGATGACCGGTCCTGCTGTGGCGGGATCGTCGCTCAGCATCCGTTGGCCTTGCTCAGCTTGGTCAGGTTGGCGCGCATCAAAGAAAGATAGTCCTCATCGCGGGTGAGGTCGGAGAGCCCCTCGATCGGGTCGAGCACCTCGGTCGCCACGCCGGCGTCCTCGGCGACCGAGAGCGCGGCCTTGTTGCTCGACAGCGACTCCGAGAAGACCGTGGTGATGCCCTCGTCCGCGATCAGGTCGTGCAGGCGGGTGCGGTCGGCGATCGTCGGCTCGACGCCGGGGGAGAGGCCGGTGATGGTCTCGAACTCCAGGCCGTAGCGGCTCAGGTAGCCGAACGCGTCGTGGTTGACCACGACCAGGTCGCGCCGACAGCTGGCGAGGGTCTGCGCGTAGTCGGCGTCGAGCTGCTCCAGCTCGGTGCGGAAGGCGGCGGCGTTGGCGGCGAACTCGTCGGCGTGCTCCTCGTCGAGGGCGGCGAGCTCGTCGGCGACGGCGTCGGCGAAGTCGGCCATCTTCAGCGGGTCCTGCCAGAAGTGCGAGTCGAACTCCCCGTGGTCGTGACCGTCGTGGCCGCCCTCGTCGGCGTGGGCTGCGTGCTCCTCCGCGGTCTCGTGCTCGTGCTCGTCCTCGTCGGCGTGGGCCGCGTGCTCCTCGGCGGTCTCGCCGGCGTGCTCGTCGTGCCCGTGGTCGTCGTACGGCTCGAGGGTGACGGCCTGGGCGGCGTCCAGGGTGGCGCCCTTCGCGTTCTGCTCGATCGCCTTGTCGACGGCGGGCTGGAAGCCGTCGAGGTAGACGACCAGGGCCGACTCCGCGATGTCGGCGGTGGCCTTCACGCTGAGCTCGAGGTCGTGCGCCTCCTTGCCCGGCTGGGTCAGGTTCAGCACGGTGAAGCGGTCTCCGGCCACCTGCTCGGTGGCGTAGGCGAGCGGGTAGAAGGCGGCCGTCACCTGATCGGACTCGGCGGGCTCGGCGTCGCTGTTGGTCAGCGCGGAGCACCCGGCGAGAGCGGGGATGCTGACAAGGGCGGAGAGGGCGAGAGCCGAGCGCAACTTCATGAGAAGGATTCTCATTCGTAATGAGAACCGTTGTCAAACCGATGCGTGGTGAGGCTGCTCACCACGCATGCCGGAACGGCCGGGAGTTGCTAGGGTCGGGGTGAACCTGACGAGGTGCGCCGTACCAGGTCAAGGCACGACGGCGCGGATTGTTCGATCCCCACTCGAAGGAGTCTCGTCATGGCGTGGTTGGTTCTCGTTGTCTCCGGTGTCCTGGAGACCGTCTGGGCGGCTGCCCTCTCGGAGTCGCGCTCGTTCACCCGGCCGGTTCCGACCGGCGTCTTCGCCGTCGCCCTGGTGGCCAGCATGATCGGCCTGGGCTATGCGCTGCGCACCATCCCGGTCGGCACCGGCTACGCCGTCTGGGTCGGCATCGGCGCCGTCGGCACCGCGCTCTACGGGATGATCGCGCTCGGCGACTCGGTCAGTCTGGTGCGCATCCTCTGCCTGCTCCTGCTGGTCAGCGGGATCATCGGGCTCAAGCTCGCGCACTGATCGACACGCGCGATCAGCCGCACCCGAGATCCGCTGGCCCCGCGCGCGGCGGATCTCGGTAGGCTGGCCCGACTGTCGGCAGCCAGCTGACGGACCCGAATTCCAGGAGCACAGTAACCGTGGCCAAAGCCCCCGCATCCATCGTCGACAACGTCGTCTCGCTCGCCAAGCGACGCGGATTCGTCTTCCCGTGCGGTGAGATCTACGGAGGCACCCGCTCCGCCTGGGACTACGGACCGCTCGGCGTGGAGCTCAAGGAGAACATCAAGCGCCAGTGGTGGAAGGCGATGGTGCAGGGCCGCGAGGACGTCGTCGGCCTCGACTCCTCGATCATCCTGCCCAAGGAGACCTGGGTCGCCAGCGGCCACGTGGCCACCTTCAACGACCCGCTCACCGAGTGCCAGTCGTGCCACAAGCGGTTCCGCGCCGACCACCTCCAGGAGGCGTTCTTCGAGAAGAACGGCGCCAAGCACCCGGAGTGGAACGACCCCGACGACGTGCCGCTGAGCGAGATCGCCTGCGCCAACTGCGGCACCCGTGGCTCGTGGACCGAGCCCAAGCAGTTCTCCGGCATGCTCAAGACCCACCTCGGCGTCACCGAGGACGAGTCCGGCCTGCACTACCTGCGCCCGGAGACCGCGCAGGGCATCTTCCTCAACTTCGCCAACGTGGTGACCTCCGCGCGCCGCAAGCCGCCGTTCGGCATCGCCCAGATCGGCAAGAGCTTCCGCAACGAGATCACCCCGGGCAACTTCATCTTCCGCACCCGCGAGTTCGAGCAGATGGAGATGGAGTTCTTCGTCAAGCCGGGTGAGGACGAGGAGTGGCACAAGTACTGGATCGACGAGCGCATGCGCTGGTACACCGACCTCGGCGTGAACCCGGAGAACCTGCGTCTGTACGAGCACCCGCTGGAGAAGCTCTCGCACTACTCCAAGGGCACCATCGACATCGAGTACCGCTTCCGCTTCGCGGGCTCGGAGTGGGGCGAGCTCGAGGGCATCGCGAACCGCACCGACTACGACCTCTCCACGCACGCCGAGCACTCGGGCGCCGACCTGTCGTACTTCGACCAGGCCGCCAACGAGCGCTACACGCCGTACGTGATCGAGCCGGCAGCCGGTCTCTCGCGCAGCCTGATGGCGTTCCTGGTGGACGCCTACGGCGAGGATGAGGCCCCCAACACCAAGGGCGGCGTGGACAAGCGGACCGTGCTGCGCCTCGACCCGCGCCTCGCGCCGGTCAAGGTGGCGGTGCTGCCGCTGAGCCGCAACGCCGACCTGTCGCCGAAGGCGAAGGCGCTCTCCGCCGAGCTGCGCCGCAACTGGAACGTCGAGTTCGACGACTCCGGCGCGATCGGCCGTCGCTACCGCCGTCAGGACGAGATCGGCACGCCGTACTGCGTGACGGTCGACTTCGACACCCTCGAGGACAACGCCGTGACCGTGCGTGAGCGCGACACGATGGCCCAGGAGCGGATCAGCCTGGACGGCATCTCGCGCTACTTCGCCGAGCGGCTTCTCGAAGCCTGACCCGCGCCGCGTGTGCAGCGTGCACAATGACGCCATGAAACTTGGTCGTCTCGCGCCCGCTGTGCTCGCGCTCGCCCTGTCGTTCTCCCTCGCGGCCTGCGGGGGAGACGACGAGGACGACAAGGCGAAGTCCGACAAGGAGACCAGCCAGGCGCCGTCGACGGCCGCCACCCCGAGCGGCGACGCCTCCGGGATGACCGTGTGGGGCGCTGAGCTGGGCTTCGGCGAGCCGGCCCGCTTCACCTGGAAGCCGCGGCGCAAGATCGACGGCGTCGCCGAGGTGACCGTGACCGGCGTCCGGCAGGTCACCATGGCCGAGTTCGCCGGCTTCAAGCTGGACGCGGCGATGCGCAAGTCCACGCCGTACTACGTGTCGGTGAAGGTCACCAACATCGGCGACAGCGACCTCGCCCGGGTCGAGCTGCCGCTGTTCTTGGACAACGGCTCCGACGTGCTGCACCCGCCGGCCAACATCACCGGGAAGTTCAAGCCCTGCGGCAACCGGGTGCTGCCGGACGAGTTCCAGCCCAACGCCAGCGCGGATCTGTGCCTGGTCTTCCTGGCCGGAGAGGGCACCAGCCTGCGCGCCGTCGCGCTGCAGACCAGCGACTCACCGCAGTCGATCACCTGGACCGGCGAGATCGAGCAGCCCGCCAAGAAGGACAAGAAGAAGGGCAAGGGCGCCAAGAAGAAGGGCGCCGAGGAGTCGACCGGCGACTGAGCCGGCGGCGGCAGGTGATTTGTCTGAGCCAACCCCGCCTGCGGACAATGGCGGGGTGGCTCTGCAACTCGGCTCCCTGACCGTCGACGTCCCGGTGGTGCTCGCACCGATGGCGGGCATCACCAATGCCGCCTTCCGGCGACTCTGCCTGGAGCAGGGCGCGGGTCTCTATGTCTGCGAGATGATCACCTCGCGCGGACTGGTCGAGGGTGACGCCACCACCAAGTCGATGCTCGCCTTCGATGAGCTGGAGACGGTGCGCAGCGTGCAGCTGTACGGAACCGACCCGGTCTACGTCGGCAAGGCCGCCGAGATCCTGTGCGCCGACTACGGGGTGCACCACATCGACCTCAACTTCGGCTGCCCGGTCCCGAAGGTCACCCGCAAGGGTGGCGGCGGCGCGCTGCCCTGGAAGCGCGGGCTGCTGGGCGAGATCCTGACCGCCGCGGTGAAGGCCGCCGAGCCCTACGGCGTCCCGGTGACGATGAAGACCCGCAAGGGCATCGACGAGGACCACCTCACCTACCTCGACGCGGGCAGGATCGCTGCGGACACCGGCATCGCGGCGATCGCGCTGCACGGGCGGACCGTGCAGCAGGCCTACTCCGGCATCGCCGACTGGGAGGCGATCGGCGAGCTGGTCCAGGCCGTCGACATCCCGGTGCTCGGCAACGGCGACATCTGGGAGGCGCGGGACGCGCTGCGGATGGTCGAGGAGACCGGCGCGGCCGGCGTCGTCGTCGGGCGCGGCTGCCTCGGGCGTCCGTGGCTCTTCCGCGACCTGGCAGCTGCGTTCACCGGTGGACTCGACGAGATCGCGACCCTGCCCGACCTCGGCGAGGTGCGCGTGATGATGCGCCGCCACGCCGAGCTGCTGTGCCAGTACATGGGCGAGGAGAAGGGCAGCAAGGAGTTCCGCAAGCACGTCACCTGGTACCTCAAGGGCTTCCGTGCCGGGGGTGCTCTTCGTCACAGTCTGGCGCTGGTCGACAGCCTCGCCACGCTCGACCGGCTGCTTGAGGATCTGGACCCGAGCGAGCCGTTCCCGGTCGGCGAGCTGGGCACGCCGCGAGGCCGACAGGGCGCGCCCCGCAAGCATGTCGTGCTCCCGGAGGGGTGGCTCGACGACGCCGATGGAGCCGGGTGCGCGGTGGCCGAGGACGTCGACTCGTCCTCCGGCGGCTGATCGGGCATTTTTCAACTATCCCGGGAACGGGATGGGGATTTTTCACCGGACATGTGTTTCACTCGAAGCCGTGTCCGTGGGGGCGGGCACTTGCCCTGTAAGCAAGAGCAAAGGATCAGCGCTGTGGCACAAGGACGCCACAAGCGGGACGCCAATGCCCGCAAGATGCCGTCGGTCACCAAGATCGCGGCTCCCGTCGCCTCACTGGCGACCCTCGCCACGGTGGGGGTCGGCGTCCTGGCGGCGAACCCCGAGGTGGCCCAGCAGGTGAGCGCGGACGCGCCCGGCTCGGTGGCCCGAGCCGCGACCGGCACGCCGACCCGCCCCGAGCAGGTCTCCCGCAGCACGGTGCGCGCCGATCAGCTGTCGACCAGTGCGACGTTCGCCCGCAAGGTGGGCCGCGCCGGAACCCGCGACGCGATCGAGAGCGCGAAGAAGAAGCTCTGGACGACCGAGAGCCTCAACCTCTGGTCGTCGTCGGCAGGCAATGCCGCGAACCTCGGCGAGCTCGCCGAGGGCGAGGAGGTCCTGGTCACCGGGCGCGAGGCCAACGGCCGCGCCGAGGTGGTCTGGAAGGGCGAGGCCCGATGGGTCAACGCCGAGTACCTCAGCGAGGACGAGCCCCTGGAGGGCGTCGACGGCGTCTGCTCCAACGGCGCCAGCATCGCTCAGCCGGTCAGCCCGAACGTGGTGAAGGTCTTCAACGCGGTCTGTGCCCGGTTCCCGCAGGTGACCACCTACGGCACCCTGCGCAACGACGGCGAGCACGGCCAGGGCCTGGCCATCGACATCATGGTCACCGGCGACCTCGGCTGGCAGATCGCCGAGTACATCCGGGCCAACCGGGTGGCGCTCGGGGTCAGCTATCAGATCTACCAGCAGAAGATCTGGTCGGTGCAGCGCGACGGCGAGGGCTGGCGCGGCATGTCCGACCGCGGCTCGGTCACCGCGAACCACTACGACCATGTGCACGTCACGACGTACTGATCGCCTCGCGGGCGATCAGATCAGCTGAACCCGCGGCGGGGCCGCGGCAGCGAAGCCGGCAGGCAATCAGGCGGAGGTGATCTGCCGGTCGTGCGCTGATGGTGCCGGCGAGGCGACCTGGCGATCGGGCGGCGCCTGCTGGCGCCGCTTCGCCAGGGGGCGTGCGATCAGCCGCCGCGCGGGCTCCTCGAACCAGTGGTAGATCGCCATCGAGGCGAGCACCAGGGCCGGGATGGCGGCCAGCTCGACCCAGATCCTCAGGTCGCGGTCGACGTGCAGCAGGGCGGTGTGCGTGGTCAGGTCGCGCAGCAGCTTCAGGACCGGTCCGTGCAGCAGGTAGAGCGCGAACGAGGCGCCGCCGCCGAGCACGATCCAGCGGCGCGAGAGCAGGTCGATCAGCGGGCCGCGTCCGACGGTGAGGCAGTAGACGAACGGCAGCCAGGCGATCACCAGGAACCCTGCCCACCAGCCGGGGAGGACCGTCTCGGTGAGCGCGATCCACCCGGCGACCGCGAGCAGGATCAGCGGCGCGGCACGGCCGGCGGCGCGCCGGTGGGCGTCGTCGACCTCGACCGTGCGCAGGGCTGCAGCGGTGAACATCCCCGCGACGAAGAGGGAGAGCACGCGTGGTGCCCAGCCCCACTCGTAGGTGAAGCGGTGGTGGGCGAGCAGCCCGAGCATCAGGGGGGTGAGGCTGACCAGGGCCGCGGTCACCAGGCCCGGGGTGCGGAGCCGTCGGCTGACGTGCAGCACGAGCACGGCGAGCAGCGGGAAGAGCAGGTAGGCGAGCCACTCGGCCGACAGTGACCAGGCCGGCCCGGCCCAGCTGCTGTCCTTGCCGGTGGGCTGGTCCCACATCTGCACCAGGAAGAGCTGCTGCACGAAGGAGCCCAGGGTCAGCTCGTCGACCGATGCCGAGTGCCAGCGCCAGTGCCGGAACCAGATCGCGAAGCCGGCGAAGAGGGTGATCGCCAGGTAGGTGGGCCAGATCCTGGCGACCCTCAGCCACAGGTACCGCCCGGCCTCGCGCAGGTCGAACCGGCCGCCCATCCGGTCCAGGTAGTTGAGGGCGAGCACGAATCCGGAGAGCACGAAGAAGAGGTCGAGCGCGCGGTGTGCTTGGCCGAGGACCGGATCGAGGAGCCGGACGAGGTCGGGGTGGTTCGCCTCCAACCAGCGCTGGTTGGCGCGCTTGATGTGGTAGGCCACGACCCAGAGCGCGGCGAAGAGCCGCACGCCGGTCAGGGCGTCATAGCGCAGGCGAGGGCCGGGGACCTGATTCATATTAAGAAGACTAAATTACTTCTGTATGGAACGGCGGGATGTCCACGCCGTGACTGCCGGACGGCGTGAGTAGGGTCGAGGCGATGAACGACGAGCTCTACGGTCCGCACGACTGCGAACGGCTGGTGCCCGAGCCGCCGAAGCGGGTCGACGCGCCTACCCGCGCACCCTTCGAGCGGGACAGGGCGCGGGTGGTCCACGCGGCCGCATCGCGCCGGCTGGCCGCCAAGACCCAGGTGGTCGGCCCGCAGAGCGACGACTTCGTGCGCAACCGGCTCACGCACAGCCTGGAGGTCGCCCAGATCGCCCGCGACCTGGCCCGCGCCCTGGGCTGCCACCCGGACATCACCGAGACCGCGGCGCTGGCCCACGATCTCGGTCACCCGCCGTTCGGCCACAACGGAGAGGCGGTGCTCGACGAGCTCGCTGCCACCTGTGGCGGCTTCGAGGGCAATGCGCAGACGCTGCGGATCCTGACCCGGCTGGAGGCCAAGACCTTCGACGGCGCCGGTGCCTCGGTCGGGCTCAACCTGACGCGCGCCACGCTGGACGCCTGCACCAAGTACCCGTGGGCGCGTCCCGCCCAGGGTGGCAAGTTCGGCGTCTATGCCGACGACGACCCGGTCTTCGGGTGGCTGCGTGACGGCGCGCCGCAGGGGCGCAAGTGCGTCGAGGCGCAGGTGATGGACCTCGCCGACGACGTCGCCTACTCGGTGCACGACGTCGAGGATGCGGTGGTGGCCGGCAGTGTCGACCTGACTTGGCTCGACGACGCCGGACGCCGTCGGCAGGTCTGGGAGACCGTCCGCTCCTGGTACCTGCCGCAGGCCGCGGACGACGAGCTCGACGCCGCGCTGGCGGGGATGCAGGAGCAGCGCAGCTGGCCCGAGCACAGCTACGACGGGACCAGGCGCTCGCTGGCGGCGCTGAAGAATCTGACCAGCGACCTGATCGGCCGCTTCTGCGGCAGCGTGCAGAGCGCGATGGTGGCGGAGTTCGGCCAGCAGCCGTTCGTGCGCTTCGATGCCGACCTGGTCGTGCCGCGGGCCACCCTGGTCGAGATCTCCGTGCTCAAGGGGGTCGCGGCGCACTGGGTGATGCAGTCCGACGAGCGGGTCGCGATCATGGGGCGCCAGCGTGAGCTGCTGGCCGAGTTGGTGGGCGTGCTGGCAGCCCGCCCTGAGCTGCTGGATCGGCAGTTCGCCGAGGACCACGCGGCGGCCGGTGACGACGAGGCGCGGCTGCGCGTGGTGATCGACCAGGTCGCCTCGCTCACCGACGCATCGGCTATCCGATGGCACGCACGGATGGTCGGGGCTGGCACGTAGACTCACCGGCGTGGCCGGGCGGATCAGGGACGAGGACATTGCGGAGGTCCGCAACAAGACCCGGATCGACGACGTCATCGGCGACTACGTCGCGCTGCGCAACGCCGGCGGTGGGTCGCTCAAGGGGCTCTGTCCCTTCCATGACGAGAAGTCGCCGTCGTTCAACGTGACGCCGGCGCGGCAGTTCTTCCACTGCTTCGGCTGTGGCGAGGGCGGCGACGTCTTCAGCTTCCTGATGAAGATCGACGGGATCGGCTTCACCGAGGCCGTCGAGCGGCTGGCCGAGAAGTACGGCGTCCAGCTGCGCCGCGAGGACGGGAACGACGAGCCGCGCCGCCCCAAGGGGCCGCAGCGCAGCCGGCTGGTCGAGGCGCACAAGCTGACCGAGGAGTTCTTCATCGACGCGCTCGGGTCGCCCGAGGCGTTGGTGGCACGCAAGTTCCTCGCCGAGCGGGGCTTCGACCGCGAGGCGGCGGCGCGCTTCGGTGTCGGCTTCTCCCCGCGCAACGGCGACGCCGTCACGAAGTTCCTGCGCCAGAAGGGCCTCAGCGACGCCGAGCTGGTGGCCAGCGGCATCGTCGGTCAGGGGAACCGCGGCCTCTACGACCGCTTCCGTGGCCGGCTGATGTGGCCGATTCGGGAGTCGTCGGGCCAGACCATCGGCTTCGGGGCGCGGCGGCTCTTCGACGACGACAAGATCGAGGCCAAGTACCTCAACACCCCGGAGACCTCCCTCTACAAGAAGTCGCACGTGCTCTACGGCCTGGATCTGGCGCGCACCGCCATCCGCACCACCGGCCAGGCGGTGATCGTGGAGGGCTACACCGACGTGATGGCGTGCCACCTGGCCGGCGTCGGCACCGCGGTGGCCACCTGCGGCACCGCGTTCGGAGACGACCACGCCCGACTGCTGCGGCGGTTCGTGGAGGGTCAGGCCGATGTGCGCAGCGAGGTGATCTTCACCTTCGACGGCGACGCCGCCGGGCAGAAGGCGGCGCTCAAGGCGTTCGCGGGGGACCAGAACTTCGCCTCGCAGACCTACGTCGCGGTCGAGCCATCGGGGATGGACCCCTGCGAGCTGCGCCTGGCCAAGGGCGACGAGGCGGTGGTGGAGCTGGTGGCCGGACGCACGCCGCTGTACCGGTTCGTGCTCAGCAACGTGCTGAGCCGCTTCGACCTCGACCGCGCCGACTCGCGCGTCGACGCACTGCGTGAGGCCGCGCAGCTGGTCAGCAGCGTGCGCGACAAGTCCAAGGTGGAAGGCTTCACCCGTGAGCTCGCGCTGAGCGTGGGCGTCGACGTCGAGCAGGCGCGAGCCGAGGTGCGTCGAGCGGTCGCCAACCCACGTCGTCCGCAGAGCCATCCGCAGCGCGCCACCGCGACGGCGGCAGCGCCGGCCGCTCCCGAGACCCCTGCTGCGCCGCCGCGGCTGCCGATGCCGGACCCGCGCGACAAACGGATCGCGGTCGAGCGGGAGACCCTCAAGCTGGTGTTGCACCACCCGAACGTGGTGGGGCATGCGATGCGCTCGGTGGCGCCGGAGGACTTCACCCATCCGGTCTATCGGCTGATGTGGCAGACCATCGCCGCCTCCGGGGGGCCGGCGGCCGCGCACCCCGGGTGGGTGGCGCAGCTGCGCGACAGTCTCAGCGACCCGACTGCGGTGTCGGTGCTGACGGCGCTGAGTGTGGAGCCGATCCGCTCGGTCAAGGAGGTGGATCTGGCCTACGTGCAGATCCACGTGCACCGGCTGCTGGAGCTCACCGTCACCCGGCGGATCGCCGACCTGACCTCGCGGCTGCACCGGACGAACCCGCTCGAGCAGGCCGAGGAGTTCACCCGGATCAACGTGGAGCTGGTCGAGCTGGAGAAGCGCCGCCGGGTGTTGCGCCAGCAGGTCCTGGGGGCGCACTGATGCGCTGGCGCTCGGCCCTGCCCGATCCGGTGCGTGCGTTGGCGGTGGCCGACGGCGAGCGGGTGCTGGCGGGTGCCGTGGCGGCCGACGGCGCGGTGCTGGCCGGTACGGCCGAGGCGCTCTACCTGTCCTGGGTCCGGGGCGACGTGCGCCGGATCGGCTGGGAGCGGGTGCAGCGCGCCTCCTGGAGCCCGGACGACGGCGTGCTCGCCGTCAGCGAGGTGGGGGAGTTCGGTGGCGAGCGGCCGGTGCACCGCTTCGGTCTGGAGTACGAGGCGCGGTTCCTGGCCTTCCTGCGGGAGCGGATCGCCAGCACCGTCCTGGTGCAGCGGCACGTGCCGATCCATGGGGCGCGGGGAGTCTTCGTGATCGCCCGCCGCGCGGCGGGTGGGGAACGGGCCGTCACCTGGCTCTACGAGTTCGAAGAGGGCGTCGACGTCACCGACCCCGCCGTGCTCGCCGCCGCCGAGGCCGCGCTCGCGCGGGCCCGTGACGAGGTCGGCGACCTCTAGCGTCCCGGCCGTGGCCGATGGGGGACTCGCGTGCGTCTTCCGTGGTCCGTACAAGTCCCGTACAGTCGGGAGTGGAGGTGGCGATAGCCGTGACTGCCCTGACGAAGCGCTTCGAGGCCCGACTCGACCCAGAGACCGATGGGCTCATCGCGCGCGCCGCTGAGCTCTCCCGGATGAGCAAGTCCGCGTTCGTGACCCGTGCGGCGCGCGCGGAGGCGGAGCGTGTGGTCGCCCGTGCCGACATCACCTGGCTGGCGCCGGAGGTCTATGACGCACTGATCGACTCGTTGGGCACCCCTGACGAGGCCCCGGAGCTTGCTGCGAAGCTTGCGCGCCTGCCGAAGATCTCCTGACCTCCGGTGCACCGCTTCGAGGCGTTGAAGCCCGAACATGAGGTGGGTGGGTTCACCTGCGGCGACCCGCGCTACGACCGCTGGCTGCACGAGTCGGCCGCAAGCGCGGTGCGTGCCGGGACGTCGGCCGTCACCGTCCTGGTGCGTGACGGCGGCGTGGGGGAGGCCCGGGTGGTCGGGTACTTCGCACTCTGCGCAACGGCGATCGCTCGCGAGGAGATGCCGAACCGGGCCCGGGCCGGCGGGTTGACGCCGATCCCGGGCTACCTGCTCACGAAGCTGGCGCTGCACCACGACTATCGCGGCGATCGTGTCGGCATGTGGGGCACTCAGTTGTTGGTGGGAGCGTTCCGTCAGGTGGCCGGAGCGAGCAGGTTGGTGGGCGCGCGGCTGCTGGTGGTGGATCCGGGCGATCCCGCCCTCGTGCCCTGGTACGAGGGACACGGCTTCCTGCCCACCGCCTCGCCGCCGCGCCTGTACCTCAAGGTGTCCACCATTGAGCAGCAGTTGCAGTGCTACGACGCGTGAGCCGCAGGGAGCGAGCACTCACCGGGCTGGACCCTCGATTTCACCTCGGTCCCCGTTCTTGCTAAGGTTCAACCCGCTGCCAAGCGATCCCCTGTAGCTCAACTGGCAGAGCATTCGGCTGTTAACCGGAGGGTTGTTGGTTCGAGTCCAACCGGGGGAGCAATGAGGAACGGCCTGTGGCCTGCGGAAACGCAGATCACAGGCCGTTCTGTTTGTCCGTTGCATCGTCTATGCATCGTTCAGGCTGGTTTCGGCCCCTGCGCGACCTCGCTGATCACTCCGGTTCCCAGGAGTCGGTGCCGCAGACATCGGCCCGAAAGTACGATGCGGATCGTGAACACCGACGACGTCACCGCTCAGCTGAGCGCCTTCATGGCTGAGCGGGAGTGGGAGCAGTTCCACACACCCCACACCCTGGCCAAGAGCATCGCCATCGAGGCAGGCGAACTGATGGAGCTCTTCCAGTGGAGCGATGACGCCCCGGTGGCCGAGGTGACGGGGGAGTTGGCCGACGTGCTGACCTACTGCCTCTTGCTGGCTGCCAAGCTTGAGGTCGATCCTCTGCAGATCGTGCTCGACAAGCTGCAGGTGACGGGCGAGAAGTACCCGGTGGAGTTGGCCCGCGGCCGGAGCGTGCGGCATGACCAGCTCTGAGACCCGCGACCCGTTCCGCATCGAGAAGGTGCCGTTCACGCCGTCGACGGTTGCAGTGCTCAAGCGCGGCGTCGACCCCAAGCACGTGGACTGGCCCGTCGTCTACACCCTGGCGGATTCACGGGAGATCTACGTCGGGGAATCGCTCAATGTCGGGAACCGCCTGGGGCAGCACCTCGAGACGGCCGGCCGCCGCCACCTGGGCACTGCGCGCATCGTGATCGGTGAGGACTTCAACAAGTCGGTCTGCCTCGATCTGGAATCGATGCTCATCAAGTGGTTCGCGGGGGACGGGCGCTTCACTCCGCTGAACAGGAACGCCGGCGTCGTCGATGCGGACTACTTCGATCGCGCGCGCTACCGGGAGACGTTCGAGGACATCTTCGAGCAGCTCCGCGCTGAGGGGCTCTTCAGCAAGTCGATCGCCGAGATCCAGAACAGTGACCTGTTCAAGCTGTCGCCGTTCAAGGCGCTCAATGCCGACCAATCCGCCATCGTGGAGGCGATCCTCGACCAGATCTTCGACGACATCGAGGCCGAGCGACCCGCCCGGATGGTCATTCAAGGCGAGCCAGGCACCGGGAAGACCGTTGTGGCGATCTACTTGCTCAAGGTGCTGGCCGACATCCGGGCTTCGGACAACACGTTGGCCCATGAAGAGCACTCCCCGTTGGCCGAGTTCTTCGTGCCTGGCCATGCTGAACTGCTCACCGACTTTCGGGTGGGTCTGGTGATCCCGCAGCAGTCTCTGCGCGCCTCGGTGCGCCAGGTGTTTCGCAAGACCCCCGGACTCGACCCCAAAGTGGTCCTCAGTCCCTTCGAGGCGGTGACCTATGCCAGGAAGCACGGCCCGTTCGACCTGCTCGTCGTCGACGAGGCGCATCGACTCAACCAACGTGCCCCCCAGGCTGCCGGCCCGCTCAACGGCATGTTCCGCGACAACAATGTGCACTTGTTCGGCCATGACGACGCCGAGTACACGCAGTTCGATTGGATCAACAAGATCAGCACTCACCAGCTCTACCTGGTGGACGGGGCACAGGCGGTGCGTCCGGCCGACGTCGCACCCGAAACGCTCAACGCGGTCGTGGAGGGTGCACGTGTCGACCGCCGCCTGTACCGCCTGAGTTCGCAGATGCGCGTCGCCGCGGGCCAGGACTACGTGGGCTACATTCGACAAGTGCTCGCCGGCGAGCCGATCGAACCGCAGCAGTTCCCGGGCTACGACCTTCGGTTCTTCGATGACCTCGGGGCCATGCACGACGCCATCCGCGAACGAGACGCCGAGCACGGCCTCGCCCGCTTGCTGGCCGGCTACTGCTGGTCATGGGCCAGCAAGAACGACAAGTCCGCCATCGACATCGAGCTGGACGGGCAGCGCCTTCAGTGGAATCAGGCCCCCACCGACTGGGTGCACTCGCCAGGCTCGCTTGAGCAGGTGGGATCGATCCACACCATTCAGGGCTACGACCTGAACGTGGCCGGCGTCGTGATCGGCCCGGACCTGTACTTCGACCCCGCCGCCGGACGGGTCGTCTTCGACCGCAATGCCTACAAGGACCCGCGTGGCATGACGAGCAACCGTCAGCGAGGCATCACCTACACCGACGATGACATTGCAGTCTTCGTGCGCAACATCTACGCGGTCCTGCTCACCCGCGGCATGCTCGGCACCTACGTCTACGTGTGCGACCCCGCCCTACGGGAGTACTTGCGGCCACACTTCGTCAATACGCTGTCGTGACCGAGGTGAGGTTCCTGTTCGGGACGAGGCGCAGCAGGCAATGCCCCATTGCGAGCTGCAGCCCGCTCAGAGCCTGTGAACTGGTCCGCATCCCGTCGTGCGCCCTGCTCGACTGGGGCGATCGGCGCTGACTGTTAGTCATCAGTCCGGCTATCTGCCCTTGGAGGCGCAGAGGAGTGCCCTATCGGTCTCTGCGCAGACCTCTCGATGCGGCATCAGCAACGGGGATACTCCGGGTTGTTGGCGAAGAGCGGTGATTCGGAATGTCGTTCGACAGGGAGAATGCAGGTTCCCTGAGAACATCATCTGCGACGCTACGGACGATGTTTGGCTGACACCGTTCCGCCCAGCGGCCCCCGGCTGGGCGTTGTCCCTGAGGCGGATAGGTTTCTCGGCATGCGTATCACCCCCGCAGTTGTTGCTCTCGCTGTTGCCGCGTCCCTGACCGCGTGCGGCTCCGATGAGGAGCCCACCGCTAAGCCTGCCAGCCCAGTAGCCTCTGGGACGGCGCCCGCCGAGCCCTCTGAGCCCGCAGCGGAAGAATTGAGCGAGGAGGACAGCTCAGAGGAATCCTCCATTGGTGAAGTTGCGCAGCTGAAGGTCGGACAGGACTTCGTCTATGGGCCCGTGACCATCAACGTTGAGTCCGTCGCCCAACCGGCCCAGGCTCCAATTCCGTCGTTCCTGAGTGACGAGGAAGCAGCTCAAGGTGCGCTGCTGAAGGCGAAGGTGTGCCTGGCGCAGGACAGCCCTGACACGCTCGACGTGAGCTCTTATGACTTCTACGCCTACGACGCGAACGGTGGCGAGTACACGGTCGCGAACATGTCCTGGAATGGGTGGCCCACCGCTCCCGAATTCCCGTCAGAAGCAGTCGCGCGCCCAGGGCGCTGCGTCAGCGGGTCGATCCTCATGTCAGCGCCGAAGCGGACGGTGATCTCGTACGTTTCCTACGGTGGGGGATACGACACCGTCGCTGAGTGGGAAGTGAAGTAGTGAGGTGCCTTTCATAGCGCCTCACGCGTCAAGCGCCTCGGAGCATCGAATGATCGAGGGCCGAGGTCACCTCGATCAGTTCATCGATGCCCATCCGGTGAACGCGTAACGGAACCAAGCCCGAGCTCCGATGCTCGACTCCGTGCGCGACCGTTCGGTGTTAGGAACTGATCGAACACCCGATCAGATGCGTGGAACGAACACAGGACTACCGGGTGATTTACGCCGATAGGTCGGACCGGTTAATATGCACCGGTAGGTACAGCCGGTGGAATTCAACCGATAGGGGCTACCTGATGGAACCGCGATCGCCGCAACCACCGCGGCACGTGCGTTCGGCGAAGATCCTCGGTGAACGCATCACGGACCTGCGCTTCGAACACGGACTCACGCAGCGTCAGCTGGCAGACGCGACCGGCATCGATGAGCGCTACCTGCGCGACCTGGAACAGGGGCTCAACACCGTCGCCGTGCGTCGCATCTTTCAAGTGCTGCGCGAACTCGACGTTCACCTCGAGATTGTGGACGGCCGATGAGCGCGCTCATCCTGTGGCTGCATGGAGTTCCACTGGCCCGCATCGAGCGCGATCTTCGGCGTACCAATGCGCCGATCAAGTTCACGTGGACCGATCGGGGCGTGGAGGCTTTCAAGGGGCTGCGCGTACTGTCGACCCTGATGCGAGTGGGGGACTCCGTCTCCCCGGTCGTGGCGAAGGTCTACCTGGATGGACTGCTGCCCGAGGGCAATGCGCGGAAGAACTACGCGATCGCGGCTGGTGTCAGCGACCCGGACGACACCTACGGGCTCCTCGAGCGCTACGGGGCAGACACTCCGGGGGCCGCAGTCATCGTTGTTGACGAGGCGGGCGACCCAACCGCGGCGGGCAGCTACGAGCCGATCACAATTGACGAGGTCGCGATGCGGATTCGTCACGCGGACGAACACTCTCGCGCTGACAACACCGGCATCGCCCCAGGCTCGTCGGCCCTGCCCGGGATGGTCCCCAAGATTGCGCTGCACCGGGCAGCGGACGGCTCGTGGCTACTGCCCAAGGGGGGCGCCCCGTCGACGTGGATTCTCAAGCGGGCCGGCCTCGCGCGAGATGGCGACGACGTGATCGACACAGAGGTCCTGTGTCTGGAGTTGGCGCGCGCCGTGGGTCTTTCGAGCGTCCACGCTGAGATTCTTGACTTCGGCGACGTACGAGCGATCGCGGTGAGTCGCTACGACCGCCGCGACGTCGGCGGACGCATCGAGCGGTTGCACCAGGAAGACTTCGCCCAAGCCCTCGGCGTACCCGCCCAGGACGTGAATGCGAAGTTCCAGTGGGGTCGCACACGCCCTACCCTCGCCCTGATCGCCGCTGTCCTGGGTGACGCAGGTGCATCCACGATCGGACTGGCTCGCCTTGCAGCGTTCTCGTGGATCGTCGGGAACACCGACATGCACGCCAAGAACCTCTCCCTGACGCGCACGGTCGACGACGTTGTCGACATCGCTCCGGCCTATGACGTGTCCATGCGTCTGCATCATTCGGGCAGCCGTGAGTTCGCGCTCGACTACAACGGCGTCTATCGGGCTGACGACACCACCGTCGAGCACGTCATCGCCGAGATCGCGTCGTGGGACGGCTGGACCGTCCGCCGAGCACGCCGCCTCGTTGCTGACCTCGCTCGAGACCTCAACGTGGCGTTGGCAAGCACCAACCTCGACCACCACCCCGGTGTCTCCGTGCACGTCCTCGACACCGTCCGCGACCGCATCAACCTTGCCGCCGAGGCCACCCGCAACCACGCCCCCAACTCCGTCGCCGCCCCGACGGGCCCGGGTGCCCCGGCTACCCCGAAGCCCCGCCGACGCAGCTGAACCGCCCCGGCGGATCGGGCACCCGGACGGTGGCCAAATCGCCCCCAGGGGATCACAATTCCCCCAACGACCAAGCTCGACGGCATCGGGGCCAGCTGGGCCTGACTCTGGTGGTGGGCGATGGCGGTGTTGGCGGACGTCGGCGTGCTGAGCTGGCCGCAGGCGGCGGCAGCGGCGATCAGGCGGTTGGCTGCGGTCACCGCTGCCGGAGCCTTGCTCGGGGTGCTGGTCGGTGGCGTCGGCGGCCGGTTGGCGATGCTGCTGCTCGCCCGGCTGAACCCGGACGCGAGTGGCGTGGTCAGCGACGACGGCTTCGTGATGGGTCGCTTCACGCTCGCCGGCAGCCTGAACCTGCTGCTGGTCGCCGGAGCGCTGGGGGTACTGGGCGCTGCGATCTACCTCGTCCTGCGGCCCCTGCTGATCGGGCCGCGCTGGTTCCAGGTGCTCGCGATCTCCCTCGGCCCGGCGGTGGTGGTCGGCGAGCAGCTGGTGCACGTGGACGGCGTCGACTTCACCCTGCTCGAACCGGTCTGGCTCGCGATCGCGCTCTTCCTGCTGATCCCGGGCGTCTACACCGCGCTGCTCACGCTCCTGGCCGAGCGCTGGCTGGCCCCGGGCTCCGCGTTCTGGCGAGGCCCGCTCTGGCTCGCCGCGCTGCCGCTGCTGGCCTTCGGGCCGTTGGCGCCGCTGTTGGCTCCGCTCGCAGCGGGGTGGCTCGCGAGCGAGGCCGTCAGACGCCGCAACGGCGGCAGGATCCCGGCGGCGTCGGTCCTGGCGTGGGCGGGCCGGGCCGCGCTCGCCGTGCTCTTCGTGGTCGTCGGGAGCCGACTGCTCGACGAGGTGCAGCTCCTGGTCTAGGGACTTTCGCCTTGTTTTCTGCGTTTCTGGGGGCGCGCCGTCAGTTGCCGGGGCTCACGATGAGGAGGTGACGTTCGAGGTCTCGCGTGATCGCTATGACAGGTTCATGGGGCGCTACACCGAGCGATTGGCTCCCCAGCTGGTCGACGCTGCCGAGGTCGGTGCCGGCATGCGGGTGCTCGACGTCGGGTGCGGACCGGGTGGCCTGACCGAGGTGATCGCCGACCGCGTGGGCGTTACCGGCCGGGTGGCCGGGATCGACCCCAGCCCGCCCTTCGTGGCGGCCTGCCGTGCCGCCGTCCCGGCAGCCGACGTGCGTGAGGGGACGGCGGAGCATCTGCCCTGGCCCGACGACGCGTTCCAGGTCACGCTGTCCTGTCTGGTGATCGGCTTCATGCAGGACCCGGCCCGCGGCGTTGCCGAGATGGCCCGGGTCACCGAGCCCGGTGGCCGGGTGGGGGCCTGCTTCTGGGACGTGCCGCGGCACCGGATGCTCGCGCTCGCCCAACAGGGCATCGCCTCGGTGCGTCCGGACCTCGACCCGCACCCACCCATGGTGGGCACCGCCCGCGACGACATCCCGAGCCTGATGACCGCGGCGGGTCTGAGCGTCGAGGATGCAGGGGAGCTCGAGGTCCGGGTGGACTATGCCGACTTCTCCGATCTGTGGGAGCCGATCAGCCGGGCCCCGGGGCCGATCGGTGACGCGCTGGTGCAGCTCAGTGTCGCCGAGCAGGTGCAGGTCGAGCGCTACTTGCGCGCCCAGCTGCCGGTCGGGCCGTTCGAGCTCTCCGCGTTCGCCTGGTACGCCGTCGCGCGGGTCTGACCTCCCCGTCGGTCGCACGCTGGCTCACACGTCGGGTTTGGCGGCGCGCCTCGCGGGCAGAAGAGGCTCGACAGCGAGCGTCATCGGGACGCTCGAGTGGCAGAGGTGGAGCGATGGGCTTCGAGACCGACATCGAGCGGATGTACCGCGCGGGCAAGACCGACATCCCCCATGCCGCCGACCGGCTCTCCGGGATCAGCAGCACGTTCTACGACGCCTTGCAGACCTTGGACCAGCAGGCGGCACTGGCCGGCGACCCACGCTTCCTGCGCACCATGCTGCGGGTGGGCGGCGACCTCTACGACGTGCTGCGTGGCGGCGTCGACTCGCTCAACAACTGTGCGCTCGCGGTGGTGCGGACCGCCGACGACTACGTGAAGGTCGACGACGACGCCCGTGCCGACTTCGCGGCGATGGACGACGGGCTGCGGGACAAGCAGCAGCCCGGCCCCTCCGACGTCCCACCCGAGATCACGGACCCGGAGGCCCCGGGCTCCACCACCGAGCACCCGGGCGACGTCACCGTGACCACGCCGTCCACGCCTGATCCCGACTCGCTGGCCGAGGACGCCGAGCAGCGGGAGACCAACGAGTACAACAGCGCGTGGGGCCACAACATCGAGAAGCATCGGGGTGACTACTGATGGCGTTCAGCCGGGAGAACTTCCACCGCCTGCTCAAGGACATCGAGGAGCGCCTGGGCTACCTGCGTGGCAACGAGAACGCGTGGAAGTACCTGCGCGAGCTGCAGATCTACGCCGTCGAGCACCCGGTCGAGGGCGGCATGCTGATGGTGCTGCGCACCGAGCCGGACTACAGATTCCCTTGTCCTGACGGGCGATTCGCCGTCCAGCCGTACCCCTGGTGGTGCGACATGTACATCCCACCGGGCACCAAGTTCGACCAGTACGAGTACATGCGGATGGTGCAGAAGCACACCGACATGGCCTTCGAGGACGGCGTCGCCTGGGCCACCGGGGTCGCCGACTATGCGCGCAGCATCTGCGAGCAGTTCCTGGCTCCCGACGTGCCGACCATGGTCGATGCGATCCTCAGCCTGCAGCGTGACGTCGCCACTCCGCTGGTCGATGCGCCCAACGACGACTGGGCGAACCTCGGCAACCTCAACGCCCGCTGGACCGGTGACGCCGCGGCCAGCTTCAACGAGTTCTACCTGAACTACAACGAGTCCCTGGCCCGCTCGGGCCTCTACACCGACATGATCAACATCGGCTTCGCCTCGGCGGCCAAGGTGATCAGCGGCACCCAGTTCGGCGCCCAGTTCTTCCTGGAGGACCTGCGCGACGCGCTCGACGCACAGCTGGACCAGTGGGTCTCCTGGGGCCGGCAGCCCGACGACCCGCCGAAGACCCCGGTCTGGGTGGGCGACGTGGGCAAGATCGCCGAGGCCACGCTGAAGCTGGCCTCGCACATCCCGGCCGTCGGCGAGGTGACCGACAAGATCGACAAGGCCACCGAGATCGGCAGCGACGTCAAGGGGTTGATCACCGCGATCGAGGACGTCTCCGGCAAGGAGCTGTTGCCGAAGAAGCGCGAGCACACCCCGGTGCAGTTCGCAGAGTCGATCTACACCGACCTCACCAGCACCCTCACCAACGACTACCTCCGCGCCTACGACACCGCGCTGAACAGCCTGCAGTCCGGCTCGGCCCCGGGCAGCGTGCCCGATCCGGGCGACCTGGACGAGGCGGCCTTCAGCGGCAACGGAGTCCTCGACCTGATGCGCGCGGACAAGAAGAACAACGATTGGGATCTGCCCGACGTCCGACCCGAGAGCCTGCGCGGCGACGCCCGCTACTGAGCCGCTCCCCACGCTGGAGGCAACACCTCGCGGAGCCCGTCCGGCAGGAGAGCCTCAGGAAGCGGGCTGCGCAACGCGCTGGTCAGGGCGCCCAGCTCGACCTCTGCCGCGTCGCTGCGCCCGGCCTCGAAGAGGAGGCGGACCAGAGCGGTGCCGGCGATCCGCAGGGATCGGTCGTCACCGCTCTCGGCTCCCGCGGACCGCGCCTCACGCAGTGTCTGCTCGGCTGGGGCGGGTGCCTCGCGTGCTGCCCTCAGCACCAGGGCGCGCGACAGGCAGCGCAGGTCGCCGCTGCCCCGGAAGCCCCGGATCGCCGCGTCGAGCTCTGCGCGATCGGCGTCCGGGGCAGCCATCCATCGCACCAGCCGGGCGTGGGCGAGCTCCAGCTCGTTCTCACGTTCCTGTGCGTAGCGCAGGCACTGCGCGGCCCACCGGGTCGCGGTCTCGGTCCGGCCGGCCTCGGCAGCGACCAGGGCCATCATGTAGCGGGTGTCGTTCACGTGCATCCCGTCGCCGGCCTCGGCGAACGCGCGACGGGCCTCCTCCAACAGTGCGAAGGTCTCACCCCAGGGCCGGCCGGCGCGCCTGGCCGCCCTCGCGCGGAACTGGGTGGCGACGGCGAGCTCCCACCGATCGTCGAGTGCGCGGGCGTGCCGTTGCGCGATCTTGAGGTGGTGCGCCGCCTCCTGTGGCCGGTCGCGGTAGGTCAGTTGGATCCCGGTCAGCTGCGCTGCGGCCAGTGCTGCCTGCGGATCGCCGTCCCGCTGGGCCTGCGCGGAGGCCAGCGCCGTCAGGGCCGCGACCAGGTCGAGATGGGTGATCGACAGCGCGTGGCCCATCGCCAACAGCACCCGCGGTGAGGCGGCCGCCGTCAGCCGCGCGTCGGTTGCCGCCTCGCACAGCGCCTGCACCATCTCGGGATCGGGCCCGTACTGCGCGACTCCGACGCCGACCGCCGCTGCGAAGTCGGGGGCGCTCGGGTCCCCGTTTCGCGTCGCCCAGCGCAAGGCAGCAGCCACCTCCGGGCAGAGCAGATGGGCCAGCGCCTGACTGCTCGGCGTGTCGTCGGTGCGCGCCACCGGAGCGAGAGCCACCGCGATCTGCCGGTAGTGCCGGGCATGCCGTTCGAGGACCGCATCCTGGATCTCGGGCCCGGTCTGCCCGAGGACGAACTCGCGCAGCGGAGCCAGCAGCCGGAAGCGGGACGCCGGCCAGGCGTCGCCGAGGCGGACGATCATCGAGTGGTCGCTGAGCTCGGCCACCTCGGCGTCCACCCGGTGCCCGACGGCGGCGGCCGCCAGATCGAGGTCGAAGGTGCGGGGCAACGCCGCCAGGTGACGCAGAACGTCCTGCAGCCCCTCGTCGAGCACCTCCCAGGACCAGGCGAACGCGGAGTCCAAGGCGGCGTGACGGCGCGGTGACCAGCGTGCGCCGCTGAGGGTGCCGAAGCCCTTCTGCAGCAGGCGATCCAGCTCGGCGACGCCGAGATGACGGGTGCGTGCGGCGGCGAGCTCGATCGCCAACGGCATGCCCTCCAGGCGCTCGCAGATCCGCGCGAGCAGGGCGACGTCGTCGAGATCGGTCGAGCGCGCGGCCGCGCTCGCACGGTCGCGGAAGAGCCGGACCGCCGGGCCCTCCAGGGTGAGGGCCAGCGGCGAGAGCTCGACGACGACTTCTCCGGATGCGTGCAGGGGGACCCGCGAGGTGACCAGCACCTGCAACGAAGGGACCCTGGCAAGGAGGCGGCGCAGCGTCTCCGCCGCCTCATCCACGACCCGGTCCGCGTTGTCGACCACCAGCAGCAGGTGGGCGTTGGCCAACGCCAAGGAGCACGCGGCCAACAACGCCGATGGCTGCCCGGCCTCGATGTCGAGGGCGGAGGCCAACGCCTGCAGGAACGAGCCGGTCTCGGTGAACTCCGCCTCGACCACCACACTCGGCGTGTGGCGCGCGATCTCCAGAGCCAGTCGCGTCTTCCCGACGCCGGCGGGGCCGGTGATCGTCACCCAGCGATGCGTCTGCAGGTAGGCGCTGGCGGTGCTCAGCTCCTCCTCGCGGCCGACGAAGGAGTCGCGGGCGCCGGGAACCGGGCGTCCCAACAGGCCCTGGGCACCGTCGATCAGCTCGCGGCGCGATCCGGCGTGGAGCTTGCGGCGCAGCGCCGCGATGTGCGACTCCACGGTGCGCACCGAGACTCCGAACTCCTCGGCGATCTCGACATTGCTCAACCGCCGGGCGACGGCGGCCAAGGTGGCCTGCTCGCGCCTGGTCAGGTCGGGACGCCCCTGCATCCGGTCATCGTAGGCAGCAGCCGCGGGTCGCGGCATCGCCGGGTTTGTGGGCGATCTCCGTGCTCTGCACGGATGCCCCTGCCCTCGATCCGGATCAGCATGAAGGGGACGGCGCACCGAGCGCCGGTGAACGGCACAGGAGGACGTCATGAGTGTGAGCACGGAGCAGGACCAGCAGATCAAGAGCGCGCATCGCAGACTCTGGGCGCTGGGGGACTATCCGGCGGTGGCGCGGGAGGTGATCGCCGAGCTGGGCCGGGCCACCGTCGCCGCCGCCGAGATCCGGCAAGGCGAGCGCGTCATCGACATCGCCGCAGGATCCGGCAACTCGGCGATCCCCGCGGCTGCGGCCGGGGGAGTGGTGACGGCGACCGACCTGACCCCGGAGCTGTTCGAGGTCGGGCGCCGCGACGCCCAGGCGGCAGGCGTCGAGCTGAGCTGGGAGCAAGCCGATGCGGAGCGCCTGCCCTACGCCGACGACAGCTTCGACGTCGCCCTGTCGAGCGTCGGGATCATGTTCGCGCCGTTCCATGAGCGCAGCGCCGCCGAGCTGACCCGGGTAGTGCGCCCGGGCGGGAGGATCGCCCTCACCAACTGGACCCCGGCCGGCTTCATCGGCCGGATGTTCGCGGTGATGAAGCCCTATGCTCCGCCGCCGCCTCCAGGGGCGAGCCCGGGACCGCTGTGGGGCGATCCGGAGCACGTCGCCGGGCTCCTGGGCGAGCGGGTCGAAGGCCTCAGCGCGGAGCATCGGGTGCTCGTGGTGGAGAGGTTCGCAACGGCGTTGCAGTTCCTGGACTTCTTCAAGTCCCACTACGGGCCCACCATCGCGGTGTACACGCGGATCAGTGACGACCCGACGGCCGTGGGCGACCTCGATCAGGCTCTGCTCGACCTTGCCGGCGAGTACTTCCGGCCGGACGACGCCGCGATGGAGTGGGAGTACCTGCTCACGACCGCGACGGTGCGTTGAGGCTGCTCAGTCCCGGGCGACGGTCTGCGCCAGGCGGCGTGCCGCGTGCTGCACGATCGGGGCCTCGGCGGGATCGGCGGCCGCCTGCTCGGGGATGGCGCCACCGAGCAGCGCCGCCGGCTGGGTGAGCCAGCCCCACACCAGCCAGGGGTCCATCCCGGCGGCGAGCAGGGGAGGGAGCACCTCGGCCAGGTCAGCACGCGGGGACCCTGCGTCGTCGAACTGGAAGGCCGGGATCAGCAGCAGCTCATCCGCGCGCACCAGCAGCACCTGGTGGTTGTCAGCTCCCTTGTGCACGAAGAAGCGTGCCGCGTTCACCGACTCGCCGCGGGCCTGGGCGAGGGTCTCGTAGCTGTGCGACGGCGTCGCCGTCAGCTCGGCGCGGACCCGGGCCTGGCGGGCGACCTGCACCAGCCCGAGCGGAACGCCGTGCTCGGGCTCGTCGCCCTGTCCGCGCAGCATCGCATCGAGGGCGCGCAGCTGGTCGGTGCTCATCTGCCGGCCGGTGGCGGGGTCGCGCCAGCGCGGGGTGCCGTCGGCATCGCGCTGGTAGCTGGGCAACCCGGCGTCAGCGAGATGGGCGGAGAGGCCGAGGCCCTCCAACCAGGCGGCCAGCTCGAACGCCAGCGGGTCGACCACGTCGTTGCCACATGCACCACTCACGCCCTCATCGTCCCACCCCGGCCAGGTGCCGCAGCGGGCGGGAGGGCGCTCACAGGATCCGCACAGGATTTCTCCGACGCGGGCGTAACGCCGGATAGGTGGGGTCGTTGTCTGGGCAGGGAAACGCGCCGGAGAACCTCCCTCCCTCCATCCTCCGGCGCGCGGTGTCCGCCGTCCCTAGTTCGGTACTACATGGGGCGTACCGAAACCTTCGGCGGACACCGCACCCGGGGCTGTCGTGATCGGGGCTGTCGTGATCAGGTCCCTGCTGGCATGCTCGGGGCATGAGCGACGTGGAGCCTCTTCAGCCGTTGGACGAGACCTGGCAGCGGGCGTTGTGCATCGTGGCGCACCCCGATGACATGGAGTTCGGCGCTGCCGCCGCGGTGGCCCGCTGGACGGGGCAGGGCAAGGAGGTCGCCTACTGCCTGGTGACCAGCGGCGAGGCGGGCATCGATGGGATGACGCCGCCGGAGTGCCGCGAGGTGCGCGAGGCCGAGCAGCGCGAGTCCTGCCGCGTGGTCGGCGTCAGCGAGATCGACTTCCTCGGGCTTGCCGACGGCGTCCTGGAGTACGGCGTGGAGCTGCGCCGGGTGCTCGCCGAGGTGGTCCGCCGGCACCGGCCGGAGATCGTGATCACCGGCAACTTCCGCGAGACCTGGGGTGGGCGCAACCTCAACCAGGCCGACCACATCGCCGTCGGCCGCGCCGTGGTCGACGCCGTCCGCGACGCCGGGAACCGGTGGATCTTCCCCGAGCAGCTCAGCGCGGAGCTCGAGCCGTGGGGCGGCGTTCGCGAGGTGTGGGCGTTCGGCTCGCCGGAGTCCGAGCACGCCGTCGACACCACCGACACCTTCGCAGCCGGGGTGGCCTCGCTGGAGGCGCACCGCGCCTACATCGACGGGCTCGGCTGGGCCGACTGGGACGCCGAGGAGTTCCTGGAGGGTGGCGCCCGGGCATCGGGGGCGCGGCTCGGGGTGAAGTTCGCGGCCGCCTTCGAGGTCTTCCCGATGGGCTGGGGCGAGTAGGGCCGCTACCGTGGGGTCATGGGGAGCACTGGAGAGCAGCCGGACCTTGCCGGCACCGAGTCCGTCCTGACGTCCGAGGAGTGCTGGCAGTTCCTGCGCGAGCAGGAGTTCGGCCGCCTCGCCTTCCATCTCGGCGAGGAGGTGCACATCACCCCGCTGAACTACGCCGTCGACGGCGAGAGCCTGCTGTTCCGCACGGCTCCCGGCTCCAAGCTTCTCGGAATCGTGATGAACGCCGACGTCGCCTTCGAGATCGACGAGTTCTCCGAGGCCGAGGTGCGCAGCGTCATCGTGCGCGGCAGTGCCCGGCTGCTGGAGGAGGACGAGGCGCATCGCGCCGACAGCGTCCCGCTGCGCTCCTGGGTGGGCCTGGCCAAGTACAACGTGGTGGAGCTCGTTCCGAGCGAGATCAGCGGACGCCGGTTCGGCCTGAACCGGCCCTGGTTCCACCAGCAGCCGGGGCGCGCCGAGGCGTGAGTAGGCCAGGTGGGGCTTGAACCCACGACCGAACGATTATGAGTCGTTTGCTCTAACCGACTGAGCTACTGGCCCGCGACGCCACAGGATACAGAGCCCGGCGCCGCGCGGCTGCTCAGCCCTCGCCTGCGATCCGGTAGATGCCGTTGTCGTAGGCGAGGTCGAGGCTGATGTCCTCGGTGCGGGTCTTGCCGTTGGTCATCGAGTAGCGGACCCGGTACTGGACCGTCATCTCCAGCGGATCGGCGTCCACGGAGATCAGCTCGGCGCCCTCCACCTGGTTCCACCAGCCCTGATAACGGCCCCAATTGCCGCTCTTCTCCTGGAAGGCAGGGGTCAGCATCTGCTGGTAGGCGGTGGCGGGGTCGGCCGTCACCTGGTCGAGGTAGCTGGCCACGAACTGCCGCATTCCCTCGGCATCCGGGCCGGCGCTGGTGGTCGGCTCGGTCGAGGTCTGGCTGGTGGGTGGCGCGTCGTCTGTCGAGCCGGCGTCGTCGTCGCTGGTCTGGGTGCCGAGCACCCAGCCGGCGGCGATCAGGGCGATCAGGGCCGCCACCCCGACCGCGAGCAGCACCGGGGAGCGGCGACGGCGGGTGGGCGCGGTCGGGAGCACGTCGGTGGGCTCGGTGGCGATGACCGGCGCGCTCGGTGCGACCGGCGCGGCGGTGGGCCGTGCCGGCGCCGCCGGGAGCCGACGGTTGAGGCGCTCCCGGGCCTGCGGGTCGTGGAGCCAGGCCGCCACCTGGTCGGCCGACCACCGGCGCGCGGGGTCGCGCTCCATGGTGGCCAGCAACAGCGGCGCGAGCCAGCCCGCCGCCTCGGTGCGCGGAGGCTCCTCGTGCACCAGGCGGTAGAGCGCACCCATCAGGTTCTCGGAGGTGTCGTAGGGCGGATGTCCGGTGACGGCGTGGAACACCGACGCTCCGAACGACCAGACGTCGCTGGACAGGGTCGCGGACTGGCCCGCGGCCACCTCGGGGGCCAGATAGCCGGGGGAGCCGGTGACCATCCCGGTCTGGGTGAGGCCGACGTCGGTGCCGGTCCGAGCGATCCCGAAGTCGCCGAGCTTGAGCAGCCCAGTCGGCGTCACCAGCATGTTGCCCGGCTTCACGTCGCGGTGCACCACGCCGGCCTGGTGGGCCGCCGCGAGCGCGGAGGCAGCCTGGGAGAGCAGCGGTGCGGCGGTGTCCGGCGTCAGCGGACCCTGCTCGCGGATCAGTGCGGACAGGTTGCGCGACTCGACGTACTCCATCACCAGCCATCGCTGCTCGCTCTCGGCGACCAGGTCGAAGACGGTGACCACATGCGGGTGGTTGAGCATCGCCGCGAGGCGCGCCTCGCGGGTCACCCGGGCGACGGCGTCGCCGTCCGCCTGCACGGCGACCCGCTTGATCGCGACGTCGCGGCCCAGCATCTCGTCGCGCGCGAGCCAGACCGCACCCATGCCGCCGCGGCCGATCTCCCGCACCAGCGTGTAGCGTCCTGCAACCCGAGAATCCATGCCACCTCCTAGGCGATGGTAGGCCGGGGGTGGGGAAACCTGACAGCCGAGGACGGGCTCAGCCGAGGATCTGGACCGTGATCGGGGCGCCGATCCGGCTGCTGCCGCGCTGCAGTCCGTCGCCGAACTCCACCGTGATCCGCTCGACGGTGACGGTGCCTGCCTGGGTGCCGCGGACGCCGAGGACCAGGGCGTCGCCGCCGCCGAGCTCGACGTCGCGGCCCGGTGCCCGGTGCCACCCCTCGCAGAAGCGCTCCGGGGTGGTGGTCTGGCCGATCGACCCGCCGGAGCATACCCACAGGGAGACCTCGACGTCCTGGCTGGGGGAGCTGGTCACCTTCAGGTCGACGTCGTCGATGCTGATCGTGCGCGACGGGTCCGCGGCCGCGGGGACGCCCAGATAGAGGGTCTGGCCGACCTTGATCTCGCCGGTGACCGCGCGGTCGCTGGTGGGCAGGTCGCTCGGGTGCGTGCGCCACCAGGCGGCTGCGGCGAGGGCGACGAGCAGGACCGGGATCCACAGCCAGCGCGTCCAGCGACGGCGGCGCACCTGCAGGGAGTCGGGGCTCGACCCGGGGTCAGTCATGGCGGTCAGGGTAGTGCTCGGCGGGCTCGCGAACGGTACGTTTGCAGAATGCTGCGATTCACCGGAGCCGGGATCACCGACGTCGGACTCGTGCGCGACCACAACGAGGACGCCGGATTCGTCGGTCCCTACCTGGTGCTGGTCGCCGACGGCGTCGGCGGCGCGGCAGCCGGCGAGGTCGCCTCGGCGAC
>NZ_BAAALG010000010.1:144814-145715 GCF_039528155.1 Nocardioides dubius | reverse complement strand
CAACCGCACCGGCAGCGTCGACCGCCACGACCCACCAACGTGGATGGCCGAGCAAGTCAAGCTCAGGGATCAACATTGCGTCTTCCCGCACTGCACCCGCTCCTCAGCCGACGCAGACCTCGACCACATCAACCCGTACGAAGAGACGGGCCCACCGGGCCAAACCAACCCCGAGAACCTGGCGCCGCTCTGCCGCCGTCATCACCTCGCCAAGACCTTCGCCGGCTGGCGCTACGTCCGCAACAAAGACGGCACCTACACCTGGCACAACAAGCACGGCCACGCCTGGCTCGTCACCGCACTCGGCACCATCCAACTCGAGTAAGCGACAGAGCAGCCCGCCACCTCCGGCAGCCTCCCGGCCACCGGAGGAAGCGGCATGTCCCGGTCAGCCCGCGCTGCCCGCTGCGGCACCCGCCGTCGCGCAGCCGACCAACTGCTTCACCACCGACGTGCAGCCGCCGCACCCGGTCGTCGCGCGCGTGGTCTCGCGGGCCTCCTCCACCGACGAGCAGGCCCGCAGGCGCCCGGCGCTGACGCCGGCGCAGGCGCAGACCTCGGCGTCGTCGGGCAGCAGCGGCCCCGACTCCCCCGCCGGCCGCTCGGCCAACAGCAACTCGCCCGGCTCCGCCGGCCCGAGCACCGTGCCACGCTCGTAGAGCTGGGTGATCAGGCCGACTCGGGACAGGTCCCCGATCAGCGTCCCCGCCACCACCACGCCGCCGCGCACCACCAGCTTGCGGTGCGAGCCGACGATCGGGTTGGTCACCTCGACCACCTCGCCCTCGGCCTGCTCCGGGTCACCGAGCACCGCCACGTCCAGCCCGGTCGCACGCAGCCGCGCCACGTTGCGCGAGCCCGAGTAGACCGCCCCAGGACTCTGCGGCGCGGTGAGCACCTG
>NZ_BAAALG010000010.1:137202-144770 GCF_039528155.1 Nocardioides dubius | reverse complement strand
CGCGACCCGAACTCCGCGCAGTCGCCGAGCGCATGGATTCGCGGGTCGGTGATCGAGGCGAGCTGATGGTCGACGACCACCCCGCGCCGCACGAAGAGTCCGGCGGCACGGGCCAGTGCGGTCGAGGGCCTGCCGCCCGCCGTCAGCACCACCAGGTCGGTCTCCAGGACGTGCCCGTTGTCGAGCTTCAGCCCGTCCTCGGTGAGCCGGACCGCGCGCACTCCGGTGTAGACCTCGGTGCCGAGCTTGCGCAGGCT
Source organism: Nocardioides dubius (assembly GCF_039528155.1). NCBI lineage: Bacteria > Bacillati > Actinomycetota > Actinomycetes > Propionibacteriales > Nocardioidaceae > Nocardioides > Nocardioides dubius. Next base: position 144,513 of record NZ_BAAALG010000010.1, on the reverse strand, counting down.
GCGCCGCAGCACCGAACCGCCCTGCTCGTCGACCTGGCGCGACAGCAGATGCTCGCTGCCCTCGACCACCTCGGTGAGCAGCCCGCGCACGGTGAGCGCACGCGCCACCTGCAACCCCAGCAGACCGCCGCCGACCACGACCGCTCGCTCCGCCGAGGGCACTGCGCCCATCAGCCGCAGGCAGTCCGCCAGCGACCGGAACGCGTGCACCTTCGCGCTCAGCTGGCCGTCCATCTGGACCAGCCCGCGGATCGGCGGCAGGGTCGGGATCGAGCCGGTCGCCAGCACCAGCCGGTCGAAGCCGATCCGGGTCCCGTCGACCAGCATCGCCTCACCGGCCTCGCGGTCGATCTCCAGCACCCGCGCCCCCAGGCGCAGGTCCACGCCGTGTGCGGCGAACCACTCCGGCGCCCGCAGCACCAGCGCATCCAGCGAGTGGGTGCCCTCCAGCACCGCCGAGAGCAGGATCCGGTTGTAGGCCGGTCCCGGCTCGTCGCCGAGCACGGTGATCGCTCCCGGGTAGCGCGCCGCGACCAGCTCCTCGACCAGCCGTGTCGCCGCCATCCCGTTGCCGACGATCACCAGCCGTTCGAGGCTCATGGCGCGCTCACCGCCACCGCGCAGACCTTGAACTCCGGCATCCGCGACGTCGGGTCGAGCGCATCGTTGGTGAGCAGGTTGGCACCGACCCAGTGGAACGGCACGAAGACCGTGTCGGGCCGGATCGTGGGCACCACCCGCACCGGCACCCGCAGGCTCCCGCGACGCGTCGACAGCCGCACCGGCTCGCCCTCGGCGACGCCGATCCGGCCGGCCAGCATCGGGTGCAGCTCCACGAACGGCCCCTGGTCCGGCAGCTCGCGCACCCTCCTGGTCTGCGCCCCGGACTGGTACTGCGCGAGCACCCGTCCGGTGGTCAGGTAGACCGGGTAGTCGGCGTCCGGCACCTCGGCGGCGCCGCGGTGCTCGACCGCGTGGAAGCGGGCCCGCCCGTCGGGGTGGGCGAACTCCTCGGCGAACATCCGCGGGGTACCCGGGTGGGTGAGGTCGGGGCACGGCCAGAAGACGCCGCCCTCCTCCTCGATCCGCTCCCAGGTGATCCCGGCATAGTCGGCCTTGCCGCCTGCCGAGGCCCGGCGCAGCTCCTCGAACACCGTCGCGGGGTCGGTCGGGAAGTCAGCGGTGGCACCGAGCCTGGAGGCCAGCCCGGCGATGATGTCGAGGTCGCTGCGCACCCCGCGCGGCGGCGTCAGCGCCCGCTTGCGCCGGATCACCCTGCCCTCCAGGTTGGTCATCGTGCCGTCCTCCTCCGACCACTGGGTGATCGGCAGCACGACGTGGGCGCGCGCCGCCGTCTCCGACATCACGATGTCGGCCACCACCAGCAGGTCGAGCGCGTCCAGCCGCTGAGAGACCTGGCGCGCATTGGGTGCGGAGACCACGATGTTGGAGCCGAAGACCAGCATCGCCTTGGGCCCCGCCTCGGTGCCGAGCGCATCGAGCAGCTCGTAGGCCGAGCGGCCCTTGCCCGGCAGGGAGTCCGGCACCACGCCCCACACGCCTGCCACATGCTCGCGCGCCGCGGGGTCGTCGATCATCCGGTACCCCGGCAGCTGGTCGGCCTTCTGTCCGTGCTCACGCCCGCCCTGCCCGTTGCCCTGCCCGGTCAGGCATCCGTAGCCGGCGAACGGCCGTCCGGGGGCCCCCAGCGCGAGCGCCAGGTTGATCCAGGCCAGCACGGTGTCGGTGCCGGTGGCGTGCTGCTCGGCGCCGCGGGCGGTGAGCACCACGACGCGCTCCGCCTCGCCGAGCATCCGGGCCAGCTCCCGCAGCTGGGACGCCGGCACACCGCTGACCCGCTCGACCCGCTCCGGCCACCACGCGGTCACCGAGTCGCGCACCGCCTCGAAGCCGACGGTCCGCTGCGCCACGTACTCCTCGTCGAGGAACCCGCCCGCGACCACCAGGTGCAGCAGCCCCAGCGCCACCGCCAGATCGGTGCCCGGCACCGGCTGCACGAACTCGTCGGCGAGCTCCCCGGTCGGCGTCAGCCGCGGGTCCACCACCACGACCTTGCCGCCGTTCTCCCGCAATCGCGCCAGGTGACGCGCGGCCGGCGGCATGGTCTCGGCCAGGTTGGAGCCGACCAGCACCAGCACGTCGGCCTGTTCGATGTCGGCCAGCGGGAACGGAAGCCCCCGGTCGACGCCGAAGGCCCGGGCCCCGGCGGCCGCGGCCGAGGACATGCACCAGCGCCCGTTGTAGTCGATCTGGCTGGTGCCCAGCGCCACCCGCGCGAACTTGCCGAGCAGGTACGACTTCTCGTTCGTCAGCCCGCCGCCGCCGAAGACCGCCACCGCATCGGCACCGTGCGCGCTCTGGAGCTCGGCGCACCGCGAGGCGACGACGTCCAGCGCCTCCTCCCAGGAGACCGGCCGCAGCTCGCCACTGGCCCGGTCCCGCAGCAGTGGCGTGGTCAGCCGCTCGCGGTGCTTGAGCAGCCCGGTGGCCGTCCAGCCCTTGCGGCACAGGGCTCCCTGGTTGACTCCGAACTCCTCCCACGGCGTCACCTCGGGCGCCGCCTGCCCCGCGAGCCGATCCCCGGCCGTCAGCCGCATCCCACACTGGAGGGAGCAGTAGGGGCAGTGGGTGGTGGTCATCAGATCCGGGCCTCGGCCAGGCTCGGCAGCCGCGAGACGAGGAAGGAGCGCCGGGTGTAGACGAACCAGGTGATCGCCAGGCAGACCACGTAGTAGCCGCCGAAGACCGCGAACGCACCCCGGATCGCGGACGCCGGGTCGTCGACCCACGGCGCACCGAACGACATCGGGATCAGGAAGCCGCCCATCGCGCCGACCGCGCCGGCGATCCCGATCACGGCCGAGGCGTTGCGGGTGGACTGCTGCAGTGCGGCGGTCCGCTCCGGGCTGCCGTCGGCGGTGCTGGTGCGAGCCTGGCGCGCCCAGATCAAAGGGATCATCCGGTAGGTCGAGCCGTTGCCGATGCCGCTGGCCGCGAAGATGATCAGGAAGGAGGCCAGGAACCAGGCGAACCAGGCCTGGTTGTCCTGCGCGATGCCCGGCTCCTGCCCCGGGTTCGGGGTGAGCTGGCTCAGCGTCCACAGCACGGCGGCGGTGCCGATGCCCATCCCGACGAAGCTCCACATGGTCACCCGGGCGCCACCGTAATTGTCGGCCAGCCAGCCGCCGAAGGGGCGCGCCACCGAGCCGACCAGCGCGCCCAGGAAGGCGTAGTAGGCGAAGTGGATGCCGGTACCGGTCGGGCCGCCGGCCGGCACCCAGAAGTTGGTCTTGATCAGCAGCGGCATCGCTGCCGAGTATCCGATGAACGAGCCGAAGGTGCCGATGTAGAGCAGCGACATCACCCAGGTGTGCTTGTCGCGCACCACCGCCAGCGACTGCCGCGGGCTGACGCTCGCGGTGGTCAGGTTGTTCATGAAGAGCCAGGCACCGGCCGCCGCCACCAGGGCGAGCACGGCATACACGTAGGCGGCGCGCTCCAGGTGGATGCCGCCGTCGCTGGCCGTCACCATGCCGAAGATGCCGGCGCCGCCGACCACCACCGGCAGGAAGAACTGGATGATCGCCACCCCGAGGTTGCCGCCGGCCGCGTTGAGACCCAGCGCCGCGCCCTTCTTCGAGGCCGGGTAGAAGAAGTTGATGTTCGCCATCGAGGAGGCGAAGTTGCCGCCGCCCAGGCCTGCGGTGGCCGCGATCAGCACGAAGACCCACAGCGGCGTCTCGGGCCGCTGCACGAAGACCGCGAAGAGCAGCGTCGGCACCAGCAGCATCAGCGCGCTGACCACGGTCCAGTTCCGTCCGCCGAAGCGCGGGACCGCGAAGGTGTACGGCAGCCGGATCAGCGAGCCCACCAGGTTCGGGGCGGCGACGATCAGGAACAGCTCCTGGGGCGTGAAGTCGAAGCCCATCGAGAGGAGGTAGGCGGAGCTGACGCTCCACATCAGCCACACCGAGAACCCGAGGTGCTCGGCGAAGATCGACCAGCCCAGGTTGCGGCGGGCGACCCGGGAGGCACCTGCCTCCCAGAAGGCGGGCTCCTCCGGGCGCCAGTCGGGGATGGTGACTCCTCCTGGGGAGTACGTGGACTCGGTGCCGGCTGCCTTGCTGACCACGGGCTGCTCCTTCTGCGACGCGCTTGCTCGACGATGCGTCGAGGCTAGGAAGCGCCCGTTACGGCGTCGGTCCGGTTTGTTTCACGTATGTGTCAACTCCTCCTCACGTCCTCACACCCCAGGAACGACGAAGCCTCCCCGACGCGAACGTCGGGGAGGCTTGTGTCGTTGTGGGCGTTCGTCCGTCAGGACGCGAGCACCTCGTCGAGGATGGTCTCAGCCTTGTCCTCGTTGGTGCGCTCAGCCAGGGCCAGCTCGGAGACCAGGATCTGGCGCGCCTTGGCCAGCATCCGCTTCTCGCCGGCCGACAGGCCACGGTCACGCTCACGCCGCCACAGGTCGCGAACGACCTCGGCAACCTTCATCACATCTCCCGAGTGCAACTTCTCCAGGTTCGCCTTGTAGCGACGCGACCAGTTCGTCGGCTCCTCGACGTGCGCAGCGCGGAGGACGTCGAACACGCGGTCGAGCCCATCCTTGTCAACGACGTCGCGAACCCCGACGAGATCCAGGTTGCAGGCCGGGACCCGAACCACCAGGTCCTGCTGGGCGACGATGCGAAGAACGAGGTATTCCCTCTCTTCTCCCTTGATGGTGCGAGTCTCGATCTCCTCGATGACCGCTGCACCATGGTTTGGGTAAACAACCGTTTCGCCGACGGTGAATGTCATGTGCAAAGTACCCCTTCCTAGGTGACCAGTCTAACACGACTTTGGGCACCCTTGCTCAGCGTTTGCGCAGGTCAGAGGGCACATGCAGGGTTGACAGAAGCATCCGCGGTGTGCCTGGCCCCGGCCCGGTCCTTCCACCGGGGGCGTTCGCGGGCCGCGATGGCCGATCGGTCAAACCTCCGCGTGTGGCCCGCATCGCCGACGAGATTGGTCAATACTGCGGCCTATGTCTGCCAAGCGGTATCAGCCCGTTCGCCGGATCAAGCGCGTGAACGCAGAGGGCGTCCTCGTCGAGCAATTCGACGTCGCACGCTCCCTTCCCGTTGCTCTCTTCCGGGCCTCCCACCCCAGCCGCGGCGCCCTGGTCGCCCTCGGGGTCACCGTTGCCGCAGCGCTCGCCGGGCGCAGCACCCGCGAGGTGGGCCTGGTGCTGGTCACCGTCCTGGTCGGACAGTTCATCCTCGGCGTCCAGAACGACCTGGTCGACCGCAACCGCGACCGCACTCACGGCCGCGAGGGAAAGCCGATCGCCGAGGGGTACCTCGACCCCGGCACGGCATCGTTCGCGATCGCCGTCGCGGTCCTGCTGGTGGTGCCGCTCTCGATCGCCAACGGCCGGATCGCCGGCTCCATCCACCTGGTGATCCTGCTGGTGGCGATGCTCGGCAACGCCGGCCTGCTGCGCCGCGGCAGGCTCTCCTTCCTCACCTGGGCGCTCACCTTCGGCGGCTTCGCCGGCTTCCTCTCCTACGGCGGCTGGGGCGGCGAGGGGGACGGCGGCGCACCGACCGTCGCGCTCGTCGTCTGCGGCGCGCTGATCGGCGTCGGGCTGCACGTGCTGGCCGCACTGCCCGGGCTGGTCGACGAGAACGCGGACGGCTGGCGCACCCTTCCGCTCACCCTCGCGCTGCGCACCGGAGCGCCCCGCCTGCTCGCCATCACCGTCGTCTACCTGGTCGTGATGCTGGCCGTCACCGTCTTCGCCGGAGCCAACTTCGGCCTCGTGGCTGCCTGACCCGGGACACCACGCTCAGCCGCGGAGGCGATCCTCTAGGCTGGCCTCGCACTTGGTGACCGATCCCAGACGGTCCACCGCCGAACATAAAGGCTCTGAAACGATGCTGCTTCGCAACCGGATCGCCCGCGGACTCGCCGCCGGCGCCCTCGTGCTCGCCGTGCCCACTCTGGCTGGCTGTGGCATGAACTTCGCCACCGACAAGGTCTACACGCCGGCCCCCGGCGCGAACAACCGTGCCGGCGACGTCGACGTCCTCAACGCCGCCATCGTGGCGTCGGCGGACGGCAAGGGCACCCTGGTCGCCACCTTCTCCAACAACGTCCAGGGCGAGCCCGGCGACGACGCCACCACCGGGGACGACACCCTGACCGGCATCAGCGGCGACGTCAGCGCCACCCTGCCCACCAAGAAGCTCGTGATCCCCGCAGGCGGCCTGCTCGCGCTGAACGCGGCCGGCGCCGACTCCGTCGACAAGCCGGGCCCGAAGCGTGCGGCCGGCATCCCGGTCACCGGCGACTTCGTCCTCGGCGACTTCGTCAAGCTCACCCTGCAGTTCGCGAACGCCGGCACCGTCGAGATCGAGGTCCCGGTCGTGTGCAACGCCAACCACTTCGAGGGTGAGGACGGCGACGGCGAGCTGACCGAGGCCTGCAAGACCGACCTCGAGACCCACGGTTCGGGCGAGGGCGCGGAGTCGGGTCACTGATGGCCCACACCCTGATCCTGCTCCGTCACGGGCAGAGCGAATGGAACGCCAAGAACCTCTTCACCGGCTGGGTCGACGTCGCGCTGACCGAGGCCGGTCGCGCTGAGGCCGTCCGCGGTGGCGAGCAGCTCAAGGACGCCGGCCTGCTGCCGGACGTCGTGCACACCTCGCTGCAGCGTCGTGCCATCAACACCGCCGCGCTGGCCCTCGACGCCGCCGACCGGCACTGGATCCCGGTCAAGCGCTCGTGGCGCCTCAACGAGCGCCACTACGGCGCCCTGCAGGGCAAGGACAAGAAGCAGACCCTCGCCGAGTTCGGCGAGGAGCAGTTCATGACCTGGCGCCGCTCCTTCGACACTCCCCCGCCGCCGCTGAGCGACGACTCGGAGTTCTCGCAGGCCGGCGACCCGCGCTACTCCGTCTCCAACGGCGGTCCGGGCGAGGCAGCCCCGCGCACCGAGTGCCTCAAGGACGTCATCGAGCGCTTCCTGCCGTACTGGGACGCCGAGATCGTGCCCGACCTGAAGGCCGGCAAGACCGTCCTGGTGGCCGCGCACGGCAACAGCCTGCGTGCACTGGTCAAGCACCTCGACCAGATCAGTGACGACGACATCGCCGGGCTGAACATCCCGACCGGCATGCCGCTGGTCTACCGCCTCGACGCCGACCTGCGCCCCACGGTCGCCGGTGGCGAGTACCTCGACCCCGAGGCAGCAGCCGCGGCAGCCGCCGCCGTCGCCAACCAGGGCAGGTAACACCCCCC
>NZ_BAAALG010000010.1:86218-137140 GCF_039528155.1 Nocardioides dubius | reverse complement strand
GTCATGGAAGAAAGAAGAAGGAACAAGCCCGAGGCGCTGCGAAGCAGCCGCCGAGGGACCAGGCGCGAGCCGAGGCGCTGCGAAGCAGCCGCCGAGGGACCAGGCGCGAGCCGAGGCGCTGCGAAGCAGCCGCCAAGGCACCAGGCGCGAGGGGCCAGGCCAGGCGCCAGCCCGAGGCGCTGCGAAGCAGCCGCCGAGGCACCAGCTCAGCTGGACGGGGTCTCCCCCGTGACCACGAAGACCACCCGGTTCGCGATCGAGACCGCGTGGTCCGCGATCCGCTCGTAGTAGCGGCCCAGCAGGGCCAGGTCCACCGCCGGCTCGACACCGTGCGGCCAGTCGTTGCTCAACAGCTCACGGAACGAGACCCGGCGCAGCCGGTCCATCTCCTCGTCGTCCTCGGCCAGCGCCTTCGCGGCGTCCACGTCGCGGCTCTCGATCAGCGCGGCCACCTGGCCGACCATGTCGATCGCGACCGCCGACATCTGCTCGATGGTCGGCACCATGTCCGGCGGCACCGCCACGCCGGGGACCCGCAGCCGGGCCACCTTGGCCACGTGCACGGACAGGTCGCCCATCCGCTCGAGCTCGCCCACCATCCGCAACGCGGCGACGATGGTGCGCAGGTCGCCGGCCACCGGCTGCTGCAGGGAGAGCAGGGAGAACGCGTTGTCCTCGATCTCCTCACGCTGCCGGTCGATCGACGCATCCGCGCTGATCACCTGCTCGGCGATCTCGCCGTCGCCGGTGAGCAGAGCCTGGGTCGCTCGACCGACGGCGACCTCGACCTCACGGGCGATGGTCCCGAGCTGGCCGAAGATCGAGTCGAGCTGGTCGTAGTAAGCCTCACGCATGAGCGCGACGCTAGCGAGACCAGATGGACGGCAGGTGACCTGAAATGAACGGGTGGTGAACAGTCGGCATTGCGCCCCCTGGGTGGCAAACGCCCGGTGAAAGTCTGCGTACGATCTAACCGTGACCATGCCCGAACTCGCGCTCATGGGCGTGCTGAGTGCCCTCTTCCTGGGCGGCGTCGTCGCGGCGTTCCTGATCAGCGAGCGCCAGCAGAAGCGAATCCCGCCGACGCCCGAGCCGGCCGTGCCGGCCGGGGTGGGTGCCGTGCTCTCCGTGCTGCGCGCCTCCGCCGTCGTCGTCGATGACGCCGACGTGGTGTTGAAGGCGAGCGCGCCGGCCTACGCGATGGGCATCGTCCGTGGCACGACGGTCGCGGTCGACGAGCTGATGGAGACGATCCGCAGCGTGCGCCGCGACGGCCAGATCCGGCAGACCGAGCTGGTGCTGCCGCGCTCGGGGACGACGCCGCCGCGGCACGTGACCGCCCGGGTCGCCCCGCTCGGCACCCGCCAGGTGCTGGCCCTGGTGGAGGACCGCACCCGCGAGCGCCGGGTCGAGGCGATCCGGCGCGACTTCGTGGCCAACGTGAGTCACGAGCTGAAGACCCCGATCGGCGCGATCCGGCTGCTCGCCGAGGCCGTACAGGACGCCTCCGACGATCCGGAGGCCGTGGAGCGCTTCGCCGGCCGGATGATCACCGAGAGCGAGCGGCTGACCCGGCTGGTCCAGCAGATCATCGAGCTCTCCCGGTTGCAGTCCGACGACCCGAACGACGGCCACGAGACGATCTCGCTCGACGACGCGGTGGCGGTGGCGATCGACGCGGTGGCGATCGACGCCCAGGCCCGCGGGCTGCGGGTGGTCGCCTCCGGCGAGCACGGGCTGAAGGTGCTCGGCAATCGTGAGCAGGTGACGGTCGCGATCGGCAACCTGGTCGCCAACGCGGTCAACTACTCCCCCGACAACTCTGCGGTGCTGGTGACCGTGCGCGCGGTCGACGACACCGCGGAGATCGCCGTCACTGACCAGGGCATCGGGATCCCGGCCGACGAGCTGGAGCGGATCTTCGAGCGCTTCTACCGTGTCGACCCGGCCCGGCACCGCTCCACCGGCGGCACCGGCCTGGGGTTGTCGATCGTCAAGCACGTGGCCGCCACCCATGGTGGCGACATCCGGGTCTGGTCGATCGAGGGCCAGGGCTCGACCTTCACGCTCTCGCTGCCGCGAGTGCTCGATGAGAACATGGTTTCCGCAAGCCCGAACAAGGAGGACGCCCCGTGACTCGGGTGCTGGTTGTTGAGGACGAAGAGAGCTACAGCGACGCGCTCGCCTACCTGCTGCGCAAGGAGGGCTTCGAGGTCGCGGTGGCCAACACCGGTCCCGACGCACTGACGGAGTTCGACCGCTCCGGCGCCGACATCGTCCTGCTCGACCTGATGCTGCCGGGCCTGCCCGGCACCGAGGTGTGCCGGCAGATCCGGCAGACCTCCAGCGTGCCGGTGATCATGGTGAGCGCCAAGGACGACGAGGTCGACAAGGTGGTGGGCCTCGAGCTCGGCGCCGACGACTACGTCACCAAGCCGTACTCGCCGCGCGAGCTGGTCGCCCGGATCCGCGCGGTGCTGCGTCGTGGCGGCTTCGAGGACACCCCGGAGGAGGGGGCCCTGGAGGCCGGGCCGGTGCGGATGGACGTCGAGCGGCATGTGGTCACCGTGGACGGCGTCGAGCAGCGGCTGCCGCTCAAGGAGTTCGAGCTGCTGGAGATGTTCCTGCGCAATCCCGGCCGGGTGCTCACCCGCGGTCAGCTGATCGATCGGGTCTGGGGCTCGGACTACGTGGGCGACACCAAGACCCTCGACGTCCACGTGAAGCGGCTGCGCGCGAAGCTGGAGCCGGACCCGGCGACGCCGAAGTTCCTGGTCACCGTGCGCGGGCTGGGCTACAAGCTGGACCTGTAGGCAGGACGGACGCCCTCTGGCACACTCGGAGGGTGTTCCCACCTTCCCCAGCAGTCACACCCGTCACAGCAACCGCGCGGGCGAGCCGCCGTCTGCGCCGCGTGCTCGGTGCCGGAGCACTGTCGACGGCGCTGCTGACGACGGGAGCGTTGGGCCTGCCCGCCGGCGCCGCAGCACCCAGCGCGTCGGCGCCCAATGCATCAGCGCCCGGTGTCGCGGCGAGGAAGAGCACGCCGCACCTGCAGCTGACCCGGTGGAGCACGCCCAAGACCCTGAGCACCGGCCGGCTCCGCGGCACCGCGTTCGTCGACGGCACGCTCCGCCTGACCAAGCCCGTGGGCAGCACCGTCGTCCGCGACCCGTTCGGCAAGGCCGCGCCCACCCGCTACGACTACGGCAGCTGGACCTCGCCGTGGCGCAAGACCGGGTTCGCCGCCCAGAGCCTGGTGCCGAGCTGGTCGGCGCGCGCCCCGCGCGGCACCCTGCTCCGGATCTCGGTGCGGGTCGCCAGCGGCACCACCGTCGGCTCCTGGGACACCGTGGCCGACTGGGACTTCGCGATCACCGGCGTCAACCGGTACTCCGGTGACGCCCAGCGCGACGACCTGGCCCGACTCGCCACCGACACCGTCCTGGCCAATGCCGGGCGCAGCTTCGACCGCTGGCAGGTGCGCGTGCACCTGATGCGCAAGAGCGGCACCAAGGTCACCCCACGGCTCCGCTCGGTGAGCGGAATCGCGGCCGACTACACGACGAAGAGCCAGCCCACCAGCGCGACCACGATGAGCGGCAACGCCTCGCTCCCGCTGACGCCGCTCTCCCAGATGACCCACGCCGGCCACTACCCGCAGTGGGGTGGCGGCGGTGAGGCCTGGTGCTCGCCCACCTCGGTCTCGATGGTGATGCAGCACCTGGGCCTGGGCCCCACCGCCAAGCAGCTCGCCTGGACCCACCGCGGCGACGGCCGCGTCGACCATGCGGCCCGGCACAGCTACGACTTCCGCTACCGCGGCACCGGCAACTGGGCCTTCAGCGCCGCCTACGCCGGTGCCTACGGCGCCGACGCGTACGTCACCCGGCTGGCCGACCTGCGTGCCGCCGAGGCGAAGATCCGCGCCGGGATCCCCGTCGTCGTCTCGATCCGGTTCGCCCGCGGCCAGCTGAGCGGAGCGCCGATCTCGTCGACCAACGGTCACCTGCTGGTGATCTCCGGATTCACCAGCACCGGCAGGGTGATCGTGCACGACCCCGCCGGCGCCACCAACGCCGCGGTCCGGCGCACCTACGACCGGGCCCAGTTCGAGCGGGCCTGGCTGGGCGGCTCGGGCGGCATCGCCTACCTGATCACCCGGTAGCGGTGAGCGGCGTCAGCCCTCGAGCCAGCCGCGGAACGCCTCGAGGTTCGCGGTCGACTCGCCGCGGGAGGTGCGCCACTCCCACTCCTTGCGGATCGAGGTCGCGAACCCCAGCTCCAGCAGGGTGTTGAACGACTCGTCGGCCGTGGACAGCACGGTGCCGAGCAGCGTGTCGAGCTCAGCGGGCGTGGTCATCGAGAGCGGCAGCCGCGCATCGAGGTAGATGTCGCCGTGCTCGTCGAGGGCGAACGCCACGGCGTAGAGCCGCATGTTCTTCTCCAGCAGCCAACGGTGCACGACCGCGTGGTTCTCGTCGGGGTTGCGGCAGACGAAGGCGTGCACGCCGAGCGCATGCGGCCCGGCGTCCACCCGCACGGGGGTCTGCAGCTTCTTCTCCCCCGGCAGCGCGAAGGAGAGGACGCCGGGGCGCTCCTCGTCGAACTCGATCTCGTTCTCCGCGAGCCAGGTGCGGATCGCCTCGGCGGCAGCCGTCCGCTCCGCACTCCACGCGTCGTCGCGGAAGTCACTGTCAACCAACGCCGGCCTCCCGCCGCATCATCTCTGCTGCCTGGGCGTAGACCGCCAGCGTGCACTCGGCGGTGCGCTCCCAGGAGAACTCGCGCGCCTGCAGCAGCGCACCGTCGGCGAGGCGGGCACGCAACGCCTCGTCGTCCAGGATCCGCTTGATGGTGCTCGCCCAGTCACCGGGCTCGTGGGTGTCGACCAGCAGACCGGAGTAGCCGTCGCGCACCACGGTGGTCAGGCCGCCGACGGCGGCGGCGACCACGGGCGTCCCGGTGGCCTGGGCCTCGACCGCGACCAGACCGAAGGACTCGTTGTACGACGGCACCGCCACCAGGGTCGCGGCCGCACACCACTCCGCGAGCACGGACTGGGAGACCGGCGGCACGAACCGGACGACGTCGGCGATGCCGAGGTCGCGGGCCAGGTCGGCGAGCGCGGTGGGGTGCTCCAGCCCGCTGCCCGACGGGCCGCCCACCACCGGGACCACCAGCCGTGAGCGCAGCTGCGGGTCACGTGCCAGCAGCACGGCGACCGCACGCAGCAGCACGTCGGGGGCCTTGAGCGGCTGGATCCGGCCGGCGAAGAGCAGGACGTGCGCATCGGCTGCCAGCCCGAGCCGGCGCCGGGCATCGGCCTGCGGCGAGGGCCGGAAGACGTCGAGGTCGACGCCGGGGTGCACCACCTCGACCCGGCTCGGGTCCGCGTCGTAGAGGTTGATCAGCTGCTTGGCCTCGAGGTCGGTGTTCGCGATCAGGGCGTCCGCCGCGGCGACCACCTGCTCCTCGCCGAGCACCCGCGCCGCCGGCTCCGGGCTGTCGCCCTCCGCCAGCGCATCGTTCTTCACCTTGGCCATCGTGTGCATCGAGTGGATCAGCGGCACGCCCCAGCGGTCCCGGGCCAGGGCCCCGACCTGGCCCGAGAGCCAGTAGTGCGAGTGCACGGCGCTGTAGTGGCCGGCATCGTGCGCGGCCTCCGCGCGCAGCACCTCGCGGGCGAAGGTGCACAGCTGGCCGGGGAGCTCGCTCTTGCTCAACCCCTCGAAGGGCCCGGCGGAGACGTGCCGGACCAGGATGTTCTCGCCCACCTCGACCAGCGGCGCGAGCCGGGAGGCGGTCGCCCGGGTGAAGATGTCGACGCCGATGCCGCGGGCCGCGATCCGCTTCGCGAGCTCGATCACGTACACGTTCATCCCACCGGCGTCACCCGTTCCGGGTTGGTCGAGCGGGGAGGTGTGCAGGCTGATCATCGCCACTCTGTCCGTCATCTCTTCACCTCCTGTGGCACCACGATCCGCAACCAGCCGAGGTGGCCAAGTATTCCGCGCCGAGGTCTGGGCCCCGCTCAGCGGGCATGCGCCCCCGCGCTGCGGCGCCCAGGACGCGGCCGGGCCGCCAGCATCACCGCGAGCAGCAGGCAGGCGGCGCCGACCCCGAGATGGACCGGGTCGTCGGCGAGCGCATCGATGAGCACGCCGTAGACCGCGGCACCGAGGCCGCCCGCGCCCAACGCCACCACCACCCGCAGCCACAGCGGCGCCTGCGGGACCAGGAGGGCGCCGCCCGCCATCGCCGCGACCAGCAACAGCGCGAGCCCGACGCCCGAGACCCAGCCCGGTGCGCCGAGGGCCTCCGCCAGCAACAGCCCGCCGCCGAGCCCGCCCGCAGCGATGGTGATGGTCCGCATCCTCGTCCCTCCCACTGGTCTGAACCACCCAGTGTGCCGTCTCCGGCGCTGCCCGGCCACCGGTTGCGGTCACCCGTCCGGGGCCCCTGCCACAATGGCGCCATGAGCCCTTCCAGCCCTCGCGTCGCCGTGGTCACCGGAGCTTCGAGCGGGATCGGCCGCGCCACCGCGCGCGCCCTCGCCCGGGACGGGTACCGGGTCGTCGTGGCCGCTCGACGCGCGGACCGGATCGCCGAGCTGGCCGCCGAGATCGACGGCGTCGCCGTGGCCTGCGACATCACCGACCCCACCGCCGTCGCACAGTTGGCAGCGGCGGCCGGACCGGAGGTGCACGTGCTGGTCAACAACGCCGGAGGCGCCTTCGGCCTCGACCCGATCGCCGACGCCGACCCGGCCCAGTGGCGCGCGATGTACGAGGTGAACGTGCTGGGGCTGCTGCACGTCACCCAGGCCCTGCTGCCCGCACTGCGCGCCAGCGGCGACGGCCTGGTGGTCAACATCGGCTCGACCGCCGGCCGGGTCGCCTACGAGGGCGGTGCCGGCTACACCGCGGCCAAGCACGGCACGAAGGTGGTCACCGAGACCCTGCGTCTGGAGCTGTGCGGCGAGCCGATCCGGATCACGGAGATCGCCCCCGGCATGGTGGCCACCGAGGAGTTCTCCAGCGTGCGCTTCGGCGGCGACCAGGCCAAGGCCGACGCGGTCTACGCCGGGGTCGCCGAGCCGTTGGTCGCCGAGGACATCGCGCAGGCGATCTCCTGGGTGGCGAGCCGTCCCTCGCACGTCAACGTCGACGAGCTGGTGATCCGCCCGCGCGCCCAGGCGGCACAGCACAAGGTGCACCGCACCGGCTAGCCACCATCGGCCCGCAGGTCCGGTTACTCACTGGTCCGTAACGTGGGCAGGTCCCTGCCCGAACACCCGAAGAGATGGCAGACTGGCACAGGTGAAGACGATCGGACTCATCGGTGGCATGAGCTGGGAATCCAGCGCCGTCTACTACCGCGACCTGAACCTCGGGACCGAGAGCCGCCTGGGTGGGTTGAACTCCGCCAAGCTGGCCCTGGCGTCGGTGAACTTCGCCGAGGTCACCGACCTCCAAGCAGAGGAGCGCTGGGACGACGTCGCAGTGATCCTCTCCGACGCCGCGCAAGCCGTCGAGCGCGCCGGCGCCGACTTCCTGATGCTCTGCACGACGACCTTCCATCGGGTCGCCGAGCAGGTCCAGGAGGCGATCGACATCCCGGTGCTGCACCTGGCTGACGTCGTCGCCGAGGCCTGCAAGGAGCACCGCCTGGAGTCGGTCGCGCTGATCGGCACCACCTTCGCGATGTCGCGCACCTTCTTCACCGACCGGATCGCCTCGCACGGCCTCAACGTGGTGGTGCCCGACGCCGCCGATCACGAGTGGCTGAACACGATCATCTACGAGGAGCTCGTGCACGGGAAGGTGCTGGACTCCTCGCGTCGCAAGGTGGTCAAGCTGATCGAGGACCTCTGGGACGCGGGCGCCGGCGGCGTCATCCTGGGCTGCACCGAGCTCGAGCTGCTGGTCAAGCAGGCCGACGTCGAGGTGCCGATCTTCCCGTGCACCACGCTGCACGTGCAGGCAGCGCTCGACACCGCGCTGGCCTGACTCCCTCCGACCGACCACACGGTCGGCTCACCGGCGTCAGCCGACGACGGAGGTGCTGGTCTCCAGCATCTTCTGCGACGCGACGGCCAACGGTGAGCTGACCGTGCACACGGCAGTGAACTCCCCCGCCTCATCGCCCCAGAGCTCGGGGTAGAACTCCGCGACCGCGACCAGGCCCTCGGCCGCATCGGCACCGGCCACCTCACGGAAGTAGGCGTCGCACTCGGCGTCGAAGAGCGTGAACGCCTCGTTGCGCAACGCCACGTACTTCTCCGCGCCGCCGGTGACGGCGTCACGCCCCGGCAACTGACCGGCCGCCACCGCGGTGGTCGCGGTCAGGGTCAGCAGCTGCTCGCGGGTATGCGGCTGATCGCAGGCCACCGTCACCAGGTCGGCGTCCAGGCACAGCCGCGCGGTCGGGTCCAGCTCCGCGCTGCGGAAGTCGGCGGCCGCGATCGTGTCCGGCTCGTCCTGCTCGAAGATGCAGAGCACCTCACGGGCACCGGCCTGCCACGCGGCGTAGCTCACCGGCGTCCAGGTCAGGCGACGCCCGCCGGCGAACGCCGGGGTCGGGATCAGGTCGAGCGGGCTCGCCTCGGCTGCGGCGACCAGCGCCGGGTCATCGTCGCGACAGGCAGCGGCGATCTGCGAGCGCAACGCCGGGTAGCCCTCTCCGGTCGGGTCGACCAGCTCGCGGTAGGTGGTCGACGCCAGCTCGTCGGTCAGCGCCACCACGCTGAGCACCTCGATCCCGTGCGGCTCGGCGCAGTCGACCGGCTCGGTCAGGGCCGGCAGCGCGGCCAGCGCGTCGGTCTCCAGGGTGTCGAGCTCACCGACCAGCACCAACGCGTCGTCGGCACTGATCCGCGCGCCCGACCAGCAGGTGCCGGCCGTCGGCGTCGGCTGCTCCGTGGTCGATCCTGAGCCGGACGGCGCCGGCGCAGGCGCGCCCTGCTCGCCGTCGGCGGTGCCCGAGCAGCCGACGAACAGCGCACCACACGCCAGCACGGCAGTGCCCACGATCGAGGTGCGCCAAGCCATCGGCCCTCCAGCATTTCCGCTCGGATGAATGGGTGCCCCGGCTACCCTAGACCGCATGGCTGAGCGGGACGGGCTGCGACGCAGCGCACTGGGCCGGACCGCACGCCTGGCGAGCATTCCGGTCGGCTTCGCCGGGCGCACCACGATCGGCGTCGGCAAGCGCCTGGTCGGACGTCCCGCGGCCGCCGTGCTGACCGAGGTGCAGATGCGCACGGCCGACCAGATCTTCCGGGTGCTCGGCGAGCTCAAGGGCGGCGCGATGAAGTTCGGCCAGGCGCTGAGCATCTTCGAGTCGGCACTCCCCGACGAGCTGATCGGCCCGTACCGCGCGACGCTGGTGAAGCTGCAGGACGCCGCTCCCCCGATGCCGGTGCGCCTGCTGCACCAGGTGTTGCGCGAGGAGTGGGGCGAGCAGTGGCGCGAGCGCTTCGCCTCCTTCGACGACGCGCCGGTCGCGTCGGCGTCGATCGGGCAGGTGCACCGCGCGGTGTGGGCGGACGGCCGCGAGGTCGCCGTCAAGGTGCAGTACCCGGGTGCCGGCGCCGCGCTGCGCTCCGACATCAAGCAGCTCAGCCGGCTGGCCCGCGCCTTCACCGTGATCGCCCCCGGCCTGGACATCAAGCCGTTGCTGGCCGAGATCGAGGCCCGCGTCGTCGAGGAGCTCGACTACTCGCTGGAGGCCGCGGCCCAGCAGGTCTTCGCGACCGAGTTCGCCGACGACCCCGACTTCGTCGTCCCCGCCGTCGTCGATCACACCGAGCGGATCCTGGTCACCACCTGGATGGAGAGCGTCTCCTCGCTGGCCCAGGTGATCACCGACGGCAGCACGGAGCAGCGCGACCACTACGGCGCCCACTACGCGCGGTTCCTGGTCAGCGGCCCGTCGCGCACCGGACTGCTCCATGCCGACCCTCATCCCGGCAACTTCCGGGTGCTCGCCGACGGCCGGCTCGGCGTCGTCGACTTCGGTGCCGTCGCCCGGCTGCCCGACGGGCTTCCCCGGCCGATGGGCGAGCTGCTGCGCCGTGCCGTGGACGACGACTGGGCCGCCGTCCATGCCGGGCTGCGCGAGGAGGGGTTCCTGCTGCCCAAGGTGGAGTTCTCCCCCGAGGCGATCGCCGACTACCTCGGCCCGTTCCTCGACTCCGCCCGCGAGCCCGAGTTCACCTTCGACCGGGCCTGGCTGCGCAGCCAGGCGACCCGCGTGGCGACGCCGACGCCGGAGAACCTCGCCACCGCCTTCAAGCTCAACCTGCCGCCGCACTACATGCTGATCCACCGGGTCTGGGTGGGCGGCCTCGGCGTGCTGTGCCAGTTGGAGGCGACGGTGCCCTTCCGGCGGTTCCTCGAGGAGTACCTGCCCGGGTTCGCCGACCCCGGCGACGCCTGAGGCAAAGGCCGCCGAATGTCCACTTTCGTGGACTTCACCGGGGTGTGACCTGCTTCATACCGTCTTCGTGTTGCCCCCGTCACACGAAGGAGAACCCCATGAGCCGCCTCAAGTTCGGAACGTTCCTCGCCCCGATCCACCAGCCCGGGCAGAACCCGACGCTGCTGCTGCAGCGCGACCTCGAGCTGGTCGAGCACCTCGAGCAGCTCGGCTACGACGAGGCCTGGTTCGGCGAGCACCACTCGGCCGGAGCGGAGATCTACGCCTCCCCCGAGATCATGATCGCCGCCGCCGGCGAGCGCACCAGCCGGATCAAGCTCGGCACCGGCGTCACCTCGGTGGCGTACCACAACCCGCTCTGGGCAGCGGAGCGGATGATCATGCTCGACCACCTCACCCGCGGCCGGGTGCTCTTCGGGCTCGGCCCCGGATCGCTGCCCACGGATGCAGCGATGCTCGGCCTCTCCCAGATCGACACCCGTGAGCTGCTGGCCGAGAACGCCGACATCATCATGCGCCTGCTGCGTGGCGAGACGGTCAGCGCGAAGACCCGCACCCACGAGCTCTTCGACGCGAAGATCCAGATGGCGCCCTACTCCGACCCGCTCTTCGACGTCGTGGTCGCCGCGATCGCGACGCCGACCGGCGCCCGCCTGGCCGGCAAGCACGGGATCGGCCTGCTCTCCATCGCGGCCACCCTGACCCCCGACGGGTTCAGCGCGCTCCAGCACCACTGGGGCATGCTCGAGGAGTTCGCGGCGCAGGCCGGCCGCAGCGACGAGGTGGACCGCTCCACGTGGCGCCTGGTCGGGCCCTTCCACATCGCCGAGACCAAGGAGCAGGCCTACCGCGACGTCGAGCACGGCATCGAGTACTGGTTCAACTACCTGCAGCACGTGGCGGCGTTCCCGCAGATGGACGTCCGCGGCACCAACAAGCAGGAGATGATCGACTTCATCAACACCTCGGGCATCGGCGTGATCGGCACCGCCGAGGAGGCCCGCGCCCAGGTGCAGCGGCTGATCGACCAGTCCGGAGGGTTCGGCACCCTGCTCCTGCAAGGACATGACTGGGCCAACCCGCAGGCGACCCGCCGCTCCTATGAGCTCTTCGCCCAGGACGTGATGCCCTGGTTCCAGGGCCAGGCGCAGCCGATGGTCGACGCCGCGGCCCGTGCCGAGGCCGTCCGCGAGGGCCAGGCCGACGAGCACCGCAAGGCGGTCGCGCACATGACCGAGAAGTACGAAGCCGAGCTGGCGAAGGCGTGAGGGCGATGGCGAAGATCGAGATCACCCACGACTTCCCGCACCCCGCCGACCACGTGTGGAGGTGGGTCGGGGATGCGGCAGGCGTCGCCGTCTGGATCCCCGCGATCGACTCCTCGCACCTGGAGGGCGACGTCCGGCACGTGGTCTTCACCGATGGCCAGCCGGCGCGGGAGCGGATCGTCGCGCACGACGACGCCGGCCGCACCTACTCCTACCAGTACCTGGACGGCCCCCTGCCGTTGGAGCACTACGTCTCGACCGTGGTCGTCGACCCCGTCGGCGACGACGGCAGTCAGGTCGTCTGGAGCGCGGAGTTCCGGGCCGCTTCGCCCGAGGTCGAGGCGGGGCTGGCCACGGCGATCAGCGAGATCTATGCCTCCTCGCTGGCCACCTTGGCAGAACGGTTGGGCTGAGCCATGAACCAGCTCTGCGCAACCCCGGCCACCCCGCCCCCAGCGGTGCTGCACGCGGCCGATCCGCACAGCGTCGGCACCGCCTTCCGCGACGCGCTGGGCCGCTTCTGCTCCGGCGTCGTGATCGTCACCGCGATCGACGACGGCGTCCCGGTCGGCATGACGGTCGGCTCCTTCACCTCGATCTCGCTCGACCCGCCGCTCGTCGGGTTCTTCGCCGGGCGCACGTCGAGCACCCTGCCCCAGCTCACCCGGGCCGGCCGGCTCTGCGTCAACGTGCTCGCGGAGTCGCAGGGCGAGCTCGCCCGTCAGTTCGCCCGCAGCGGCACCGATCGGTTCGCCGGCGTCGGGTGGACCGCTGGGACCAATGGAGCGCCCCGGCTCAGCGGCGCCCACGCCTGGATCGACGGCAGCCTGACCCTGGACCAGCCGATCGGCGACCACGACCTGGTGGTCTGCCGGGTGGAGGGTCTGACCGTTCCGGAGCACAACGAGCCGCTGGTCTTCCACCGCTCCGAGTTCCGCGGGCTGCGCGCGTCATGAGCGACGCGGCGCGCTTCACCGACGGCGTCTCCTGGGCCGACTTCGGCACCGTGGCGCTGGGCGACGACGCGGGTCTTCCACCGTGGTGCCTGATGGCGAGGACCGACGACCTCGGTGCCCTCGCCCTCCGCGCCCACGAGCTGGGCTGGCAAGTCGGACCCACCTCGACCGGCGGGCACGAGACCCGGCTCCGCCTGGACTCCCCCGGCGGGCTGACCCTGATCGGGTACAGCCCGCTGGCTCAGCCGTGAGCGCCTGCGCCGCCGACCTGGCGGCGCAGGACCGCGGTCGCCAGCTCCGACCGGTTGCGGTGCCCGGTGACCTCGAAGATCCTGCTCACGTACTTCTTCACCGACTGCTCCGACAACGACAGCACCTGGGCGATCTCGTGGTTGCTGAGGCCATCGCTGATCAGGTCGGCCACCTCGATCTGCCGCGGCGTCAGCCGGTCCAGCCGGTCGTCGGCCACGACCGCCTCGCCGGCCCGGATCAGCACGCTGCGGGCCCGCAGCTGGCGGGTCAGCACCCGGATCGCGGCGTAGTCGGACTCGTCCCACGAAAGCACCCGGTCGAACATCCCGACCAGGGCCTCGCCGTCGGCCAGCGGGAGGTGCAGCGCCGCCGCGGTCTCCATCCCGTTCGGGTTCAGGTAGTCGACGACGTAGGAGTGCTGCGGCATCGGCAGCCGAGCCAGCTGGTCCAGGGTGGTGAACCCGGTCCGGGTCAGCACCCGGCGGGCCTGCGGCGTGGCGAAGATGTCCTTCTCGTGCCATTCCTCCTGG
The DNA here is from genome assembly GCF_039528155.1 of Nocardioides dubius. Lineage (NCBI taxonomy): Bacteria > Bacillati > Actinomycetota > Actinomycetes > Propionibacteriales > Nocardioidaceae > Nocardioides > Nocardioides dubius. Next base: position 123,691 of record NZ_BAAALG010000010.1, on the reverse strand, counting down.
TAGACGTCGAGCAGCGGCGCGGTGGCGCCGGTCAGCAGCGGTGCCGGGTCGGCGAAGATCTGCGGGTAGGTCGCGCCGTGGAAGAACGTCACGTCGCGCACTCCGAAGTGGGTGGAGATCGCCTCGGCCAGCAGCTCCTTGAAGGTCTGGCCCCCACCGCCGTCCTCACAGGCCTCGAGCACGGCGACGATCCCGAGCATCTGCTTGCGGGACAGGACGTCGTGCCATGCCGGAGCGGCCATGCCGCCAAAAGTAACCCAGGCCACAACCACGAAGCCATAGCGGAAAGGCGACTTCGATGACCGCCCCTGACCCCCTCCTCCACGCGCGCAGCCAGTCGCTGGGCGACATCCCGCGCCGATCGGCCGCTCGCTTCCCCGATCGGGTGGCGATCGTGCACCGCGACGTGCGGCTGACCTTCGCCGAGCTGGACGCCCGCATCGACGCAGCGGCCGCCGCGTTCCACGCAGCGGGGCTCCGCCCCGGTGACCGGCTCGCCCTGCTCTCCCACAACTGCTGGCAGTTCCCCGTCGTCGCCTTCGCCGCGGCGCGCCTCGGCGTCGTCCTGGTGCCGGTGAACTTCATGCTCACCAGTGCCGAGATCGCCTACATCCTCGACGACTGCACCGCCCGCGCGATCGTCGTCGAGGACGCGCTGCTGGACGTGGCGGAGGGCGCCCTGACCGCGACCCGGAACCGCGTGGAGATCCGGGCGGCGATCCCGCTCGCAGGGCAGCGCCGTCCGGGCTGGCGCGACCTCGACGCGTGGATCGCCGAGCCGGCACCGTCCGCGCCCCCGGTCACCGTCGGCGACGACGACCTGATCCGGATCATGTACACCTCCGGCACCGAGTCGCGCCCGAAGGGAGCGATGCACTCGAGCCGCAGCCTGATGTGGCAGTACCTGAGCTGCATCGTCACCGGCGGCATGTCCGCCGACGACGTGGAGGTGCACGCGATGCCGCTCTACCACTGCGCCCAGCTCGACAACTTCCTGAGCACCGACCTGATGCTCGGCGCCACCAGCATCATCCTCGACCGGCCCGCCCCCGAGGCGCTCCAGGCCGCGGTGCGCGACTGGCGCGCCACCAAGCTGTTCTGCCCGCCCACGGTCTGGATCGCCCTGCTGGGCGCGGACGGCTTCGCCGCGGAGGATCTGCGCACGCTGCGCAAGGGCTACTACGGAGCCTCCGCTCTGCCGCCGGAGCTGATCCGGCAGATGACCACCGCGCTGCCGGACCTGCGCCTGTGGAACTTCTACGGCCAGACCGAGATGGCCTCGCTCGCCACCGCGCTGGGGCCGGAGGACCAGGCGGCGCGTCCCGGCTCAGCCGGCCGTCCGGCGCTCAACGTGGAGACCCGGATCGTGGACGACGAGGACCGCGAGCTGCCGGCCGGCGTCGTCGGCGAGATCGTGCACCGCAGCCCCCAGGCCACGTTGGGCTACCTGAACCAGCCGGCGAAGACCGCGGAGGCGTTCCGCGGCGGGTGGTTCCACTCCGGCGACCTCGGCTATCTGGACGACGACGGCTACCTGTGGGTCGTCGACCGCAAGAAGGACATGATCAAGACCGGCGGGGAGAACGTCGCCAGTCGCGAGGTGGAGGAGGTCCTCTTCGAGCTCGACGACGTCCTGGAGGCGGCGGTGATCGGGCTGCCCGACCCGCACTGGGTCGAGGTGGTCACTGCGGTGGTCGTCGCGCGGCCCGGCACCGAGGTGACCGAGGACCGGGTGCGCGAGCACTGCCGCACCCGCCTGGCCGGGTTCAAGGTGCCGAAGCAGGTGCACGTCGTCACCGCGCTTCCGAAGAACCCGAGCGGAAAGATCCTGAAGCGCGCACTGCGGGAGCGCTTCGAGGCAAATTCGGAGCAGGCGTCCCCTGCCACGTAGAATCGGTCGGCTCGTGTCCGCGGGCCGCCCTCGACGAAAGTGACTCATGTCCGAGAACCGCACCGCTCGATCCGACATCCGCAACGTTGCCATCGTTGCCCACGTCGACCACGGCAAGACCACCCTGGTCGACGCGATGCTGCTGCAGGGCGGCGCCTACTCGGAACACCAGGCTGAAGGCGTGGCCGAGCGCGTCATGGACTCCGGCGACCTCGAACGCGAGAAGGGCATCACCATTCTCGCGAAGAACACCGCCATCCACTACAACGGTGCGCACGCGCCCGAGGGTGGCATGACGATCAACATCATCGACACCCCCGGCCACGCCGACTTCGGTGGCGAGGTCGAGCGCGGTCTGTCCATGGTGGACGGCATCGTGCTGCTCGTCGACGCCTCCGAGGGCCCGCTGCCGCAGACCCGCTTCGTGCTGGGCAAGGCGCTCAAGGCCAAGATGCCGGTCATCCTGGTGCTCAACAAGGTCGACCGTCCCGACGCCCGGATCACCGAGGTCGTCGACGAGGCCTACGAGCTCTTCATGGACCTGCTCGGCGACGATGACGTCGACGGTCTCGACTTCCCCGTCGTCTACGCCTCGGGCAAGGCCGGCCGCGCGTCGCTCAACGCTCCCGAGAACGGCACCCTGCCGGACTCGGCGGACCTGGAGCCGCTGTTCGAGACCATCCTGAACACCATCCCGGCCCCTCAGTACGACGAGGGCGCCCCGCTGCAGGCCCACGTCACCAACCTCGACGCCTCGCCGTTCCTCGGTCGTCTGGCGCTGCTCCGCATCCACCAGGGCACCCTGAAGAAGGGCCAGACCGTGGCCTGGATGCAGCGCAACGGCGACGTCAAGAACGTCCGGATCACCGAGCTGCTGATCACCGAGGGCCTCGACCGCAAGCCGGGCGAGTCCGCCGGCCCCGGCGACATCGTCGCCGTCGCGGGCATCCCGGAGATCATGATCGGCGAGACCCTCGCCGACGCCGAGAACCCGATCGCGCTGCCGCTGATCCACGTCGACGAGCCGGCCATCTCGATGACCATCGGCACCAACACCTCGCCGCTGGTCGGCAAGGTCAAGGGCTCCAAGGTCACCGCCCGCCTCGTCAAGGACCGCCTCGACGCCGAGCTCGTCGGCAACGTGTCGCTGCGCATCCTGCCGACCGAGCGTCCCGACGCCTGGGAGGTCCAGGGCCGTGGCGAGCTGGCGCTGGCCATCCTGGTCGAGCAGATGCGTCGTGAGGGCTTCGAGCTCACCGTCGGCAAGCCGCAGGTGGTCACCCGCGAGGTCAACGGCAAGATCCACGAGCCGATGGAGCGCCTGACCATCGACGCCCCCGAGGAGTACCTCGGCACGATCACCGAGCTGCTCGCCACCCGCAAGGGCCGCATGGAGACGATGAGCAACCACGGCACCGGCTGGATCCGGATGGAGTTCATCGTTCCGGCCCGTGGCCTGATCGGCTTCCGCACCGACTTCCTCACCGAGACCCGCGGCACCGGCATCGCGCACAGCATCTCCGAGGGCTACGCCCCGTGGGCCGGCGAGATCCGCTCGCGCAACAACGGCTCGCTGGTGGCCGACCGCAAGGGTGCCGCCACCGCCTACGCGATGACGTCGCTGCAGGAGCGCGGCATCATGTTCGTGGAGCCCACCACCGAGGTGTACGAGGGCATGATCGTCGGCGAGAACTCGCGCGCCGACGACATGGACGTCAACATCACCAAGGAGAAGCAGCAGACCAACATCCGCTCCGCCACCTCCGACAACTTCGAGAAGCTGATCCCGCCGAAGAAGCTGTCGCTGGAGCAGTGCCTGGAATTCTGCCGCGACGACGAGTGCGTCGAGGTCACCCCGGAGACCGTGCGCATCCGCAAGGTCGTCCTGGACGCCGGCGAGCGGGCCAAGACCGCCTCGCGTGCGCGCAAGGCGAACAAGGGCTGACGCCTCTCCCGTTCCATCGATAGCGGTACTTCACTGTCGCCTGGCGACAGCGGAGTACCGCTATCGCCATTTCGGCGTCGCACCCCCTAACGTGAGGACGCGAGCAGGTCCGTCGTCAACGGTTTCTTGGGAGGGCACATGGCAACGTCGACCTCGACCCCGGCTAGGAAGGCGTCGCCGGTCCGGGAGCTGACGGTACGGGCGGTGATCCTCGGTGGGCTGATCACCCTGGTCTTCACCGCCGCCAACGTCTATCTCGGCCTCAAGGTCGGGCTGACCTTCGCGACGTCGATCCCCGCCGCCGTCATCTCGATGACCGTGCTGCGCCGCTTCGCGGACCACTCGATCGTCGAGAACAACATCGTCCAGACCATCGCCTCGGCGGCAGGCACGCTGTCGGCGATCATCTTCGTGCTGCCCGGCCTGCTGATGATCGGGTGGTGGTCCGGCTTCCCCTACTGGACGACGGTCGCCGTCTGCGCGTTCGGCGGGATGCTCGGCGTCATGTACTCCATCCCGCTGCGCCGTGCGCTGGTCACCGGGTCGGACCTCCCCTATCCCGAAGGCGTCGCCGGCGCCGAGGTGCTCAAGGTCGGCGACTCGCACGAGTCTGCCGGCGACAACAAGGCCGGCCTCCGGGTGATCGTGTGGGGTGCAGTGGCCGCCGCCGGCTTCAGCCTGGTCGCGGCGCTCAAGGTGATCAGCAACGCGCTGTCCACAGCGTTCCGGGTCGGCTCCGGAGGCACGATGGTCGGCGCCAGCCTGTCGCTGGCGCTGATCGGCGTCGGCCACCTGGTGGGCGTCACCGTCGGGATCGCCATGATCGTGGGGCTGCTGATCTCCTTCGGCGTCCTGCTGCCGGTCCGGTCCTCCGGCGACTTCGGCGACGGCACACCCGTGGCGGACGTCGTCAACGCGGTCTTCGCCGACGACGTGCGCTTCGTCGGAGCCGGGGCGATCGCCGTCGCCGCGATCTGGACGCTGCTCAAGATCCTGGGCCCGATCATCTCCGGCATCCGTGCCGCCGCGGTGTCGGCCCGCACCCGCCGCGGCGGCGATCAGGTCGATCTCACCGAGCGGGACATCCCGATCAACCTGGTCGCGATCGTCGTGGCGATCTCGATGATCCCCATCGGGCTTCTCCTCTGGGGCTTCACCCGCGACACCGCGATCAGCGACCATGCGGGAACCCTGGTCCTGATCAGCGTCGCGTTCGTCCTGCTGATCGGCCTCGTCGTCGCTGCCGTGTGTGGCTACATGGCGGGGCTGATCGGGTCGTCGAACAGCCCCATCTCCGGTGTCGGGGTGCTGGTCGTGCTGGCTGCCGCCCTGCTCATCAAGGCGGTGCACGGCACCGGCAGCAACGCGGACGAGACCACCGCGCTGATCGCCTACACGCTCTTCACCACCGCCGTCGTCTTCGGCGTCGCCACCATCTCCAACGACAACCTGCAGGACCTCAAGACCGGCCAGCTCGTCGGCTCGACGCCGTGGAAGCAGCAGGTCGCCCTGATCATCGGCGTCGTCTTCGGCTCGCTCATCATCGCTCCTGTCCTGGAGCTGTTGAAGACGGCGTTCGGCTTCCAGGGCATGCCCGGCGCAGACGCCGACGCACTGGCCGCCCCGCAGGCCGCGCTGATCTCCTCCCTCGCCAAGGGCGTCTTCGGCGGCGACCTGGCCTGGAACCTGATCGGCCTCGGCGCGCTCATCGGCGTGGCCGTGGTGATCATCGACGAGCTGCTCGGCAAGACGTCAGGGCGCCTGCGGCTGCCCCCGTTGGCGGTCGGCATGGGCATGTACCTTCCGATCGCGCTCACCTTGGTGATCCCGATCGGCGCCTTCCTCGGTCTGGCCTACGACCGCTGGGCCGATCGCAGTGGTGGCGCCGAGCGCAAGAAGCGCTTCGGCATCCTGCTGGCGACGGGCCTGATCGTCGGTGAGAGCCTGTTCGGCGTCGCCTTCGCCGGCGTCGTCGCAGCCACCGGCGAGGAGTCTCCCCTCGGGATCGTCGGTGACGGGTTCGTGCACTGGGCCGAGGCCCTCGGCGTGGTCGCCTTCGTCCTGGTGGTCGCGGGGCTCTACCGGTTCACGCAGCGCACCGCGACGTCCGTCGAGGAGAGCCGCCGCGCCTAACCTCAGGCCTCGGCGGTCTCCTTGATCGCCGCCAGCGTCTCGCGCATGCCGGCCAGCATGACCTCGCCGTAGGCCTGGACGCCGCCGTAGAAGCCGTCGGCCAGCTCCTTCGAGAGCGGCGAGATGCCCTCGGCCGTGTCGCGGTGCTGGCGCAGCAGGGTGCCCGCGGACGTCGGCTCGAGGGCGAGCGACCAGGTCACCCAGTTCTCCTCGATCCGGAACGCGATCTCACGCTCGGCCTGGTACCGGACGATCTCGCCGTGCGTCACCCAGGCCAGGTCGCCGTCCCGGTTGCGGTTGGTGAACCGGGTGCCGACCTCGACCGCGCCCTCCGGCATCCGCACCGACTCGACCTGCGGGCTCCAGCGCGGCATCTGGGCCGGGTCGCTGATCAGCTGCCATACCGCTGCGGGCGGTGCGGCGATCTCGATCTCGGCGTGCAGGTCGGTCTCCATGGGGTGCTCCCTCTCGGTGCTGCGTCGAACGTCGTCTGGCATGGAACCTAGCGGCTCCCGTACGTGGTTGCCGGTGATTCGCGGCCAGGTTGCGCCTGCCGCGAGCCAGATTCGGGGTTGTGTCGGAGGTCGGGTGCACGGTGATTTCCATGTCGATCGGTCACTTCCTGGTACGAGAGGCGCAGGCCCTGCAGGCCCGCCTCTCGGCTGGTGGCTGCGGCCGGGACGCGACCGAGCTGATCGAGTTGATCGGAGCCCTGGAGGAGCTGAAGTCGGCCGCCTGCGGCACAGGCCGAGGCATCGGCGGTCTTCGACGAGGTGCGGCGCGAGGAGCGCGCACTCGCCGCCGTCCCCGTCGCGCGGCACGGCTCCGGAAACGCGCACGAGATCGCGCTGGCGCGCAAGGAGTCCCCGCACCGTGGCCGCACTCTGTTGGGGTTGGGCAAGGCGCTGATGGCGGAGATGCCGCACACGCTGGCGCGTCTGCGCGATGGCACGCTGAGCGAGTACCGGGCGCAGATCCTGGTCAAGGAGACGGCGTGCCTCTCCCGCGAGCACCGGATGTTCGTCGACGAGGAGCTGTGCGCCGACCGGGCTGCTCTGATGGGCCTCGGCAATCGGGCCCTGAACGCCAAGGTGCGCAGGCTCGCCGTCGAGATCGACCCGAGCGCAGTCGTCGAGCGGTCCCGCCGTGCCGAGGCGGATCGGCACGCATCCGTCCGGCCGGCTCCCGACACGATGGGCTACCTGACCTTCCTGATGCCGATTCCACAGGCCGTCGCCGCCTATGCGGCGGTCCGCGCCGCTGCGTTGGCGGCGCGCGCCGCGGGTGACTCGCGCAGCCTCGGCCAGTTGATGTGCGACCTCGCGCTGGCACGGCTGACCGGGTTGCCCGACACCGGGTCGCCGGAGCAGGCACCCGCCGTCCCGGTGACGTTGAACCTGACCATGGCTGCCTCGGCCCTCGCCGGCGGGCACGCCCCCGCCACGTTGACGGCGTCCGGCATCGGCGAGGAGGTGCTGCCCGCTGAGATCGCCCGGCTGCTGGCATCGCGGGCGATCTCGACCGGTGTCGGGGCCTGGTTCCGACGGCTGCACGTGGCCCCGCTCGGCGGGTTGGTCGCGATGTCGGCCAGGCAACGGTTCTTCCCACCCGTCATGGCGGAATTCCTGTCCATCCGGGGTGCCGGCATCTGCTCCACCCCCTACTGCAACGCCCCGATCCGGCATTACGACCACATCAGATCCTTCGCGGACGGCGGTTCCACCGACGTGATCAACGGGCAAGGCCTCTGCGAGGCCTGCAACTACGCCAAGCAGGTCAACCGCTGGCGACAACGCGTCACCAGCGACCCCGGCGACCGCCACGAGGTCGAGACCATCACCCTCACCGGCCACCGCTACATCTCACGCGTCCCCGAGCCACCAGGCTGGCGAGAACCCCGGTTCCGTGAGACCCACCCAGGGTTCTACGCACTCACCAGCTGACGTCGACGCATCAGGTCAGGCGGAGTGCAGGTAGGACAGCAGGGCACGGCGGACGACGTCATCGGGCGTTTCGCCGTCCCGGGCTGCACGTGCTGCGATCTCAGCGATGAGGTCGACAGGCACTGTCGGCAGGTCACTTCGGTGCGGATTGGGCTCACTCACGAGCTCGCCGAGCACGTAGCCACGTTCGGCTTCCTCAACCTCGCCCTGCACCTGGGCATCAGTGAGCCCAGGTACCGCATCGGTGATCTCCGCCTTCATCGCAGCCCTTCTCTCATCAGGTACTTCTTGCGCATCTTCATCGCGTGAATGACAACCTCGATCCCATCATCACCCCGAATGGTGACGACTTCCAGCGGTCGGCCGGCGTCATCCACAGGCCGCTTCGATAGCCTCTGCCCATGAGCGCAGCGCCGCCGGTCCGGGTCCTCGGCGTCGACGCCTGCAAGCGGGGCTGGGTGGCGATCAGCAACGACGGACGCGGCTACTTCGGCGCGACGATCCACGAGCTGATGACCGCAGCCGAGGCGGACGACCCCGTGAGCGTGGCCGCCGTCGACATGCCGATCGGGCTGCCGGTGGCGTCGGTTCGGGAGTCGGACGCCTTGGCCCGGCGGTTGATCGGCAGGCGCGCATCGTCGGTCTTCACCACCCCGGTGCGGGCTGCGATCAGCGCGGCCAGCCACGCGGAGGCGACCGCGATCAGCGTGCGGGCGACCGGCAAGGGCCTCAGCCAGCAGGCGTTCGCCCTGAGCCGGAAGATCCTGGAGATCGATGCGTGGGCACGCGCGGCGCGGTGCCGGGTGATCGAGGTGCATCCTGAGGTCTGCTTCGCGACGATGAACGGCGCGCCGCTGGCGCACGCGAAGTCCACCTGGGCAGGTGTCGAGGAGCGACGCCGTCTGCTCGCCCAGGCCGGCATCGCGGTGCCCAGCGACCTCGGCCGGGCCGGCGCGATGGCCGGCGTCGACGACGTCCTCGACGCTGCTGCTGCCTCCTGGACGGCCCGCCGACTCGCCGAGGGCACGGCGATCAGCCATCCCACCGTCCCCGAGGAGTTCGGCGACGGGCATCGTGCTGCGATCTGGGTGTGAGCCGACGTAACCCGCACCCTCAGTCGAGCGGCACCACCAGATCGGTCCGCCAGTCCTCGACCGGGGTGACGCTGGGGTCGGTCACGTAGATCTCGATGACGAAGGTGTGCTGGCCGACGTCGGGGTGCGCCGTGAACTCTGCCCACGCCTGGCCGAGGCCGTCGAAGCTGCCCAGGTGGCTCTTCACCAGGGCGTTGCCGGCCGGGAACGTGCTGCGCTCGACGCCGTCGGGCAGGTCGGCCGGGTCGAGCGCGGCGAGCGAGGGCACCAGGCCGGGAGGGGTCGGCGGCCCGGCGACCGGGAAGCCGATGATGAGGTCGAACGTGCCGGCGACGTCGCCGTGGTAGATCGCATAGCCCGGACCGACCGGCCCGAGACCGGCCAGGACACCGAACCCGGCGTCGAAGATGCCGGGCAGGTCGGCCAGGGTGACGCCCTCGTGCCGCAGCTCGGCAACCGGGACGTGTTCGGGCAGGGTGAGCACGGTCGGGGTCAGCAGCGGCCGCTCGGAGAGCACCAGCGGGACGTCGTCGTGGGTCATGCTCCATTGGACCTCACAGATCCGGCAAAGTCATCGCCCCGCCCCGACGGACCACGCCCACTCCCCCGACGGAAACCCTGAGTTCACCCTGAGCCCGCGAAATTCGGTGTCGAAGTGCCGGAGGCCTTCGGTAACGTGCCGTGCGTGTTCAAAGCCCTCGGTCGCATCGTGTCCTCCCATCCATGGATCGTGATCGGAGTCTGGGTGGTGGCGGCGGTCGCCATCGCACTCACGGCTCCCGCGCTCAAGACGACCTCCGATCAGTCGGAGTTCCTGCCCTCCCACTACGAGTCGATCCGCGCCGCGCAGGCGCAGACCGACCACTTCCCGGAGGCGAATTCGACCCCCGGCGCCATCGTCCTCTTCCAGCGCGAGGACGGCGGCAAGATCACCGCCGCCGACCAGGAGGCGGTCGCTCAGATCGCCACCGACCTCGGGCCCACGCTGGGCGAGAAGACGTTCGTGCAGACCATGGTCACCAGTACCGGCGATCAGCCGAACGTCTCCCAGGACGGCACCGTGATGCTCGGCATCGTGCCCCTGGCCAAGGACGCCACCGGGTATGACCCGCAGGCGTTCGACGACGCCAAGGAGATGCGCGACGAGCTCGACACCCTGATCGCCGACACCGGCCTGACCGCGCAGACCACCGGCACCGTGCCCCAGGGGCTGGACTCCCAGGAGTCGAGCGAGCAGGCGCTCGCGATCGTCGGCATCGCCACGATCGTGCTGATCGTGCTGTTGCTCGCGCTGATCTTCCGCAGCGTGATCATCTGCCTGATGCCGATCGTGATCGTCGGTCTCGTCTCGATCGTGGCCACCGGGTTGATCGGCTTCGCGAACGAGGCGTTCGATCTGAAGGCGGACTCCTCGATCCAGACGATCCTGGTCGTGGTGCTCTACGGCATCGGCACCGACTACATCCTCTTCTTCCTGTTCCGCTATCGCGAGCGGTTGCGGCACGGCGCCGATGTGAAGGCCTCCGTGCGCTACGGTCTCGAGCGCGCCGGCGAGGCGATCACCTCCGCCGGTGGCGCGGTGATCGTCGCGTTCCTCGCGCTGCTGCTCAGCTCGCTGGGCATCTTCCGCGCGATCGGCCCGGCGCTGGCGATCGCCGTCTTCGTCACCATGATCGCGGTGCTGACCCTGGTTCCGGCCGTCGTCACCCTGCTCGGGCGGGCACTGTTCTGGCCGTCGAAGAAGTGGAAGCTGGAGCCCGAGGCCGCCCGGTTCAGCAAGGTCGGGCACTCGCTCGGACGCCGTCCTGGCACCTTCGCCGCCGTCTCCGGTCTGCTGATGCTGCTGCTGGCCGGCTTCTCGCTCGGCTTCAACCCGTCGTTCGACTTCAACTCCTCGTTGCCGAAGAACGTCGAGTCGACCGAGGCGATGGAGACCTTCCAGGACCACTTCGCCGCCGGCCAGGCCGACCCCGCACCAGTGCTCCTGGTCGCCAAGGACGGTCAGCTCGACCCGGCTGAGCTGCCTGCCTTCCAGCAGGCGCTCGAGGCCGCGGAGGGCGTCGACTCCGTGCAGCCGGCCCAGGTCTCCGAGGACGGCGAGGCCGCGGTCTTCAGCGTGATCCTCACCCACGACCCGGTCTCCGACGAGGCACTGAACGACGTCAAGGGCCCGATCCGCACGGCCGCCCACGACGCCGCTCCGGACGGCACCTCGGCGATGGTCGGCGGCACCGCCTCGATCTTCGCCGACATGCAGAAGGCGATGAACCGCGACTACTCGGTGGTCTTCCCGGTCGCCGCCGCGATCATCCTGCTGATCCTGATGCTGCTGCTGCGCAGCCTGGTCGCCCCCTGGTACCTGATGGCAGCGGTAGGCCTCGGCTTCGCCGCCACCCTGGGCGCCACGGTGATCGTGTTCCAGCACATCCAGGGCGAGTCGGGCCTGATCTTCATGCTGCCGATCTACATCTATCTGTTCGTGACGGCGCTCGGCACCGACTACAACATCCTGATGATCGCGCGATTGCGGGAGGAGGCACGCGAGGGGCGCAACCCGCGCGACGCCGCCGCCGAGGCGGTCAAGCACGCGGGTCCGACCATCGCGGCTGCCGGCGTGATCCTGGCCGGCACCTTCGCCTCGCTGATGTTGGCGGGCAACTCCCTGATGGTCTCGATGGGCTTCGCGCTCTCGGTGGGCATCGCGGTGGCCGCGTTCGTGATGGCGATGTTCTTCACGCCGGCGCTCACCGCCCTGATCGGACACGCCGCCTGGTGGCCCGGTCATGGCGACGAGAAGAAGCCGGACGACGAGCCGGAGGACGAGCCCGCGCTCGTCTGAGCAGTGCGGGAGGGCCCGGCGTCACGATGACGCCGGGCCCTCGCGCGTTCGTGGACACTGCGGACCCCCGCCCCCGGCACATCTGGTAGTTCTGTTCGACAGAGCCATCACCGGGCCGAGGCCCGACAGCGATGCTTGAATACGACAAGCGATGGGCGTGCGTCTGTCACGTCCGCTCAGGAGAAGATGCGGTGAACGCCAGCGCCACCAGTACGGCCCAGGTTGCCCCGGTCCCCGAACGCAGGCGGCCGAGCCCGAACACGATCGTCTTCGTGCTGTCGCTGTGCGGCATCGTCGTCTCGCTGCAGCAGACCCTCCTGCTCCCCCTGCTTCCCGAGCTGCCCAAGCTGCTGGACACCTCGACCGACAGCGCCTCCTGGCTGGTCACCGCCACCCTGCTCGCGGGCGCGGTCGCGACCCCGACCGTCTCCCGCCTCGCCGACATGTACGGCAAGCGCCGGATGATGGTGACCGCCCTGGTGATCTCCCTGGCGGGCTCCCTGCTCGGCGCGATCAGCGAGCTCCTGCCGCTGCTGATCGCCGCCCGCGCGCTCCAGGGCGTCGGGCTCGCCCTGGTGCCGGTCGCGATCGCGATCATGCGCGACGAGCTGCCCCGCGAGAAGGTGCCGCTCGGCGTCGCGATCATGAGCGCGACCCTGGCCGTAGGCGCCGGCATCGGGCTGCCCCTGGCCGGACTGATCGCCAACCACCTCGACTGGCACGCCATCTTCTGGCTCACCGCGATCGTCGCAGCGCTGCTGCTGGTGACCGCGATCGCTGTGCTCCCCGAATCGCCGGTGCGCACCCGCGGCACCTTCGACCTGCGCGGGGCGATCCTGCTGTCGGCAGCACTGACCGCCCTGCTGCTGGCCGTCTCCAAGGGCTCCATGTGGGGCTGGACCTCCGCGACCACCCTCGGGCTCACCGCACTCGGCCTCGCGCTGATCGGCATCTGGATCCCCCTGGAGCTGCGCACCCCCAGCCCCCTGGTCGACATCCGGGTCGCCGCCCGTGCGCCGGTGATGGTGGTCAACATCGTCTCCGTCTTCGCCGGCTTCGCGATGTTCACCAACATGCTGGTCACCACCCAGTTCCTGCAGATGCCCGAGGCGACCGGCTACGGCCTGGGCCTCGACGTACTCGAGACCGGCTGGTGGATGGTGCCGAACGCCGCGGCCTTCGGCCTGATGGCGCCGGTCTCGGCGTGGATGACGCGTCGCTACAGCCCGCAGCTCACCCTGCTCGTCGGCACCGCCCTGATGACCGCCGCCTACGCGGCGCGGGTCTTCCTCAGCGACGACCTGTTCCAGATCGTCTTCGGCTCGGTGATCGTCGGAGTCGGCACCGCCTTGGCGTACGGCGCCCTGCCGACCCTGATCATGCGCGCCGTTCCCGTCACCGAGACCGCCTCGGCCAACGGCCTCAACGTCCTGCTGCGCTCGGTCGGCACCTCGACGGCGAGCGCCGTCACCGCGGCCGTCGCCTCGGCGTCGGCGATCATGGTGGGCGAGGCGATGGCGCCCAGCAAGGACGCCCTCACGCTGGCCCTGTGGCTGGCCGCCGGCGCCTCGCTGTGCGCCACCGCGATCGGATTGCCGACCCTGCGGATGCGCGCGTTCTCCGAGGAGTGGGACCGTGCCGGCACCGAGCAGATCGGGGCGGAGACCCGGGTCGTGCGTGGCCGGGTCGTCTCCGCGGACGGCGACCCGATCCGCAATGCCGTGGTCACCGTGCTCACCCCGGACGGCGTCGCGATCGACTGGGGCCAGGCCGACTCCGAGGGTCGCTTCAATGCGGCGATCCCGCGCCCGGGCGACTACCTGGTGGTCACCGCTGCCGAGGGCTGGCAGCCACGCTCGTGGGTGATGGACCTCGACGACAGCCACCCGCTGCCACCGATCGTGCTGCGCCAGCGCTACACCCTCTCCGGCGTGATCACCGACGCCGAGGACGAGCCGGTGGTCGATGCCCTGGTGGTGCTGACCCGGGCCACGGGCGAGGTCGTCGACACGATCCGCACCGACCACGAGGGCCGGTACCTGATCCCCCGCCCCACCAACGGCCGCTACGTGCTCACCGTCTCCTCGCGCGAGGGTGCACTCGGCGCGCGCCCGGTGACGGTGTGGGAGTACGCCCGCAGCGTCGACCTGCGTCTCGGCACGCCGCTGGCCTGAGCCGTCCACTGCCGGCTCCTGGTCGGCCAAACCGGACAAACCGCCGGTAAAGTCTTCCGAATGACCCAGGGAGGGCACGACCCGATGCACGCCAGCACAGCGACCCCGGCCCCCGATGAGGAGTCCGCGCCGACCCCGTCGCGCGGACGGCGACTGGCGACCGGGCTGCAGCGCCAGCTGCGGGCGCCGATCGTGGCGAGCGCGATGGCCCTGCTCGGTGCCTGGGCCGCGCTGACGCCGTCGATGCTGCCGCGCAGCTCTCCCCTGCAAGGCGTGGTGGTCGCGGTCGCGGCCTGGGCCGGCTACGGCCTCGGTGCCCTGCTCGGCTGGGCGGTCCGCCGCTCCGGTGGCCGGCTGGTCGGCGATCTGCGCCGCAACTGCTGGCGCGCGCTGGCCGGCGGCGGGGCGCTCGGCTCGGTGCTCATGCTCTGGTGGTACTACGAGTGGGAGAACGAGCTGCGCGACCTGGTCGGCATGGACCACCAGGGGGCGGGCGCCATCGTCGTCACGCTGCTGGTCGCGCTGGTCCTGTTCGTGCTGCTGATCGCGATCTCCCGCGCCGTCAAGGCCGGGTTCGCCTGGATCGCCCGCGGCGTCGGACGCTTCGTGCCGGCTCCGGTGGCGACCCTGATCGGCGTCGCGCTGACGGCGTTCGTCGGCTACACGCTCCTCGTCGACGTCGCCACCTCGCGGATCCTCTCCTCGCTCGATGCCGCCGCGGTCGCGGTCAACGACGAGTTCCGCGCCGATCGCCCGGCCCCGGAGAACCCGTACGTCTCCGCGGGCCCGGGCTCGCAGGTGGAGTGGGACAAGCTCGGTCGCCAGGGCCGGGTCTTCATCAGCAACCGTCCCAGCGCCGAGGAGATCACCCGGTTCTCACAGCGCCCGGCCGTCGAGCCGGTGCGTGCCTACGTCGGGATCGGCACCGACGGCGACATCGACCTGCGTGAGCAGGCGGTCCTCGCTGCCGACGAGCTCGAGCGACTCGGTGGCTTCGACCGGGAGGTGGTCAATGTGGTGACCGGAACCGGCCGGGGCTGGGTCAACGAGGACCAGGCACAGGCCCTGGAGTACATGTGGAACGGCGACACCGCCACGGTCAGCATGCAGTACTCCTACCTGCCCAGCCCGATCTCGTTCCTGGTCGACCGCAGCCGGGCCAAGGACGCCGGCCGGCTGCTCTTCGACGCCGTCTTCGGCAAGTGGCTGGCGCTTCCCGAGGAGAGCCGGCCGAAGCTGGTGGTCAGCGGCGAGAGCCTGGGCAGCTTCGGCGGGGAGGCCGCGTTCAGCGGCGAGCAGGACATGGCGAACCGGATCGACGGCGCGCTGTTCGTCGGCCCGACCAACGCCAACGAGCTGTGGAGCCGGTTCACCGAGGAGCGTGACGCCGGCAGCACCGAGATGGCGCCGGTCTACGGCAAGGGCGAGATCGTGCGCTTCGCCGGCGACCCCACCGACTGGGAGGCGCCGAGCGCCGACTGGACCGGAACCCGGGTGGGCTACCTGCAGCACGCCAACGACCCGATCACCTGGTGGAACTGGTCGCTCGCCCTGCACCGGCCGGACTGGCTCGAGGAGCCGACCGCGCCCGGAGTCTCCCCCGACATGCGCTGGATCCCCTTCGTCACCATGCTCCAACTGGGGGCCGATCAGATGATGGCCAACGAGGTGCCGGCCGGCCAAGGGCACCGCTTCGGCAAGGAGCCGGTCTGGGCGTGGGCGGCGATCCTCCCGCCGCCGGGATGGACCGCCGACGACACCGCCGCCCTCGCGGCTGCGGAGCCTCGCGAGGGCGACTGAGCCGATCAGGCCCAGATCGGGCCGGGGCGCCCACCGTCCGCGGTGATCACCGCGCCGTTGGCGACCCGGCCCCGTGGCGATGCCAGGAAGACGACCAGATCCGCGACGTCCGCGGCGCTCTGCGCGACGCCGAGCGCGTTGACGGCGGCCGCCCGGGCATAGTCGGCGTCGCCGTCGTTGCGCTCGGTGACGGTGAGGCCGGGATGCACGCAGGTCACGCTGATGCCGTCCGGCCCGAGCTCGTCGGCGAGGTTCTTGGTGAGGGCGACGTCGCCGATGTTGCGCACCGAGCCGCCGATGTTGCCGGTGGTGCGGGCGTTCACCCCGCTGATGTTCACCACCGCTCCCCCGGCGCGGCGCAGGAACGGCGCCGCCGCCCGGACCACGCGGAGATAGCCCAGCACCTTGGTGTCGACGTTGCGGAGCACCTCCTCGGTGTCGGTGCCGGCCAGCCCGGTCGGCGCGCCGGGCAGCGCCCGCGGCGCGGCGCAGTTCACCACCACGTCGATCCTGCCGAGCAGCTCGGCAGCCCGCTGGACCGCGGCAGCGACGGCATGGTCGTCGGTGGTGTCGGCGACGACGTAGCCGGCAGCGCCGAGCTCGGCTGCGGCAGCCTCCAGACTCGCGACGTCGCGGCCCAGCAGCACCACCTGCGCGCCCTCGCGCACCAGCGCCGCCGCGCTGGCCCTGCCGATGCCGCGGTTTCCGCCGGTGACCAGCGCTCCCGCGCCCTTCAGTCCAAGATCCATGCCCCGAGTCAACCAGGCCGCTCTGCGCTCAGAGGCGGGTGGCCAACAGCCAGGCGAGGTAGCCGCCGTACGCGGCGACGAAGAGGCCACCTTCAACGCGCCCGAGGCGCCGGTGGCTCCAGAACGCGGGGATGCAGACGGCAGCCGCGCCCAGCATCAGCAGCAGGTCGACGGCGATCAGCTCGTCCGGGACCGGCACCGCACCGGGTGCCGCGATGACGGTCGGTCCGAGGATCAGCGCGATGTTGAAGACGCTCGATCCGATCAGGTTCCCCAGGGCCAGGGAGCGGTCGCCACGAATCGTGGCGACGATCGCCGTCGCCAGCTCGGGTGCGGAGGTGCCGATCGCCACCACCGTCAGGCCGATGAAGGCGTCGCTGGCCCCGATCGCCGAGGCGATCTCCACGGCTCCGTCGACCAGGAGCTCCGAGCCGACCAGCACCAGGGCCAGCCCCGCCAGCAGGAGCAGGAGCTCGACGCTGACGCGTGGTGAGGCCGGGTGCAGCGGTGCGCCGGTGCCGCGCGGGTTCGCCGCGGCCCCCGAGACCGGGGCCGCCGCGGTCCGCCGGCTCTCGCGGGCACTGAGCACCAGCACCACGCCGAGGTAGAGGATGCCGTACCCGGTGAGCAGCACGCCGTCGGTGGTGCTGAGCTCGCCGTCGAGCGCGAGCGCCGCCATCACCACCGCTGCGCCGACCATCATCGGCAGGTCCACCCGCAGCGTGCGGGAGTCGAACTCGATCGGACGCAGCAGTGCGGCGAGCCCGAGGATCAGCAGGATGTTGACCAGGTTGGTGCCGACGATGTTGCCGACCGCGAGCTCACCGCGCCCCTGGGATGCCGCGTTCAGGCCGATCGCCAGCTCCGGCAGGCTGGTGCCCAGGGCCACCACCGTCATCCCGACCACGATCGGGCTGACCTTGAGGCGGGCCGCCAGGGCGGAGCCTTGACGCACCACGAACTCGGCGCCGATCACCAGCAGGGCCAGGCCTGCGGCCAGGATCACCCACGCCATCGCTGCCTCCCCGCCTCGCTCGCTCGCTCAGCAAACCACACCCGGGCGCCAGGTGCGGGCGTTCGCGCTACGCCGGGCCGGGGAGCTCGGTGCTCGACGCCTCGGTGCTGAGGAACATCCGGGTCACCGAGCGGTCCATGAACGCTGCCTCGTCGGCGAAGATCGCGTCGCGGATCGCCGGGTCACGCTGGGTGATCGCGAACATCTCCTGCATCGCGGCGTCGTCGTGGAAGACGATCTCGGTGACGACGTCCGGACCGGAGCCGTCCTCGGCCAGGTAGTTGCGGGTGTAGCTCGTCCACAGATGTCCGAACAGGCTGGTGGTGAACGGCGCGTGCTGGTGCTCGTAGTAGTCACGGAACTCAGCCCGCGACGAGTCCGGCTTGCGAGTGAAGAGTGCGATCAGCTTGGCCACACTGGCCAGTGTGGCGCAGGTCTCGCCGGCCCTAGCGCAGTGCGACGACTCAATGGGATGAGCGACCGAGCAGCCGCACCGGGCCGTCGCCTGCCTCGGAGAGCTCGTCGTCGGGGTTGGCGAGCTGGCAGGACTTCATCGACAGGCACCCGCAGCCGATGCAGTCGTCGAGGGTGTCGCGCAGTCGCTCCAGCCGCGCGATCCGCGCGTCCAAGGTGCCCCGCCAGGCGCGGGAGAGCTTCGACCAGTCCGCCTTGGTCGGCGTCCGCTCGTCGGGCAGGGTGGCCAGGGCGGTCCTGATCTCCGCCAACGAGATGCCGACACCCTGTGCCGCGCGGATGAAGCCGATCCTGCGCAGCACGTCGCGGTGGTAGCGGCGCTGGTTGCCCGCGTTGCGGGTGCTGGCGATCAGGCCCTCGCGCTCGTAGAAGTGCAGCGCGGAGACGGCGACGCCCGCTCGGCGGGCCACCTCGCCGGGCATCAGGTTGTGTGCCGCAAGTCGGCGCTCGACAGACATTGACCTCAACCTTAGTTGAGGTAGTTCGATCAGACCATGCACGCGATCAGACATCACTCCTTCGGCCCAGCCGACGTCCTGCGCTTCGAGCAGCTCGCCGACCTCACCCCCTCCCCCGGACAGATCCGGATCGCCGTCGAGGCCGCCGGCGTCCACGTCCTCGACACCTCTATCCGCTCCGGCGCGGCCTTCGGTCTCGGCCCGGCTCCCGACCTGCCGGTCATTCCCGGACGTGAGGTCGCCGGCACCGTGGATCGCGTCGGCGAGGGCGTCGACAAGTCCTGGATCGGACGACGCGTGGTCGCGCACCTCGGAATGGGTGGCGGCGGATACGCCGAACAGGCCGTCGTCGCGGCCGAGCGCGCGTACCCGATCCCGGAGGGACTGGACGCTGCCGCAGCGGTGGCCGCCATCGGAACCGGCCGTACGGCCTCGGCGATCCTGGAGTTCGCCGCCCTCTCCCCCGACGACGTCGTCGCAGTGACCTCGGCGGCCGGAGGGCTGGGAGCGCTTCTGCTGCAGGGCATCCGCGCTGCCGGCGCCTCTGCGGTCGGCATCGCCGGCGGTGCCGAGAAGGCCGCGATCGTGGAGTCGCTCGGTGCGGTCGCCATCGACCATCAGCGCGCCGACTGGTCGCAGAGCGTGAGCGATCACGGGCCCTACACGGTGGTCCTCGACGGGGTGGGCGGAACCATCGGCGAGACCTTGTACCGGCAGTTGTCGTCCGGCGGCAGGCTGGTCCGCTACGGATGGTTCGGCGAGGAGGGCAACGCCTACGACGACCCACAGCGACGCGTCATCGAGGTGCTCGGCCCGCCGATCATGAGCCGTCTCGCCGAGTTCGAGCGCGCGGCGCTCGCCGCGGCCGCGTCCGGGGAGCGGGTGCCCCTGGTGGGCAGCACCTTCGCGCTGCGCGACGCCGCCGACGCGCACCGTGCGATCGAGGCGCGAGAGAGCATCGGCAAGGTCGTCCTGGTGGTCGGCGCGTGAGCGCGCTGGTCGACGTCGCGCGTCAGTCGCCGTGGCGCGGTCGCTACGGACGCACCACGATCGGCGTCTTCTCCCTGGCCTTCCTCTTCGCCTTCGAGGCGCTCGCGGTCTCGACGGTGATGCCGCAGGTGGCAGACGAGCTGGACGGGTTGAGCTGGTACCCGGTGGCGTTCGCCGGCCCGCTGGCGGCGTCGATCGTCGCGCTGGCGTGGGCCGGCCCGGCCGCCGATCGCCTCGGGCCCGGGCCGGTGATGCGGCGCGGGCTGGCCGTCTTCGCGCTCGGCGTGGTGCTGGCCGGCGCCGCACCGACGATGCCGCTCTTCGTCGCGGGCAGGCTGGTGCACGGCTACGGCGGCGGCGTCCTGGGCGTGGCCCTCTACGTGTTGATCGCCCAGGCCTACCCGGAGACGATGCGGCCCCGGGTCTTCGCGGTGCTGACCACCGCCTGGGTGCTGCCCGCGCTGGTCGGCCCGCTGCTCGCCGCCCAGGTCGCGGACGTGGTCGGCTGGCGTTGGGTCTTCCTCGGCGTGCCCGCACTCGCCTTCGCGGCCTGGCTGCTGGTCGCCGACGCACCGTCGCGCCCCAGTGCCCTCGAGCCGGGCCGGGTGCCGTTGCGCTTCGCCTGGCTCGCGGCCGGCGGCACGCTGCTGCTCTCGTTGGCCGGGCAGCGGGTGGTCGCCTGGTGGCCGGTGCTGGTCGCACTCGGCGTGATGGCGATCCTGCTGGGCGGACGGCGTCTGCTCCCGCCCGGCTTCTGGCGGCTCGCATCCGGGCTTCCCGCCGTCCTGCTGTCCCGGGCCGCGATCGGCACCGCCTTCGCGGCGGCCGAGGTCTACCTGCCGCTGCTGCTGACGCTGGAGCGCGGACTCAGCCTGACCGAGGCGGGCTGGGTGCTGACCATCGGCGCCGTCACCTGGTCCGCGGGCGCCGTCCTGGCTGCCCGGTGGAGCGTGCTCTCCGACCAGCCGGGGCGGGTGCGGATCGGTGCCGCACTGGTCGCCGTCGGGCTCTTCGGATTCGCGACCGTCTCACTGCCCGTCGTTCCGCTCGTCGTGGCGATGGCGTCCTGGGGTGTCGCTGGGCTGGGCATCGGGATGGCCTTCTCCACGCTCTCGGTGCTGGCGTTGGCGACCGCGCGCGAGGGCGAGGAGGGGCGCACCTCCTCGGCTCTGCAGACCAACGACTACCTGAGCATGGCGGGCTTCATCGCCGTGGGCGGCGTGATCTTCGCCGGCTTCGCCCAGTCCGCCCCGGTGGCCGCCGGCACCGGACTGGTGCTGGCCGCCGCCGCCCTCGCCGCGCTGGCGCTGGTGCCGGCTCGCAAGCTGGGGTGACGCCGTCAGGAGCGCAGGACGACGTCGAGCGCCTTGCCCTTGGCGAGCTCGTCGACGAGCTTGTCGAGGTAGCGGATCTGCTGCATCAACGGGTCCTCGACGCCCTCCACCCGGACCCCGCAGACGACGCCCTTGATCAGAGCGGCGTTCGGGTTCAGGTCGGCCGCGGCGAAGAACTCCTCGAAGGTCGTCTCCGCGTCCAGGTGCCGGGCCAGGGCGTCGGCGTCGAAGCCGGTGAGCCAGGTGATCACGGCGTCCAGCTCGGCCTTGCTGCGGCCCTTCCTCTCCACCTTCGTGACGTAGTGCGGGTACACGGAGGCGACGCTGGTGGTGAAGATGCGGTGCTGCATGGGGCGAGCGTATCCGGCTGTTGGCCGCCCCGACGGCCATGGCGGCTCGAGAAATTGTGCGTTTGCCCCCGCCGCGCCGAACCCGCCGCTAGCGTCCTAGACGTCCAATTCGTCTCTCGGGTGACCAGCCGAAGGAAATCCGTATGACCTCCCGCACCAGACTTCGCACGCTCACCTTCGCCGGTGGCGCAGCCACGGCGAGCGTCGCGCTCCTTGCCAGCACGCTCACTCCCGTGCACGCCGTTGCCTTCAGCGAGCTCGAGCTCGACCCCTTCGCCGGAAGCTACCTCTCCGTCGGCTCCTGCACCCAGACCAGTCCGGCGATCGACGATCCGGTCACCGTGCCGATGACGGCGAACGGTCCGGCTGCAAGCACCACCGTCACCGCCACCGCCGCCTATGCGGCGACCGGGGACGCGACCGACACCGTCACCCAGACCGCGAAGATCTCGGCGAAGGCCAAGGCGACAGCCGTCGGCGACCGGCCCACCTCGATGACCCTCGACGCCAGCGGGACGGCCAGCAGGACCACGAGCAAGCCGACCTCCGCCTGCACCCCGGTGACCTACGCAGGCGCGGACACGGACTTCGCCTTCACCCTGGCCGAGCCGACCTGGGTGACCTACTCGATGGCACGCAAGGGCCCGATGTACTCGGAGATCTACCTCTATCTCGATGACTCCGACCCGTTCTTCGACGTCTACGGGCGAGACCTCGACGGAACCACGACCGGCCGCTATCTGCTGCAGCCGGGCGACTACAACGGGTACCTCGAGGCGGAGGCCCGGGCGAGAGGCAACGCGACGTCCGCACGCGCGGGGAAGGCGAGCATCTCGCTCACGTTCGCTCCCGCCGGCAGCGCCGGCGCCAAGCCCAGCGGCAAGGCCAAGCCCTACGTGAGCCTGCCGGCTGCCCGCAGCTGCGCGACCCACAACGCCACTGCCAAGGTGACCGGCAACGCCAAGCGCGCCAAGCGGATCAGCACCATCACCTACAAGGTGAACGGCAAGAAGGTCGCCACGCTCAAGGGCAAGAAGGTCACGAAGGGCAAGGCCACCAGCCTCAAGATCGCCGACAACAAGGCCGCCCGGATCGAAGCGCTGGTCACGCTCGAGAGCGGGAAGAGGCTCACCACCAAGGCCAGCTACCTGGCCTGCACGGCCTAGTCAGCTCACGCCAGCGGCGGGAAGATCGGGCCTCCCCCGAACATCAGCCGCGGCGAGATCGGCTTGCCGCCGGGCTCCTCGATGCCGTACTGATCGGCGAGCTCGGCGGTGAGCAGGGCCTGTCCGCTGAGCGTGGGCAGCGCCTCGTCGGCGACGAGCCGGGCCAGCACGCGGCCCTGCAGCTCCGGGGTCTCGGTGTCGCTGATCGGGACGCCGGCGATGTTGTCGAGTCCGCTCTTGAGCAGCAGCTCGGTACGGACCAGGCCCGGCCACAGCGAGACCACGTTGACGCCATGCTGGCGCAGCTCCAGGGCGGCGTCGTGGGTGAGCTTGTCGAGGCCCGCCTTGGAGATGCCGTACAGCGTGGAGTGCAGGTAGGCACGGGTGCCGACCGAGGTGATGTTGACGATCGTGCCGGCACCCTGGCCGACCATGATCGGCGCGGCCGCGTGCAGCGCCACGTAGTGCGCGCGCAGGCCGATCCCGATCAGCGAGTCCCAGTCGCTCAGCGGGCGTTCCCACAACGGCTCCGGGTTCGCGTGGTTCAGCCGCGGACCCGCCCAGACGTTGTTCACCAGCAGGTCGAGGCGTCCCTCGGCCTCGGCCACTCCCGTCACCAGCGCCTGGACGGCGGCGTCGTCGGCGTGGTCGACCTCGTGCGCGACGCCACGACCCCCGGCCTCCGCGATCCGGTCCACGGTGCGCGCCAGGCGCTCGGTGTTGCGCCCGGAGACGTGGACCGTCCACCCGGCCTCAGCCAGCCCGACGGCGATGCCCTCGCCGACGCCGCGGCTGCCGCCGGTGACCACTGCGACCTGTGCACCCATCAGTACGACTCCTGGATCTGGTAGCCCTCGGGCAGCGGGGTGGTCATCGACCAGAGCACCTCGACCTTGCTCGACGCGATCCGCCAGCCGTCGCTCTCTCGGCGATAGGTGTCGCGGTACTCGATCGAGCTGACCTGCTCGGTGCCGGCCTCGGTGTTGACCTGACGGAACCGCAGGGTCCAATCGCCGCGGGCGTTGTCGGCGTCCAGCACGGTGATGTCGGGGTGCACGGCGTGGTGCATGTCGAAGATGACGTGGCGCCCGTCGACCTTGCGCAGCGCGACCCGCTCGAAGATCGCCGCGATCGGCTCGACCCCGGTGAAGGCGCCCAGCGGACCGTAGTCGAGGACCGCACCCTCGGCCACGAAGCAGTTCCGGAACTCGTCGGGGCGCTTCGCATCGCAGGCCCGCAGGTAGCGATGCTTGAGAGCAGTGATCTCGGTGACCGCCTCGAGCCGCGCCAGGCGATCCTTCAGTTCGTCGTCCACGCGAGCCACGGTAACGACTCGGCCGCCGCCGGCGGGGAGGAATCCCAGCAGGCGGCGGCCGTTTTCATCGATCCATCAACGAGAGCGCTTGAGGGCGACCTTCGCGACGGCGACGGTCTGGCTCTTGGCCGGCTTGTCGCCGCCCATCTGGATGACCTGGACCAGCGTGCGGCCCTTGCGGGTGACCACCAGGTTCGCGCGCATCTCAGGGCCCTCGCCCTTCATGTGCATCGCGAGTCCGGCCCGCTCGTCGCCGATCTTCGGCAACGTGAGCTTGCTGGACTTGGCGCCGTCGTAGACCTTGCCGGAGCAGCGCTTCGCGTACCGCTTGACGTCGGCGATGATCGCCTTCGCCTTGGCCTTGTTCGCGAACTTGAGCGTGTGCACCATGACGAAGGTGTCCTGCATGACCTCGGCCTCGAAGTCCGGCATGTACACAGCCATCCGGCCGGCGTCCGCCTTCGTCTTCTTCGAACCCGTGCACTTCTTGCCGGGGCCGTCGTAGGTCCGGCTCTTCTCCTTGGAGGCCACACCGCCCTTCAGTTGCGGCACCGCCTTGACGACCTCCGCCATGGTCGGCAGGTTCTTGTTCGTCACCGTGGCCGGCGCAGCCTGGGCCGTGCCCATCGCGCCAGTCAGCACCAGCATCGACGCCGCGGCGATCCCCACGAACTTCCTACGTGCACCCATTGCACTCACTCCTCGAACAGTCGTCATGAACCGCGGAGCCTAGCCGCTCCGGACGTCGACCGGTGGGCGTTAGTTGCTGAATGCAACAGCAGGTCTATACCGGCGGCTGCTCAGGGCGCCCGCGGCAGAGGTTTGAGATTTCCTGCCTCAGGCGAACCAGTCCCACGCGAACGGCGTGATCGTGGAGACCGGCGTGCGCAGGACCGAGGTCAGGCCGTCGAGCGCCGGCGCACGGACCGCAGCCAGGACGTCGGCCGGGGCGCTCTCGCAGAAGTGAAGCGCCACCAGGTACTCGCCGGCCCGCTTGCTGCGCACGGGCTCCACGTCGGTGATCGTGACGTCGCGGCTGGCGAAGGTCCAGGTGCCGGCCACCCCAGGCTGACGGCGCACCGCCGCCAGGTGCTCGCGGTGCCAGGCACGCAACGCGGCGTCGGCGCCTGCGGTGCTGGGCTCCGCCACCCGCACCACCTCGACGATCACGCCGGCATGGATCCGGAACGGCAGCGCCGAGGCGCTGATCTCCACGCCGTCAGCGACCCGCCCCTCCAACGGGCGGAAGAAGCCGGTCAGGCGTCGCGTCGTCCACTCCAGGTCGGGACGGCGTCCGAGCTCGCCGGTCGTGCGGCCGAGCTCCAGCCACTCCCCGACGCTGTCGGCCACGGGGTCCGCGAACCAGTACATGGCCACGTAGTCGGCCGCCTCCAGGGCGCGGGCGTCAGCACTCGGCTCACCCTGCGCGCCCGACGCCGCCCGGTCGGCAGGTGTGCGCACCCAGCGGTCGCCGTGCAGGACGCCCGGCAGGGCACGGTTCTCCGGCTGGTGGTCGAGCTGGTGCCAGGCGTTGTAGTCCGGGTGCTTGGCAGGGTCGGTGACCTGCGGGAACGAGAAGAAGACTCGGCGGCATTGCTCCAGGCGCATGGCCTCAGCATCGAGCACCGTGCGATGCAGGTGTGACCTGCTCCCACTCGCTGGCACTCCGTCGCAGAACGCCAACAGGGGCAGGCCTGGCGGCCTGCCCCTGTTCGCTCGTTCAGCGGACGGCGTCTCAGCGGGCGCCGAGCACCAGACCCGAGGTGGGCACGCCGGTGCCGGCGGTGACCACCACGTTCTCCACGGTCTTCGGCTGGTTCACCGAGGTGCCGCGGATCAACCGCACCGCCTCGGCGATGCCGTTCATGCCGTGCAGGTAGGCCTCGCCGAGCTGGCCACCGTGGGTGTTCATCGGCACCGCGCCGTCGATGTCGAGCGCACCGGACTTGATGAAGTCAGGCGCCTCGCCACGACCACAGAAGCCGAGCTCCTCCAGCTGCGAGAGCACGAAGGGCGTGAAGTGGTCGTAGATGATCGCGGCGTCCATGTCGGCGGCCGTGAGTCCGCTCTGCGCCCACAGCTGGTCGCCGACCAGGCCCATCTCGGGGATGCCCGAGATCGAGTCGCGGTAGTACGAGGTCATCATGTGCTGGTCCTCGCCGGCCGCCTGCGACGCGCCGACCACGTGGACCGGCTTGTTGGGCAGGTCCTTGGCACGCTCCGCCGAGACCAGCACGATCGCCTGGCCGCCGTCGGTCTCCTGGCAGCAGTCGAGCAGATGCAGCGGCTCCGCGATCCAGCGCGAGGCCTGGTGCTCCTCAAGCGTGATCGGGCGGCCGTAGAAGTGCGCTGCCGGGTTGGTGGCGGCACGGGCCCGCGACAGCACCGAGACGCGACCGAAGTCCTCGGAGGTGGCGCCGTACTCGTGCATGTAGCGCTGCGCGAACATCGCCACCCACTGTGCCGGGGTGGAGAGGCCGAACGGCGTCATCCACGAGTAGGCGGCCCGGTCGGCGTTGGTGTCCATCGGGCGGTTGGCCTGGCCGAGGCCGTACCGCTCCCCCGAGCGCTCGTTGAAGGAGCGCCAGCAGACCACCACGTCGGCAAGGCCGGCGTGGATCGCCGCAGCCGCGTGCGCGACGGTGCCTGCCGCCGCGCCGCCGCCGTAGCCGACGCGCGAGAAGAAGGTGAAGTCACCGATGCCCACGTTGCGAGCGATGTGGATCTCCGAGCTGGACTCGGCGGTGAAGGTGACCAGGCCGTCGACGTCGCTGGGCTTGAGCCCGGCATCGGCGATGGCGGCGGTCACTGCCTCACAGCCGAGCTGGAGCTCGGAGCGGCCGGACTCCTTGGAGAACTCGGTCGCGCCGATGCCGACGATCGCAGCCGCGCCAGACAACCCGCTCATGCGCTCTCCTCCGGAAGCTCGACGACGACGAAGCCGCTCGCGTGCGGCCCGTAGCTGTTCATGCCCTTGACCTCGACGGTGACCCGGCGGCCCTCGACGGCGGTGACCGAGCCGGTCATCGTCATCGTGTCGCCCGGGAAGTTCGGCGCGCCGAGGCGCACCTTGATCTTCTTCACGACGGCGGCCGGACCGGCCCACTCCACGACGTACTTCTCCACGAACCCGTTGCTGGCAAGAATGTTCATGAAGATGTCCTTGGAGCCACGCTCCACGGCCAGCGCCGGGTCATGGTGGACGTCCTGGTAGTCACGGCTGGCGATCGCGGTGGCCACGATCATCGTCCGGGTCAGCGGGATCGGCAGCTCGGGGAGCTGCTCGCCCACGGTGACCTCAGCCGCCCGCTTGGTGGCGCTGATGCTCATGAGCGGACCTCCGTCTCGCTCAGCAGCGTGCCCAGGGTGGCCAGGGCCGCCGAGGCGCCACCCAGCGTCGAGGAGATCTGCTTGCCCCACAGGAAGTGACGGTGCACGGCGTAGTCGGTGTCGATGCCCATGCCACCGTGCACGTGCTGGGTGCGGTGCACGACGTCGAGCCCGGCCTGGTCGCACCACCACTTCGCCACCAGCGCGGAGCGCTCGGCGGCACGCAGCTCGTCGGTGCCCAGGGTGTCGTCGGCGTCGGCGGCGAGCGCCTGCCACATCGTCACCCGCATCCCGTCGATGTCGATCCAGCAGTCGGCCAGCTGGTGCTGGACGGCCTGGAACGAGCCGAGCGGACGCCCGAACTGCTCACGCTCGGAGAGGTAGGACGCGGCCAGGCGCATCGCACCGTCGGTGACCCCGACCTGGACCGCGGCCAGGGCGATCGCGCCGAGGCGCAGGGTGACCGCGAGGGCCTGGTCGCCCGGCTGGCCCACGGCCACGGCCGGGGCGCCGTCGAGGGTGAGCTCGCCGGCCAGGTCGTAGGTGGTGGTCTCCGAGGTGGCCACAGCGACGCCGTCGGCGGCGAGCTCGACCAGGAAGAGACCGGCACCGTTCGGCGCGGTCGCGGAGACCAGCACGTGCTGGGCTCCGGCCAGGCTCGGCACCACGGCCTTGACGCCGGTGAGGCGGTAGCCGTCGCCGTCACCGGTGGCGGCGGTGAGCGGCGCCGTCGTCTCGGCGCCGTCGTACTCCTCGAGCGCGAGCGCGATCCGGCTCTCGCCGGCAGCGGTGCCCGGCAGCAACGCAGCCTGCTGCTCGGCGGTGCCGAAGCGGGCGATCGCCTCGGCCGCGACGGCGGCCGACCACAGCGGGACCGGGGCCACGTGGCGGCCCTGCTCCTCGAGCACCACAGCGAGCGCGTCGAAGCCGAGACCGGCGCCGCCGTGCTCCTCGGCGATGGTCAGGCCGAGCAGGCCGGCCTGGGCCAGCGACTGCCACAGGACGTCGTCGATGCGGGTCTCGGAGACCTCGATCGCGCGCACCCGGTCGGTGTCGGCCTTGCCGTCGAAGATCTCGGCCGCCAGGCCGCCCAGGGCCTGGAGGTCCTCGTCAAGGTTGAAGTCCATCAGTTCTCCTCGGTTGCTGCAGCGCGGAAGACCGGCAGGGTCAGGTCGTCGTCGGCGTCGATCCAGTCGAGGGTCAGGGCCATCCCGATCGTCGCGGCCTCGGGGCTGACGCCGGCGAGGTTCGTGATCAGGCGGGTGCCCTCCTCGAGCTCGACCACCGCGATCACCAGCGGGTAGTCGAACGCCGGGTGCTTGGGGTGGTGCGCCACGGTGAACGAGTACAGGGTGGCGTTGCCCGAGGCGTCGACGGTGTCCCACTCGAACGACTGGCACTTCGGGCACTGCGGACCGACCGGGTGACGCAGCTCGGCGCACGAGGCGCAGCGCTGGATCACCAGGCGGTGCTCCTTGGCGGCGTCGAACCAGAACTGGTTGTCGAGGTTGATCGCCGGACGCGGACGCAGCGCCTTCGGCTTCTCCTCGGCGGGGGCCTCGGCCTTCGCCTTCGGCTTGAACCGCAGGGTGCGCCAGGTCTGGGTGGCGACGACCTGGTCGTCGGCGTCGCGGTAGGTCTTCACCGTGGTCACGAAGCGTCCGGTGCCGAGACCGGTCTCCTTCTCGGGACCGATCGCGGAGACGACCTCCTCGATGGTGATGTCGTCACCGGGGACCAGCTCGCGCTCGAACTCGAACTCGGAGTCGGTGGCCACGACCGAGGTGTAGCCACCCTCGGCGAGCAGCTCGACCAGCTCGGCGAATCCGGCGCCGGCGCCGCTGTCGGCGACCGGGCGGACCGTCTTGGCGTAGCCGCGCATCACCCAGGCCTGGACCATCGAGGCCGGGGCGACGACGGCGTCACGCCCGGTGGCCGCGGCAGCCTCGGCGTCGAGGTGGGCGGGGTTGGTGAGGTCGAATGCCTCCACCCAGTGCCGGATCATCGGCACGTTGACCGGGTCCTGCGCCGGGGTCTTGGCGTTGATCACCCGGCCGACGAAGGCGGCCAGGCGGTCCTCGTAGCTGTGCCCGTTGGATGCGTGCTCGCTCATCAGCGCTTCCCCCTCGGCATGCCCAGGCCCATGGTGGCGATCATGTCGCGCAGGACCTCGTTGACGCCGCCACCGAAGGTGTTGACCAGGCCCTGGCGCGAGAGCTGCTCGACCTGGGCGTGCAGCACCGCACCGGTGGAGCCGGCGCGGATCCGGCCGGCGGCGCCCAGGATCTGGAACAGGGTGCGCTGCAGGTCGATGTGGGTCTCGGTGCCGTACGCCTTGGCGGCGCCGGCCTGCTCACCGCGCAGGCTGTGGTCGCCCACCGCGGCGGCGAGCTTCCAGTTGACCAGGCGCATCGCCTCGAGCTTGGCGTGGGTGCGGGCGAACTCCTGCTGGACCCACGGCTTGTCGATGACGCCGGTCTCCTTGGCCCACTCCAGCGTCTGCTCCCAGAGCTGGATCATCCGGCCGCCGAGGGCGGCCAGCGCGACGCGCTCGTGGTTGAGCTGCGCGGTGATCAGGCTCCAGCCGCCGTTGACCTCGCCGACGACCTCGCTCTTGGAGACGCGGATGTCCTGGTAGTAGGTGGCGCAGGGGTGGATGCCGCCGACCGACTTGATCTGGCTGTGCGAGTAGCCGGGGTCGTCGCAGGGGACGATCAGGATCGAGATGCCCTTGTGCTTGGGGGCCTCGGGGTCGGTCCGACAGGCCAGCCACACGTAGTCGGAGGTGTTGCCGCCGGTGGTGAAGATCTTCGAGCCGTTGACGACGAAGTCGTCGCCGTCCGCGACCGCACGCGTCTTGAGCGAGGCGAGGTCGGTGCCGGCGTCGGACTCGGTGTAGCCGATGGCGAAGACGATGTCGCCGGTCAGCATGCCGGGCAGGTACTTCTTCTTCTGCTCCTCGGTGCCGAACTGCATCAGCGTCGGGCCGACGGTGTTGATCGTGACCAGCGGGAACGGCACGCCGGCGCGCTGGATCTCGTCGTAGAAGATGAACTGCTCCTCGGCGCCCAGGCCGCGGCCGCCGTACTCCTGGGGCCAGCCGACGCCGAGCCAGCCGTCGCGGCCCATCATCTTGACGACCTCGCGGAAGCGCGGGCCTCCGGCGCCGAGCTCGCCGACAGCGCGGCGCTCGTCGTCGGGCAGCAGTTGGGCGAAGTATTCCCGCAGCTCCAGGCGCAGTGCCTGTTGAGCGGGGGTCTCACGCAGTTCCATGACACTCCTTGTTCGCGGCCGGAAGAGGCGTTGAGCGTCAGATTGTCAGGTGAGTAGACATGTGTCAACCGCTCGTCTATCCGAAGGGATACTCCGCCGTATAGGGTGCTCCCCATGACCAGTCGCCACCGCGTCGTGCAGCGCGTCCTCTCGCCTGCTCGTGCGGCGACCCGCGAGAAGCTGATCGCCACCGTGATCGAGTTGGCCACCGATGGCGGCTACGAGGCGGTCGGGATCCGCCAGGTCGCGGCTGCGGCCGGGGTGTCGGTGCCGACCGCCTACCAGCACGCGAGCTCGAAGGACCAGCTGCTGATGGAGGCGCTGATGTCCCTGGGTGAGCGCTCCACCGAGGCGTTCCGGGCCCGGCCGCCGCAGGGCGCGACGCCGGCCGAGCGACTCGGCGTCGTCTTCGCCAGGATCCTGCGCGAGGCGGGCGAGAAGCCGCTGCTGTACCAGGCCCTCTACCGCGGCTACGTGGCGAGCGCGCCCGACTGGGCCGACGAGGACGGCGTGGTCGGGTTCGGCCCCGAGCAGGCAGCCTGGATCGGCGAGACGCTGGCCGGCTCCGAGCACTCCCCCGAGCAGATCGAGAGCGCCACCCGGATGCTCTCGATGATGTTCCTCGGCGCGATGATCGGGGTCGCGTCGGGACGCAACCCCGAAGAGGTCAGCCAGATTCTGGAAGAGGCGACGGCGCGACTGCTGCCGTGACCGCGGCGGCCCGGCGCCTGGCAGGTCCGGCCAGCGCCAGGCAGAGCACCGCGCCCACCAGCGAGACACCGACGCCGACCAGCGACGAGATCTGGAAGCCTCGCTCGACCGGGTGGTCGGCGCCACCGGAGAACTGAAGCAGCAGCATCGCGGAGAGCGCGCTGCCGATCGAGAACCCGATGAAGCGCAGCACCACGTTGAAGCCGATCGCGCTGGCCGTCTGCTCGAGCGGCACGAAACGGGCCATCAGCCACGGGATCGCGTTGAAGGTCATGCCGGCGCCGATCCCGCCGATGCCCATCGCCACCACCACCTGCCACAGCTCGTCGTGCGCGGCCCACAGCGACAGGTTGGCCAGCGCGAAGCCGACACATCCCAACGGGAGCAGGAGATCAGGGCTCATCCGCTCAGCCACCCAGAGCGCGAAGCGAGCACCGACCACGCTGGTCAGCGCGTAGGGAACCATCATCAGACCGCCGACGGTCACCGACTGACCGAGGCCACCGCTGGCCTGCGGATCGGCTTGGACCAGGACCAGCGTGGTGACCATGATCAGGTACATCCCCACGCCGCCGAGGAAGGCCGCGATGTTCGCGCCGAGCACGCCGGGGCTGACCGCGAGGCGCAGGTCGACCAGCGGGATCCGGCGGCGCAGCAGCCAGAGGACAGCGGCGACCAGCACCAGGCCGCCGATCGAGGCGGGCACCCACACGTGCGGTGAGCCGACGCCGTGTTGGGAGACCTGGGTGATCGCGAGCAGCACGCCGAGCGTGCCGCCGCCGATCAGCAGCGCGCCGGTCCAGTCGACGTCGCGGGTCTCGACGCTCGAGGCCTCGGGCACGGTGACGGCAGCCATCAGGAACGTCGCACAGATCATCGTGGCGACCACCATGAAGGCGCCCTTGACGCCGACCAGGTCGGCCAGCAGCGCCGAGACCGGGAAGCCCAGGCCGGCGCTGAGCACGGTGGAGAGCGAGATCATCGCCAGCGCCGAGCGCTGCCGCTCGACAGGGATCGCGTCGCGTGCCACGGCGATCGCGAGCGGGTTGATCCCGAACCCGATGCCCATCAGCGCGCGACCCACCAGGACGCCCCAGAAGCCGAGCGGCAGGGCCGCCAGCAGGCAGCCGATCCCGACCAGGCCGAGGACGGCGAGCAGGACGGGCCGGCGACGACGGCCGGTGCCGAGACCACCGATCAACGGGGTGGCCACCGCGCCGACCAGGAGGGTGGCGGTCAGGGACCATTGCGCGAGGCGGAGCGAGACGTCCTCATGCTCCGCGACCGCGGGCACCAGGGGCGCGCCCAGGCTGCCGACCATGCCGGTGATGGTGGCCATCACGACCAGACCGACATAGAGCCGTCCGGTTCGGCTGCGCGCGCTGGTGGTCATCGTGCTCCTTCTCCTGGGCCGCTTGGCAGTATCCGGCGACGGCGGCTGCCGTGACGGGCAGATCCCGTCAGTTGGCACGAGAAGTTGGGACGGGGCGGGGCAGCTCGCTGGCGCGCCGAAGCCTTCGGCGACCGGGGTGGCTGCCGGAGGTGGCGGTGGTGCTGTCGCTCAGTCGAGTTGGATCGTGCCGAGGGCGGTGACCAGCCAGGTGTGGCCGTGTCTGTTGTGCCAGGTGTAGGTGCCGTCTCGGTTGCGGCGATACCTCCAGCCGGCGAAGGTCTTCGCCAGGTGGTGACGTCTGCACAACGGGGCGAGGTTCTCGGGGTTTGTCTGTCCGGGTGGGCCGCGTAGTTCGTTGGGCCCCGTGTCGTAGGGGGCGATGTGGTCGAGGTCCGCGTCTGCGGATGAGCGGGTGCAGTGCGGGAAGACGCAGTGCGGGTCTCTGAGCCGGACCTGCTCGGCCATCCAGGCGGGTGGGTCGTGGCGGTCGACGGTGCCGGTGCGGTTGAGGTCGATGACCGGGGTGATCGAGGCGATGGACCCGTGGCGTTTCAGCCAGTCGGTGAGCTGCTCGATGAGGACGGGGCCGAGGCGGTCGGTGTCGGCGAGGGCGAGGGCGTCTGTGCCGAAGAGGTCGGCGAGGGTGGTGTGCACGAAGACGCGTAGGCCGCGGCCAGGTCGCGCCCGTCGAGGCCCCCGCTGGTCGACACCGACGCCATCGCGCTGGTCGACACCGACGCCATCGCGCTGGTCGACACCGGCGCCACCCCGCTGGTCGCGCTGGTCGCGCTGGTCGCGCTGGTCGCGCTGGTCGAGACCATCGGAACCTTCGTAGTCCAGCGTCCCTTGCGCCTCCGCGATGCTGCCGAGTGCCTTGGCCTTCCGCTGCCCGAGGGTGTCGGTGTCACCGGCGCGCTTCAACTTCTCGGCCTCGTCGCACACGAGGTCGTGGAACCGGGCGAGATCGAGGCTGTCGCCCACCACGTCGAGCGTCGACGTGCCCGAGGCGGAACCATCCGGGCCGTAGCGGTGGTTCAGGCTGACGTCCCAGTCGGCCTTGGTGAGCGGCCCGGTCTTGTCGCGGATCAACTCCGGATGGAACTTCGCCACCGCCATCGCCAGGGTACGTTCGATGGTGGGCCAGCCGTAGCGTTCGCCGTCCGCGAGGGTCTGGTCGAACCAGGCGGCCGCTTCACGGGAGAGCTTGCGGGTGAGCTCCGCGACCCGGCGTGCCTTCCAGCCGGGCACCTCCAGCAGCTCGACCTGCGCCCACAGCAACGGGAGGCGGTGATGGAGGTCCAACGCATCGGCCAACAGGGAGAGCGCGGCATACCGGGAGATGCCTGATGCGGCCGCGAACTCCTCGGCCGCGAACGCAGCCACCGCAGGAGTGCCCTCGCCACCGAGGAAGTCATCCAGATCAAGAGACGCGAACGCGGCGTCGTCACACCACGAAGCCGCCGAACCGCCGTCCACCACAGGGTTGACCACACACCACTGATGCGCGAGCCGCAGTTGCTGACGCCCCAGCACCAGCGCCGAGTGACACCCTTCGGAGATCACCGCAAGCAAGCACCCCGCGTCGAGGTCCGTGACCTCATACGGAGTGTGCGTGGCGTCGATCTCGATCATGAGAACAGTCCATCAGGACCCTCCGACACAACCATCCGCCCGCACGGCGGAGCACGATCAGAAGGGCGGCGCGGCACTCCGAACGCTCACCACACCCCCACGACCTCCCCGCCCAGCCGCACGATGAACGCACCCACCACGACGATGAAGAAGACCCGCACGAAGCCGGCGCCGCGGGCGACGGCGGTGCGGGCGCCGAGGTAGCCGCCGAGCAGGTTGCCGGCGCCCATCAGCAGGCCGAGCTTCCACATCACTGCGCCGGTCGGGATGAAGAGCAGCAGCGCGCCGAGGTTGGTGGCGAAGTTGGCGAGCTTGGCCTTCGCGGAGGCTTGCAGGAAGTCGTAGCCGAGCAGGCCCACCAGGGCGATCACGAAGAAGCTGCCAGTGCCGGGCCCCAGGATGCCGTCGTAGGCACCGATCACGAAGCCGACCGCCATTGCCGCCGCCACGTGCCGGTGCCCGTCGAAGCGCAGCTCGGTGCGCTCCCCCAGGTCCGGGCGCAGCAGCACGTAGGCGCCGACCACGATCAACGCCGCCAGCACGATCGGCGTGAACGCCTCCTTGGGGATCATTCTCGCCCCCAAGGCCCCGACGAACGCTCCGGTCAACGCCAGCAGCATCATCGGCACGAAGGTCCGCGGATCGGGCCGCAGCCGGCGGTAGTAGGTGGCCGCACTGGTCGCCGTCCCGCAGATCGACGCCAGCTTGTTGGTGGCCAGGATCTGCACCGGCGACGCGCCGGGCACCCCCAGCAGCAGTGCAGGCAGCTGCACCAGCCCGCCACCGCCGACCACGGCGTCGACGAAGCCGGCCGCGAACGCGGCCAGGAGAAGCAGGGCGACGACCCCCAGACTCAGCTCATCCATCGGCCTCCAATCTAGTTGGTCAGGCAGTGGCCCCGCCGTCCACCACGAAGTCGGCCCCTGTCGCATACGAGCTCGCCGGCGACGCCAGGAAGGCGACCATCGAGGCGATCTCCTCGGCACTCCCCCGGCGCGGGATCGGCAGGTGACTGAAGTCGGAGCTGCGGTCGGCGACCATCGGCGTCTCCACCGCGCCCGGGCAGACGCAGTTGACCCGGATCCCTTGCGGGGCGAGGTCCAGTGCCGCCGAGCGGCTCGCACCGCGCAGCCCCCACTTGGACGCCGAGTACGGCAGCGCACCCGGATAGCCGCGAACTCCCGCCGTCGAGGAGACGTTGACGATCGAGCCGCCACGCGGCATCACCGCCGCCACCGTCTGCATCCCGAGCATCGGCCCGAGCAGGTTGACGTCGAGCACCAGGCGCAGCGTCTCCTCCGCCCAGTCGGCCAGCTCCGCGCTGCGCAGGATCCCGGCGTTGTTGACCAGCACGTCGATCCGCCCGTGCTCGGCGACCACCGCGTCCACCACCTCGCGCCACTGCGCGGACGACGACGTGTCGAGCCGGTAGGCGCGCACTCCCAGCTCGGCACCGATCGCCTGCACGCCCTCGGCATCGATGTCGGTCGGCACCACGGACGCCCCGAGCTCAGCGAGCAGCCGCGCCTCCGCGGCACCCTGACCTGCCGCGGCACCGGTCACCAACGCGACCTTGCCGTCCAACCGCACCAGCGGCTCACCCATCTCCGCACCCTTCGCCCAAGCCCCATAAGGCCTCTCCCACCAACGGGACGACCCTAGTGGCCCCGGTCACGCTCCCGTCAGACGGGAATGTGCGGCGGCGCCCAGGGGCGGACCGAGCATCATCGGCCCCACCCCGACACCTGAGGAGACAGTCATGGAGCCCCACGCCGCGCGTCCACTCGAGGGCCGCTTGGCACTCGTCACCGGTGCCGGCCAGGGGGTGGGTCGTGGCATCGCCTCCTGCCTCGCCGCTGCCGGAGCCACGGTCGCGGTGAACGACCTGGCACCCACCCGCGCGGACGCCGTCGCCGCCGAGATCCGTGACGCCGGTGGAGACGCGTTCGGACTCGCCTTCGACGTCACCGACGCGGACGCCGCGCAGACCGCCGTCGGCGACCTGGAGATCGACATCCTGGTCAACAACGCCGGCGTCCCGCCCGGCGGCGGTCGTCCCAACCGGTTCGCCCAGATGCCGCCCGAGGACTGGCAGCTCCAGATCGACCTCAACCTCGCCGCACTGATGCGCCTTGCCCAGCTGGTGATTCCCGGCCAGGCGGAGCGCGGCTGGGGCCGGATCATCCAGATCTCGTCGGGCGCCTCCTCGCGAGGGCTGGCGATCGGCGTGGCGGCCTACGGCGCCGCCAAGGCCGGAGGCGAGGCGCTGATCCGCCACTTGGGCGTCGAGTACGGCCCCGAGGGCATCACCGCCAACTCGCTGGCTCTCGGCCTGATGGAGGGCGTCGGCAGGGCCGGCGACCCGGCTGTCGACCGGCTGATCCGGGGCGTCCCGATCGGCCGGCTGGGTCGCCCGCAGGAGGTCGGCGAGGCCTGCGTCTGGCTCGCCTCCGAGGCCGGTGGCCTGGTCAACGCCCAAGTGATCCATCTCAACGGAGGAACGGTCTTCGGACGATGAGCGACCCCCTGATCCCGATGGGCAGCGTGCTCGCCGAGCACGCCCGTCGCCACCCGGAACGCGTTGCGATCCGCTGCGGCGACGACGCGTTGACCTACCCGCAGCTCCAGGCCGCGGTCGACCTCGCCGCCTGCCACCTCGCCGACGCGGGCGTCGGCGCGAGTGACGTGGTGGCGATCGCGCTGCCCAACAGCATCGACTTCCTTGTCGCGGCGTTCGCGGCCTGGCGCCTCGACGCGATCCCCTTCCCCCTGGCCGCGCACCTGCCGGACCGCGAGCGCGATGCCCTGCTGGGGTTGGCGAGGCCGGCAGTGGTGATCGGCGAGCCGCACCCCGCCTGGCCCGGCCTGACGCCCGGGGACCTGGCGTCCGCGGCCCACCGCGAGACGCGGGCACTGCCGGCCCCGACCGGCGACCAGCCGTGGAAGGTGATCGGCTCGGGCGGCAGCACCGGTCTGCCGAAGCTGATCATGGCCGGGGTTCCTGC
The DNA here is from genome assembly GCF_039528155.1 of Nocardioides dubius. Lineage (NCBI taxonomy): Bacteria > Bacillati > Actinomycetota > Actinomycetes > Propionibacteriales > Nocardioidaceae > Nocardioides > Nocardioides dubius. The sequence continues at coordinate 86,677 of NZ_BAAALG010000010.1, read as the reverse complement.
CCTCGTCGATCCCGAGGTCGCCCGGTACACGATCACCGGCGACGACGTCGTCCTGGTCCCTGGCCCGCTCTACCACCAGGGCCCGTTCATCTTCGCGACGGCGGGACTGCTGACCGGCGGCACCGTGCTGATCACCCCACGCTTCGACGCCTCCGAGACCCTCGCTCTGATCGAGCGGCACCGCGTCACCTGGGCCTTCCTGGTGCCCACCATGACGCACCGGATCTGGCGCCTGCCGGAGCTCGAGCGGCAGGCCGCGGACCTCTCCAGCATCCGGCTCCTCTTCAGCACCGGCGCGCCCTGGCCCTCCTGGCTCAAGCAGCACTGGCTCTCCTGGCTCGGGCCCGACCGGGTGATCGAGTGGTACGGCGGCACCGAGGAGCAGGGCGGGTTGCGGATCACCGGCAGCGATGCCGTGGAGCATCCCGGTGCCATCGGGCGCGCCGACGACGACGTCCG
>NZ_BAAALG010000010.1:81658-86191 GCF_039528155.1 Nocardioides dubius | reverse complement strand
GAGCCGCTGCCGGCAGGCGAGGTCGGCGAGCTGGTCTTCCGCTCCCGAGCCGGCGGCCACCACCGCTACATCGGCAGCGAGGCCGCCACCGGCGAGTGGCGCGGGTACGGCGACCTCGCCTCGATCGACGCCGACGGCTGGGTGCATCTGGCGGATCGGCGCACCGATCTGATCGTCTCCGGCGGCGTCAACGTCTACCCCGCCGAGGTGGAGAGCGCCTTGGAGGCGCACCCCGAGGTGCAGAGCGCGGTGGTGATCGGGCTCCCGGACGACGACCTCGGCCAGTACGTGCACGCCGTCGTCCAGGTGGCGCCCGCGACCGATCCGGCCAGGTTCGAGGAAGGCCTCCGCGCGCATCTGCGCGACCACCTCGCCGGTCCGAAGATCCCGCGCCGCTTCGAGCTGGTCGACCATCCGCTGCGCGACGACGCCGGCAAGGTCCGGCGCTCCGCGGTCCGTGCGCAACGACTGGCCGCGCTGGAGGTGACCCGATGAGACTGACCAGGCCAGGCCTCGACCTGGGCATCGTGGTCCGCGACGTCGAGCGATCCCTCACCTTCTACCGCGACCTGCTCGGACTGCCCGTGCGCGGCGACATGCAGGTGCCCGGAGTGGGCCGCCTGCTGCTGCTGGACGTCGGCCACAGCACCCTCAAGCTGGTGCAGCTCGATCGCGGCATCGACATCGAGCCCGAGCCCGGCGGCCTGCGCGCCGGAGCCGCCGGGATGCGCTACTGCACCTTCAGCATCAGCGACCTCGACGAGGTGGTGACTACCTGCCGGGAGGCCGGCTTCCGGATCGGGATGCGTCCCACGACCATGGGGCCCGGCGTGCGCGTCGCCGCCGTCGAGGACCCCGACCAGAACTGGATCGAGCTCATGGAGACCAACCGATGACCGTCACCCACCACACCGAGGGCCACGTCGGCCTGATCAGCCTGGACCGTCCGGAGAAGCGCAACGCGCTCAACTCCGCGATGATCGACGGGATCGTGCATGGCCTGCTTGCCCACGAGCAGAACCCCGAGGTCCGCGCGATCGTGCTGACCGCCACCGGCGACAAGGCGTTCTGCGCGGGGATGGACCTCACCCGGGTCGGCGGCTCCAGTGAGGCGGCGCCCGCCGAGCGTCCGGAGACGGCGACCTACCTGCGGCTGATCCAGGAGGGCAGCACCAAGCCGTTGATCGCCGCCGTCAACGGCACCGCGGTCGCAGGTGGCTTCGAGCTGGTGCTGGCCTGCGACCTGGTGGTCGCCGCCGACCACGCGCGCTTCGGCCTGCCCGAGGTCGCCCGCGGCCTGGTCGCCGGCGCAGGCGGCACCTTCCTGCCGTTGCGGATGCCCCGTGCTGTGGCCTTCGAGCTGGCGTTGACCGCACTGCCGATCGACGCGGCACGCGCCTACGAGCTCGGCCTGATCAATCAGGTGGTGCCTGCCGACGCCGTCCTGGAGACCTCCCTGGCGCTGGCGCACGCGGTCGCCGCCAACAGCCCGCACGCCGTCCGGATCACCCGTGGCCTGCTGCGCGACGCCTCGGAGCTGCCGACGGCCCAGGCCTGGGAGCGGGTCAACGCTGCCATTCCCGGCGTGTTGGAGAGCCCTGATGCCCGTGAGGGATCACGTGCCTTCCTGGAGAAGCGCTCGCCGAACTGGGGCTGATCCCCGCTCCGATCCAACCCAGTGAAACCTGGCCCTGGCTCACGACACCGCCCGCCTAGCGTGATCGACGCCACATCGCAACCGCTCCTTCCACTGAGTGATTGCGAGCCAGGAGAAGCGTGTTGGAAGGGGAACCACAGATGCATCCAGATCGCGTGCGGCGGGCCTTCACCCCCGTTGTGCCACCACGACTGCTGCCTGACATGTACACCACCGAGGAGCAGGAGCGCCTCTTCGGTGTGTTGCGCCAGAAAGGTCCGTGGAGCTCGATCGCCTCGCAGACCTTCTCCAGCGCCGAGCAGTTCCTCGCCGTCGCCGGAGGAGGTCAGCAGGCCCGCACCGACCTGAGCCTGAGCGACCTGATCACGCCGACCTTCCGGGGATACTTCGCGCAGCAGGCAGTGGCCCTGCACGACGAGGTGCAGGACGTCTTCTACAGCTCCAAGCTGCTGAACCTGGTCAAGGAGATGTTCGGCGCGAAGTACGCCCTGCCGGCGCAGTTCTTCTTCAACCTGCGCGCGCCGGCCCACAGCCTCGACGCCGGCCACTTCGATCCCCAGGCCTGGCGCGGCATGGACATGATGCGGTTGCCGGTCTGGCTCGCCGCGGTGATGGCGAAGTCCGGCCTCTTCGACCGCTGGGAGGTGCGCACCGGCCAGGTGATCACCTACTACTACGCCAGCGCCGAGGACGGCGGCTTCACCTACTGGCCGCAGGGGCCCGCGGCCGCACCGCAGCGCTTCGCGGCACCGTTCTGGAACGACGCCGTCGTGGTGCACAACCCGCGGATGTTCCACCGTGGCGAGGCGAGCGGCCCCCGAGACCGCCGCGCCAACCCGGAGGGCTTCAGCCTGGACAGCGTGATCGAGGCCGACGGCGATGGCTGGTCGATCAAGAACGGCGAGCAGGTGCTGCGCACCTACGCCGCCGACGAGATGCGGTTCCTGTTCCACTACGGCGCCCGGGTCTTCGACGACCTGGCCGAGGTGAGCCGCTACTACGACCACACCGACGACCTCACCGAAGAGATCATCTTCGACCTGCTGATCCGTGACCTGCGCGAACGCGGCATCGCCTTCGACGAGCCCACGGACCCCTTGACCGACGACGCCTTCGTCGCCGTCCTCAAGGACGCCTACGCGATCTCCCCGACGTCCTACCCGGCAGAAGCCCCGGTGGACCAGATCCCCGCGTGACCGCACCACCTCTCACCCACCGCCCGTCCGTTCGGGCTGCACCGAAGGAGGCTCGGATGATCCGACCCCGAAGCACCACCCTCCACGCCTTGTTGGCCGTGGGCCTGGCCGCCACCCTGGTGGCCGGCTGCTCCTCCGCCGAGTCGGGCAACGGCGGCAAGCAGGAGGCCGTCGACCTCTCCGGCATCAAGGAGGGCTACCTCGGCAAGGACAAGGAGGGCACGGCGGTCGAGGGCGGCACCCTCACCATGGCGTCCTTCGCCGAGCCGCGCTCGCTCGACCCCGCGGTGACCATCGCCGCACTGACCACCGGTGGCTCGGAGATGCTCAACATCTACGACTCGCTGATGCGCTACGACGCCTCCGACCAGAGCTTCGTGCCCCAGCTCGCCGAGGAGATCAGCACCGAGGACAACAAGACCTGGACCCTCAAGCTCCGCGACGGCGTGCTGTTCTCGGACGGCTCCACCCTCGATGCGGCTGCGGTGAAGGCCAGCCAGGAGCGCTACGCCTCGATGCCGGCCCCCGAGGCGGCGTTGTGGAAGGCCAACGTGGCCAACGTGGAGACCCCCGACTCCTCCACGGTCGTCTACACCCTGACCAAGCCGTGGGTGCAGTTCCCCGGCATCCTGACCACCGGTCCCGGCATGATCGTGGGCAAGGGCTCGGGTGAGGGCGAGACCTTCAAGCCGATCGGTGCCGGTCCCTACACGCTCGGCAAGTGGGCTCCCCAGGAGTCGCTGACCCTGGACTCCCGCGACGACTACTGGGGCGGCGCGCCGAAGCTCGACGCCGTCAAGTTCGTCTACCTGCCGAACGCGCTGACCGCCATCGAGTCGCAGCGCAAGGGCGAGGTCGACGTCGCCTTCATCCGTGAGCCCGACCAGGTCGAGGACGCCCTGAAGGGCGACCCGCACGGCATCGTCAACATGACCGCCGCGCAGAACAGCGCGCTGATCAACGCCGAGAAGGGCCGCCCGGGGGCCGACCCGCGGATCCGCAAGGCGATGCAGCTCGCGATCGACACCCAGCTGCTCACCGAGCGTGCCTTCAACGGCGCCGGTGGCGGCAGCCCGACGATCTTCCCCGGCTACTCGCGCTGGCACGGCGAGACCGAGGGTCTGGCCTACGACCCCGAGGCGGCCAAGAAGCTGGTCGAGGAGGCCAAGGCGGACGGCTTCGACGGCAAGATCCACTACGTCGACGGTTCCGACCCGGCGTCGCGTGAGACCGCGCTCGCGGTGAAGGCACTGCTGGAGGCGGTGGGCTTCGAGGTGGAGACCGAGCTGACCCGCACCGTCGCCGACCTGATCACCAAGGTGGCCGTGGACCGCGACTACGACGTCTCCGCATGGGGCCACTCGTTCCGTGAGCCCGACCCGATCCCGAAGATGTTCGCGATCATGCACAGCACCGGCACCCAGCTCTACGGCTCGTACACCAGCCCGGAGATGGACGCGCTGCTCGAGCGCTTCCAGGTCGCCCCGACCTACGAGGAGCAGGCCGGTGTGATGGACGAGATCCAGCAGAAGGTGAACGAGGACGTGCCGTTCCTGGTCTTCGGCCCCTACGCGGAGACCGTGCTGTGGAACGAGAACGTGCGCGGCGTGCTCGGCGCCGGCAACTCGATGGTGCTCTTCTCCCAGGCCTGGAAGGACTGAGCCCACCACCGTTGGACGA
>NZ_BAAALG010000010.1:48595-81593 GCF_039528155.1 Nocardioides dubius | reverse complement strand
GCGATGCGGGTCGGCCCCGTTCGCTGTGCAGTGGGCTGCGGCAGTGGGCTCAGCCCGTGATCCGCGCGGTGGCGTGGGTGAGCACGGGCACATCGTCGCGCTCGACGCAGGTCGCCAGCAGGTGCAGGAGATCAGCGTCGCGCCAGACCCGGATCCGCAGCGTCTCCCCCGGCACCAGGGTGCCGGCGAAGCGCACCTCCAGGGAGCCGAGCCGCGCCGCATCGCCGTCCAGCACCTCCTCGACCAGAGCGCGCGCGACGATCCCGTAGGAGCAGAGTCCGTGCAGGATCGGGCCCGCGAAGCCCGCGCTGCGCGCGAACTCCGGATCGGCATGCAGCGGGTTGAGGTCGCCGTTGAGCCGGTACAGCAGCGCCTGGTCGGCGAAGGTGCGCCGCTCCAGCATCAGGTCGGGCTCGCGGTCGGGAACCGCGGCGACGTCGCTGGGGCCGGGCTCGCCGCCGAAGCCGCCCTCACCGCGGGCCCAGATCTGCATCCGGGTGGTCCACAGCGGATCGCCCGCATCCGAGACGGCTCGGTGCTCCAGCACGATCACCGCAGCCTTGCCCTTGTCCCACAGGTCCGCGACCCGGGTGGTGACCGTCGCCTCGCCGACCGGCGGCAGCGCACGGTGCACGGTCACCGCCTGAGCGGCGTGCAGGATCCGGCGCAGGTCGATGTCACAGCCGGCCAGGCGCAGCGCGGTCGGCTGCGGCTCCCCGGCCGAGACGCCCTGTCCGGCGACCATCGCGAACGTGGGCAGGACCTGGAGGTCGCGCTCGAAGGTCCAGGCCAGCTGGGGATCCGCGCCGCGGCCCGCCCCCAGCGAGAGGTGGTAGAGCAGGACGTCACGGGTGGTCCAGCTGATCGTCTTGGTGGTCGGTGGGGCCGCCAGCGCAGCGGCCAGATCGATAGGCACGAGAGCCCTCCTAACGGGTTGGACCTCCGAGGGTGCCGGGCCCCGGGGGCCGAGACCGGCCAGGTCCCATCCAGTTGGCCCGGGCCCCACCATCTGACGAGACCTCGCCGAATTCGAAGGTCCCGAATCCCTAGATTCAGAAGGGAGAACGATCGCAATCGAGAAGGAGCACCACCTGATGGGCACTACCGATCTGAGCGGCCGGGTGGCCGTGGTGACCGGGGCCGGAGCCGGCCTCGGCCGGGCGGAGGCGCTCGCGCTGGCCCATGCCGGCGCCGACGTCGTGGTCAACGACATGGGAGAGGCCGCCGACACCGTCGTCGCGGAGATCCAGGCGCTGGATCGCCGCGCGATCGCGGTCAAGGGCGACGTCAGCGACTGGGGGCTGGGCGCGACGATGGTCGAAGCGGCAGTGGACGGCCTGGGCTCGCTGGACATCGTCGTCAACAACGCCGGGATCATCCGCGACGGCATGCTCTTCAACCTCACCGAGCAGATGTGGGACGACGTCGTCCGGGTCCATCTCAAGGGTCACGCCGCCGTCTGCCACGCGGCGTCGGTGCACTGGCGCGAGCGCGCGAAGAGCACCGGGCAGCCGGTCGCTGCGAGTGTCGTGAACACGACGTCGGAGGCCTTCCTGTTCGGCGGCCCGGGCCAGGCGAACTATGCGGCGGCCAAGTCAGGCATCGTGGCGCTCACCCTCTCCATCGCCCGCGGGATGAGCCGCTACGGCGTGCGTGCCAACGCGATCGCGCCCCGTGCCCGCACCGAGATGACGGCCAACGTCTTCGAGGAGTCGACCGGCGCCGGCCTCGACATCCTGGCGCCGGAGCGGGTCGGCACCTTCGTCTCCTACCTGGCCTCCGACGCCGCGGCGCAGGTCAACGGCCAGGTGTTCGTGGTCTACGGCGACATGGTGGCGCTGCTGGCCCCGCCGACCGTGGAGCAGAAGTTCACCTCCCCCACCGGAGCATTCAGCACCACCGAGCTGGACCAGCTGATCGGTGGCCACTTCGAGGGACGTCCGGCGAGCCAGACCTTCTCCGCGAACAGCATCGCGGCGCTGGACACCACCGGCGTGGGCAACAAGGGCTGAACCGACNNNCGCCCCCTCGTCTGCCGATCCTCAGCCCTGCGTCGCAGCGGGCACCAGGCCTCCGCGGCCGTGGCTGCGGAACGCCTCCTCGATCTCGGCACGGGCGGCCTCGTCGAGCAGCACGTAGTCGGTACTGCGTCCCACTCGCATCCAGACCGGGTCGGCGCAGACCCATCCCTCGGCCCGGAGCGGGCCCTTGCTCACCTTGTTGCTGCCGGTCAGCGGCAGCCGCTCGACCACGCGGATGAATCGCGGCCACCACTTGGCCGCCATCTCCGGCTGGCCGTCGACGAAGCCGGCGAAGGCGGTCACGTCGAACTCCGCGCCCGGCTCCAGCTCGATCGCACACATCACCTGATCGCCGGTGCTCGGGTCCGGCACCGCATAGACCGGCGCTGCTGCCACACCGGGCGCCCGCTGCAGCAGCCGCTCGAGCGGCGCCGCGGAGAAGTTCTCGCTGTCGACCCGCAACCAGTCCGAGGAGCGCCCGGCGAACCAGAACCACCCCTGCTCGTCGCGGTAGGCGAGGTCGCCGGACCAGAAGTCCTCGCCACGGATCCGGTCGGCCATCGCGCCGGGGTTCTTGTAGTAGCCCTCGAAAGAGCCGGCCGCGCCGATCGCCACCATCTGCCCGACGGCGTCCTGGTTGAGCAGGCGGCCCTGGTCGTCGAAGCGCGCCCGCGGGCACTCCACCCCGGTCTCCTCGTCCAACACCCGCACATCGACGCCGACCGCGGCACCCAGCGAGCCGCTCGGGGTGTCCGGGGTCCGGTTGATCCGGAAGACGCCCTCGCTCAGCCCGTAGCCCTCCATCACGTCGCAGCCGAAGCGCTGCGAGAACCGGGCCACGTCGACCTCGGAGGCCTCGGTGCCGAAGGCGAGCTCCAGGGTGCTGGTGGCATCGCGCGGGTCCACCGGAGTGCCCAGCACGTAGGAGAGCGCGCGCCCGACGTAGTTGACGAAGGTCGCGCCGTAGCGGTGGATGTCGGGCGCGAAGCCGCTCGCCGAGAACTTCCGGGTCAGCGCCACGCAGGCACCGGTCGCCATCGCCGTGGCCAGGTTGAGCATCACCGCATTGCCGTGGAACAGGGGCATGCACAGATAGGCGACGGAGTCGCGTCGCATCCGCACCCGGTCGATCAGGGTGTCGGTCAGAGTGCCGAGGCGCCCCTGGCTGACGATCACCGCCTTGGGCGCTCCGGTCGAGCCCGAGCTGAACAACAGCAGCGCCAGGTCCTCGGCGCTCGGGATGGCTGCCGGCAGCGCGGCGCCGCGATGTCCCTTGACCTGCTCGGCGTAGGCGTCGGAGTCGACGTTGAGGATCCGATCGGCGGCGATGCCGTGGTCGGTGCCGGCGACGAGGTGGGCGAGCTTGTCCTCGGTGATCACCAGGTCGACGTCGGCATGGCGGATGTCGCTGGCAAGCTCGGGGCCGCTGCGGGTGGCGTTGATGCCGACCACCACCGCCCCGGCCAGGGCTCCGCCCCCGATCCAGAAGACGAAGTCGGGCACGTTCTCCAGCAGGACGCCGATGTGCACCTGCCGATCGGCGGGCTGCGGGACGAGCTCGGCCAGCAGCGCCGCGCGAGCAGCGCTCTCCTCGATCACCTCGGCCCAGGTCCAGCTGCTCTCCTCGAACCTGAGGCCGGTCTTGTCGTCTCCGGCTCGCGACCGGACGATCTCAGCAAAGGTACGCATTCACAGCTCCACGTGGTGACAGGCGACGAAGTGGTCAGGTGCAGCCTCCCGCATTTCCGGCTCCTCCACCGCACACCTCTCGGTGGCTAGCGGACAGCGGGTGCGGAAGCGGCAGCCCGACGGCGGATCGATCGGCGACGGCAGCTCGCCGGCACGCTCCGCGGCATGCTCGGGCTCCAGATCGGCGTCGGGCAGATGCGCCTCGGGCACCGAGTCGATGAGCAGCAGGCTGTAGGGGTGCAACGCGTGCTCGGCGAGCCGGTCCGCCGGCACCACCTCGCAGACCTTGCCGAGGTACATCACCATGATCCGGTCGCTGATGTTCTTCACCACCGCCAGATCGTGGGCGATGAAGATCATGCTCAGCCGGTGCCGCTCCTTGGTGTCCTCCAACAGGTTGAGGATCTGCGCCTGCACGGAGACGTCCAGGCTGGAGACAGGCTCGTCGCAGATCAGCATCCGCGGGTCGAGCATCAAGGCACGCGCGATGCAGAGTCGCTGGCACTGCCCGCCGGAGAGCTCGTGCGGACGGCGGTCCCAGACCACGTCGGGGTCGAGGCCGACCGCGCTCAGCATCGATCGGATCTCCTCGTCGCTGACCGAGCGCCCCCGCATCCGCGGGCCCTCGGCCACCAGGTCCTTGACCTTGCGACGCGGGTTCAGCGACGAGACCGGGTCCTGGAAGATCATCTGCATCGGCGAGCGCTGCCGCCGCAGCCGCCGTCCCGCGTACTCGGTGAGCTCGTCGCCGAGCAGGCGCACCGATCCGGCGGTCGGCCGGGGCAGCTGCATCACCGCGCGGCCGACGGTGGACTTGCCACAGCCGGACTCGCCGAGGATGCCGAGCGTCTCGCCGTCACGGACGTCGAAGCTGACGCCGGAGACCGCGTGCACGGTCTGGCCGCCGCCGAGCGGGAACTCGACGACCAGGTCGGCGACGCTGAGCACCTGCTCGGTCATCATCGTCCTCCTTGGTTCACGGGGTGGAAGCAGGCGAAGTGGTGCGCCGCGTCGTGCACGGCGGGCACCAGCTCCGGCAGCTCCTGGTCGCAGTCGTTGCGGGCGTGGCGGCAGCGGGCGGCGAACCGGCAGCCCTCAGGCGGGCGCACCATGTCCGGCGGCGCGCCGTTGATCGCTGCGAGCCGCCGGTGCGGCGGCTCCTCCAGGCGCGGGATCGCCTCCAGCAACGCCTCGGTGTAGGGATGCTGCGGGGTCTCGAACAGGGTGCTCGCAGGCGCCGTCTCGGAGATCCGCCCGCCGTACATCACCGCCACCCGGTCCGCGCGCCCGGCGACCACGCCGAGGTTGTGGCTGATCAGGATGATCGCCATCCCCATCTCCTTCTGCAGGCGCGCGAGGAGATCGAGGATCTGGCGTTGCACGGTGACGTCGAGCGCGGTGGTCGGCTCGTCGGCGATCAGCAGGGCCGGCTCGTTGGCCAGCGCCATCGCGATCACCACCCGCTGCCGCATGCCCCCGGACATCTCATGCGGGAACTGGTCGATGCGTCGCCTCGGGTCGGGGATGCCGACCAGGTCGAGCAGCTCGATCGCCCGGGCCTTGGCCTGCTTGCGGTCCAGGCCGCGGTGCTTGCGCAACGTCTCGGTGAGGTGCACGCCCACCCGCTTGACCGGGTTGAGCGCCGTCATCGGGTCCTGGAAGACCATGCCGATCTCGGCGCCCCACAGCTCGCGCAGGGCGCGCCGGTCGAGCTGTTGCACGTCGCGGCCGGCGAAGAGCACCTGGCCGGTCACGGTCTTGGTCGGCCCGGTGGTGTGCAGGCCCATCACCGTGCGTCCGAGCACCGACTTGCCGGAGCCCGACTCGCCCACGATGCCCAGGGTCTCACCCCGGCCGAGACGGAAGGAGACGCCGTCGACGGCGGCCAGGTCGCCGCGCGGCGTGTGCAACACGGTGCGCAGGTCGTTGACCTCCAGCAACGGGGTCGCGGTCTGGTTCGTCATCGCTGACACCCGCCCTAGAGCTGAGCCTGGCGAGAGTCGAAGCGCTTGCGCGCCCGCTCGCCGAGGAGGTTGAAGGAGAAGACGGTCAAGAAGACGACCACGCCGGGGACCAGCACGATGTGCGGGTGCTGCTCGAAGGTCGCGCCCTCGCCCTCGGCGATCATGTTGCCCCACGAGGGCTCCGGGGCCTGGATGCCGAGTCCGAGGAAGCTGAGCGAGGCCTCGGCGACGATCAGCACCGAGACGATCACCATGCCGTAGGAGAGCAGCGGCAGCATCACGTTGGGCAGCAGCTCGCGGCTCATCAGCCGGATGTTCGAGGCGCCCATCGACCGCCCGGCGAGCACGAACTCGCGCTGGGCGAAGGTGAGCGTGTTGGCCCGCGCCATCCGGATCATGCTCGGCATCGCGGTCAGCGAGAGCCCGAAGGCGATGTTGCGCAGGTTGGGCTCGAGCACCGTGGCCAGCGCGATCAGCAGGATCAGCGGCGGCACCGCGAGCAGCGCGTTGGTGAGGATGCCGACGACGGTGTCGGTGGTCTTGCGGAAGTAGCCGGCCAGGATGCCGATCGAGCCGCCGACCACCAGTCCGATCAGCACCGCGCCGATCGAGACCACCAGCGAGGAGCGTGCGCCGTAGAGCACCCGAGCCAGCAGGTCGAGGCCGAAGTTGTTGGTGCCCAAGGGGCGGTCGGTCAGCAGGTTCGGGCGCGCCATCGTCGGCTCGCCGAGCGCGGCGGCCAGGTTCTGGTGCTCGCCGAGCGGCAGCCAGGGCACGAAGATCGCACCGGCCAGCAGCACCGCGAGCCAGATCCCGCACAGCCACGCGGTGAGGTCGAAGCCGGCTCCCCAGCGCCGGCGTCCGAGGGCGGAGCCGCCGGAGTGCAGCAGCGCCAGGCCGAGCACGGCGACCAGCAGCTGCCACCAGCCCTGGTCGACCATCGCCACGATGGCGACGACGAAGACCACCAAGCCACCCAGCAACGGGACCAGTCCACGGAGCAGGCTGGGGCGGCCACGGGGCACGGGGGCCTTCGCGGGAGCCGGCGTGGCGGCCGGCTTGGCGAGGTCGACGACGTCAGACATGAGCCCTCCTGATCCGGGGGTCGAGGTAGCCGTAGGAGAGGTCGATCAGGGCGTTGGTCAGCACATAGACGACCGCGATCACCAGCACCGCTCCCTGCACCATCACGTAGTCGCCGGTGTTGGCGGCGCCGACCACCAGCGAGCCCATGCCGGGCAGAGCGAACAGGTACTCGACGATCACCGTGCTGCCGATCAGGCGGCCGAGTCCGATCCCCATCAGCGTCATCAGTGAGAACGACGAGGGGCGCAGCGCGTCGCTGAACAGGATGTGCACGGTGCCCATGCCCTTGGCCTTCGCCGCCAGGATGAAGTCGTCCTGCAAGGTGGTGACCAGGTCGTTGCGCAGGATCCGGGTGAACATCGCGGTCTCGGCCAACGCGATCGTCAGCGCCGGCAGGAAGGCGTGGTAGAGGTTCTGCCAGACGCCGTCCTCGAGGCGGGACCACTGCGCCCGGGGGAACCAGCCGAGGGTGTTGGCGAAGATCAGGATCACCACCAGGCCGGCTAGGAAGCTGGGGATCGACAGCACGCCGATGGTGCCGGCCGAGACCATCCGGTCGATCCGGCCGCCCTGGCGGTGCGCGGACCACATCGCCAGCGGGATGCAGAAGATCAGCGCCATGCCCATGCCGAGCACCGCCAGCTCGACGCTGACCGGGAGGGCCGCGCCGATCCGGTCGGTGATGTCGGTGTAGGGCGGCACGACGGAGGTGCCCAGGTCGCCTTGCAGCGCGTGCCCGAGCCAGCTCAGGTAGCGCGTGATCAGCGGATCGTTGAGACCGAGGTCCTCGCGGACCTCCGCATACGCCGCTTCGGTCTGACCCTCGCCGAGGATCGAGACGGCCGGGTCGGTGTCCATCAAGGACACCATCCAGAACGTGCCGAAGCTGACGAGGAACAAGACGGCCACCAGTTCGGCGGTCCGCCGGAGCACTCTTCGCAAGATGCCCAGCCTCTCCCTCTACCGGCGCCGATCGACCATCGATCCGACCCGGGATTCCGTGCGTGACGAGGCTGAGCACACCAAGGCCGACCGGCCGTTCCGGGCCCGGCTCCCATCTGGTGGGAGCAACGAATCTGGGGGCTCCCGCAGCGACCAAGCAAGTGCTAGGTTAAGAGCTCCGAACGAACGGGAGGGAGTCGTCCATGACCGTCACTCAGCCCTATCCCAGCGAGACCACCGAGCGCGTTCCGCGCCCCAGCGTGGTCGAGCGCGTCACCCAGATCCTCGACGTCTTCATGCTCGGCGAGGAGTTCCTGATGCTCGAGGACGTCACCGCCTTCACCGGGCTCCCCCGGTCCACGGCGTTCCGGATCCTCAGCCAGCTCACCGAGCTCAACTGGCTCGAGCACGGCCCCCGCGGGTTCAGCCTCGGCACCCGCGCCACCGGCCTGGCCTCGCGCACCCGCAACAGCTACGACGAGGTGCGCGGAGCGGCCGGCATCGCCCTCAACGACCTGCACGCCGCGACCGGCGCGGTCGCCCACCTCGGCGTCCTCGAAGGGGCGCGGGTGCACTACCTCGACAAGATCGGCGGCGCCGCCTCGGGCACCGTCCCGAGCCGGGTCGGCGGTCGCTTCCCGGCCGACCACACGGTCTGCGGCAAGGCCCTGTTGGCCTGTCTGGTCCCGGAGAAGGTCGACAGCCTGCTCACGGTGAGCACGGCGCAACGACGTCGCGCCCTCGACCTGCCCCGCCTGCACACCCAGCTCAACTCCATCCGGCGTCAGCACGGCCTGGCCGTCGACTCCGCCGAGCACTGCTCGATGGGGATCACCGCGGTCGCTGCGCCGATCATCGGCCCCAGCGGTGCGGTCGGCGCGATCAGCCTGGCCGGCAAGCAGTCCCTGCCGCTGGACCGGATCGCACCGATGGTCGTGCACGCCGCACGGCGGACGGCAGAGGCGCTCTTCCCGGGCTGGAAGCAGCCACGGGCCGGGCGTGGCCCGGCACCCGTGACCGCTCTGCGCTGAGCCTCAGCCGACCTCGAGCTCGCGGCGATTCACCTTGCCGGTCGCGTTGCGCGGCAAGGGCGTGGTGCCGATCCGCCACTCGGTGGGGATCTTGTAGCGCGCCAGCCGCGGCTCGAGGTGGGCCCGCAGCACCTCCTCGTCGAGCTCGGCGCCGGGACGGGCCACCACCACGGCGGCCACCGCCTGTCCCATGTCGGCGTCCGGAACGCCCACCACGATGCACTCGGCGACGCCGGGGTGCTGGGTGAGCTGGTCCTCGACCTCGGCGGGGTAGATGTTCTCGCCACCGCGCAGGATCAGATCGGAGCGGCGGCTGCAGATCCGCAGTCTCCCGGCGTTCATCACGCCCAGGTCGCCGGTGCGGAACCAGCCGTCGGACGCCGTGCCGGCCGCGGTCGCCTCGGGGTTGCGCCAGTAGCCGAGCATCACCAGCGGCCCCCGGATGTGCACCTCGCCCTCGACGCCGTCCGGGACCGGCCGATCCGCGTGGTCGCAGACCCGGACCTGCATCGTGGGCACCGCGCCACCGACCGTCTCCGGGTCCGCGCTCAGCTCGGCGGGAGTCGCCAAGGTGGCCGCCGACGACGACTCGGTCAACCCGTAGGTGGTGCCGAACGCCTTCGCTGCCTGCGGAACCGCCTCGCGCAGTCGTGCCTTCAGCTCCGCCGAGGACGGCGCGCTGCTGACCGACACGTTCGCCAACGAGGACAGGTCGAAGCCACTCAGGTCGGCCTCCACCAAGCGGTGCAGCATGGTCGGCACGGCTCCCCAGTTCGTCACCCGCTCGCTCTCGATCAGAGCCAGCACCTGTTCGATGTCGAAGCGCCCCAGGTGGATCACCGCGGTGTCGCCGACCGCGAGCCGGATCACCGCCAGGTTGTGCAGCGCGGCGATGTGGAACAGCGGCGTCGCCAGCAGGTAGCGCCGACCGGTCGCCGGATGGCCGAGATCCGCCGCGATCGCGTCGTTGAGCAGGTGGAACCAGAGCGCCGCGATCATGTTGCGGTGGCTGTGGGTGGCGCCCTTGGCCCGCCCGGTCGTGCCGCTGGTGAACAGGATCACCGCGGCGTCGTCCTCGGCGACGTCGACCTGTGGCATCGCGGCGCCGTCGAATTCGGCGATCAGGCTCCACAGCTCGTCCTCGATGGCGATCACGGCCGCGCCGCAGCCTGCCACCAGCCCGCGCCGCGGCTCGTCGGCCAGCACCACCACCGGCTCGGTGAGCTCCACCCCGTGCGCGACCTCCGGCGCCGCCCACATCGAGTTGCCGCCCACCGCGACCGCGCCGAGGCTGACCGCGGCCCAGAATCCGATGATCCACTCCGGCCGGTTGGCGCTGAGCAGCATCACCCGGTCCCCGGGCCGCACGCCGTAGCGCTCCCGCAGCGCGGCGGCCAGGGCCGCGACCATCCGGTAGTGCTCGCTGAAGGAGATCCGGTGCTCGGTGCTCACCACGTACTCGGCGTCGCCGAAGAGCCGCGAGGCGTCCAGCAGCTCCAGCAGCGACTGCTGCCGGTGCCGGAAGACCGACATCTCGTGGCCGTGCACCATCTCCGTGCGGATCTCGAACGGCTCACCCGGTGCAGTCAGCCGAGCGATCACGTCATAGCGGTTGGACATCGCCTCTCCCCTCAGCGGATGGTGAGCTGGCCGCCGTCGACGTTCCAGCACTGCCCGGTCACCCAGGCCGCCTGGTCGCTGGCCAAGAAGACCGCCGCGTGCGCGACCTCGACCGGCTCCCCCGCACGCCCCAGCGGCAGGTTGGCGTCCACATAGGCGTCCCACGCATCCTGGCTCCAGTCGTCGAGACGGCTGGTCGCGGTGACGCCGGGGCACAGCGCATTGACCCGGATGCCGCGGCGACCGAGCTCCTTGGCGGTCGACGAGGTCAGCGACTGCACGCCCGCCTTGGAGGCGGAGTAGGCGGCGGTGCCCGGTCCCCCGAGCTTGCCGCCGATCGAGGAGATGTTCACGATGCTGCCGCTGCCGTCGCGGGCCACCGTGCGCCGGGCGAAGGAGCGCGTCATCAAGAAGGTGCCGCGCAGGTTGATCGCGATCACCTTGTCGAACTCGGCGACATCGAGGTCGAGCACGTGCACCCGGTCGTTGCCGCGCGAGGCAGCGGCGTTGTTGACCACCACGTCGACCGGTCCGAGCTCGCTCTCGACGGCGTCGAAGAGCTGCTCGACGCCGTCCTCGCTGGCCACGTCGGCGACCATCGGCAGGGCCCGTCGCCCGAGCGCGCGGATCTCCTCGGCCACCGACTCGATGTCGCGCCAGCCGGCCGCCTTCTCGTCGTCGGGGAACTGCTCGGGCGAGCGTCCGGTGCCGGTGATCACGACGTCGCAGCCGGCCCGGGCCAGCTCGACGGCGACCGCGCGGCCGATCGAGCGCATCCGCCCGGCGCCGGTCACGATCGCCACCTTGTCGGTGAGGCCGGTCAGTGGGTAGGTCATCAGCGGGTCTCCTTCAATGCGATGAAGAGGCCACGGGCCTCCGCGGTACGGACGCCGTCGTGTTCGATCCAGCCTTCGGCGATGGTCTTGCGGCCGTCGATCTCGACGATCCGGGAGAAGAGCTCCAGCGGCTCGTCGAGCGGGGTGCGCCGGTGGTAGGTGATCTCCAGGGATGCGGTCAGCGCCAGCGTCCCCCGGGCCTGCATCAGGGTGCCGAGCATGCAGTCCAGGATGTGCGCGACGAAGCCACCGTGCACGGTCTCGCGCGGGCCCTCGAACAGCGCGTTCGCGACCACCGAGGCGCGAGCACCGCTCTCGCTGAAGTGCATCTCCATCGGGAAGGCGACCGGATGGAAGGGGAAGAGCCGGTACCCGGCCTCGGGACCGATCGCCCGCGCCCTCGCCGGAGCGTCGAAGTCGCCGCGCAGCACGCGTGGCCGGCGTCGTTGCGCCAGCACCGCGGTGATCGCCCGCATCTGCTCGGTCGCGCTGTGCAGCTCCGCGAGGCCCATCTCGGTGGTCGCCGAGGCGAGCATCAGCTCGCGGGTGGCCTCGATCAGCTCGAGGGTGGCGGCGCGGTGATCGGTCTCCTCCTCGACCGCTCTCACCCGGCACCGCCGGGCAGCAACGAGGCGGGCACCGACGGCGCCGGCGCGAAGTGCAGGTAGTCGGCCAGGAAGCCGGCCGGGTCGAGGTCCTCGGGCTGCCAGCCCGGGACCAGTGCCGCGCCGTCGGCGGTGCGCACCGGGCGGCCGAGCTCGTGCAGCAGCGGGAGGCTGTAGGCCACCCGGCCGGTCAGCTCGGCGGGGTCGCCGGTGCACAGGGCGAGTGCCGCCTCGGCCATCGTCTCCTCGGGCTCCGAGGGCCATCCCGGCACCGCACCGGCGGCGTGCTCGGTGGCCACGCCCCGGTTGGGTGCCAGCGTGTTCACCGCGATCCCGAACGGGTGCAGCTCCATCGCGGCGCCCGTCGTGATCCGGTCGAGCATCGCCTTGGTGCCGCCGTAGAGCGAGGAGCCTGCCAGCGGGTGGAAGGCGAACGGCGGGCCGACCCGAGGTCCGGCCTGGCGCGAGGAGATGTTGAGGATCCAGCCCGCGCCGCGCGCCTTCATCCCCGGCACCACGGTGCGGATCAGGTCCCAGGTGTTCCAGAGGTTGGTCTCCACCGAGTCCTGGAACCACTCCCGGGTCATCTCCTCGAACGGCACGTCGTAGCGCCGGGTGGCGGCGACGTTGTTCACCAGGATGTCGACCGGGCCGAGTGTCTGCTCGATCTCACCGATCAGCGCGGCCCGGTCCAGCTCGGGCCGGCCCAGATCTGCCGCGAAGGCGGCAGCCGTGCCGCCCGCCTCGCGGATCTGTGCCACGGTCTCCTCGAGCGAGCCCGCGAGGGCGCCGTCGCCGGCGCGCAGCGTGCGGGAGACGGCGGCGACCGCGATCTGCTCCGAGGCGAGACGGCGGGCGATGGCGCGCCCGATGCCCCGGGCCGCGCCGGTGACGACGGCAACCCGGGGACTCATGCAGGCGCGCCGATCCGGGGCGCGCTCTCGATGCTCGCGCCGAGCTCGGCGGCGATCTGGTCGGCGCCGCCGAGGGAGAAGGCGAGCTGGCGGCCCCACAGGAAGTAGCGGTGGATCGGGTAGTCGATGTCGGCGCCGATGCCGCCGTGCAGGTGCTGGGTGGCGTGCACCGCGCGGAGTCCGCCGCGCGCGGCCCAGAGCTTCGCGACCAGGACGGCCGCTGCCGCCTCCTCAGCGCGGCCGGTGTCCAGCAGCCAGGCGGCACGGGTGGTGGTGAGCCGGATCGACTCGGTGTCCAGGTAGGCGTCCGCGGCCCGGACCGCCACCGCCTGGTTGGTGGAGATCGGTCGGCCGAACTGCTCGCGCTGCGACACGTACTGGGCCGTGGTCTCCAACGCCTGGGCACAGACCCCGATCTGGACGCCGGCCAGCCCGAGCCGCAGCCGCTGCAGGGTCCAGGCGACGACCTCCTCGCCGCCCAGCACGGAGTCGGCAGCGACCCGCACCCCGGTCAGCTCCAGGTGTGCTGCGGCCCCGCGGAAGGTGGTGGCCACCGGCTCGCGACGCACGCCCTCGGCGTCGAGGTCGACCACCACGACCCGCTGGCTGCCGTCCGCGAGCCGGACCGGGAGCACCGCGGCGCTCGCCTGCTCGGCTGCGGGCACGGCCAGCACGCGGCCGTCGAGGATCACCGCGTCGCCGTCGAGGCGCCCGTGGAGGCCGCAGTCACCGGCCACGCCGTCGAAGCCGGAGGTGACCAGCGCCTGGCCGGTGGTCAACGGCTCGAGGTAGCGCGCGCGGAGCGCGTCGCTGCCGAACTCGGCGATCGGCATTGCCGCACCGGCGACCACCGCCACGAACGGCACCGGAGCCAGCCGTCGGCCCTGCTGCTCGGCGATCGCGACCAGACCGAGCAGGCCCATCTCGCCACCGCCGGCCGCCTCGGGCAGCACGGCGGCCAGCAGGCCGGCATCGGCCAGGGTCTGCCACAGCTTGGCGTCGAAGCCGCCCTCGGTGCGCTCCACGGCGACCACCCGGTCCACCGGCGCCTGGTCGGCGAAGATCTCGCCGGCCAGGTCGGCCAGCGCTGTCAGGTCCTCACCGAGGTCGAATTCCATCGGACTGGTCATCAGCGTCCTGCCTTCTGCGCGTTGTCGTCCCGGCGGCGAGCGGCGAGGGTCATGCCGAGGCTCTTGGCAGCCACGATCTCGCGCATCACCTCGTTGGTGCCGCCGCCGAAGGTGTTGTTCTGGGCCCGGCGGGCCAGGGTCTCCACCCGGCCCTCGACCCCGGCTCCGGCGCTGCCGGGGCGGAGCAGGCCGTAGCCGCCGAGGACGTCCTGGAGCCGGCCGTAGGCGGTCACCACGGCCTCGGTGCCGAAGATCTTCGCGGCCGCGGAGTCGCCGCCGCCGAGCGTGTTGGCGGCGACGTCGGCCACCAGGCGCAGGCTGTAGAGGTCGGCGGCCGCGAGCAGCGCGTAGACCTCGGCCAGGGTGGAGCGCACCCAGGGCACGTCCAGCAGCACGCCGTCGCCCACCGGCTGGGACTTCGCCCAGGCGAGCGTCTCGTCGAAGAGCTCGTTGGCGATGCCGTTGCGGGCGGCGAGCGCGACCCGCTCGTGGTTGAGCTGGTTGGTGATCAGGCCCCAGCCCTTGTTCAGCTCTCCGACCACGTTGGACGCCGGAACCCGGACGTCCTCGTAGTAGGTGGCCGAGGTGCTGATCCCGCCCACGGTGTGGATCTCGGTGACCGAGAAGCCGGGCGAGGCGGTGGGCACCAGGACCACCGAGATGCCCTGGTGACGCGGTGCGTCGGGGTCGGTGCGCACGGCGAGCCAGATCCAGTCCGCGAAGACGCCGGCCGAGGTGAAGATCTTGTTGCCGTTGATCACCAGGTCGTCGCCGTCGAGCACGGCACGGGTCTGCAACGAGGCGAGGTCGGTGCCGGCGCTGGGCTCGGTGTAGCCGATCGCGAAGACCAGCTCGCCCGACAGGATCCGGGGCAGGAAGAACTCCTTCTGCGCCGTGGTCCCGTGGGCCATCAGTGTCGGCGCCACCGTGTTCAGGGTGACCAGCGAGAGCGGTGCTCCCGCCCGCAGTGCCTCGTCGTAGAACACGTAGAGGGCTTCCGGGTCCTCGCCCCGGCCGCCGTACTCGGTGGGCCAGCCGAGCCCGAGCCACCCGTCGGCACCCATCCGCTGGTAGATCCGGTCGAAGACCGGCCCTCCCTCGGTCTGGTCGACCAGGGCCGCGCGGTCCTCGTCGTTGATGATCTCGGCGAAGTAGTCACGCAGCTGCTGTCGCAGTTGCCGTGAGCTCTGCGAGAGTTCGGGATGCATGTCAGCGTCCTTCCCGGGGCAGGCCCAGCACGCGCTGGGCGATCACGTTGAGTTGGATCTCGGTGGTGCCGCCGCCGAAGAGGACGGCAGGCAGCCCGAGGTGGTCGATGGCGTGGCCGCCGGCGGTGAGTGCCCCAGCGGGACCGATCACCGCCAGCAGGTCGAAGGTTCCGGCCCGTTGCGCCGAGGCGTTGAACACCTTGGCGACGCTGATCTCGGCTCCGATCTCCATGCCGCCGAGACGCGCCAGGATGGCGCGCAGGTTGAGCGCCGAGAGGGCGTTCTCCCGTGCCGTGCAGCGACCGAGTGCAGCCAGCGCGACGTCGGTGCTGGCCGCGTGGTCGCTGCTCTCGATCACCGCCCGCAGCCGGTGGGCACCGCCGTGGGTCAGCCGGCCGCCCATCTGCAGGCGCTCGTTGGCCAGCGTCGTGGCGGCCAACCGCCAGCCGTGACCGGCCTCCCCCACCAGGCACTCGTCCGGCACGAAGACGTCGTCGAGGAAGACCTCGTTGAACTCGTGCCGGCCGGTGGCCTGCTTGAGCGGCCGCACCTCCACGCCGGGCGAGGCGAGGTCGACCAGGAAGTAGGAGATGCCGCGGTGCTTGGCGGCCGAGGCGTCGGAGCGGGCCAGGCAGATCCCCCACTGCGCCTCGTGCGCGCCGGAGGTCCAGACCTTCTGGCCCTGCAGGCGCCAGCCACCCTCGACCTTGGTGGCCTTGGTCCGCAGCGAGGCGAGGTCGGAGCCGGCGCCCGGCTCGGAGAAGAGCTGGCACCAGAAGATCTCACCGCGCAGGGTCGGTGTCACGAAGCGCTTCTGCTGCTCGGTGGTGCCATGCTCCAACAGGGTGGGCAGCGCCCACTCGCCGATCACCGTGGACGGCTGGCGCAGTCCCCGCTTCGCGAACTCGTCGGCGATCACCGCCTGTTCCTGCACGCCGGCGCCACGGCCGTAGGGCTCGGGATAGTGCGGCGCGATCAGTCCGGCGTCAGCGAGCAGATCAGTGGCCGCTCCCGGGCGGACCCGCTGCCAGCTGGCCTCCGCCTCGTCGTTGTCCGGCTCCCCGGTCACGCGCGAGGCGCTGGTGGTGGCCGGAATCCCCAACGCCTGCACGCGATCGAGCACGGCGCCCACCTCGGCCCGCAGCTCGGGCAGGGCCTCGGGGTCGAGGAAGGAGAAGTCGCGCTGCTCGGTCAGCGCCAGCGCGCCGAGCCAGGCAGCGGTCTCCGCCTCGGTGCCGGCCAGCGCCGACAGCGAGAGCGCGCGTCGCCAGTAGCGGTGCGCATCGTGCTCCCAGGTGAAGCCGATGCCACCCAGCAGGGTGACCAGCTCCAGGGCCACCTCGACGGCAGGGTGGGTGGCGTTCAGGGTCGCCTGGGCAGCGGCGAGCCGTTGCTGGGCAGGGCTCTGCTGCTCGGCACGGGCGGCGTCCCAGGCCGCGGTGGCGGCGACCTCGCTCCTCACCAGCATCAACGCGGCCTTGTGCTGGATCGCCTGGAAGGAGCCGATCGGGCGGTCGAACTGCACCCGCGTCTTGGCGTACTCCACTCCGGTGCGCACCGCCCAGCCGCACAGGCCTGCGGCCTCCGCGGCGAAGAGCGCCGCGACGGCGAGCTCGATCTCGGCGCACTCGCCGGCTGCCACCCGCTGAGCGCTGCCGGGCGCCAGGGCGCCGCCGTCGAGGCGCCCGATCGGGCGGGTGAGGTCGATCCCGTCCTCCTCACGCACCCCTGCGGCGAGCGCTCCGCCGGAGATCAGGAACCACTCGGCGCCTTCGGCACCCTCGGCGCGCACCAGCGCATGGTCGGCGCCGGGCAGGCCGAGCACCGGCGCGCTGACGCCACTCAGCCGTACGGTGCCGTCACCGGCCTCGGCGACCAGGCCGCCGAGCACCAGGGCGCCGCTCCCGCCGTCCGCGAGCTCGGCCAGTGCCGGGTGCTGCGGCGCGAGCCGGGCCAGGGCGTAGGAGGCCAGCACCGAGGGCAGCCAGCGCCCGGGCAGCAGGCCGGCGGCGGTGGACTCGGCGATCACCGCAAGCTCCATCAGTCCGGCACCGGCGCCGCCGGACTCCTCCGGAAGGTGCACGCCGAGAAGACCGGCGGCCACCAGCTCGGGCCAGACCTCGCGGTCGGCGGAGCGGGCCACGAGCTGGGCGACGACGTCGGCCAGGTCGCGATGATCGGCCGTCAAGGCGATGGGCATCTCAGATCCGCTCCAGCAGCACGCAGGTGGTGGCGGCAGCAGCACAGATGGCGACCATCGCGTACTGGGCCTCGCGCCGCTCCAGCTCCTCGATGGCCGTTGCCAGCAGGCGGATCCCGGTCGCTCCGGCCGGATGGCCGAGCGCGATCGCGCCGCCGTTGACGTTGAGCCGATCGTGGTCGATGCCGAGCACCTGGGCGAAGGACATCGGGATCGCGGCGAACGCCTCGTTCACCTCGAAGACCTCGATCTCCTCCAGGGCGATGCCGGTCCGGGCGATCACCCGTTGGGCGGCGAGGATCGGGTTGTCGAGCATGTACTCGAAGTCGCCACCCACCACGGCCTGCCCGAGCACCCGCGCCCTCGGGGTCAGTCCGAGGACCGCTGCGCGCTCGGCGCTGGTCACCAGCGCGGCGCTGGCGCCGTCGGAGACCTGCGAGGAGGTGCCTGCCGTGTGCAGGCCGCCCTCCTTCACGGTCCGCAGCCCGGCCAGGCCCTCCAGGGTGGAGGCGCGCAGGCCTTGGTCACGGGAGACGGTCACCGTGCTGCCGTCGGGCTGCGGGACCTCGACCGGCAGCACCTGCCGGTCGAAGCGGCCCGCGTCCCAGGCTGCCTGGGCCCGCTCCTGGGAGCGGACTCCGAACGCGTCGAGGTCCGCGCGGACCAGGCGACGCCGGAGGGCGATCCGGTCGGCGGCGTCGTACTGGTCCGGGGTGCTCAGCCGCCATCCGGCCGGGCGCGGCGTGCCCAGGCCGAAGCCCTGCTTGTGGGCCAGCGGCACCCTGCTCATCAGCTCGACCCCGCAGGCGACGCCGACGTCGACGGCGCCGGCGGCGACCTGGCCGAGCATCAGCTGGACGCTCTGCGACGCCGTCCCGCACTGGGCCTCGATGGTGGTGCAGCCCGCCTCCGGCGGGAGTCCGGCGTGCACCCATGAGGTGCGGGTGACGTTGCCGAACTGCTCGCCGACCGGGGTGACGCAGCCGCCGATCACCTGGTCGACCTCGCGCGGGTCGACCAGGTTGCGCTCCAGCACGCCGCGCTGCACGTGCCCGAGCAGCTCGGTGGCGTGCAGGGGCGAGACCCAGCCCTCGCGCTTGCCGAACGGGGTGCGGACCAGGTCCACGATCACCGGTGCGCTCATCCCCGCAGCCCCCGCTCCTCCAACAGGTCGAGGCTGATCCGCACCCCACCGGTCAGGTCCGGGTCACAGTCGCAGAGCAGCAGCAGGCCGTCGACCATCTCGTCCATCGACTCGAAGACCGAGGCGTCGAACTTGTCGCCGACCAGCTGGTTGGCGCCCTCGGTGAGCACTCCGAAGCGGGGCTCGACGGTGTTCACCCGGACCCCGGTGCCGTAGAGCTCGGCGCCCAGGCCGTTGGTGATCCGGTTCAGCGCCGCCTTCGAGGCGCCGTAGACCGACATCGCCGTGCCGGGCGGCGGGATGTCGAAGGGCGGCCCGGGGCGCAGGTTGGCGGTGGCGCTGGAGACGTTGACGATCCAGCCCTCGCCGTTGGCGATCATCGCGCCGGCGGCCTGCTGGGCGAGGTCGAGCGGCGCGTGCACGTTCACCTCGAAGGTGAGGTGGCTGCGCTTGGCGGGGTAGTCCAGCAGCGGCTGGTACATCGCCGCAGCGGCGTTGTTGACCAGGATGTCGATGTCACCGCCGAGGGCCTCCGCGGCCCGGGCCACCAGGCCGGCGCGGTCCTCGGGCGAGGAGAGGTCGGCCATCACGGCCTCGACCACGGTGCCGTGCCGGCGGGCGCTCTCGACGACCTCCTTGAGGTTGCCGTCCAGGTGGTCGTGGCGCTCCCAGGTGCGGGCGATGGCGACCACGTCGGCACCGTGCGCGGCGAGCTTGTCGACGACCGCGGCGCCGATCCCCCGGCTGGCGCCGGAGACCAGGGCACGGCGTCCGGCGAAGCGCCGGCTCACAGGTGCTTCTCCGCCATCGAGGCGATCGCATCCGCGATCCGGGCGATGTGCTCCGGCGGCAGGCCGTGGCTCATCCCCAGCGTCATCCCCCGCTCGAAGACCGCGTCCGCCTCCGGCATGCCCTCAGCCGGCACCCGGTGCTCGACACCGGCCATCATCGGGTGCCGGGTGATGTTGCCCGACCACACCGTGCGGGTGTCGATCCCGCACGCGTCCAGGTGCTCCTGCAGGTCCGAGCGCGTGAACGGCGCATCGGCGTTGATCATCACCGGGTAGCAGAGCCAGGCGGTGTCCAGGCCGTCGGTCTCCACCGGGGTGGTGAAGAACTGCGGGAACCGGCTGTACGCATCGGTGTACGCCTGCCAGGTCGCCTTGCGGATCCGGTAGTTGTCGGCCAGCTTGCTCAGCTGCACCACCCCGTAGGCCGCGCCCAGCTCCTGCGGCTCGAAGTTCCACGACATCTCGTCGAAGATGAAGTCGTTGTCGTAGTCGACGCCATCCAGGTCCTCACGGAACACCTTGCCCGCACCCGCGTTCACCCCGAACAGGTTCGGCTCGCTGCGCCGCCCCCAGCGCCGCAGCAGCAACGCCCGGTCGCGCAGCTCGACGTCGTCCATCATCACCATGCCGCCGGTGCCCGCACACGTGATGATGTGCGCCATCGAGAAGCTGGTCACCACGATGTCGGCACGCGCCCCGGTCGGGGTGCCCCGCAACCTCGGGCCCAGCGCGTCGCAGGAGTCCTCGATGACCTTCAGCCCGTGCCGATCCGCGACCTCACGGATCTTGTCCCAGTCCGGGCAGTTGCCCGCCAGGTTCGGCACCAGGATCGCCGAGGTGTTCGGCGTCACCGCCGCCTCGATCTTGTCTTCGTCGATGTTGAACGTGTTCGCCTTCACGTCCACGAACGACGGCACCAACCCGGCCCGCACGATCGGCGCCACATCGGTCGAGAACGTCAGCGGTGAGGTGATCACCTCACTGCCGGCCGGCAGGTCCAACAGCTCGATCGCCAGGTACAGCCCCGAGGAGCCGGAGTTGCACATCACGCCGTACCGCTTGCCCGACAGCTCGGGCACCCGGCGCTCCAGCTCGAACACGTTCTTGCCGATCCGCAGGCCCTGATGCCCACCGTTCAACACACTCAGCACGGCATCGATCTCGGCCTGCCCATGCGTGGCACGGGCATAGGTGATGCGCTCGGTCATCACGTCCTCGCTCTGGAAGGACGTCTCGGGTGCGGTGGTCATTTCTTCTCCAGAAGGTTCAGGGGTGAGTCAGGTCAGTGGTCGGCGGCGAGCACGATGCCGGAGTGCGGCACCGGCGAGCCGCCGGTGACGAGCACGTGGTCGAGGCCCTTGACCGGCTGGTTGACCGAGGTGCCGCGGACCAGCCGCACGCCCTCGGCGATGCCGTTGACGCCGTGGATGTAGCCCTCGCCGAGCTGCCCGCCGTTGGTGTTGATCGGGAGCCGGCCGTCCACCTCGAGGTGGCCGTCGCGGATGAATCCGGGGGCCTCGCCGCGGCCGCAGAAGCCGTACTCCTCCAGCTGCAGCAGCACCATCGGGGTGAAGGCGTCGTAGATGATCGCGGCGTCGATCTCCTCGGCGCCGCGCAGTCCGGCCTGCGCCCAGAGCTGGTCGGCGACCAGCCGGACCTCGGGCATCAGGTCGATGTCCTCGCGGTAGTACGACGACATCGAGATCTGCTGCGGGCCGACGCCTTGGGCGGCGCCGGCGATCAGCACCGGCGGGTGCGGCAGGTCGCGGGCCCGCTCGGCGGAGACGATCACCATCGCCACGCCGCCGTCGGACTCCTGGCAGCAGTCGAGGAGCCGGATCGGGTCCGCGATCATCCGCGACGCCTGGTGCTCCTCCAGGGTGATCGGCCGCTCGTAGAACCAGGCCTTGGGGTTGTTCGCGGCGTGCTTGCGCGAGAGCACCGAGATCCGGCCGAAGTCCTCGCTGGTGGCCCCGAACGTGTGCATGTACCGGCGCGCCAGGAACGCCTCCTGCTGGGCCGGCGTCATCAGGCCGTAGGGGTTGATCCAGTTGCGGTACTCCTGGTCGGTGTTCGCGTTGTAGGCGAAGGGCGGCGGGCCCTGGCCGAAGCGGTGTCCCGAGCGCTCGTTGAAGGCGCGGTAGACGACCACCACGTCGGCGACGCCGGACGCCACGGCGAGCGCTGCCTGCTGCACCGGCGCGCACGCACCGCCACCGCCGTGCGGGATCCGGGAGAAGAACTTCAGCTCCGGGATGCCGAGCGCGCGGGCCACCGCGATCTCCGGGTTGGTCTCCATGGTGAACAGCGCGAAGCCGTCCACCTCCTCCGGCGCGATCTGGGCGTCGGCGAGGGCGGCGAGGGTCGCCTCACAGGCCAGCTGCCACTCGCTGCGCCCGGAATTCTTGGAGAACTCGGTGGCGCCGATGCCCGCGATCGCACTCTGCCGCGCGAAGCCCTTCATCGTCCTGCTCCTTCGTTGCTCGTCGGGTGCGGGCCGACCACGATCCGCGCGGTCACGTGGTTGCCCCGGGCGTTGCGGCCGACGACGGCGACCACCGCTTCGTCTCCGGCCACCTCGACCACCTCACCCGTCATCGTCATCACGTCACCGGGGAAGTTCGGGACGCCGAGACGCAGGCTGACCTTCTTGATCCGGCTGTGCGGGCCGGCCCAGTCGGTGAGGTAGCGGTCGAGGAAGCCGTTCGTGGAGTTGATGGACATGAAGATGTCCGGCGTGCCTCGCCCGGCGGCCTTGCCGGGGTCGTGGTGCACGTCCTCGAAGTCCTGCGAGGCGATCGCGGTGGCCACGATCGTGGTGCGGTCGATCTCGATCTCCAGCGTGGGCAGGACGGTGCCGACGGTGAGGCTGGGCAGTGAGGTCAGGTTCACAGCGGCTCCTCGGTCGCCGGTGCGCCGTCGAGCCCCTGGGCCTGGCCGACCGGGAAGACCCGGGGCAGCCACTCGCCGTGGGCGTGCTCGCCGAACCCGAGCTCGACCTCCATCCCGATCTCCAGCGCGTCCAGGTCGAAGCCGGCCATGTCGGCGACGAAGCGGGTGCCCTCGGCGAGATCCACCAGCGCAACGCCGAGCGGGTAGTCGAAGGCGTCGTCCTTCGGGTGGTGCAGCACCGTCCAGGCGTGCACGGTGCCGCGCCGCGAGGAGACGACGGTGTCCCAGGCGAAGCTGCGGCACACCGGGCAGGCCGGGCCGGGTGGGTGCCGCAGGGTCTGGCAGTCGCTGCAGCGCTGGATCTCCAGGCGACCCGCCGCGGCAGCGTCGAAGAACCAGGCGTTGTCCTGGGTCCGGATCAGGTGCGGCACACCGCTCATGCCTGCGCCTCCTTCTTCATGGTGGGGTTGAAGCGGAGCAGCTTGAAGCGCTCGGTGACCAGCACCTGGTCGTGCTGGTTGCGATAGACCTTGAGCAGGGTGACCCAGCACCCGTGGCCGAGGCCGGTGTACTTGAAGTCGCTGACCGACTCGATGGTGAAGTCGCAGCGCACCCGGTCGCCGACCACGATCTCCTGCTCGTAGGTCTGCTCGACGTCGGTGGCGACCACCGAGGTGTAGCCGTGCTCGTCGAGGATGGCCAGCAGCTGCGAGTACGCGTGGTCCTCGCTGGCGCCGTCCGCACGCAGCTGCTGCACCTCGCGGTAGCGGCGCAGGCCGCTCATCACCCAGGTGGAGACCATGGCCGGCGGGCAGATCAGGCCCGAGCGGCCGGTGGCACGGGCGGCCTCGTCGTCGACGTAGACCGGGTTCTCGTCCTCGTGCGCCTCGACCCAGTTGCGGATCATCGCCGCGTTCGCCGGGTACCGCGACACACGCGGCGGCTCGGCCTCGCGGCCGACGAAGATCCTCAGCCGATCCAACAGGTCCTCGGTGGCGGTGACCATCGGGCCTCCCTTTCACTTGAGCAAGCGCTTGGCCATAACCTAGGAACCCGACCAGCACCGATCGCCCCGACTCCCACTGAGTTGGAGCAGCAACTCCTTGCGGAAGAGGAATTCCATGACCCAGGACCGCCGGACCGAGATCCTCGAACACGCCGCCGACCTGTTCGCCGAACGCGGGGTGGGCGCCACCACCGTGCGCGAGATCGGCGAGCGCGCAGGCGTCTTCTCCGGCAGCCTGTACCACTACTTCGGCTCGAAGAACGCGATCGTCGCCGAGCTCCTCGGCGCCTACATGAGCGACATCCAGCAGCGCTTCACCGCCGCGGTCGAGGCCGCGCGGTCCCCGCGCGAGACGATCGACAACCTGATCGCCGAGACCCTGGCGGTGGTCGACGACCACCCGCGCCCCACCGCGATCTACCAGCAGGACCGCCGCTACCTGCGCGATCACGGCCTGCTCGAGGCGATCGACGGCCCCTCGCGGGAGATGCGCACCCTGTGGCTGCGGGCGATCGAGGACGGCGTCGCCGACGGCACCTTCCGCGACGACGTCCCCGCCGAGACGTTCTACCGCGCCGTGCGCGATGCCCTGTGGGCCAGCCGGCACTGGCCCAACCGCGACGCCTACACGCGTGCCGAGTTCACCGCGCAGATGTCGCAGATCTTCCTCGGGGGCTACCTGCGATGAGCGACCGCGAGGAGTGGCTGGCCCTGCTCGACGACCTGGCCGCGCGGCGCAGCGCCGCCCGCCGGATGGGCGGCGCGGAGAAGGTGCGCCGGTACGGCTCCACCGGCCGGCTGCACAGCCGGGCCCGGATCGAGGCGTTCCTCGACCCGGGCTCCTTCGTCGAGCTGGGCACCCTGGCCGGCGACCCCGAGACCCCGAGCGACGCCTTCGTCGCCGGCAGCGGAACCGTCGCCGGGCGCCCGGTCCTGGTCGGCTCGGAGGACTTCACCGTGGCCGGCGGCTCGATCGGGATCGCGGCCGCCAGCAAGCGCTACCGGCTGGCCCACCTGGCCCGCCAGGAGCACCTGCCGCTGGTGATGATGCTGGAGGGCGCCGGGCACCGCGCCACCAACGCGCTCGCCACCCACCGCCCGGCTCCCAACGACCTCCAGGCCGCCGCCGAGCTGGCCGGGATCGTGCCGACCGCCGCGGTCGTCGTCGGCCCCTCGGCCGGCCACGGCGCCCTCGCGGCACCCCTGTCCGACTTCGTGGTGATGGTGGCCGGCGACGGCGCCCTGTTCACCGCCGGACCACCGCTGGTGGAGGCATCCCTGGGCGAGCGGATCGACAAGGAGGCACTCGGCGGCAGCCAGGTCCATGCCGTGCTCAGCGGCGTCGCCCACCGCGTCGCGGCGACGCCGGCCGAGGCACTCGGCCTGGTCCGCACCTACCTGTCCTACTTCGGCTCCAGCGCCTGGCAGCGGCCGCCGGTGCACGAGGACGCCGAGCAGGAGCGCGCGCTGCCCGAGCTGTTGGACCTGATCCCGGTGAACTCCCGGCGTCCCTACGACATGCGTCCGGTGCTCGCCAGCATCCTCGACGCCGACAGCGTCTTCGAGGTGCAGCCCGACCACGCCACGTCGATCGTCACCGTCCTGGCCCGCCTCGGTGGGCAGCCGGTCGCCGTGGTCGCCAACCAGCCCAAGGTGTTGGCCGGATCGATCGACGTCGCCGCTGCCGAGAAGGCGGCCCGGTTCATCGAGATCACCAGCGCCTTCCACCTGCCCCTGCTGCTGATCGCCGACAACCCCGGGGTGCTGGCGGGCAGCGCCTCCGAGCAGGCCGGCATACTGCGCAGCTCCGCGCGGATGTTCGCCGCCCAGCACCGCAGCGGCGTCCCCAAGCTGCACCTGAGCGTGCGCAAGGCGTTCGGCTTCGGCTCCTCGGTGATGGGGATGAACGCCTTCGACGACCAGACCGTCTCCCTGGCCTTCCCCGGCGTCACCCTTGGCGGCATCCCGGCGGGCGTGGGTGGGCGGACCGCGAAGGCGTCGGCGGCCACCCAGGAGGCGCTCACCGCCAACGAGGCGGCAGGCCCCTGGCGGCTCGCCTCCAGCGTCACCTACGACGAGGTGATCGACCCACGCGAGACCCGCAACGCGCTGCTTGCCGGGCTGCGCCTGGCCTCGGTCCGGCTCACCGAGCCGGTGGCTCCTCGCCAGCGCACCGGCTACCTGCGCTGAGCCACCATCTGCTCCGACAGGCTCCACAGCGCCTGGGCCTTCGCGGTGTCGCAGGCCCAGGCGGCGACGTCCTCGCTGACCGCACAGTCCGCGAGATAGAGCCCACCGCGTCCGGCCAGCTCGGGAGCGGTCGCCGCCCAGATCGCCGTCGCTGCGCCCTCGGCGGGCGTCGCGAAGCTCATCCGCTGCGGGGCGCCCGGCCGGGCAGCCGACATCGTGGCCATCGCCTTGAAGTCGGCGCGGTCCATGTGCCGGGCGAGGTCGGTGGCCACGTTGCCGGGGTGCACCGCGAAGGCCCGCACGCCGTCGTCGAGCCAGCGCCGGTCCAGCTCCGAGCTGAACCAGATGTTCGCCGTCTTCGAGGCGCCGTAGGCGGCGAACTTGTCGTAGGTGCGATGCTGCCAGTCCGGGTCCTCCAGATCCGGCTCGGCGATCTTGTGGCCCGCCGAGGTGAGGTTCACGATGCGGGCTCCGCCCTGGCGCAGCAAGGGCTCCAGGGCCAGCGTGAAGGCGAAGTGCCCGAGGTGGTTGGTGCCGAACTGCAGCTCGTGGCCGTCGACGGTGTGGCCGAACGGGGTGAACATCACCCCGGCGTTGTTGATCAACAGGTCGATCCGGTCCACCTGGCTCATCAGCTGCTCGGCCCCGGCATGCACCGAGGCGAGGTCCGCGAGGTCGGCGAGCAGGCCGTGCGCGCCCCGCTCCCCCGAGCTCACCTGCTGGACCCGGCTGACGGCGTCACGCAGGCGCCCGGGATCCCGACCGGTCAGCACCACCTGGGCGCCGCGCGCGGCCAACGCCTCCGCAGTGGCCAGGCCCATCCCGGTGGTCGCGCCGGTGACCACCGCGACCCGGCCGGCCAGGTCAGAGCCGCTCAAGGATCGCGCCCGTCGCCTGCGCACCGCCGGTGCAGATCGCGACCATGCCGAACTGGGCGTCCCGCCGCTCCAGCTCGTCGATGACGTTGGCGATCAGCCGGATGCCGGTCGAGCCGACCGGGTGACCGATCGCGATCGCGCCGCCGTTGACGTTGAGCCGCTCCGGGTCGATGCCGTGCACCTGCGCGAAGGACATCGGCACCGCCGCGAAGGCCTCGTTGACCTCGAAGACGTCGATGTCCGCCACGCTCATCCCGGTCCGGGCCAGCAACCGCTCGCCGGCGCGGACCGGCCCGTCGAGCAGGTAGCGCGGCTCGGCGCCGACCAGGGTCTGGGCCACGATCCGGGCCCGAGGACGCAGCCCGAGGTCGCGGGCGCGCTGCTCGTCCATCAGCACCGCGGCAGTCGCGCCGTCCGAGATCTGCGAGGCGGTGCCGGCCGTGTGCAGCCCGCCCTCGCGGATCGGCGCAAGGGCGCCCAGCGCCTCCAGGCTGGTGTCGCGCAAGCCCTGGTCGCGGTTGACCATGGTGCCGTCGGGCAGGGTCACCTGGAGGATCTGGCGCTCCACCCGTCCCTCGTCCCAGGCGGCGCGGGCCAGCTGCTGGGAGCGCAGGCCGAAGGCGTCCAGGTCCGCGCGGGTGAGCCCGCGGCGCTCGGCGATCCGGTCCGCGGCCTCGAACTGCGCCGGCAGGTCCACGGTCCAGTTGTCGGGCCGCGGCCGGCCGACCTCGCCGAGGTTCGCGAGCAGCGGCACCCGGGTCATCGCCTCGACGCCACAGGCCAGGCCCACCTCGGCCACACCGGCAGCGATCTGGGCGGCCAGCAGGTTGACCGCGTGCTGCGCGGAGCCGCACTGCACGTCGATCGTGGTCACGCCGGTCTCTTCGGACAGGCCGGCGTGCAGCCACGCGAAGCGGCCGACGTTGCCCGACTGCTCGCCCGCCTGGGTCACGCACCCGGCGATCACCTGGTCGACCTCGGCAGGGTCCACCCCGGCGCGGGCCAGCGCCGCGCGCTGGGTGTCGGCGAGCAGCTGCACGGCGTGCACGTCGCCGAGCACGCCGCCGCGCTTGCCGTAGGGGGTTCGCGCCGCATCGACGATGACGGGCTGGGGCATGGCGACTCCTCGCGGTGACGTCGGGCCCGCACCGGGCCCGCGAAGGCTGGAACATCAGCACGGTAGGGACATTCGGGCCGAGCGCCGACAAGCGATCCCAGCCATCGAAACCATGCCCCGGTCCCGGCCCTCGGGCTCCCTAGGGTCGCCACCATGAGCAGAGTCAGCGTGGTCACCGGAGGCGCCCTCGGCATCGGCGGCGCGATCAGTCGTCGTCTCGCAGCCGACGGCGACACCGTGCTGCTGGTGGACGTCGACGCCGATGCGGCGCGAGCCACCGCCGCCGAGATCGCCGCCGTCGGCGGCAGCGTCGAGGTGATCGTCGGCGACGTCAGTGCCGAGGCCACGGTGGCCGAGGTCGCGGCGGCCGTCACCCGTCACGGACGCGTCGACGTGCTGGTCAACAACGTCGGCGACTTCCGCCCGGCGTCGAAGACCTTCGCGCACTCCACGCCGGAGCAGTGGCAGCGCCTGTACGAGGTCAACCTGCACCACGTGTTCTCGATGACCCACGCCCTGCTGCCGACGATGGTCGCGCAGGGGTCGGGTGCGATCGTGAACAACTCCACCGTGGAGGCCTTCCGTGGCATCCCCGGCCACGCCGTCTACTCGGCCTACAACGCCGGCGTCTCCGCCTTCACCAAGAGCCTCGCCGTCGAGGTCGGCCGGCACGGCATCCGGGTGAACGCGATCGCACCCGACCTGGCCGACACCCCGCAGACCTCGGTAGCGGCGATGCTGCGCGGGCGCGACCCCGAGCTGGTCAAGCACTGGATCCCGCTCGGGCACTTCGGCGAGGTCGCCGACTATGCGGCGGTGGTGGCCTTCCTCGCCTCCGACCAGGCCCGCTTCGTCACCGGGCACACCGTCCCCGTCGACGGCGGCACCCTGGCCGCGTCGGGCTGGTACGGCCGCCTCGACGGCAAGGGCTGGACGAACATGCCCGACCAGCCCTGAGACGCGGTCAGCGAGGCAGCCTGAGCACCCGCTGAGCGATCACGTTGAGTTGGATCTCAACCGTGCCGCCACCGAAGAGCACGGCCGGCACCCCGAGCGCCTCGGCGGCGAAGCCACCGATCGAGGTGGCGCCGATCGGACCGACGACCGCCAACTGGTCACGGGTGTTCGCCCGCTGGGCCAGGGCGCTGAACACCTTGGCCACGCTCACCTCAGCGCCCGGCTGACCGCCGTTGACCCGGGCCAGGACACTGCGCACGCTCATCGCCGAGAGCGCGATCTCCCGTGCCACGCAACGGCCGAGGGCACGCAGCGCGCCCGGATCGCTGTCGGCTCCACGTCCGGCACGCAGATGCTCGGCGAGCCCGGCGGCGGCACCGTGCTGGAAGCGACTGCCGATGCTGACCCGCTCGTTGCCGAGCGTGGTCGCGGTCAGCCGCCAGCCGTCGCCGGGGCTGCCGACCAGGCAGCCGTCGGGCACGAAGACGTCGTCGAGGAAGACCTCGTTGAACTCCGCGCGCCCGGTCGCCTGACGCAGCGGGCGCACCTCGATGCCCGGCGAGGTCATGTCGACGAGGAAGTAGGAGATGCCCTGGTGCTTGGGGGCGTCCGGATCGGTCCGGGCCAGGCAGACGCCCCAGTCCGCGAGGTGCGCACCCGAGGTCCACACCTTCTGTCCCTGCAGCCGCCAGCCGCCGTCCACCTTCGTCGCCCGGGTGCTCAACGCGGCCAGGTCGGAGCCCGCGCCCGGCTCGCTGAACAGCTGGCACCACACCACGTGGCCGCGCAGGGTGGCGTCGACGAACCGCTCCTGCTGGGCCGGATCGCCGTGCGCCAGCAGGGTCGGCAGCACCCACTCGCCGATCACGGTGCTCGGCGGGGTCAGCCCGCGCCGGTCGAACTCGTCGGCGATCACGGCCTGCTCGATGACGCCCGCAGCGCGGCCGTACGGCGCCGGATAGTGCGGTGCCACCAGGCGGGCATCGGCCAGCAGGTCCGCGACCGGGCCCGGCTCCAAGCGGTTCCACGCAGTGGAGGTCAGCGACGACTCCAGCTGCGCGACCCGGTCCAGGACGTCGGCGATCTCCGCGCGCAGCGCCGGCTCCCGGTCAGCCTCCAGGAAGCCGAAGTCACGCTCCGTGCTCAACGCCTGCACGCCGAGGCGGCCCTCCCAGGCGTCAAGCTCGCCGACCATCGCCGCCACGCTGATCGCCCGCCGCCAGTAGAGGTGGGCGTCGTGCTCCCAGGTGAAGCCGATGCCTCCGAGCAGCGTGATCGCCTCCAGCGCGACCTCGACCGCCGGATGCACGCCCGTGATCGCGGCCTGCGCGGCCGCCAGCCGCTGTTGGGCCGGCACGTCCGTCTCGGCGCGCGCGGCGTCCCAGGCCGAGGCGGCGGCGACCTCCGCTCGCACCAGCATCATCGCGGCCTTGTGCTGGACCGCCTGGAAGGCACCGACCGGCCGGCCGAACTGGTGACGCGTGCCCACGTAGGCGACCGCGGTCTCCACCGCCCAGGCCGCGACACCGGCAGCCTCGGCAGCAAGCAGCGCATTCACCAGCAGGTCCACCCGGGCGCCGATCGCGTCGCCGTCCCCGGTCACCGCGAGCGGCGTCAGCACCCCCAGCGTCGCGCCGTCCACGCGGCCGACCGAGCGGGTCAGGTCCACCGGCTCGTCGACGAGCACCGGCTGCGCGCCGTCCAGCAGGAACCAGAGCCGTCCCTCGTCGGCGTCCGCGGCGACCAGCAGCCAGCGCGCACCGGGCACGCCGAGGGCGGGGTCGCTGACCCCGTCGAGGCGCCAGCCCTCGCCGTCACGGCGCGCGGTCAGCCCCCGTAGGACCAGGGCGCCGCTGTCGCCGTCAGCGAACCGGGCGAGCGCCGGATGCCCGGGCACGAGCAGCTGCAGCGCCCCCGAGGCGAGCACCGTGGGCAGCCAGCCGCCCGGGACCAGCGCGCGGCCGGCGGCCTCGGCGACCACCGCCAGCTCGGCAAGGCCCGCTCCCCCACCGCCCAGCTCCTCGGGCAGGTGCAGGGCGTGCAGGCCGTGGTCGACCAACGCCTTCGACGCCGGCGGCTCGGCACCGGCAGCCAGCTCGGCGAACCGCTCCCGGGTGTCGGCGAGGCCGGCGTGCCGTGCGGCCAGTCCGGCCACCATCTCGGACAGGGCACGTGCGTCGTCGTCAAGGGCGAAGGGCATCGGGCATCCTCACTTCGTTGCGGAGTAGATCGAGCCGAGGGCGCTGACGGCCAACGTCGCCTGGACGGCCCGGCGGAAGCGACGCGGGCTGAGCCGGGAGAAGACCTTGTCACCGATCAGCCAGCCCAGTGGCGCACCGAGCGCGCCCGCGACGCCGATCACCAGCGCCGTCTGGCCGACCTGGCCCAGGGCCAGGAAGAGCCCGAGCGCCACGACGTCCTGGACCACGAACGCGGCCTGCAGGGTGGCGCGCTGCTGCCGGGGCTCCAGGTCGGTGCCCTGCACGGTGAGCACCAGGGCCGGGCCGTTGAGTCCGGTGGAGGTGAGCAGGGCGCCGCTGGCCAATCCGCCGATCCGCTGCCCGAACGGTCCGATCCGCGGTCGCTCGACGGCGGCGACCACGATCACCCCGAGCAGCATGGCCGCGGCGACCAGCAGCGCGAGCTGCCTCTCGGATACCGCCAGCAGCAGTGCGGCCCCCGCCGGCAGGCCGAGCAGCGCCGGCAGACTGAGCCGCCGGGTCAGGACCGTGTCGACGTGGGCGCGCTCGCGCCACCAGACGCGTCCGCAGAGCGCCAGGCTGACCAGGACGCTGGAGACCACGGCCGGCACCGCGCCGACCAGCGGGATCAGCACCGGCACTGCGACCACGGTCATCCCGAAGCCGACCGCGGCCTGGACGGCCGAGGCCACCACATAGACCGCGAAACCCAACGCGAACAACTCGATGAGCTCCACGACGCTCCTGCTACTCGACACCTCCGGCTACGTCACCGGCCCGGCCAAGCAGATCGGAAGGCAATGCCTGTCATCCGCAACCTTCCCAGTGAGTGGGATCACAGAAAAGTGGTGATCCGGCCCACATCTAGCGTGACCCATGACACATCGGCGGGGGGCGAGGTCCACCGCGCACGAACCCATGGAGGATTCAGTGAGGATTCGCACCACGACACTTACCCGTGTTGGCGCCGCACTCTTGGCGAGCACGCTGCTCGTGGCGGGATGTGCCGACTCGGGCGGTGACAACGACAAGGACAGCAACGCCGGGGGCAGCAGCGGCAAGCTCTCCCTCGACGAGATCTACGCCGAGGGCATCTATGGCCCCGAGGCGCCCGGTGACCCCAAGAGCGGTGGCCAGCTGACCGTCGGCGAGTACGCCGAGGCCCGCAGCCTGGACCCGACCGTCACCATCCCGAACGGTGCCGTCGGCGCCTCCGCGATGGCAGCCGTCTACGACGTGCTGATGCGTTGGGACTCCGAGAAGCAGGAGTTCGTCCCGCAGCTCGCCGAGTCGCTGACCTCCGAGGACAACAAGACCTGGACCCTCAAGCTGCGCGAGGGGGTGAAGTTCACCGACGGCACGCCGCTGAACTCCGCCGCCGTGCTCGGCAGCATCGGCTACTACATGCAGAACCAGGGCTTCAACGTCCTGCTCCTGCACACCAACATCAAGGCGATGACCCCGGTCGACGAGACCACGGTCAAGTTCGAGCTCAACGCTCCGTGGGCGACCTTCCCGAACATGCTCGCCACAGGCCCCGGCATGGTGGTCGCCCCGGCCGCGATCAAGGGCGGCCAGAAGGGCTTCAAGCCGATCGGCGCCGGCCCGTTCAAGTTCGACTCCTACAAGCCCGCCGAGGAGCTCATCCTCAAGCGCAACGACGACTACTTCGGCGACAAGGCGTACCTGGACTCGCTCCGCTTCGTCTTCCCGGCCTCGGACGACGCCCGCTACGACGCGCTCAAGAACGGTGACTACGACCAGATCGCGATCCGCTCCAACCCGGTCGTCGAGACCGCCCGCCAGGACGGCGCCGCCGGTGCGCTGATCCCGAGCGGCCTGGGCATGATGTTCTGGCTGAACAACCGCGAGGGCCACGCGGGCAGCGACGTCCGCATTCGCAAGGCGATCGCGATGACGATCGACCCGGAGAAGTACCTGGCCCGCGCCCAGGGCGGCCACGGCATCCCGTCGCGCAACATCTACTCGCAGTCGGCCCCGTACTTCACCGAGATCGACGAGCTGCAGACCGACATCGAGGCCGCCAAGAAGCTGGTCGCCGAGGCGAAGGCGGACGGCGCCAAGACCTCGCTCACCTACATCGGCCAGTCCGACCAGGCCTCCAAGACCGCCTCGGTCACCGTCCAGGCGATGCTCAAGGAGATCGGCATCGACATGAAGGTCGAGCTGCTCAACTCGGTCACCGACCAGACCACGCGGATCTACGTGACCCACGACTACGACATGGCCACCTCGTCGATGTCGATCCCGTCCGAGGACCCGTTCGCCCGCTTCTCCAGCCAGCTGGTCGGCGCCTCCCCGGCCAACCCGAGCGGCTACAGCAACCCGGAGATGGACAAGCTGATCTTCCAGCTCCAGGGCGAGACCGGCGAGGAGCAGAAGGCCACCCTGCAGCAGATCAACGAGATGTGGCAGGAGGAGAACCCCGGCATCGCGATCTCGCCCGGCTCCTTCTTCTTCGCCTGGGCCGACAACGTGCACGGCATCGTGCCCACCAGCGAGACCCTGCTCCTCTACGGCAAGGCGTGGAAGAGCTGACCCAGCGGATCTGACCC
>NZ_BAAALG010000010.1:44445-48540 GCF_039528155.1 Nocardioides dubius | reverse complement strand
CATGATCAGAGCGCCTGGACCTTGATCTCCAGCGCGTCACCCGGCTGCACCTCGAGGCTCGCGGCCAGCGTCTCGCTGGCGATCAGGTCGCCGAAGGAGGCGACCGCGGCCTGGACGTCGTCCTCACCGGTGATGCTCAGTGCGATCCGGTCGGCGACCTCCAGGCCGGCGTCCTTGCGGGCCTGCTGCACCGCCCGGATCAGGTCGCGGGCGACACCCTCGCGCTCCAGCTCCTCGGTGACGACGACGTCGAGCACCACGAAGCCGCCGCCCGGCAGGATGCCGGTGGCCACGCCCTCGGTACCGGCTCCGGCCACCGTCTCCAGGGTGTACTCCCCCTCGACCAGCGCCAGGCCGCCCGCGGTGACCACGCCGTCGGCGTCCACCGACCAGTCGCCTCTCTTGGAGCCCTTGATCGCGAGCTGGACGTCCTTGCCCAGCCGCGGCCCCGCGGCACGCGCGTTGACGGTGAGCTTCTGCTCCACCGCGTAGGCGGCCGCCTCGTCCGACTCGGGGTCCAGTACCTTGACCTGCTTGAGGTTCAGCTCGTCGGCGACCAGCGCCTCGAAGCCGCTCACCGAGGTGCCGGGGGCGACCACGGTCAGCGCGGCCAGCGGCAGCCGGTTGCGCAGGTTGGCCGCCTTGCGCAGCGCGGAGCCCGCCGAGCAGACGTCGCGGACCAGGTCCATCGCGGCGACCAGGTCGTCGTCGGCCGGGAGCTCGTCCAAGGTGGGCCAGTCGGTCAGGTGCACCGAGCGACCGCCGGTCAGGCCGCGCCAGATCTCCTCCGACACCAGCGGCAGCAGCGGCGCCGCCACCCGGAGCAGGGTCTCCAGCACCGTGTAGAGGGTGTCGAAGGCGTCCTTGGTCTCGGGCGCCACGTTGCCGTCGGAGACGTCAGCCGCCCAGAACCGCTCGCGCGAGCGGCGCACGTACCAGTTGGTCAGCACGTCGAGGAACTGGCGCGTCGACTCACACGCACCCGCGATGTCGAAGGCCTCCTGCTGCTCGGTCACCTCGGCGACGAGCTCACGGGTCTTGGCCAGCAGGTACCGGTCCATCGGGTGGCTCGAGTCCGTACGGCGCTCGGCGGTGTAGCCGGCCGCGTTGGCGTAGAGCGAGAAGAAGTACCAGGTGTTCCACAGCGGGATCAGCACCTGGCGCACCGAGTCGCGGATGCCCTGCTCGGTGACCACCAGGTTGCCGCCGCGCAGGATCGGGCTGGACATCAGGAACCAGCGCATCGCGTCGGCGCCGTCGCGGTCGAAGACCTCGGAGACGTCCGGGTAGTTGCGCAGCGACTTGCTCATCTTCTGCCCGTCGCTGCCCAGCACGATGCCGTGGCTGATGCAGTTCTTGAAGGCCGGCTTGTCGAAGATGCCGGTGGCCAGCACGTGCAGCGTGTAGAACCAGCCGCGGGTCTGCCCGATGTACTCGACGATGAAGTCGCCCGGGAAGTGGCCCTTCTTCTGCGCCGTTCCGTCGAACCAGTCCTGGTTCTCGAACGGGTAGTGGTTCTGCGCGAAGCTCATCGAGCCCGAGTCGAACCAGACGTCGAGGACGTCGGTGACGCGGCGCATCGTCGACTTCCCGGTCGGGTCGTCCGGGTTGGGACGGGTCAGCTCGTCGACCCACGGGCGGTGCAGGTCGCGCTCACCGGCGGCGTTGGTCGGCAGCGTGCCGAAGTCACGCTCGATCTCCTCGAACGAGCCGTAGACGTCGACGCGCGGGTACGCGGGGTCGTCGGACTTCCAGACCGGCACCGGCGAGCCCCAGAACCGGTTGCGGGTGATCGACCAGTCGCGGGCGTTCGCCAGCCACTTGCCGAACTGGCCCTCCTTGATGTGCTCGGGCACCCAGTTGATCTGCTGGTTGTTGGCGAGCATCGCGTCCTTGAACGCGGTCACCTCGACGAACCAGGACGAGACGCCCTTGTAGATCAGGGGTTCGCGGCAGCGCCAGCAGTGCGGGTAGGAGTGCTCGTAGGTCTCGCGGCGCAGCAGCACGGTGCCGTCGGTGACGCTGCCGTGCGCGGCCTCGCCACGGGTGGCTGCCTTGAGGTGGTCGATCACGTGCGGGTTGGCGTCGAAGACCAGCATCCCGGCGTACTCGGCCACCGGGTGGGTGAAGGTGCCGTCCTTGCCGACCGGCATCACCGCCTCGATGCCCTCGCGGTCGGTGACCTCCTTGTCGACCTCGCCGAAGGCGCCGGCGGAGTGCACCAGGCCGGTACCGTCGGTGGTGGTCACGGCGTCGTCGGCGGCGACGATCCGGAACGCGTTCTCGTGACCGAGGTAGTAGCCGAACGGCGGCGTGTAGCGACGGCCCAGCAGGTCGGCACCGCGGTAGCGCCCGAGCACCTGGAACTCGCCGTCGGCGTCCGCCAGCTCGCGGGCGTACTTGCCCAGCAGCGCCTCGGCCAGCAGGTACTTGGCGCTTGCGCCCTCACGGCCGGGCACCGGCGCCTCGACCACCACGTAGTCGATCTCGGAGCCGACCATGATCGCCAGGTTGGAGGGCAGGGTCCACGGCGTCGTGGTCCAGATCAGCGCCTTGGCGCCGTCCAGGACGGCGTCCTCACCGGTGCTCTCCAGGGTGAAGCCGACGGTGACCGCCGGGTCCTGGCGGCTCTTGTAGACGTCGTCGTCCATCCGCAGCTCGTGGTTCGACAGCGGCGTCTCGTCGTTCCAGCAGTACGGCAGGACCCGGAAGCCCTCGTAGACGTAGCCCTTGTCGAAGAGCTGCTTGAAGGCCCAGATCACCGACTCCATGAACTCGGGGTTCATGGTCTTGTAGTCGTTGTCGAAGTCGACCCAGCGGGCCTGGCGGGTGACGTAGCGCTGCCACTCGCCGGAGTACTTGAGCACCGAGGCACGGCAGGCGTCGTTGAACTTGTCGATGCCCATCTCGACGATCTCGTCGGTGGTCTTGATGTCGTTGAGGCGCATCGCTTCCAGCTCCGCCGGGAGACCGTGGGTGTCCCAGCCGAAGCGGCGCTCCACGCGCTTGCCGCGCATGGTCTGGAAGCGCGGCACGATGTCCTTGACGTAGCCGGTGAGCAGGTGGCCGTAGTGCGGCAGGCCGTTGGCGAACGGCGGGCCGTCGTAGAAGACGAACTCGTTCGAGCCGTCGGCGCCGCCGTCACGTGCCTCGACCGACGCCGAGAAGGTGCCGTCCGCGCCCCAGTACGCGAGCACCTGCTCCTCGATCTGCGGGAAGCGCGGGCTGGACGGGACGCCGTCTGAACCGGACGTGGAGACCTTCGGATAGGTCATCGGTGCTCTCCTGGTGGTACGTGCTGCCTCGGGTCATTGCCACGAGGACGATCCGAGAACCGGACCGCGGTACCACCTCGCTTGCCGCCGAGACTCCGGCGACCGCTTCATGAAGGCTGTCACGGGCCCCACCCGTCCGGTTCTACTGAGCACCTCGCGATGCCGTTCTTCCGGAGACTCGCCGCTGATGACGGCTCAGACGTCTCTACGTGCCAGGGTACCGCGCCCCCGGCTCGCCCTGCGAATCGGTTTTGCTCTCACCAGACCCGGCGTAGCGTCGCTTGCAGACCCACCTTTCTCACGAAGGAGGCACGATGACTGATCCGGGCATCATCGTCGTCGGCGGTGGACTCGCCGGCGCGAAGACCGTCGAGGCACTGCGCGAGGAGGGCCACCAGGGCCCGCTCACACTGGTCGGCGCCGAGCCGCATCTCCCCTACGAGCGGCCGCCGCTCTCCAAGGACCATCTGCTCAAGGGCACCCCGCTGGCCGAGTTCACGCCGCTGGACGCCGCCTGGTTCACCGAGCACGACGTGACCCTGCGACTCGGGGTCTCCGCCGTGGTGCTCGACCCCGACGGCCACCGGCTGGCCCTCTCCGACGGCACCGAGCTCAGCTTCTCGAAGCTGGCGCTGGCCACCGGATCGCGGCCCCGGCTGCCCGACCTGCCGGGAGCGGACGCCGAGGGCGTGCGGGTGCTGCGCACTCTGGAGGACTCCGACGCACTCGATGCGGCGATCGGCGCCGAGAGCCGCCTGGTCGTGGTCGGCGGCGGCTGGATCGGGCTGGAGGCGGCCGCCGCCGCCCCGGCCCCCGGGCG
>NZ_BAAALG010000010.1:41490-44419 GCF_039528155.1 Nocardioides dubius | reverse complement strand
GCACCCCCTGCAGGCGGTGCTCGGCAGCCGGATCGGCGCCGCGTTCGGCGATCTGCACCGGCGCAACGGTGTCGAGGTGCGTACCGGCATCGCCGTCAGCCAGGTGACCGTGCGCGAGGGCCACGCCACCGGCGTGCAGCTTGCGGACGGCGCGCACGTGCCCGGCGACCTGGTGCTCTTCGGGATCGGGGCGGTGCCCAACATCGAGCTGGCCCGCGACGCCGGGCTCGCCACCGATCGTGGCGTTCTGGTCGACGCCGCGTTGCAGACCAGCCACCCCGACATCGTCGCCGTCGGCGACATCGCCGAGGCGGAGCACCCGGCCTTCGAGCGCCGGGTCCGCGTCGAGCACTGGGCCAACGCCCAGAACCAGCCCGCCATCGCGGCCCGCACGCTGCTCGGCAAGGAGGCCGTCTACGACCGGCAGCCGTACTTCTTCACCGACCAGTTCGACCTCGGCATGGAGTACCGCGGTCTGGCCTCGGATCCCGAGAACGTGGTGGTCCGCGGCGACCTGGCCGGCGAGTACCTGGCGTTCTGGCTCGATGACGGCGACCGCGTCGAGGCCGCGATGAACGTCAACATCTGGGATGCCGGGGACGATCTCACCGCGCTGGTCGCCTCCTCGACCCCGGTGGACCGGAGCCGGCTCGCCGATCCCGAGATCCCACTCGCCGAGGTCGGCGCGCAGCGATGAGCTTCGACGGGATGTGGCTGCCGGCCGGCGAGGACCCGCGCGAGCCGGCGGCCCCGCCCCGCGGGGAGCGCGACACGCTGCTCGACTACCTGGAGGCCTACCGGCTCACGCTACGGCTCAAGTGCGACGGCCTCGACCCCGAGCAGCTGGCCCGGCGCTCGGTGCCGCCGTCCGGGCTGTCGTTGCTCGGCCTGGTGCGGCACATGGCCCGCGTCGAGCACCACTGGTTCCACCGGGTGATCGCGGGCAACCTCGACGAGCCCCGGCTGTACCCGAGCGACCACGGCTTCGAGGAGATCGCCGGCGATCAGGCCAACGTCGACGACGCCTTCTCCGGCCTCGCCTACCAGGTCGAGCGCAGCCGGGCGATCCT
Source organism: Nocardioides dubius (assembly GCF_039528155.1). Lineage (NCBI taxonomy): Bacteria > Bacillati > Actinomycetota > Actinomycetes > Propionibacteriales > Nocardioidaceae > Nocardioides > Nocardioides dubius. The sequence continues at coordinate 43,349 of NZ_BAAALG010000010.1, read as the reverse complement.
GAAGCGCGCGGCCCTCGACGACCTGGTCACCGTGTCCGACGAGCAGATCGAGGTGCGCGACGTCGTCGTGCACATGATCGAGGAGTACGCCCGCCACTGCGGCCACGCCGACCTCCTGCGCGAGTGCATCGACGGTCGCACCGGCCAATAGCCTCACCCCACCAGCCCCACTCACCCCACTCACCCCACCAACTCCCACTAACCCCATCCGCACCACAGGGTTACAAAATGGGATAGTCCCTGACGTTTTCGTGGTTTCTGGGCCCGAAAAACCACGAAAACGTCAGGGACTATCTCCAGGGGTCAGAAGGTAGTGGCGAACTTCCAGGCGGAGTGCATGGCGTTCTCGATGTAGCCGACGGTGCCGGCGTCTCCGATGATGTCGAAGCTCAGGCCGGCGGCGGTGAGCTCCTCGGCGAGCGGGGCGGCGGCGTAGGTGCCGGCGGCGAAGATCACCATGCTGGCCTCGACCGTGTGGGTCTGCTCGCCGACCACGAACTCGACCTGGTCCTCGGTGATCCGCGTCGGCCTCGCGTGCCGGTGCACGGTGACGCCGACCTCGCTCGCGTGCCGCACCGCGGTCCAACGCCGCGGCATCGCCATCGGCAGACCGAGCTGCTGGCCCTCCTCGAGCAGGGTCACGTTGCGCCCGCGCTCGGCGAGCCACTCGGCGAGCTCGAGGCCCACCAGCGAGCCGCCGATCACCACGACCTCCTTGCCCATCGGCAGGAACTTGCGGGTGATCTGCCGGATCGCCTCCGGGCTCTTGGTGACGCCGGAGAGCTTGCCCAGCTTGCCCATCGAGCGCATGAAGAACGAGCCCTCGGAGGCCTCCGCGCTGCCCAGCAGCAGGTTGCGCATCGAGTCTCCGGTGTGCACGTGCGGCAGCTCGCCGCCCGGGACGTCGGGACGCGGGCGCTTGGCACCGGTGGCGACCACGACGTGGTCGGGCCGCAGCGCAGCCACGGTCGCCGCGGTGGCCTCGGTGTTGAGCCGCACGTCGATGCCGAGTCGCTCGACCTCGGCGGTCAGCCACTTGAGCAGCCGCTCGTTGTCGGGGGTGGTCAGCGTGGAGAACCACAGCGTGCCGCCGAGCCGGTCGCCCTTGTCGAGCACGGTCACCTTGTGGCCGCGCAGGGTGAGCACCCGGGCCGCCTCGAGGCCGGCCGGGCCCGCGCCGATCACGACGACGTTCTTGGCGGTGGCGGTGCGGATGAACGGCACCAGCCCCTCGTTGCCGAGGGCCGGGTTGACCGCACATACCGGCGTGTCATCCCAGAAGTTCTCCTGCACGCAGACGTAGCAGTTGATGCACGGTCGCACCTCGGTGGCGTGACCCGCGATGAGCTTGTTGACCAGATCGGGGTCGGCCAGGAGCTGACGTCCCATGGCGACGAAGTCCGCCTTGCCCTCGGCGATCGCCTCCTCGCCGACCTCGGGCAGCACCCGGCCGACCGTGATCACCGGGATCGCGACGTGCTTCTTCACCTCGGCGGCGAGGTCGACGTAGGCACCGACCTTGTTCGGCAGCGGGCCGTCGGTGAAGTTCGAGAACGGGTTGCGGCCCCAGCCGGTGACGTGGATGGCGTCGGCGCCGGCCTTCTCGAAGAGCGCCGCGGCCTGGCAGGCCTCGGCGTTGGTGAGTCCACCCTCCTGGCCGAACTCCTGGCCCGCGACCCGGACGATCACGGCCATCTTGTGACCCACCGCAGCCTTCACCGAGGCGATCACCTCGCAGGCCAGACGGGCCCGGTTCTCCAGCGAGCCGCCATAGGAGTCGGTGCGCCGGTTGTCGCGCTCGGTGAGGAAGCCGCCCAGCACGTAGCCGTGCGCGCAGTGGATCTCGATCGCGTCGACGT
>NZ_BAAALG010000010.1:37666-41448 GCF_039528155.1 Nocardioides dubius | reverse complement strand
TCAGCCACGCGATGTCCTCGGCGGTGGCCTCGTGGTAGCTCGCCTTCTTGCCACCGGTGACCGCGCCCATCTTCATGAGCTCGTCCTTGGAGTTGTCCGCCATGGCGCTCATGTCGTAGCTGAAGTCGGGCTCGGAGGGAACCAACAGCGGGCGACCCTGGAGGGTGTCGATCCGGGCCACCTTGCCGTGGTGGGTGCTCTGCACGCAGAGCTTGCTGCCCGAGGCGTGGACGGCGTCCGCGAGCGCCTTGAGGCCGGGGATGAACCGGTCGTCGGAGAGACCCGGCTCCTTCAGGCTGGTCGCGCCGACCGGGAAGGCGATCGCCGAGGCGCCGGTGATGATCATCCCGGTGCCACCCGCGGCGCGCGCCGCGTAGTGATCGATCTCGGTCTGGTGGAGCTCACCGTCGACGCACGCATTCATGTCCATGGCCGGGAGGACCACCCGGTTGGACAGCGTCATCGGGCCGATGCGGCCAGGAGCGAGCAGATGCCGGAGAGTCTTCGTACGAGCCACTTCGTCAGGCTAGTTCTCCGCCCGGGTCCAGCAGGGGCGCTCACCGCTCACCGGGAGTAGGGGGTGACCGCGCCCCGGCCGCCATGCATCAGCAGGTGCTCGAACCGGGCTTGCCGGCGAGCCGACCCTTGATCCACGCCACGATCTCGACGTCGGAGACGTACGCGATCCCGGGGTGGTCGACGTTCGGATGCTGACGGAAGTCGATCCGCGTGCCCTGCGCGCAACGGGCCGCCACCCACTCCTTCTGCTGAGCCATCGGCACGACCTGGTCCATGTCGCCCTGGCTGATCAGCACCGGCGCCGCGATCCGCCCGGTCGGGCTGTTCGCCCGCAGCAGCCGGCCCATCGGGGTGCCCGGCCCGCTGTCGGGCAGGATCGGCATGGCCAGCGCGCTCTCCTCCGCTGTGACGGCGTCGAATCCGCACTGTGCCCCGATCCGAGCGATCACCCGGCGCTTCTCGGGGGCGACCTCGCTCCACAGCCCGCTGCCCGGGTACACCTTGCGCCAGGAGTCCAGCAGGTAGGCGTGCACCCGGGTGATTCCCGGCGTGGTCGCGTTCGCCGCCATCATCGTGGCCAGGTCCGTGGGCGGCGCCGCAGCGGCGACGCCGTCGAGCTGCAGCTCGGGGGCATAGCGCTTCGCCTCGACGCCGGCCCAGAGCGCCGCATGGCCACCCTGCGACTGTCCCCAGACGAAGCTCTCCTGGCCGAGCTCGAGGTCCGGCATCTGCCGCACCGCGCGGACCGCGTCGAGCAGGTCGTGCGCGGCCTCCTTGCCGACCAGGTAGCCGTGCGGTCCGGCCGAGCCGAGGCCGGAGTAGTCGGGAGCGACCACCACCCAGCCCTGGGCCAGCGCGCTCTCGACGGCACCGCCGTCGGTGGGCATCGGGGTGCCTCGCTCCGAGGGCGCGCAGCGCCGGGCGATGCCGGTGGTCCCGTGTGCATACCCGACGACCGGCGCACCCGCCGCGACGTCGCGCGGCACCGAGACCAGGCCGGTGGCAGCGCGCACCGTGCCGGAGCGGTCGGTGGTGAGGTAGCGGATCTTCCACACCTCGGCGTCCCCGACGTGCACCTCCGACCACGGCTGCATGCTCACCAGGTCACCGGCCCGACGGGCGTCGAACTGGCGCTCCTGCCGATCATCGCCGCGCAGCACCAGCCAGGCGATCAGGCCGACGGCCACGGCCATCACCGTGACCACGCTGATCACCATCACCTGCATCCGGCGCTTGCGCTTCACCCGGACATCATGGCGGATCGAGCCTGGGCGAGGGGTGAACTTGGTACGGCCGGTGTGGAGTGCTTGCGTAGCATTGCCCAGCGTGACTGCTACCAAGACTGCCGCCCACGGCTGGGGCCTGGCCACCCTGACCGCTGACGACACCGTGCTCGACGTCTGGTTCCCGAGCCCCGCGCTCGGCACCGCACCCGACGGCGACGCCCCTGCCGAGCTGACCGCCCTCGAGGGCACCGACGACCTGCGCGGCGTGCGCCGGGTGCTGCGCCGGGTGATCATCGAGGACATCGCCTCCGCTCCGAGCTCCACCGAGGACGCCTGGCTGCGTCTGCACCTGCTCTCCGCCCGCCTGGTGGTGCCGCACGGCGTCAACCTGGACGGCGTCTTCGGGCTGCTCACCAACGTGGTGTGGACCTCCGCCGGCCCGTGCGCGATCGAGGGCTTCGAGCTGACCCGCGCCCGCCTGCAGGCCGCCGGCCAGCACGTCAGCGTCTACGGCGTGGACAAGTTCCCGCGGATGGTCGACTACGTGGTGCCCTCGGGCGTCCGGATCGCCGACGCCGACCGGGTCCGCCTCGGCGCGCACCTGGCCAGCGGCACCACGGTGATGCACGAGGGCTTCGTGAACTTCAACGCCGGCACCCTCGGCGCCTCGATGGTCGAGGGCCGGATCTCCGGCGGCGTGGTGGTCGGCGACGGCTCCGACATCGGCGGCGGCGCCTCGATCATGGGCACCCTGTCCGGTGGCGGCAAGCAGGTCATCTCGATCGGTGAGCGCTGCCTGCTGGGCGCGAACTCCGGCCTGGGCATCTCGCTCGGCGACGACTGCGTCGTCGAGGCCGGTGCCTACATCACCGCCGGCACCAAGGTCACCCTCGCCGACGGCTCGGTGGTCAAGGCGCTGGAGCTGTCCGGCGCGAGCAACGTGCTGTTCCGCCGCAACTCCGTGACCGGCACCGTCGAGGCCGTGGCCTGGAACGGCGAGGGCATCGCCCTCAACGCCGCCCTGCACGCCAACGACTGACATGAGACTGCGTGGCCCGGTCATCGGGGGCCTGGCCGCCATCGGCCTCGTGGCCGCGATCTTCGTCGCCGTGGACCAAGGGCTCGGGCCGTTCCCCGATCCTGAGGTCTGCGTCGCCGAGGTCGACGGCCACAAGGTCGAGCTCAGCCTGGAGCAGGCAGAGAACGCGGCGCTGATCTCCGCGATCGCGGTGCGCCGCGGGCTCCCGGCACGCGCCGCCAGCATCGCCCTGGCGACCGCGTACCAGGAGTCGAAGATCGAGAACATCGAGCACGGCGACCGGGACTCGCTGGGGCTCTTCCAGCAGCGCCCGTCCCAGGGCTGGGGAACCGAGCAGGAGATCCTCGACCCGTACTACTCGACGAACGCCTTCTACGACGCCCTGGTCGAGATCGACGGCTACGAGAAGATGCGGATCACCGAGGCCGCCCAGAAGGTGCAGCGCTCCGCCTTCCCGGAGGCCTATGAGGACCACGCCGAGGATGGCCGGGCACTCGCCTCGGCGTTGACCGGCCACTCCCAGGACGGCGCCTTCAGCTGTGAGGTGCGCAGCACCCCCGACGAGGAGTCCGCCGAGCTGGACGCCGCCGGGCTGACCGCTCGCGCGGCCGCCGTCCGCGACGACTTGGAGGCCGCCTACGGCGACCTCTCCCTCGGCGGCTTCTCCCCCGAGGGCGTCGACTCCGGTCACATGGAGGGCTCGGCCCACTACGAGGGCCGCGCGATCGACGTGTTCGTGCGCCCGATCAACGAGGCGAACCAGGTCAAGGGCTGGTCGATGGCCTACTACCTGGTGGCACAGGCCGATCGGCTCGGCATCCAGCACGTCATCTTCGACGGCAAGATCTGGACCTCCGGACGCCGCTCCAAGGACGGCTGGCGCGACTACTCCCCCGACACCTCGGGCCGCACCGCCGAGCAGGCCGCGATCCTCGAACACCGCGACCACGTCCACGTCGACGTCTTCCCCTAGCTCATCGCTAGTCCCTGACGAAAAA
>NZ_BAAALG010000010.1:28387-37620 GCF_039528155.1 Nocardioides dubius | reverse complement strand
GGGGGCTTTTTCGTTCGTCAGCGACGCCGCTGTGGCGCGAACGAGCGAGTTGCGCGTCTCAGATCCTGGGGATTGGTTCGCCTTGCCTTCATAACATATGACTATAGTTAGGCTTGCCTAAACAACTCCCGAGAAGGAACGACGCTCTGATGACTGCTCGACCTCAGCACACGCGCCGCCGCACGGCCGGCCTGGTGGCTGCCCTCGGCCTGGTTGCCGCTGGCTCCGCCACCGTCGCCGCCCAGGCCGACGAGGCGACCCCGCCGACCGCCTCCGGCCCCCGCGCCGAGCTCGCGTTCACCACCACGACCAAGACCGGGATCGCCGGCCAGTACCAGATCGCCGCCTCCCAGGACACCGGCGACCTGTTCGTCACCTCCGCGCAGGGACGCCCGCCGATCACCGTCGCCACCCTGGCGAAGGTCGACCCGAACACCCTCGAGGTGAAGCAGACGGCGACCCTGCCGAAGCTCAAGCACGGCACCGACGGCCTCCAGCACAAGTGGCTGAGCACCCACGGCATCTACGTCGACGACACGCACGACAACGTCTGGGTGACCAACACCCGCGACAACCAGGTCAGCGTCTTCGACCGCGAGAGCCTCGAGTACAAGGCCGGCACCTACGACTTCGCAGGTGCGCAGACCCAGGTCGCGATCAACCACCCCCGTGAGGTCGTGATCGACGAGGTGCGCAACCTCGCCTACGTCACCGCCGCCAACCGCGGCGCGGCCTCCGAGGCCTCGGTCACGGTCTACAGCACCGACGTCGACCAGGGCGAGGTCATCGAGCCCCTTGCCGAGATCGCGATCCCCAACCGTGCGGACTACCCCACCGCCGGTGAGAGCACCTACGCGGTGACGATGGGTCTCGACATCGACGAGGCGACCGGCCTGGTCTACACCAACGACTTCCGCACCGACGAGTACTACGTCATCGACCCGGCTGCGAACTACGCGCTGACCCGGCACGCGATCCCCAACGCCGGCATCGGCACGGACGCCGTGGGCTCGCTGCAGCCCTCGAGCATCGCGATCGACCCGGACAGCAACGAGCTGTACACGGTCAACCAGACCCAGGGCACCGACAAGACCAGCCTGCACGTCTTCGACCTCACCACGCACGCGTTGAAGTGGACGGCGGAGACCGGTCCGCGCGCGCTGGCCGTGGACGTCGACCGCGAGCGTGACCTGGTCTACGTGGCCGACTTCTCGAACGGCTCGGTCACCGTCGTCGACGCTCGTGAGCAGGAGGTCGTCGAGACCATCCAGCCCGAGGGCATCACCAAGTCCGCCAACCACCTGATCGTGGCCAACGGCTCCGCCTACATGGTCGACAAGGCCGGTGCCACCACCGGCAACGTCGACTACGCGCTCAACCTCGACACCGGCGTCTCCGAGACCCGCGAGACCACGATCGACTCGATCACCAAGATCACCCCGGCCGCCGAGACCACCGTGACCGGAACCGCCGTCGTCGGCGGCAAGGTGACCCTGAAGGGCGAGGGCTGGTTCTCCAAGAGCGGCCTGGCCGGCTCGCGGATCGGCGTCAAGATCGACGACAACACCTTCACCCGCGCCGAGCCGCTGGCCGAGAACCCGTCCGTGTGGGCGATCGTCCAGGCTGACGCCGACGGCACCTTCACCGCCGAGCTCCAGCTTCCGGACGGCACCACCACCGGCGCGAACGGCACCACCCCCGCCTTCGGCCCCGGCCAGCACACCCTGCGCCTGCTGTCGGGTGGGCTGCTGCTCCCGGCCGGCAGCGACACCGGTCGCTCGATCGTCGTCGACCTGACCGTGGGTGCCAAGCCCGTCGCACCGGCGCCGAAGCTGATCAAGAACACCAAGAAGCCCGCCCTCAGCGGCAAGGCCAAGGTCGGCAAGGTCCTCAAGACCACCAAGGGCTCCTGGAACACCACCGTCACCGTGAAGTACCAGTGGCTGCGCAACGGCAAGGCCATCAAGGGCGCCACCAAGGCCAAGTACAAGGCCACCAAGAAGGACCGCAACAAGAGGATCTCCGTCAAGCTCACCGCCACCAAGAGCGGCTGGAAGAGCGCGACCGCGACCACCAAGGCCGTGAAGATCAAGAAGTGATGCGGGCACTCATCGCCTGACCCCGAGGGGTGGCCGTCCTACCGGGACGGCCACCCCTCACCCCGTTCCCGAAGGAAACCGAGATGAACCTGCTCCCCCGACGCCGCCACCTCGGCCTGCCGCTGGCCGGCCTCCTCGCCCTGGCCGCGCTTCAGGGCGTCACCGCGACGGCCAGCACCGCGGCGGTCTGCGACACCGATGCCGCCGTGCTCAGCGCCAGCACCACCCCGGTCCTCCCCGGCGAGCAGATCCTGCTCTCGGGCACCGGCTTCTGCCCCGGCCAGCGCCTGGCGCTCAAGATGGACTACGACGCCTACGGCCAGCTCGGCGCGGACGCCGACGAGGAGGTTCCCGGCGCGAGCCGCGAGCGGATCCTGGTCGGCGTCGACGGCACCTTCGCCGACGAGCCGCTGACTGTGCCCCGCTTCCAGAGCGACGGCAAGGCCACCGAGGCCGGCACCCACCGCGTCCATGTCCTCGACAACGACCCGGTGACCACCGAGTTCGCGACGTTCCAGACCCTCGCCGACTACGGCAGCGCCGCGGACGTGAGCGCCGCGACCGCGCCCGGCACCAGCATCACCGTCTCCGGCACCGGCTGGGTGGACCGGGCCGGCAACGCCTCCTCCCAGGTGGCCGTGGTGATCGAGCGCGCCGACCTCCCTGGGATCGAGGCCACCCAGCGACTCGCCGCCTTCCAGCCGCACGGCAATGCGAAGGTCTGGGCGCTGGTGCCGACTACGGCGTTCACCGCGACCGGCGCCTTCAGCGCGACCATCGCCCTGCCCGACGGCACCACCGCGGGTGCAGGCGGCTCCACCGTCGCCTTCGGCGGTCACGACTACCGGATCCGTCTGTGGAGCGGGGCCCAGCTGGGCAACGCCGGCGACATCACCCGCAACGTCTCCCTGAGCGACGCGGCGTTCAGCGTCACCGCGCCGACCACCCCGGCGCCGCAGCTGATCAGGAACACCAAGAAGCCCGCGCTGCGCGGCAAGGCCAAGGTCGGCAAGGTCCTGAAGACCACCAAGGGCTCCTGGAACACCACCGTCACCGTGAAGTACCAGTGGCTGCGCAACGGCAAGGCCATCAAGGGCGCCACCAAGGCCACCTACAAGGCCACCAAGAAGGACCGCAACAAGAAGATCGCCGTCAAGCTCACCGCCACCAAGAGCGGCTGGAAGAGCGCGACCGCGACCACCAACGCCGTGAAGATCAAGCGCTAGTCCACCAACGAGAGAGTCCCCCGGCGCCGTTGGCGCCGGGGGACTCTCTCGTTGTACGGGGTGTCTGGCTCAACGCCCGCCGAAGGGGACGCCGAGCTCGCCCAGGCGCTGCTCGCCGCCGTCGAGGGCGGTGAGGATCCAGGCGCCGTCCGGAGTGAGCGTGAAGGAGTGCTCGTAGTGGGCAGCCCAGCTGCCGTCGTTGGTGACGATCGTCCAATCGTCGTCGAGCACCTCGGTGTGCTTGGAGCCCAAGGTGACCATCGGCTCCACCGCGAGCGCCATCCCACGCACCAGCTTGGGACCGCGCCCCGGCTTGCCGTAGTTGGGCACGTCGGGTGCCTGGTGCATCGCCGAGCCGATCCCGTGCCCGGTGAAGTCCTCGAGGATCCCGTAGTCGCCCTGGGAGCGCACGTAGGACTCGACGGCGTGGCTGATGTCGGAGACCTTGCCCCCGAGCCGCGCAGCGGCGAAGCCGCGCCACAGCGACTCCTCGGTGACCCGCATCAGCTCGGCCACCTCGGCCGGGACCTCGCCGACGGCGACCGTGATCGCCGCGTCGCCGTGCCAGCCCTCGATGATCGCACCGCAGTCGATCGAGATGATGTCGCCCTCGGCGAGCACCCGGGCACCCGGGACGCCGTGCACGACCTCGTCGTTGACCGAGGCGCAGATCGTGCCTGGGAACGGCGGCTGGCCGTAGCCCTTGAACGACGGAATGCCACCGCCGGACCGAATGTGGTCCTCAGCGATGGCATCCAGCTCGGCCGTGCTGATCCCGGCCCGCACCGAGGTGCGGAGTAGCTCCAGGGTCTCCCCCACCAGCAGACCGGCCCGACGCATCAGGCCGATCTGCTCAGGGGTCTTCAGTTCGATACGGCGGTTGAACACGGTCTCAGACGACCGGCTGCTCGAGCGCGTCGAAGATGCGGTGCGTGACCGCGTCGATCTCGCCCATGCCGTCGACCTCGATCAGCAGGCCACGCTCGCGGTAGACGGCGAGCAACGGCTCGGTCTGCTCGGCGTAGACCTCCTGGCGGCGACGGATGACCTCTTCGGTGTCGTCGGCGCGGCCCTCGACGGCGGCACGCTGCAGCAGACGCGCCACGAGCTCATCGAGCTCGGCGGTCAGTGCGACGACGGCGTCGAGCTTGCTGCCGGCGTCGGTCAGCATGGAGTCCAGCTCGTCGACCTGCGCGAGGGTGCGCGGGTAACCGTCGAGCAGGAAGCCGGGTGCGGCGTCCGGGAGCGCGATGCGGTCACGCACCATGGCGTTGGTGACCGTGTCGGGTACGTACTCCCCGGCGTCCATGTACCGCTGAGCCTCGATGCCGAGCGGGGTCTTGCCCGCTACGTTGGCACGGAAGATGTCGCCGGTGGAGATGGCCGGGATCTTGAAATGAGTGGCGATGACCTTTGCCTGCGTGCCCTTTCCGGCACCAGGGGGACCCATCAGGATGAGACGCATCAGCGTAGGAATCCTTCATAGTTGCGCTGCTGAAGCTGGCTCTCGATCTGCTTCACCGTGTCCAGGGCGACACCCACCATGATCAGGATGGAGGTTCCGCCGAACGGGAAGTTCTGGTTCGCATTGATCACCGCGAACGCGATCAACGGAATCAGGGCGATCAGACCGAGGTAGAGAGCACCCGGGAAGGTGATCCGGGAGAGAACGTAGGACAGGTAGTCCTCGGTCGGCTTGCCGGCCCGGATCCCGGGGATGAAGCCGCCGTACTTCTTCATGTTGTCGGCCACCTCGTGGGTGTCGAAGGTGATCGACACGTAGAAGTAGGTGAAGAAGATGATGAGCGCGAAGAAGATCGCCATGTAGAGCGGGTGGCTGCCGTCAACGAAGTACTTGTTGAGCCAGCTGACCCACGACGGCGGGTTCTCGTTCGCCTGGTTGAACTGGACCGCCATGGCCGGCAGGTACATCAACGACGAGGCGAAGATGACCGGGATGATGCCGGCCTGGTTGACCTTGAGCGGGATGTAGGTCGAGTTGCCGCCGAACATCTTGCGGCCGACCATGCGGCGGGCGTACTGCACCGGGATCCGGCGCTGTGCCTGCTCGATGAAGATGACACCTGCCACCAGGATCAGGCCGATCACCATCACGATGCCGAACGTCAGCCAGCCCTCGCTGCGCTGAACGCCCCACAGCGAGCCCGGGAACGTGGCGACGACCTGGGTGAAGATCAGGATCGACATGCCGTTGCCGACGCCGCGGTCGGTGATCAGCTCGCCGAACCACATGATCACGGCGGTGCCCGCGGTCATGGTGAGCACCATGACCAGGAACAGGCTGATCGACTCGGTGTCGTGCAGCAGCGGCAGCTCACAGCCCTGCAGCAGCTGGCCCGAGCGGGCCAGCGCCACGATGCCGGTCGCCTGCAGGACGGCGAGAGCAAGCGTGAGGTACCGCGTGTACTGCGTGATCTTGGCCTGGCCGGACTGGCCTTCCTTCTTCAGCGCCTCGAGCCGCGGGATGACCACGACCAGGAGCTGCAGAATGATCGACGCGGTGATGTACGGCATGATGCCCAGCGCGAAGACCGAGAGCTGGAGCAGTGCTCCACCCGAGAACAGGTTGATCAGGTTGTAGACGCTGTTGTCGTTGACCCCGTCGATACAACTCTGGACGTTGGCAGTGTGCACGCCAGGGGTCGGGAACTGGGAACCGAACCGGAAGATCACGATGATCCCCAGGACGAACAGCAACTTGCGTCGCAGATCCGGCGTCCGGAAAGCGTTAGCAAACGCGCTCAGCACGTGATCCTCTTTCTCAAGCTCGCGGACCTCGGCACCAGCATGGGACTGGGCGAGGCGTCGGGGAAGCCTAACAGGGTGGCGAAGTGCCGGGGGCAGGGACGGCGCAGGGCGCGCCCGCCACACTTCTCAGTGTGTCTGACGCGCCCCACGACTCATGTACCCGACTGACCGTTTGGGTCAGAGCACCGTGACGGTGCCGCCGGCAGCCTCGATCTTCTCCTTGGCCGAACCGGAGAACGCGTTGGCGCTCACCTGAACGGCGACCGAGATCTCGCCCTGGCCGAGGACCTTGACCGGCTGGCCGGAGCGCACAGCGCCCTTGGCAACCAGGTCCTCGACGGCAATGGCGCCACCCTCGGGGAACAGCGAGGAGATCTTGTCCAGGTTCACGACCTGGAACTCGACCTTGAACGGGTTCTTGAAGCCCTTGAGCTTCGGAAGCCGCATGTGCAACGGCATCTGGCCACCCTCGAAGGCAGCCGAGACCTGGTACCGGGCCTTGGTGCCCTTGGTACCGCGGCCCGCGGTCTTGCCCTTGGAGCCCTCACCACGACCGACGCGGGTCTTGGCGGTCTTGGCCCCGGGAGCCGGACGCAGGTGGTGCAACTTGAGAGTCATGTCAGTTGTCTCCCTCGATGACCTCGACCGCCACCAGGTGGCGAACGGTCTGGACCATGCCGCGGATCTCCGGGCGGTCCTCCTTGACGACGACGTCACCGATGCGCTTGAGACCCAGGGTGCGAAGCGTCTCGCGCTGGTTCTCCTTGCAGCCGATGCCGCTCTTCTTCTGCTCGACCTTGAGGCGTGCCATCAGTTGGACACCTCCGCCCGAGCCTTCAGCAGTGCTGCCGGGGCAACAGCCTCGACGCTCAGGCCACGGCGAGCCGCCACAGCCTCGGGCTCCTCCAGCATCTTCAGCGCCTCAACAGTGGCGTGAACGATGTTGATCTGGTTCGACGAACCCAAGGACTTGCTCAGGATGTCGTGGATGCCCGCGGCCTCGAGGACTGCGCGCACCGGACCACCGGCGATGACACCGGTACCGGGCGCGGCCGGACGCAGCATGACCACGCCGGCAGCCTTCTCACCCTGGACCGGGTGCGGGATGGTGCCCTGGACGCGAGGAACCTTGAAGAAGTGCTTCTTCGCCTCCTCGACACCCTTGGCAATGGCCGCGGGAACTTCCTTGGCCTTTCCGTAACCGACGCCGACGAGACCTTCGCCGTCACCGACAACCACGAGGGCGGTGAAGCTGAAGCGACGACCACCCTTCACGACCTTGGCAACGCGGTTGATCGCGACGACACGCTCGATGTACGCGGTCTTGTCAGCACCCTGGTTGCGGTTGTCGCGTCCTCCGCGACGGTCGCCTCCCTGGCGCTCGCCACCGGCGCGCTGTCCGCGCTGGGCTCCGCTCATGAGAACTTCCTCTTCTCTCTCTTGCTCGTCTTCGCGATCAGAACGTCAGGCCGCCCTCACGGGCGCCATCTGCCAGGGCCGCGACGCGGCCGTGATACTTGTTGCCGGCACGGTCGAAAACGACCTCAGAGATGCCAGCCTCCTTGGCACGAGCGGCGACGAGTTCGCCGACGCGCTTGGCCTTGGCACTCTTGTCGGCGCCCAGATCGCGCAGCTCGCCCTCCATGGTGGAGGCAGAGGCCAGGGTCTTGCCGACGAGGTCGTCGACAACCTGGACGCTGATGTGGCGAGCAGAGCGGGTGACCACCAGGCGCGGACGCTCGGCGGTGCCGCTGATCTTCTTGCGGCCGCGGACCTGACGACGCAGACGCGACCGGGTGCGCGCAGCGGTGTGCTTGTTGTTGGACAACGAGATGGCCATGGTCACTTACCTGCCTTTCCGACCTTGCGGCGGATCTGCTCGCCCGCGTAGCGGACGCCCTTGCCCTTGTACGGCTCGGGCTTGCGGAGCTTGCGAATGTTGGCCGCAACCTCGCCGACGAGCTGCTTGTCGATGCCGACAACGCCCAACTTGGTCGGACCGTCCACGGTGAAGGTGATGCCCTCTGGCGCCTTGAAGTGGATGGAGTGGGAGTAGCCCAGCTGGAACTCCAGCTCGGTCGGACCCTTCGAGAGAACGCGGTAGCCAACGCCGACGATCTCGAGCTTCTTCTCGTAACCCTGGGTGACACCCACGACCATGTTGTTGATCAGGGTGCGGGTGAGGCCGTGCAGCGAGCGAGCTTCACGCTCGTCGTTGGGGCGCTTCACCTCGAGGGCGCCGTCCTCGCCGTGCTCGACGACGATCGGCGAGGCGACGGTGTGCGACAGGGAGCCCTTGGGGCCCTTGACGGTCACGGTGCTCTCAGCGATCTGAACGTCGACACCCGACGGGACCGCGATGGGGAGCTTGCCAATACGCGACATGCTTCTCTTCCTTTCTGGTCTCGGCGGGCCGGTTACCAGACGTAGGCGAGGACTTCGCCGCCCACGCCCTTCTGGTTCGCCTGGCGGTCGGTGAGCAGGCCCTGGCTGGTCGAGATGATCGCGACGCCCAGTCCGCCGAGCACCTTCGGGAGACCCGTGTGCTTGGCGTAGACCCGAAGGCCCGGCTTGCTGATGCGGCGCAGGCCAGCGATGGAACGCTCGCGGCTGCGGCCGAACTTCAGGGTGATGGTCAGCGTCTTGCCAACAGCCGGCTCGCCGGCGTCGGTGACGTTGTCCTTCACCTCGAAGGAGGTGATGTAGCCCTCCTGCTGGAGGATCTCGGCGACGCCCGCCTTCAGCTTGCTGAAAGGCATGGACACCGAGTCGTGGTACGCCTGGTTGGCGTTTCGCAGACGCGTAAGCATGTCTGCGATCGGGTCAGTCATCGTCATGGCCGGATGGCCCTTTCCCACCGTGGTTTCGTGCCTCCGTGTGAGGCACGACCTTCAGCGATCGTTGTGATGGAGTTCTGGGTTCACCAGGAGGACTTGGTCACGCCGGGCAGCTCGCCCCGGTGAGCCATCTCGCGCAGGCAGATCCGGCACAGGCCGAACTTGCGGTAGACGGCCTTCGGACGGCCGCAGCGCTGGCAGCGGGTGTAGCCGCGAACCGCGAACTTCGGCTTACGGGCCGCCTTGACCTTGAGAGCGGTCTTCGCCATGTCAGTTGCCTTCCTTGAAGGGGAAGCCCAGCT
>NZ_BAAALG010000010.1:18802-28311 GCF_039528155.1 Nocardioides dubius | reverse complement strand
CTTGTCCTGGTCGATCTCGTGGAACATGACCTGCTCGGTCAGACCGAACGTGTAGTTGCCACGGCCGTCGAACTGCTTGCCGTTGAGACCGCGGAAGTCGCGGATACGGGGCAGGGCGAGGGTCAGCAGGCGGTCCAGGAACTCCCACATGCGGTCACCGCGGAGGGTGACGTGCGCGCCGATCGGCATGCCCTCACGCAGCTTGAACTGCGCGATGGACTTGCGGGCCTTGGTGACCTGCGGCTTCTGACCGGTGATGGCGGTCAGGTCGCGGATCGCGCCCTCGATCAGCTTGGAGTCGCGGGCAGCCTCGCCGACACCCATGTTCACGACGACCTTGACCAGGCCGGGAACCTGCATGACGTTGGCGATCTCGAACTCAGACTTCAGCGCGGGGAGGATCTCCTCGCGGTAGCGGGTCTTGAGCCGCGGAACGGTGGTGGTCTCAGCCATCTCAGATCTCCTTGCCCGTCTTGCGCGAAATGCGAACGCTGCGCTGGGCGGTGTACTCGGTGCCGTCGGGACGACGCTTCGTCACCTCGTCACGGCGGAAGCCGACGCGGGTGACGCCGTCACCCTCGACGAGCATCACGTTGGACACGTGGATCGGAGCCTCGGTGGTGACGATGCCGCCAGTGTTGCCACTGCCGGTGTTCACGACCTTCTCGTGCTTCTTGATCCGGTTGACACCCTCGACGATGACGCGCTGCTCCTCGCGGAGGACAGCGATCACCTTGCCTTCGGCGCCCTTGTCCTTGCCAGCGATCACCTTGACGGTGTCGCCCTTCTTGATGTTGATCGACTGCTTGGCCATCACAGCACCTCCGGGGCGAGCGAGATGATCTTCATGAACTTCTTCTCGCGCAGCTCGCGGCCCACGGGGCCGAAGATGCGGGTGCCACGGGGCTCGCCGTCGTTCTTGAGGATGACGGCTGCGTTCTCGTCGAACGAGATGTAGGAACCGTCCGGACGACGACGCTCCTTCTTGGTGCGCACGACCACGGCCTTGACGACGTCACCCTTCTTGACGTTGCCACCGGGGATCGCGTCCTTGACGGTGGCAACGATGACGTCGCCGATACCGGCGTAGCGCCGACCCGAGCCACCGAGAACACGGATGCAAAGGATCTCCTTCGCACCGGTGTTGTCGGCGACCTTGAGTCGCGACTCCTGCTGGATCATCGAATTTCTCCTGGTTGTCGAGCCGGTTCTCGGCGCCCTGGGGCGCCGAGCCTTGCCGAACTAGTTGTTTGAAGTCGGTGGCCGAGAACGGCCGGGATCACTTGGCCTTTTCGAGGATCTCGACGACGCGCCAGCGCTTGGTGGCGGACAGCGGACGGGTCTCCATGATCAGGACCCGGTCGCCGACGCCGCACTGGTTCTGCTCGTCGTGCGCCTTGAGCTTGCTGCTGCGGCGCATGACCTTGCCGTAGAGGGCGTGCTTGACGCGGTCCTCGACCGTCACCACGACCGTCTTGTCCATCTTGTCGCTGACGACCAGGCCCTCGCGGACCTTGCGGGCGTTGCGAGCCTCGGCGGTGTTGTTGTCGGTCATGCGTCAGTGTCCTTCTCGCTGGCGTCCGGGTTGGTACGGATGCCGAGCTTGCGCTCGTTGACCACCGTGTAGATCCGGGCAATGTCCTTCTTGACCGCACGGAGCCGGCCGTTGTTCTCCAGCTGGCCGGTGGCCGACTGGAAACGGAGGTTGAAGAGCTCGGCCTTGGCCTCACCCAGCTTGGCTTCGAGGTCGCCGTTGCTGAGCTGGTCCAGCTCGTGAGCGGAGTTGATCTTGCTGCTCATCAGAATTCACCTGCCTCGCGGGTGACGAAGCGGCACTTCATCGGGAGCTTGTGCATCGCGCGACGCATGGCCTCGCGGGCCACGTCCTCGCTGACGCCGGACAGTTCGAACATCACGCGGCCGGGCTTGACGTTGGCAACCCACCACTCCGGCGAACCCTTACCGGAACCCATGCGGGTCTCGGCCGGCTTCTTCGTGAGCGGACGGTCCGGGTAGATGTTGATCCAGACCTTTCCGCCACGCTTGATGTGACGGGTCATCGCGATACGAGCCGCCTCGATCTGGCGGTTGGTCACGTAGTGACCCTCGATCGCCTGGATGCCGAAGTCACCGAAGGCGAGGCTGGTGCCGCCCTTGGCAACGCCACGCCGCTTGGGGTGGTGCTGCTTGCGGTGCTTGACACGACGGGGCATCAACATGAGCTCAGCCCTCCTGTGCGGTGCTCGGGGCCGCGTCAGCGGCCGGGGTGTTCTCAGCAGCCTGGGCCGGAGCCTCAGCCTGGGCGTCGCGGTTGCCGCGAGCCGGACGGTCACCGCGGTTGCCGCGGGCCGGACGGTCGCCACGGCCACCACGGCCGCCACGGCCGGGGGCACCGGCACGGGCAGCAGCCTGGGCCTCGCGCTCGGCGCGGGTGCCCGCGACCTCGCCCTTGTAGATCCAGACCTTGACGCCGATGCGACCGAAGGTGGTGCGAGCCTCGTAGAAGCCGTAGTCGATCTCAGCGCGCAGGGTGTGCAGCGGCACACGGCCCTCGCGGTAGAACTCGGTGCGCGACATCTCGGCGCCGTTGAGGCGGCCCGAGCACTGGATCCGGATGCCCTTGGCACCGGAACGCATCGAGGTCTGGATCGCCTTGCGCATCGCACGACGGAACTGCACACGGCCAGAGAGCTGCTCGGCAACGCCCTGGGCGACCAGCTGAGCGTCGACCTCGGGGTTCTTGACCTCGAGGATGTTCAGCTGGACCTGCTTGCCGGTGAGCTTCTCGAGCTCGCCGCGGATGCGGTCGGCCTCGGCGCCACGGCGACCGATCACGATGCCCGGACGGGCGGTGTGGATGTCGACGCGGACGCGGTCACGGGTGCGCTCGATCTCGACCTTGGCGATGCCGGCCCGCTCCATGCCCTTGGAGAGCAGCTTGCGGATGGCGACGTCCTCGCCCACGTAGGCCTTGTACAGCTTGTCGGCGTACCAACGGCTCTTGTGGTCGGTCGAGATGCCGAGGCGGAAGCCGTTCGGGTTGATCTTCTGGCCCATCAGGCACCCTTTCCATTTGCAACGTCGGCCGGCTGGACGACCAGCGTGATGTGGCTGGTGCGCTTGTTGATCCGGGTAGCCCGGCCCTGCGCACGCGGCCGCCACCGCTTCATCGTCGGACCCTCGTCGACGGTCGCCTTGCTGACGACCAGGTCGCCGGCAGCCAGACCCTCGGTGGTGGTGGCGTTGGCGATCGCCGACTCCAGCACCTTGTAGACGGTCTCCGCGGCGGCCTGCGGTGCAAACTGCAGCAGGGCCAGGGCCTCGTCGACCTGAAGGCCGCGGACCATGTCGACGACACGGCGAGCCTTCATCGGGGTGATTCGCACGAAGCGTGCGCTCGCGAAGGCTCCCGGCTGGTCGCCGAGCAGCGACTCGCGGCGGGCGCTCACGCGCTGACGCTCAGTAACGCTCATTGCTCGTTATCTCCAGTTCTGTCGCGCCGCCTCAGCGACGACGACCCTTCCGGTCTTCCTTCACGTGCCCGCGGTAGGTGCGGGTGGGGGCAAATTCGCCGAGCTTGTGGCCGACCATCGCGTCGGAGACAAAGACGGGAACATGCTTGCGACCGTCGTGCACCGCGATCGTGTGGCCGATCATGGCCGGGACGATCATCGAGCGGCGCGACCAGGTCTTGATCACGTTGTGAGAGCCCTTGTCGTTCTCCGCGTCCACCTTCTTCATGAGGTGGTCGTCGACGAACGGACCCTTCTTCAGGCTGCGAGGCATGTCGGTTACTTCCTACCCTTGCCGGACTTGCGACGACGGATGATCTGGGAGTCGGAGGCCTTGCGCTTGCGCGTACGGCCCTCGGGCTTGCCCCACGGGGAGACCGGGTGACGACCACCGGAGGTCTTGCCCTCACCACCACCGTGCGGGTGGTCGACCGGGTTCATCACGACACCGCGAACGGTGGGACGACGGCCCTTCCAGCGCATGCGGCCGGCCTTGCCCCAGTTGATGTTGGACTGCTCGGCGTTGCCGACCTCGCCAACCGTCGCGCGGCAGCGGACGTCGACGAAGCGCATCTCGCCGGACGGCAGACGCAGCGTGGCGCGGCTGCCCTCACGAGCGACCAGCTGAGCGCTGTTGCCGGCCGAGCGGGCCAGCTTGGCGCCGCCACCGGGACGCAGCTCCACACAGTGGATCGTGGTACCGACCGGGATGTTGCGCAGCGGCAGGTTGTTGCCGGGCTTGATGTCAGCGCCCACGCCGGACTCGACCGGCGTGCCCTGGGTCAGACCCTTCGGGGCGATGATGTAGCGCTTCTCGCCGTCCGCGTAGTGCAGCAGCGCGATGCGGGCGGTGCGGTTCGGGTCGTACTCGATGTGAGCGACCTTGGCCGGCACGCCGTCCTTGTCGTAACGACGGAAGTCGATGATCCGGTAGGCACGCTTGTGACCGCCACCGTGGTGACGGGTGGTGATGCGACCCTGGTTGTTGCGGCCACCCTTCTTGGGCAGCGGGCGGGTCAGCGACTTCTCCGGCGTGGTCCGGGTGATCTCGACGAAGTCGGCCACGGACGAACCGCGGCGACCCGGCGTAGTCGGCTTGTACTTGCGGATGCCCATCAGGCCTGACCTCCGAAGATGTCGATGCGGTCGCCCTCGGCCAGGCTCACGATGGCGCGCTTGGTGTTGGCGCGCTTGCCCATGCCGAAGCGGGTGCGGCGCGTCTTGCCCTGGCGGTTGAGCGTGTTAACAGCCGTGACCTTGACGCCGAAGATCTTCTCGACCGCGATCTTGATCTCGGTCTTGTTGGCGTCGGGCCGCACGATGAACGTGTACTTGTTGGCGTCGAGGAGGCCGTAGCTCTTCTCAGACACGACCGGCGCGATCAGGATGTCGCGGTGGTCCTTGTGCAGGGTGCTCACTTGTCGCCCTCCTCGGTCTTCGTGCCCTTGTTCACCAGAGCGTCGAAGGCACCCTTGGTGAACACCACGTCGTCTGCGCGCAGCACGTCGTAGGTGTTGAGCTGGTCGACCGCCACGATGTGCACGTTCGGCGCGTTGCGCAGCGACAGCCAGGTCAGGTTGTCGCCCCGCTCGAGCACCACCAGGAAGTGGTTGCGCTCGGACAGCGAGGACAGCGCGGTGATCGCAGCCTTGGTCGACGGCTTCTCGCCGGCGATGAGGGCCTCGACGACGTGCACGCGCTCGTTGCGCGCACGGTCGGACAGCGCA
The DNA here is from genome assembly GCF_039528155.1 of Nocardioides dubius. Lineage (NCBI taxonomy): Bacteria > Bacillati > Actinomycetota > Actinomycetes > Propionibacteriales > Nocardioidaceae > Nocardioides > Nocardioides dubius. The sequence continues at coordinate 23,072 of NZ_BAAALG010000010.1, read as the reverse complement.
CCCTTGAGGGCGGCGGCCTTCATCTTCTTGGGGGTCCGCTGGTCGTAGCTGCGCGGCTGCGGGCCGTGCACGGTGCCACCACCGGCGAACTGGGGCGCGCGGGTCGAGCCCTGGCGGGCGCGACCGGTGCCCTTCTGCTTGTAGGGCTTGCGGCCACCACCGCGGACCTCGCCGCGGGTCTTGGTGGAGTGCGTACCCTGACGAGCCGCAGCCTGCTGAGCGACGACGACCTGGTGGATCAACGGAATGTTGACCTCGGTGTCGAAGATCTCGGCGGGCAGCTCGACGGCTACCTTCTTGGCGCTCACTTGGCGGCCTCCTTCTTCACGGCCGAGCGGACGACCACGAGGCTGCCCTTGGGGCCGGGGACGGCGCCCTTGAGCAGGATGAGGCCCTTCTCAGCGTCAACGGCGTGAACCGTGATGTTCTGCGTGGTCACGGTGTCGCCACCCATCTGACCGGCCATCCGGACGCCCTTGAAGACGCGACCGGGGGTGGCGCAGGCGCCGATGGAGCCGGGCTTGCGGTGGTTGCGGTGCGCACCGTGCGAGGCGCCGACGCCGGAGAAGCCGTGACGCTTCATGGTTCCGGCGAAGCCCTTGCCCTTGCTGGTGCCGGTGACGTCGACGACGTCGCCAGCAGCGAAGATCTCCGGGGTGATCTCCTGGCCGACCGTGTAGGTCGAGGCCTCAGCGGTGCGCAGCTCCACCAGGTGACGGCGCGGCGTCACGCCGGCCTTCTCGAAGTGGCCGCCCTTGGGCTTGGTGACCTTGCGGGCCTCGATCTCGCCGAAACCGATCTGGATGGCGTTGTAGCCGTCGATCTCGGGGGAACGGACCTGGGTCACCACGTTGGTGCCGGCCGCAATGACGGTGACGGGGACGACTCGGTTGTTCTCGTCCCAGGTCTGGGTCATGCCGAGCTTGGTGCCCAGCAGGCCCTTCGCGTTGTGTTCGTAGGTCATCTCGATCTACCTCAGAGCTTGATCTCGATGTCGACGCCGGCAGGAAGGTCCAGACGCATCAGCGAGTCGACGGTCTTCGGCGTGGGGTCAATGATGTCGATCAGGCGCTTGTGGGTGCGCATCTCGAAGTGCTCGCGGGAGTCCTTGTACTTGTGGGGCGAGCGAATCACGCAGTAGACGTTCTTCTCCGTCGGCAGCGGCACGGGGCCTGCCACCTTCGCACCCGTACGGGTGACGGTGTCCACGATCTTCCGCGCGGAGGTGTCGATCACCTCGTGGTCATAGGCCTTGAGCCTGATGCGGATCTTCTGTCCCGCCATAGGTCTCTCTCGTCCTCTTCTGTCGTGCTCGGCGCTGCCGGGCACCGCGTGCCTTCATGTCTCGACCAACTCCGGGTGAAGTTGAGCCGCCCGTCGCCTCCCCACCCACATTCACCGGGCCTCTCGGCCGACCCCCGCGGTCGGGCGTGTCGCCGTTATTTCGACAACGCGGAGCGCCGGGCCTTGCGGATCATGCGTGTTGGTGGGCACCTGACAGGTTCATCAGGTGATCGAATCTCCGAAACAGGCGCGGGCACACGCAGACCACAAGAGGCACCTCGGGAGAAGCGATTCAATGGTCAAGTTATGTGTCGCGCCTCGGCGATCCGCCGAAGCAACCTGGCTATCTTGGCAGAGATCCGGGCGTGAGCCAAATCGGTTTGCGCCCGCTCACCGGCCTCGACACGCTCACTGGCGCAATTGTGGCGTACCTCACGCTTGTCGGTGCGCCGGAGCGTGCTCAGCCGCGGCGGTAGGCCAGATCCGTGATCTCGCGGCCCACGGCGACGCCCTTGCGCTCGAACTTGGTCACCGGGCGCTCGTCCCAGCGCGGGACGACTCCCCCGGTCAGGGCGGACTCGGCGTCGAGCACCTCGAGCATCTGCTCCGCGTAGTCGGCCCAGTCGGTGGCCAGGCGCCACAGGCCGCCGGGCTCGAGGCGCCGTGCGGCCATCCGCGCGAAGTCGGCGCTGACCAGACGACGCTTGTTGTGCTTCTTCTTGTGCCACGGGTCCGGGAAGAACGTCCACAGCTCGTGCAGGCTGGACTCGGCGATCAGGTTCTCCAGGAACCACGCGGCGTCCACCGAGCAGAAGCGCACGTTGTCGGCACCCGCCTCGGCGACCCGCCACAGGCCGTCGGCGACGCCCGGCACCCACACCTCCAGGGCAAGGATGTTGGCCTCGGGACGGGTGGCGGCCAGCGCCGCCGTCGCCTCCCCCACGCCAGGACCGATCTCCACGATCAGCGGGGCGCTGCGGCCGAACCAGGAGTCCAGGTCGAACTCGTCGCCGTCCACCGCCTCGTCCGGGATCACCCAGGCCTCGGCGTGCGCCTCCCAGCCGGCCGCCTGGCGCGGCGTGAAGCGACTGCCCCGGCGCGAGTAGGAGAGCACCTCGCGCATCGGGCGCCCGTCGTCGGTGAGCTTGTGGTGCGGGCGGGCGGGACGTACGGGCTTCGACACGGGACTCAATGCTACGGGCCATGCGGCCGGCCACCCAATCTGCTGGGGGCTCAGGTCAGGAAGCTGAACAGCGGCGAGCCCGGGGGCACCTGGTCGATCTGCAACGGGCTGGCGGCCATCCGCTCCAGCAGCGGGCTGAGACCCGCCGCGGTCTCCAGCTCGATGCCGACCATCGCCGGGCCGGTCTCCCGGTTGTTCTTCTTCACGTACTCGAAGACCACGATGTCCTCGCCCTCGCTGAGCACATCGTCGAGGAAGTGACGCAGTGCCCCGGGCTCCTGGGGGAAGGTGACCAGGAAGTAGTGCCGCAGGCCCTCGTGCAGCAGCGAGCGCTCGACGATCTCGGCGTAGCGGATGACGTCGTTGTTGCCGCCGGAGACCACACACGCCACCGCCGCGCCCGCGGGCAGGGTGGCCGCGATCTGCTTGACCGCGGTGCTGGCCAGGGCACCGGCCGGCTCGGCGATGATGCCGTCGACCTGGTAGAGCTCGAGCATCTCGGTGCAGACCGCGCCCTCGGGAACGGTGACCACCTCGTCGACCAGGTCCCGGACCACGGGGAAGGTCACCTCGCCCACCCGGCCGACGGCGGCGCCGTCGACGAAGGTGTCGATCCGCTCCAGGCGGGTCGGCGCGCCCGCGGCCAGGGCAGCGGTCATGCTGGCCGCCCCCGCGGGCTCGACGCCGACGACCCGGATCTCGGGGTGGCGCTCCTTGAGCCACAGCGTCATCCCGGCGATCAGTCCCCCGCCGCCGATCGGCACGATCACGGTGTGCAGCGGGGCCGGGCTCTGCTCGACCAGCTCGACCGCGACGCTGCCCTGCCCGACGATGGTGCGGGCGTCGTCGAAGGGGTGCACGAAGACCGCGCCGGTGGCCTCGGCGTCGGCCAGCGCAGCGGCGCCGGCCTCGTCGTAGGAGCTGCCCGCCACCACCAGCTCGACGGCGCCCTCGCCGAGGGCGAGGATCCGCTGGCGCTTCTGGCGCGGCGTGTTCCCCGGGACGTAGACCCGCCCCCGCAGCCCGAGCCGGGCGCAGCTCCAGGCCACCCCCTGGCCATGGTTGCCGGCCGAGGCGCAGACCACCCCGCGCTGACGCTCCTCGGCGCTCAGGCCGCTGATGAAGTGGTAGGCGCCGCGCACCTTGTAGGAGCGCGCGATCTGGCGGTTCTCCCGCTTCAGGAAGACCTGCGCGCCGACGGCGTCGGTCAGCCGCTGGCTGTACTCGAGCGGGGTGCGCAGAACGATCGGGGCCAGCACCTGCGCGGCGGCCTCGACGGCCGCGGCAGAGAGTTCGGGCGTGCTCACCCACTCACCCTACGTGGCGGGTTTCCCGTGCCCTGCGGCCGGGCACCGTGACCTCATGACACTCAACCGCACTCCCTCCCCCACCCGTCCACGACTCCGCAGGCGTGCCGCCTTCGGGGTGGCCGCGCTGGCGCTCGGCGCGGGCCTGCTCACCGGCTGCGGCGACGACGACGGCAACGGCGACGCCGGCGGCGTCAGCGAGTCCGAGTTCTGCGCGCTGATCGCCGAGTTCGAGACCAGCCTGGACGCCAGCGAGCCGACGCCGGAGCAGTGGGACGAGGCCCAGGGCGTGGCCGGCGACCTGGCCGACCTCGGCGTGCCGGAGAGCTTCCCGAGTGAGCACCGCGACGAGTTCGACGAGGTGCTCGACCTGGTCCGATCGCAGGAGCCTGCTGAGTTCGCTGCGGCGATGAGCAGCTGGGACGAGGAGAAGCTGGCGTCGATGGAGAAGATCGGTGACTACTTCGAGGAGACCTGCGAGCCGCTGCAGGACGAG
>NZ_BAAALG010000010.1:0-18767 GCF_039528155.1 Nocardioides dubius | reverse complement strand
GCTGGGGTTCAGCTAGATCACTTGGTGATCTTGGTGACGCGACCGGCACCGACGGTGCGGCCACCCTCACGGATGGCGAACTTCAGGCCCTCGTCCATGGCGATGGGCTGGATGAGCTCGACGGACATCTCGGTGTTGTCACCGGGCATGACCATCTCGGTGCCCTCGGGAAGGGTCACAACGCCCGTCACGTCCGTGGTACGGAAGTAGAACTGCGGACGGTAGTTGTTGAAGAACGGCGTGTGACGGCCGCCCTCCTCCTTCGAGAGGATGTAGACCGAGGCCTCGAAGTTGGTGTGCGGGGTGGTGGTGCCCGGCTTGATCACGACCATGCCGCGCTCGACGTCCTCGCGCTTGGTGCCACGAAGCAGCAGACCCACGTTCTCGCCGGCCTGGCCCTCGTCGAGGAGCTTGCGGAACATCTCGACACCGGTCACGGTGCTCTTCTGGGAGCCCTCGCGGATGCCGACGATCTCGACCTCCTCGTTGACCTTGACGATGCCGCGCTCGATGCGACCGGTGATGACGGTGCCACGACCGGTGATCGTGAAGACGTCCTCAACGGGCATCAGGAACGGCTTGTCGATCTCGCGCTCCGGCTGCGGGATGTACTCGTCGACAGCCGCCATGAGCTCGAGAACCGACTTGCCCCACTTCTCGTCGCCCTGCAGCGCCGGGTGAGCGGCGATGCGCACGACCGGGATGTCGTCGCCCGGGTACTCGTACTCGGAGAGGAGCTCGCGCACCTCCATCTCGACGAGCTCGATGAGCTCCTCGTCGTCGACCATGTCGCACTTGTTGAGCGCGACGACCAGAGCCGGCACGCCGACCTGGCGAGCGAGCAGCACGTGCTCGCGGGTCTGCGGCATGGGGCCGTCGGTCGCGGCAACCACCAGGATCGCGCCGTCCATCTGCGCGGCACCGGTGATCATGTTCTTGATGTAGTCGGCGTGACCCGGGCAGTCAACGTGCGCGTAGTGACGCTGCTCGGTCTGGTACTCGACGTGCGCGATCGAGATGGTGATACCGCGCTGGCGCTCCTCCGGAGCCTTGTCGATCTCGTCGAACGGCGTGAACGGGTTCAAGTCCGGGTACGCGTCGTGCAGCACCTTGGTGATGGCTGCGGTCAGCGTGGTCTTGCCGTGGTCGATGTGACCGATCGTGCCGATGTTGACGTGCGGCTTGGTCCGCTCGAACTTCGCCTTAGCCACTGGGGCTCCTCCTGGGTTGTGTTTTTCTTGACTCGTATGGGGTGGAACTGGTTACTGCGCCGAGGGCTCCGGCAGTAGTCGGTTGACTACTCGCCGCGGGCCTTCTTGATGATCTCGTCGGCGACGTTCGTGGGAACCTCGGCGTACGAGTCAAACTCCATCGAGTACGACGCCTGACCGGAGGTCTTGGACCTCAGGTCGCCAACGTACCCGAACATCTCGGAAAGGGGGACGAGGGCCGAGACGATCAGATCGCCGTGCCGCTCCTCCTGCGCGCGGATCTGGCCACGGCGGGAGTTGATGTCGCCGATCACGGTACCGAGGTAGTCCTCGGGGGTGGTGACCTCAACGGCGAACATCGGCTCCAGCAGGACCGGCTTCGCCTGACGCGCGGCCTCCTTGAAGGCCTGCTGTCCGGCGATCTTGAAGGCCAGCTCGGAGGAGTCGACGTCGTGGTACGCGCCGTCCTCGAGGCTGAACTTCACGTCGACCATCGGGTAGCCGGCGAGAACACCGAACTCGAGGGCCGACTGGCCACCCTGGTCGACCGACGGGATGTACTCGCGCGGCACGCGACCACCGGTGACGTTGCTGACGAACTCGTAGCCAGCACCCAGGCCGGTCTCGGGGTCGATGTTCGGCTCGAGGCTGACCACAACCTTGGCGAACTGACCCGAACCACCGGTCTGCTTCTTGTGGGTGTAGCTGTGGTTCGCGACCTTCTGGCGGATGGTCTCGCGGTAGGCGACCTGCGGCTTGCCGACGGTGGCCTCGACGCGGAACTCGCGCTTCATCCGGTCGACGAGGATCTCCAGGTGGAGCTCGCCCATGCCGGCGATGATGGTCTGGCCGGTCTCCTCGTCGGTCTTGACGACGAAGGTCGGGTCCTCCTCGGACAGACGCTGGATGGCGACGCCGAGCTTCTCCTGGTCGGACTTCGTCTTCGGCTCGATGGCGACCTCGATCACCGGGGCCGGGAACGTCATCGACTCGAGAACGACCGGGTTCTGCTGGTCGGAGAGGGTGTGACCGGTCTTGGTGTCCTTCAGACCCATCACAGCCACGATCTGACCGGCACCGACCGACGCGATCTCCTCACGCTTGTTGGCGTGCATCTGGTAGACCTTGCCGATGCGCTCCTTGCGACCGTTGGACGCGTTGAGCACGGTGCCGCCGGCCTCGAGCTTGCCCGAGTACACGCGGACGTAGATCAGCTTGCCCAGGTGCGGGTCGGTGGCGATCTTGAACGCCAGCGCGGAGAGCGGCTCGTCGTCGGACGGCTTGCGCTTGATCTCGACCTCTTCGTCGTTGGGCTTGTGACCCACGATGGCCTCGATATCCATCGGCGACGGGAGGTAGTCGACGACCGCGTCGAGCAGGGGCTGGACGCCCTTGTTCTTGAACGCGGTGCCGCACAGGATCGGGTTGAGCTCACCGGCGAGGGTCGCGCGACGGATGGCGGCCTTGAGGGTCGGCACGTCGAACGTGTCGCCGTCCTCGAGGTAGACCTCCATCGTCGCGTCGTCGGCCTCGGCGAGGGTCTCGACGAGCTTCTCGCGGTACTCGGCAGCCTTGTCGGCGAGGTCGGCGGGGATCTCCTCGACGACGTAGTCCTCGCCGGTCTTGGTCTCGCCGCGCCAGACCTTGGCGTTCATCTCGACCAGGTCGACGACGCCCTCGAAGTCACCCTCGGCGCCGATCGGCAGCTGGAGGATGAGCGGGGTGGCGTTGAGCTTCGAGACGATGGTCTCGACGACGCGGTAGAAGTCAGCACCCGTGCGGTCAAGCTTGTTGACGAAGCACATGCGGGGAACCTGGTACTTGTTCGCCTGGCGCCACACGGTCATCGACTGGGGCTCAACGCCGGCAACGCCGTCGAACACGGCGACGGCACCGTCGAGAACGCGGAGCGAACGCTCCACCTCGACGGTGAAGTCCACGTGGCCCGGGGTGTCGATGATGTTGATCTGGTGCTTCTTCCACCAGCAGGTGGTAGCAGCAGAGGTGATCGTGATGCCACGCTCCTGCTCCTGCTCCATCCAGTCCATCGTCGCCGAACCCTCGTGGGTGTCGCCGATCTTGTAGTTGATGCCGGTGTAGAAGAGGATGCGCTCAGTCGTGGTGGTCTTGCCGGCGTCGATGTGCGCCATGATGCCGATGTTGCGGACCACGCTGAGGTCGGTGGTGATGTCGACAGCCACTTAGGTGTCGTCCCTTCGGGAAGTTTCGGAGATGAGTCCGGGCTCGGGAGCCCAGGTCACCAGCGGTAGTGAGCGAAGGCCTTGTTGGACTCGGCCATCTTGTGCGTGTCCTCACGCTTCTTCACAGCGGCACCAAGACCGTTGCTCGCGTCGAGGATCTCGTTCATGAGGCGCTCGGACATCGTCTTCTCACGACGGTCCTTGGCGTAGCCCACGAGCCAACGCAGCGACAGGGTGGTCGCACGGTTCGGCTTGACCTCGATCGGCACCTGGTAGGTCGCACCGCCGACGCGGCGGGACTTGACCTCGATGGCCGGCTTCACGTTGTCGAGCGCACGCTTGAGCGTGACAACCGGGTCGGTGCCGGTCTTCTCGCGGCAACCCTCGAGCGCGGTGTAGACGATGCGCTGCGCAACCTGCTTCTTGCCGTCGAGCAGAACCTTGCTCACCAGCTGGGAGACCAGCGGGGACCCGTAGACGGGGTCGACATCGATCGGACGCTTCGGAGCGGGACCCTTGCGTGGCATCAGCTCTTCTCCTTCTTCGCGCCGTAGCGGCTACGAGCCTGCTTGCGGTTCTTGACACCCTGGGTGTCGAGCGAGCCGCGGATGATCTTGTAGCGGACACCGGGAAGGTCCTTCACACGGCCGCCGCGCACGAGCACGATCGAGTGCTCCTGCAGGTTGTGGCCGACACCCGGGATGTAAGCGGTGACCTCGACGCCACTGGACAGGCGCACACGGGCGACCTTGCGCAGAGCGGAGTTCGGCTTCTTCGGGGTGGTGGTGTACACGCGAGTGCAGACACCGCGACGCTGGGGCGATCCCTTCAGGGCAGGTGTCTTGCTCTTCGACACCTTGTCCTGGCGGCCCTTGCGGACCAACTGCTGAATAGTGGGCACCTGGTGGTTCCCCTTCTGGTTTGATCTCAGGACGCGACAACTTGTCGCGAACGATGGAACTGCGCGTCCGGGAGGTGCTTCAGCCAGGACTGTGCGACCCGAGGTCGGGCGTGTCGTGGCTAGAGCGACCGGGAGGCCCCTTTTCGCGCACGCGCAACGGCCTGGCTGGCCCAGACACGGGAACCAACGGTACTCGCTCGAAATGGGCGGGTCAAAACGGGAACCGAGGCCGGGTCAAGCCGACGCGCCATCCGTTGATGGACGACTACGCCGATCAGCACGCCGAGTGCGGTGAGCAGTCCGCCGACGACCAGGGTCCACCTCGGACCGACCTCCTCGCCGATCCATCCGATCACCGGCGAGCCGATCGGGGTGCCGCCCATCACGATGGTCATGTAGAGGGCCATCACCCGGCCCCGGAGCAGCGGATCGGACTCGAGCTGGAGCAGCGTGTTGGCCGAGTTCAGCAGGGTGATCGTGCAGAAGCCGATGGCCGGCACGAAGATCACGAACATCCAGTACGCCGGCAGCAGCGCGGCGACCACGTTCGCGGCGGCGAAGCCCAGGCCGGCGACCACCACCAGCCGCAGCCCGATCCGGGTCCGCCGGGCGGCGAGCAGGGAGCCGGCCAGCGAGCCGATCGCCATGATCGAGCCGATCAGGCCGAACTCCCCGGCTCCGAGGCCGTAGACCTCGGTCGCCATCAGCGCGGAGGTGATCTGGAAGTTCATCCCGAAGGTGCCGGCGAAGAAGACGATGATCATCAGCATCACCATCCGCGGCTGGCTGCTCACGTAGCGCACCCCGGCCCGGAGCATCCCCGGCTCGCGCGGCAGCGGCGTCGGCGAGTGCAGTGCCGCGGTGTCCATCCGCTGCAGCTGGCCGATCACCGCGACGTAGGAGACGGCGTTGATCAGGATCACCCAGCCGGTGGCCTCGACTCCCCCGCCCAGTGCGCCGATCATCAGCCCGGCCAGTCCCGGGCCCAGGATGCGCGCGGTGTTGAAGGTGGCGGAGTTCAGGCTGACGGCGTTCCCGATGTCCGCGCCGTCGACCATCTCGGAGACGAAGGCCTGGCGGGCCGGCGCATCGAAGGCAGAGCCGACGCCGAAGAGCAGGGCGATCAGGTAGACGTGCCAGGGCTGGGCGACGCCGGTGACGGCGACCAGGCCCAGGGCCAGGGAGGCGAGGCCCATCGAGGCCTGGGTGATCTGCAGCAGCCGGCGCTTGGAGATCCGGTCGGCGATGACGCCGGCATAGGGCGAGAGCAGGAGCACCGGGAGGAACTGCAGGCCCGTGGTGATGCCCAGGGCGGTGCCGCTGCCGGTGAGGACCAGGATCAGCCAGTCCTGTGCCACGCGCTGCATCCAGGTGCCGATGTTCGACACCAGACTGCCCGCGGCGTACTTGCGGTAGTTCGGGTTGGCAAGGGAGCGGAAGGTGGGGCTCAAGAGGTCGGGTCAGTCTCCTTGGGCTAGGCGTTCGATGATCGGAGCCGCCTGGCGCAGCACGGCGCGCTCGTCGGCGGTCAGGTCGGCCAGGCGACGGGTGAGCCAGGCATCGCGGCTGGCGCGGTCGGCGAGGACCATGTCGCGGCCGCGGGCGGTGAGGCTGACCAGCACCTGGCGCCGGTCGGTGTCATGCGGGCGCCGCACCACCAGGCCCTGCTCGGCCAGCCACTTCACGGTGCGGGTCATCGACGGCGGCTGCACCCGTTCGATCTGGGCGAGCTCGGCCAGGCCGAGCTCGCCGCGACGATAGAGCACGCCGAGCGCGGACATCGTGCTCAGGCTCAGCTCGTTGTCGGGATGCCGCTCCCCCATCAGCCGGCGACGCAGGCGCATCACCGACACCCGGAGCTCCGCGGCGAGCCCGGCGTCGGTTCTCGAGACCTTCTGCACAGTCGGCATGTCGTTAGCATAAGTCATTACTCTTGCTAACTATTCCCCGACGGCCGAGCCCGCCGCGCACCCCCGACGCTCAGGCGCTGACCTGCTCCTCGGTGATCGCCGCCCGCACCCGATCGGCGAGCTCCACGAAGGCCGGCAGCGAGCGGATCGCCTCGATCGGCGCACGCGTTCCGGCCGGGTCCGCGAAGACCGCCGGCTCGTCGAGCACGATCCGGCCCGGTCGCGGACTCATCACCAGCACCCGCGAGCCGAGGAAGACGGCCTCCTCCACGCTGTGCGTGATGAACAGGATCGTCTGCCCGGTGGCCCGCCAGATCTCCAGCAGCTCCCCCTGCAGACGCTCCCGGGTCAGGGCGTCGAGAGCACCGAAGGGCTCGTCCATCAACACGATGGAGGGCTCGTTGGCGAGCACCCGGGCGATCTGGCAGCGCTGCTGCATGCCGCCGGAGAGCTGATAGGGCCGATGCCGGGCGAACTCGCCGAGGGCGACCAGCTCCAGGTACCGCGCGGCCTCCTCCCGCCGCCGGGCCCGGCCGACGCCACGAAGACGCGGGCCGAGCTCGACGTTGCCCGCCACGGTCAACCACGGGAACAGGTTGGGCGCTTGGAAGACCACGCCGCGGTCGGGGCCGGGCCCGAGCACCCGTCGTCCGCCGACGCGCACCTCGCCCGCACTGGGCTGCTGGAACCCGGCCAGCAGCCGCAACAGCGTGGTCTTGCCGCACCCGGACGGCCCGGCGATGGTCACGAACTCCCCCGGTTGCACGCTCAGATCGACCCCCGAGAGTGCGTCGACCCGGACGCCGCCCGTGGTGAAGTGCTGGCCGACCCCGAGGAAGTCGACCCGCTCCGCATCGCCGGACCGCGGGCTCACTCGCCGACCCGCTGGGCCGGTCCGGCGTCGACGTGCGCGACGTAGTCGGCCTTCGGCGCCACCGCATCGATCTCGCCGAGGTCGCCGAGGAACCCGGCGGTGACGAAGAGGTCCTCGGCGAGCTTGCCACCGAGGTAGTCGGCGCCCGCCTGCTGCGCCGCATCGAGGAAGAGCAACCCCGCCGACTGGGCGGTGGCCTCCTCAGGCGTGATCCCGAGGACGACCGCGATCGACTCGGCGGCGGCGTCGGGGTCCGAGGCGATCAGCTTGACGGCGTGGTCCTGGACCTTCGCCCACAGATCGACGAACTCCGGGTTGGCTGCCGCGAACGCGCGGTCCACGGTGCCGACGTCGAAGGTCGGCCGGCCCAGCTCCGCGGTGTCCGCGCTGGAGAGGAGCCGGGTCCCGCCGTCGCCGAGCAGCTGGCTCTGCGCCGGCTCCCAGACCCACGCCGCGTCGATCTCGTCGCCCTGCCAGGCGGCCGGCATCTGCTCGGGCTCGAGGTTGATCACCTCGACGTCGCGCCCGGCCTGGAGGCCCTCCTCCGCCAGCGCCTGCAGCAACGAGTAGTGCGCCGTGCTGCTGAACGGAACCGCGACCTTCTTGCCCTTGAGGCCGGACACCTCGGTGATCGACGGGTCGCGCACGATCAGCGACTCGGCGTCACCGATCACGTCGTGGATCCAGATCACCTCGATGTCGACGTCGTCGACCAGCGGCGCCGACGCCGACTTGGTGGCCGGCGCCGAGCCCATCAGGCCGAGGTCCACCTCGCCGCTGCCGTAGTACTTGAGCACGTCACCACCCGACGCGGCCTGGACCCAGCTGACCTCGGCCTTCGGCGCACAGGCCTCCAGCAGTCCGAGGTCCTTGACCACCACGTCGGCGTTCGGGATCGCCTGCCAGGCGATCCGGACCTTTCCGGTGATCGACTCGTCCGGCGCCCACGGGCAGTCGGAGTCGACCGAGGCGCTCGCCTCGCGGTCGCCGTCGACGCACCCGGTCAGGGCGAGCGGGAGGGCCAGGGCGCCGATCAGGGCAGGCGCCCAGCGCCGGCGTCCGGGAACAGGGTTGATCTTCACGCGGGTACTCCTTCGTGCGCGTTGCGCGCTCTCATGCCTTGCCCCGCCAGGGGACGAGGACCTTTTCCAGGGACTTGATCCCGAGATCGAGGAGGATCGCCGCGAACCCGATCACGAGGATGCAGGCGAGGACCAGGGCGGTGTTGAGCTGCTGCCCGGCGAGGTAGGCGAGGCCGCCGATGCCGGGGATGCCGTTGGCTATCTCCGCGGCGACCACGGTCGTCCACGCGAAGCCCACCGCGACCCGGATGCCGGTCAGGATCTCCGGCAGGGTGGCCGGCAGGACCACCGCGGTGAGCGTCTGGCGCCGCGACGCACCGAGCGAGCGGACGGCGTTGAGCTGATCCTCGCGGACACCCCGCACACCCCCGATCGTCGACATCGCGATCGGCGGGAAGGCGGCCAGGAAGAGCAGCCAGATCTTCGACTGGTCGCCGATGCCGGCCCAGACGATGAGCAGGCCGATGTAGGCCAGCGGCGGCAGCGAGCGCAGGAAGTTCAGGTAGGGCTCCAGGATCACGCCCACCCAGGTGAAGCTGCCCATCACCAGCCCGAGCGGAATGGCGACGAGGATCGCGGCGCCGACGCCGATCCCGATCCGCTGCAGGCTGGCCAGCAGGTGCTCCCAGAGGTAGTAGTTCTGCTCGCCGCGCACCATCCGGTCCGAGCCCTCGGCGATCGGGTGCAGGCTGTTGGCGCGCACGAACGCGTCCCAGACCGCCTGCGGCGACGGCAGGTACAGCGGCCGGACCACCTCGGCCGCGGTCACCGCCCACCAGATCCCGACGAAGACCAGGAGGGACGCCACCTGGACCACGAGCACACGGCTGCTCGGACGTGCCACAGATCCCCCTGACCTTGGAATATTAAGTCAGGCAGTTTTATACACTTAATCGGATGTGGGTGCACGCCCTCTCAGGTCCTGAGACGCGAAACGGCCCGGACCCCGTGCGGGATCCGGGCCGTCCGAACGACGACGCTGGGTCAGTTCACCCAGCCACTGATCGGCGTGTAGGCGAAGTAGACGACGAAGAGTGCCGCGACCAGCCACATCAGCGGGTGCACCTCGCGGACCTTGCCGACGACGAGCTTGATCAGCACGAAGCTGACGAACCCGGCGCCGATGCCGACGCTGATCGAGTAGGCGAACGGCATCAGGACCAGGGTGAGGAAGGCCGGGATCGCGATCTCGACGTCACGCCAGTCGATCTCGGTGACCTGCTGCATCATCAGGAAGCCGACCAGGACCAGCGCCGGGACGGCCGCCTCGGACGGGATCGCACCGACCAGCGGGGTGGCGAACATGGCGACCAGGAAGAGCAGACCGGTGACCACGGAGGCCAGACCGGTGCGGGCACCCTCGCCGACGCCGGAGGCCGACTCGATGTAGGAGGTGTTCGAGGAGACACCGGCAGCGCCACCGGCGATCGCGGCGACCGAGTCGACGACCAGGATCCGCTGCGCGTTGGGCGGCACGCCCTCCTCGTCGTTGAGGCCGGCCTCGGCACCGATCGCGGTCATCGTGCCCATGGTGTCGAAGAAGTCGGCGAGCAGCAGCGAGAAGACCAGCAGCAGCGCGGCCAGGACGCCACCCTCGACGCTGTCGAAGGCACCGAAGAGGTTGAACTCGCCGAGGGTGTCCAGGTCGGGCATGCCGAACGGGTTGCCGCTCAGCGACGGCACGCTCAGCGCCCAGCCGCCGGCCTTCTCCGACGCCTTGCCCAGGTCGCCGACGGCCTCCACGATCACCGCCAGCACGGTGGTGAGGGCGATGCCGATCAGGATCGCGCCGCGGACCTTGCGCACCCAGAGCGCGATCATCAGCAGCAGGCCGACGGCGAAGACCAGCACCGGCCAGCCGGAGAGGTGGTTGTTGGCGCCCAACTGCACCGGGACGGTGGTCATCGCGGCGTCCGGGACCCGGGTCACGAAGCCCGAGTCGACGAAGCCGACCAGCGCGATGAAGAGACCGATGCCGACGGAGATCGCGACCTTGAGCTGCTGCGGAACCGCGTGGAAGACCGCCTTGCGGAACCCGGTGAGCACCAGGATCAGGATGACGATGCCCTCCAGCACCACCAGGCCCATCGCGTCGGCCCAGGTGGACTGCTTGGCGATGGTGGTGGCCACGAAGACGTTGAGGCCGAGGCCGGTCGCCAGCGCCAGCGGGAAGTTGGCGGCCGTGCCCATCAGGATGGTCAGCAGGCCGGCCACCAGCGCGGTCGCGGCGGCGATCGCGGGGATGCCCGCACCGGGGGTCGTGCCACCGGCGAGGAACTGACCCTCCGAGTCCGCGGCGAAGCCGAGGATCAGCGGGTTCAGCACCACGATGTAGGCCATCGTCAGGAACGTGACGAGACCACCACGCACCTCTTGGCCGATGGTCGAGCCGCGCTCGGAGATCTTGAAGAATCGATCGAGGGCGGATCCGCCCGATGTCTGGGTACTCACAAGCCTGACACTCTGTCAGAAGTGCGCCCGCTGCGCCATGGAGGGTTCCACGTCCACGTGCCCTGATGTGGCCTGAGCCGCATCCGCGCAGTGTCCGGGCTCGTGTCGGCGCGCAGCGCGCGACGGACTAGATTGGCCCTGTGGAACCCGAGCAGCAGCCCACCCGCCACGAGATCGGCAAGCGCACCTTCCTGGTCGCCGACGTCGAGCCCCTCGATGTGGACGGCGTGCGCACCCTGGAGGTCGGCACCGCCCTGTGGCTGGTCGCCTTCGTGGCCCTGCTGCCGTTCTACGGCAGCCTCAGCGACGACGGCCGGCTGTGGTGGCTGTGGACCTGCCTGGCCGGCTTCGGCCTCGGCCTCTTCGGCCTGGAGTACTGCCGGCGTCGCCGGGCGGCGACGCGCGGCTAGCTGCCCCCACGCTGGGCGCGGCCGCCCGCCGGCGAGGCGTCAGAGCGCCTCGAGGTCGTCGCGCAGGGTGTCGACCACCGGCTCCGGCAGCGGCGGCGGCTGCTGCTTCTTGGTCAGCTTGACCTCCGAGTGCGCACCGCAGCCATGCCCGAACGCGACCACGCGGCCGTCGTCGTTGGCGTCGCCGTTGGCACAGACGCCGAAGGTCTCGCTCAGCGACCCGGCGATCCGGAGCAGGAAGCCGCACGAGAAGCAGTTGGCGGGCGCGGCCTGGGCGAGCGGCGACTCGGGGCCGGGCTCACCGTCGTACCAGCGCTGCGCGGCGGACTCGATGCCCTCCGGCGAGAGGGTGCGGATCCGGCCGAGGCCGAGGTCCTGGGCGACCTGGCGCACCTGAGCCTTGGCGTCGGCGTCGAGCGGGTCGTCGCCGAAGGAGTAGGTGGGGACCAGCCGCGGGTCGTCCTCGTCGACCGGGAGCAGGTCGCCCGGCGAGAGGTCGCCCGGACGGATCCGCTCGCGGTAGGGCACCCACTGCGGGGCGACGATCGACTCGACGCCGGGGATCAGCACGACCTCGGCCACCGTCGGCTTCTGCCGCGGTGCGCGGGTGACGGTCACCGACCAGCGCCACCCGTGGTAGCCCTTGGCCTCGCAGGCGAACAAGTGGGAGCCGACACGGTCGCCCTCGGCCTCGAAGCCGAGGTGCTCTCCTACCGAGGTGGGGTCGACGTCGGCCACCAGCGCAGCGCGGGCCACCTCGACGGCGGCCACGAGGGCAGCGTCGGCCTTGGTGCGGGTTGTCGCGATCACAGCGTGATTGTGTCCCATCGGTCCACGTATTGTCTTGCCGGGTGGACCAGAGAACGGTGACGCGGGGGTGGCAGGTGCCGGTTCCAAGGCTCGGACAGGCAGGATGAACCCATGACTGGCCAGCACCCGCACGGCTCGGAGCCCGAGTCTGCTCCCGACTCGTTCGGCCAGTCCTGGCCGAACGAGGGAACGCCGCCGCCCACCGCCGGGGAGAACGCCGTCAGGTTCGCCAAGGCCACCGGCGTCGGTGCGCGTGCGGTCGCCCGTGGCACCGCCAAGGCGTCGAAGGCGACGGTGCGCGCGGCTCGCAAGGCCTCGCACGCCCAGGGCGCCGGAGCCTCGGGCCTCTCCCGGCTGATCGAGGTGCATGCGATCAACACCGCCGGCGACACCGCGGTGGCGATCGCGCTGGCCAACACCCTGTTCTTCGCCGGCGCCACCAGCGAGGCGCGCGGCCAGGTCGCCCTCTTCCTCGGCCTGACCATGCTGCCGTTCGCGATCGTGGCACCGCTGATCGGACCGTTCCTCGACCGCTTCAGTCACGGCCGGCGCTGGGCGATCGGCGCCACCATGGCGATCCGCGCCTTCCTGTGCTGGATCCTCGCCTCGGCAGTGCTCACCGAGTCGACCCTGATGTTCCCGGCTGCCCTAGGCGTGCTGGTCTCCTCCAAGGCCTACGGCATCACCAAGGCGGCGGCCGCCCCACGCCTGATGCCGGAGGGCTTCACCCTGGTCAAGGCGAACGCCCGGATCTCGCTCTCCGGCGTGGTCGGGGCCGCCGTGTCGGCCCCGATCGCCGGGCTCTTCTCCCTGCTCGGCCCCGAGTGGGTGCTGCGCTACGGCTTCGTCGTCTTCATCGGCGCCACCATCCTGGCGATCCTGCTCCCGGCCAAGGTGGACTCCTCGGCCGGCGAGGTGCGCCTGGAGCTCATGCCCGGCCCGTCGGCCCAGGGGAACCGCCGCTCGAGCCGGGTGGTCGCGGGCATCCCCCGCCAGGTGCTGTTCGCGTTGAAGGCCAACTGCGGCCCCAAGTTCCTGGTCGGGTTCCTGACCATGTTCATGGCGTTCCTGCTGCGCGAGCATCCGATCGCCGGTTGGGAGGAGCGGCCCGAGCTGCTGATGGGCCTGGTGATCGGCGCGGCCGGACTCGGCAACACCCTCGGCGTCGCGCTGGCCTCGATCCTCAAGCGGATCAACCCGGCGATCACGGTGGTCCTGGTGCTGCTGATCGACGCCGGCATGGTGCTGGTCGCGGCCCTCTTCTACGGGTTGGTCCCGCTGATCGCGCTCGGTCTGTGCGCCGGGATGTGCCAGTCGCTGGGCAAGCTCTCCCTCGACTCCACCATCCAGACCCACGTCCACGAGCGAGTCCAGACGAGCGCCTTCGGCCGCTCCGACACGCTGTTGCAGTTCGCCTGGGTGATCGGCGGGTTCGTGGGCGTCGCGATGCCGCTCAACCCGCGTCTGGGCCTCGGCGTCGCGTTCGCGGTGCTGTCGGCCTGGAGCATCTACCTGCTCGGCGGCAGGATCCGCGCCCGCCTCGCTCCCCCACCGTCGCCGGCGGCTGAGACGACGATCCGGATGGACCACCCGCAGGGGTGACCTGCGGGCTGGGGCTCAGCGCTCCAGCTCGTCGGCGAGCGCCCGCAGCAGCTTGGCGGTGGGCGCGGCGGTCCGCGACTCGGGGTGCCGGCCGCGGCGGTAGGTCTCGCCGACGCCGTCGAGCAGACGGATCAGGTCCTCGACGATGGTGACCATCTGCTCGGGCGCCTTGCGCTGCGCCCGGGACTGGCTGCGCGCCACCGAGCCGCGCGCCTCGACGACCCGCACCTGCAGGGCCTGGTCGCCCTTGCGGCCCTGGGCGATGCCGAACTCGACGCGGGCACCGGGCTTGAGCGCCTTGAGGCCCTCGGGAAGCGCCTCGGCACGCACGTAGACGTCGGGGCCGCCGTCGTCCTGTGACAGGAAGCCGAAGCCCTTCTCAGCGTCGTACCACTTCACCTTGCCAGTGGGCACCGTTGTCGTCCTCTTCGTCCGTCGAGCTCAGCCGCGGCGGGTGCGCGGCTGTACAGGGTACAGCCGCGCGGGATTGAACGAGGCCGGTGGTGGATGTCACCATGGATGCTTCGGCATACCGGATGACGTGGGGCGGGAGATGGCGAGGCGACTGCGTGCTGCTGCGCTGGCTGGCGCATCGGTCCTGGCTGCCCTGACGACGCTGCTCCCGCTCCCCGCGACAGCCTCCGCAGCGCCGTCAGCCGTTGCGGTCGGCGGCGAGGATCTCTACCTGATCGCGATGGTCGGGCCCGGCACCGCGGGCTACCGCGGCCCGCTCTCGACGGCCGACTACCGGGCCGGGTTGATGATCCGGCAGCAGGCGGTGCTCACCGCGCTCGACGCCACTGCGGAGAGCCGGTGGACCACCGCCCTCTCCGGGATGAGCGTGCGTCTCGACCCTGCGCGGGCGCAGGCCGCCGCCGGCCTGCCCGGGGTGCAGCTGGTCCAGCCGGACCGGGTGCACCAGGTGGCCGCCGCCCCACGCTCCCCTGCCACCGGCGCGCCGCCGTCCGACACCGGGCGCGGAGGCCGTGGCACCGTGGTCGGCTTCGTCGACACCGGCATCGACGCCGCCAACCCGGCCTTCGTGGGCAGCACCCGGCTCGGTCCGGCTCCCGAGCGGTTCCGGGGCGGCTGCCCGCAGCTGTGGGGGGCGCTCACCTGCACCGACAAGGTCGTCGGCGCCCGGTACTTCGTCAAGGCGTTCGGATCGCAGAACCTGCGCGCCGGCGCCTCGGTCTCCGCCCACGACGACCAGGGCCACGGGACCATGGTCGCCTCCTTGGCGGTCGGCAACCAGACCACCGTGGCGGCTGCGCAGAAGCCGGCAAGCAGCCGCTTCAGCGGGATCGCGCCCGACGCCAGGGCCGCCGTCTACAAGGCCTGCTGGGAGGCGCCCGACCCTGACCAGGACGGCTGTGCGAGCGCCGACGTGGTCGCCGCCATCGACCAGGCGGTCGCCGACCGGGTGGACGTGCTGAACCTGGCGATCCGCGGATCGGGCACCCGCGACGTCGTTGCCCTCGCCCTGCTCGGGGCCGCCGAGAGCGACATCGCGGTGGTCGCCGCGGCCGGCAACGAGGCCGGCCGGATCGGCTACCAGGACCCGTGGGTCACCGCCGTGGGCGCGGCCACCACCGGCTACCCCCGCGGCGAGCTCCGGCTCGGCGACGGCACCCGGCTGCGCGGTCTGCTCACGACCGGAGGCACCGACGGGCCACGGCGGGTGGTGGCCGCATCCAGCCTCGCAGCGGCCGGTGCCAGCGCCGACGAGGCCCGGATCTGCGCTCCCGGCTCGCTCGACGCGGGCCGGGCCGCCGACCGCATCGTGGTGTGCGAGCGCGGCGCCGTCGCCCGGCTCACCAAGGCGGAGACCGTCCGCCTGGCCGGCGGCGCGGCGATGGTGCTGGTCAACGGCCGCGGCGACGAGCTCGCGGCCGACCGTCCTGCGCTGCCCACCCTGAGCGTCTCTGCCGCCAAGGGCCGAGCGCTGCGGGAGCGCCTGGCCCAGGGCGCCGCCCGCGGCACGATCATCGCCGTCGCGTCGAGCGCACCGGCCCGCGCCACCCGTTGGTCGGCCACCGGCTCCCGGCGAGCGGCGGCGGTCAAGCCCGACCTGCTGGCGCCCGGCCTCGGCGTCCTGGCCGCGACCAGCTCAGCCACCGGCCGGGGCCGATGGGACGTGCTCAGCGGCACCTCCGCCGCCGCGGCCCAGGTCGCCGGCGCGGCAGCCAGGGTGCGGGCCCGGCATCCCGAGTGGAGCCAGGCGGCCGTCCGCTCCGCGCTGGTCGGCACCGCCGTGCCCACCGCCGGCGACGCCACGCTGCGCCAGGGTGCGGGCGTGCTGGACGTCGACGCGGCCGTCGCACCGGGGTTGGTGCACGACGTCGCCCCCGGCCGCTACCGGCGGGTGCTGGAGACCGGCAGTGGCGAGGTCAACCAGTCCGCACTGATCGTCACCGGCCTGCGCGGGAGCGGCAGCTACCGGCGCACCCTCACCAACGTGCGCGCGAACGCCCGCTACTGGTCGGTGCGCGCGCATGGCTTCACCGGACACCGGGTCAGCGTGCGCCCGGTCGCGGTCAAGGTCGGCGCCGGTGCACACGCCCACTACACGATCACCGTGAGCCGGCTGCCGGGCCGAGCCCCGGCCACCGACGACGGATGGATCGTGTGGCGCGACGCGCGCGACAACCGGGTCCGGGTGCCGGTGGTCATCGCGCGCTGAGCAGGCTCAGGCGTCGCGCTTGCGGAAGGCGACCAGGCTGCCGATCAGGACCGCTGCGGTGAAGCCGCCGAAGACGATGAAGCCGCCCCAGGCGCTCAGCGGGTCGCCGAACAGGTCGAGGTCGCGCTGCAGCTCCCCGGAGCTGATGCTCCAGTTCTGGATGATCCGGCCACCGGCGTTGAAGGGCAGGAAGCGGGTCGCCTCGTAGATCCCCTCGTCGCCGTTGATCGCCGCGACGATGCTGAACAGCAGACGCACCATGTTCTCGATGCCGAGCGGCCACAGGTAGAGCATCACCAGCGAGAAGGTCTGGTGGCGGATCAGCACGGTCGTGCCCATCACCAGCCAGGTCAGCAGCACGGTGAAGACGATCCGGCTCCCGATCGCGGTCAACAGGTAGGGCAGATCGAACTCGAAGTCGAGCCCGACGAACCAGAGCAGGGTGACCACCAGCGAGAGCACGCAGGCGATCACCACGATCGCGGCCACCCAGGCACCGACCACCAGCAGCTTCGCCGTCCAGACCGCGGTCCGGTTCGGGACGGCGGTCAGCGTCGCCCGGATCATCCCGTGGCGGTACTCGTGGCCCCACGACAGCACGCCCATGATCGCCACGATGTAGGCGAGCAGGTAGAAGCTCGGGTCCACGTTGGAGAACTGGGTCATCGCGGCGTCCAGGATGAACCGCGAGTAGTCGCCGTCCGGGCTGCCCTCCAGCTCACCGGGGGTGCTCAGCTGGATCGACATCGCCACGAAGAAGGTGAAGCCGACCGCCACCAGGATCGACCCGCCACTGATCCACCAGGTGGAGCGGAGCGAGGTGAGGCGGGCCCATTCGTACTTCAGCGCCGCGTTCACGCCTGTCCTCCGAACTGCTGGTTGGTGCCGGGCTGCTGGGGTTGGTGAGGTGCCTGCTGGGTCGGCGGCGGGGCCCAGCCGCCGGGAGGCTGCTGGTACCCGGGCTGGCCGTACCCGGCGGGAGGCTGGCCGTAGCCGGGCTGCTGGCCGTAGCCGGGCTGCTGGCCGTAGCCGGGCTGCTGCTGCGGAGCCGGCGGCTGGAAGCCGGTCGGCGGGCGCTGGGCCTGGTACTCCTCGGAGCCGCCGGTGATCTGCAGGAACGCCTCCTCGAGGCTGGCGGTGTGGGTGGAGAGCTCGTGCAGCCGGATCTGGTTCTCGAACGCCAGGTCGCCGATCGCGCTGGCGTCCAGGCCGGTCACCTGGACGACGCCGGGCTCGGTCGCCTGCACACTGCCCACCCCGGCCAACCGCTGCCCGATCAGGGCGGCCAGGTCGTGCGCCTGCGGCGTGCGCACCACCACGTGGTTGCCCGCGGCCCGGCTGGTGAAGTCGGAGACCGGCCCGTTCGCGATCATCCGGCCGCGGCCGATCACCACGAGCTCGTCGGCCATCAGCGCCATCTCGGAGAGCAGGTGGCTGGAGACGAAGACCGAGCGCCCCTCGGAGGCCAAGGCCTTCAGCAGGTCGCGCATCCAGCGGATGCCCTGCGGGTCGAGGCCGTTGGCGGGCTCGTCGAGGATCAACGTGTGCGGGTTGCCGAGCAGCGCCGCGGCGAGCCCCAGACGCTGACCCATGCCCAGGGAGAAGGTGCTCGGGGCCTTGCCCGCGACGTCGGAGAGACCCACGATCGCCAGCACCTCGTCGACGCGCCCCTCCGGGATGTCGTTGGCGGTGGCCAGCATCCGCAGGTGG
Source organism: Nocardioides dubius (assembly GCF_039528155.1). Lineage (NCBI taxonomy): Bacteria > Bacillati > Actinomycetota > Actinomycetes > Propionibacteriales > Nocardioidaceae > Nocardioides > Nocardioides dubius. The sequence continues at coordinate 922 of NZ_BAAALG010000010.1, read as the reverse complement.
TTGCGCGCGGTGCGGGTCGGGTGGAACGGCTTCGCCTCGAGCAGCGCACCCACCTCACGCATCGGGTTGCGGTACTCGATGAACGGCCTGCCGTCGAAGGTGCAGGTGCCGTGCCCGCGGTCGAGGCCGAGCATCAGGCGCATGGTGGTGGACTTGCCGGAGCCGTTGGGCCCCAGGAATCCGGTGACCGTGCCGGGCCTGACGTCGAAGGAGAGTCCGTTGACGGCCACCTTCCCCTTGTAGCTCTTGCCCAGGCCCCTGGCTTCGATCACTGCCATGCCTGCCTCCTGTTCGTGTTGTGCTGACGTGTCACTGGCTCTCCTGGCCGACGGTGGCGGCTCGATCTCCGAAGAGCACCCGATCCCCCGGCAACAGGGTGAACGGACGACCCGCCGTGAGGTCTCGCGACACGCCCTGGCGGATCAGGATCGAGCCGTTCGTGGAGCCGCGGTCGGTGACCACCAGGGCACCATCACCGGCGAGATGGAACTGGGCGTGGGTCTTCGACAGCGACATGTCCTGTGAGGGCAGGGCGACGGCGTGCCGCACCGGCTCGCCCGGACGCCCCTCCGGGCTGCGCCCGACCAGGGTCAGCCCGGCCACCATCACGGTGTCGCCGGTGTCGAAGGTGAGCCGCCACCCCGACGCCGCGATCCGGCGTCCTGGGGCGCTGCGCGCGAGGGTCGCGCCGTCGGCCGGCTGGCTGGCTGGGGGCCTGGTTGGGGGCTGGGCGGGCTGCGGGGCCGGGGTCAGCGGCGGGCCCCAGGCGGGACGCTGCTCGCGCTGGGGCGGCTGCGGTGCGGGCGGTTGCGGAGCCGGTGGTTGCGGAGCCGGTGGTTGCGGAGCCGGTGGTTGCGGAGCCGGTGGTTGCGGAGCCGGTGGTTGCGGAGCCGGTGGTTGCGGAGCCGGTGGTTGCGGAGCC
>NZ_BAAALG010000009.1:268628-277620 GCF_039528155.1 Nocardioides dubius | reverse complement strand
CCCCGTGACCTCAGGGTCACGGGGCGCTTCGCGTCTGCTGGACCGGTGCGTCGGCCGTGCCGATTCCCGGGAGTTATCCCCACTGTGGATAAAGCCTGTGGAGAACTACACACCTGTTATTCACCGCTGTGGAGGGACCTGTGGAGGAATTTCCCCACAGCCTGAAACGGCGGAAGCCCGCTGTGGATAACAGCGGGCTTCCGGTCAGAACAGGGGCTGCGGGGTGCAGCCGGGGGATCACTCCCAGCGCGTGGCGTAGGTGAATCCCACGGCCATGAAGCCGATCCCGACGATCAGGTTGAGCTGACCGAGGTCGGTCAACAGCCACAGGTCGTGGGCGTTGTCGGCGAAGACGTAGAACGTGCAGATCCACAGCAGGCCGATCAAGAAGCAGCCCAGCATGCCGACCACCACGCCGCGGCCGCGGCCCAGCGGGGTCGACGGGTGCGCGGCGATGGCCAGACCGAGCAGCAGCGAGCCGAAGCCGATCGCCCAGTTCCAGTCGTCGAGCTTCTTCATCCCCGGGATCAGCGTCTTGGGGTCGGTTCCCTCGAGCCGGACCTCGCGCACATACAGCGTCCAGATCACCACATAGGCGATGCCGGCAGCGACCAGCAGGATCGCCAGCAGGAAGCGAACCGAGAAAATCGGACCGGATTGCGCGTCGGGATCGACGAACGTGTCCTTGGTCTTGGCCACCAAACTCTCCTCTGATCTTCGGGGGCGCGATGCATCGCCGCATTGCGCACCCGGTTAGCGTAGTCGTCATGACCGCAAGCAATCACGGGCACCGCCGGAAAATGAGGAAGTGGCGCATCGCCACCCCCCTCGTCTTCGGCTGCGCCGGGATGCTCTTCTGGTCGAGCGCGAACTCCAGTGACGGTACCGACCTGCGCCCAGGGCGCAACGACGACCTCGCCAGCCTGGTCCGCAGCGAGAGCAAGCAGTACCAGCAGTTGGAGGACCGCGCGGCCGAGCTGAACCGCGACGTCGACCGGCTCACCGGCCTGGTCCAGGACCGCTCCGTGCGCACCGAGCGCCGCAAGGCCGAGCGGCTCGCCGGCCCCGCCGGCTTCGGCCACGTGCAGGGCAGCGGGCTGCGGGTCGTGCTCTCCGACTCGCCCTCGGAGGTCCGCGAGACGTCGGACGAGAACATCAACCTGCTGATCGTCCACCAGCAGGACATCCAGGCCGTCGTCAACGCCATGTGGCGCTCCGGTGCCCGCGCGATCACCGTGCAGGGACAGCGCCTGGTCTCCACCACCGGCATCAAGTGCGCCGGCAACTCCGTCGAGCTGCAGGGCATCCCGTACCCGCAGCCGTTCGTGATCGAGGCGGTCGGCGACCCGGACGTCCTCGAGGCCGGCATCGACGGAGACCCGTACCTGTCCTACTACCGCTCGCAGGCGGCCGACCCGTCGATCGCGATCGGTTGGGAGATGGACCAGAGCGAGCGCGTGGTGGCGCCGGCCTACTCCGGCCTGCGCGCCCTGGAATACGCCACCGCGCTGGACCCCGAGGACTCCTGAGTCCTCAGATCCAGCGCGGCAGCGGATCGGGCTGTGGTCAGTCCCGGTTGTGGCCGGGGGCCAGTCGCGGGAACTCGTCGTTCGTCGGGTCCGTGGGCAGATCAGTGGGCAGATCCGTCGGGTCGTCGGTCGGCTCGTCCGTGGGCGGCTCGGTGGGCTCCACGTAGGTCGAGACGGTGATCCGGATCTCGGTGCCCTGGTCGGCGGTCTCGCCCTCCTCGGAGGACTGGTCGATCACGGTGCCGGCCGGCTCGGTGGTGTCGTCGCTCTCCACCACGTAGACCCGGAAGCCGGCGTCGCGCAGTCGCTGCTCGGCGGCGGCCTGCTTCATGCCGACCACGAACGGGACCTCGTTGGGGCCGTCGGAGATGCCCAGCACGATCGCGGTGCCCGGCGGCACCATCTCGCCCTCCGCGATGCTCTGGTCGAGCACCTGGCCCTTGGGATCGTCGGTGTCGCGGTCCTCGAAGCGGACTCTCAGGCCGAGGTCGCGCAGCTGTTGCGCAGCGTCGCTCTTCTTCTCCCCGATCAGGTCGGGGACCTCCACCGGAGCGGGCCCGGTGGAGACGAAGAGCTCGACCACGGTGTCGGGCGAGACCCACTCACCCTGGTTCGGGGCGACGTCGTAGACCAGGCCGGCGTCGACGTCGGCATGCGGCGTCTCGGTGATCTTGTAGTCGAAGCCCTCACGACTGAGCAGTCGCTCGGCGTCGGCCTGCTTCTCGCCGATCACCGTGGGCACCTGCACGTCGGCCGGCTCGTCGTCACCGCCGCGGGTCAGCGCCCACGCGGTTCCCGCGATGATCGCCAGCACCAGCGCGCCGATCAGGATCCACAGCCCGGTGCGCTTCTTGGGCTCTTCCTCCTCCTCGGCGGGCGCCGTGGCCGCGGTCTGCTGCGGCAGGTAGGTGGTGGCCGCGGCGGGCGGCGTCGCGGCGACGGCGGGTGCGGCGACCGGACGTCCGGCCAGGTAGCGCTCGATGTCGGTGCGCATCGCGGCGGCGCTCTGGTAGCGGTCCTCGAGGCGCTTGGCGAGCGCCTTCATCACGATCGCGTCGACCTCGGGCGGCAGCTCGGTGTCGAACGTCGACGGCGGCGTCGCGGGCTCGCGCACGTGCTGGTAGGCCACCGCGACCGGGGAGTCGCCGACGAACGGCGGACGGCCGGTGAGGAGCTCGTAGAGCAGGCAGCCGGTGGAGTAGACGTCGGAGCGGGAGTCGACGGTCTCGCCGCGCGCCTGCTCCGGGGAGAGGTACTGCGCGGTGCCGACCACGGCCGCGGTCTGGGTCATCGTGGTGGATGCGTCGGAGACCGCGCGGGCGATCCCGAAGTCCATCACCTTGACATCGCCGCCCGGCGTCAGCATCACGTTCGCGGGCTTGATGTCGCGGTGGATGATGCCGGCGCGATGCGAGTAGTCGAGGGCGGAGAGCACGCCGGAGGTGATCTCCAGGGCACGCTCCGGCAGGATCTTGCGGCCCTCGCGCAGGATGTCGCGCAGGGTGCGGCCGGCGACGTACTCCATCACGATGTACGGCTGGGCGACGCCCTGGTCGGACATCTCCTCGCCGGTGTCGTAGACCGCGACGATGGCGGGGTGGTTGAGCGAGGCCGAGGATTGCGCCTCACGGCGGAACCGCGCTTGGAACGTGGCATCGCTGGCCAGATCGGTGCGCAGACGCTTGACCGCGACCACGCGCCCCAGGCGCGAGTCGGTGCCCTTGCGGACCTCCGCCATGCCGCCACGACCCAGAAGCTCGCCGAGCTCGTAGCGGCCGCCGACCAGGGTCGGTTCGTCGTTCGTCATCTCAACCCATTCCTTCGTGACGGTGTCACTTGATCACCGCGTCCATGATCGCCCGAGCGATCGGTCCGGCCTGTCCGCTCCCGGACACGACGCTTGCGTTCGACTTCTGCACCATCACCGCGACGGCCACTTCCTGGCCGCCCTCGGAGGCGTAGGAGACGAACCACGAGTAGTTCTGGCAGCCCGCGCAGTTCTCCGCGGTGCCGGTCTTGGCGCCCACCCGGACGCCAGGGATCTGGGCGACCGAGGCGGTGCCGCGGTCGACGGTGTTGACCATCATCTTGCGCAGCTCGCTGGCCGTGGACGGCGAGATCGCCCGGCTGAACTCCTCCTGCTCGGCCGTCTCCAGGACGTCGAGGTCGGGGGAGCGCACCTGGTCGACCAGGTAGGGGCGCATCACCACGCCGTCGTTGACGATCCCGGCCACCACCATCGCCATCTGCAGCGGCGTGGCCTGCACGTCCTGCTGGCCCATGCCGGTCTTGGCGAGGAAGTCGTCGGAGATGTCGCCGGTGGGGTAGCTGCTGGCGGACTGCTCGCTCTCGGCGAAGTCGCGCAGCAGGTTGCCGTTGTTGAAGCCGAACTTCTCGGCCTGCTCCAGCATCTTCTCGTGGCCCACCTGATTCGCCAGCGCGAGGAAGGTGGTGTTGCAGGACTGCTCGAGCGCCTGGGTCAGCGGGATCTGGTTGCTGCCGCAGCTCCGGCCGCCGTTGTTGATGCTGATGTTGGTCCCGGGCAGCTTGTAGCTCGGGCCGCCGGGGACCAGCGACTCGGCGTCATAGCCCTCGGACTCGATCGCGGCGGCGGCGGTGACCAGCTTGAAGACCGAGCCGGGGGAGAGCCGGATCTTGGTGGCGCGGCTCTGCAGCGGCTTGTCGGCGCGGGTCTGCATGGCCTTGTCGTAGGCGTCGACGGCGGCGGTGTCGTGGTCGGCGAACTTGTTCGGGTTGAAGCTAGGCAGCGAGACCATCGCGAGCACCTTGCCGGTGCTGGGCTCGATCGCCACCGCGCCGCCCTGCACGTTGTCGCCGAGCGCGGCCAGACCGTCGTAGGCGGCACGCTGCGCGGCCGGGTCGATGGTCAGCGAGACGTTGCCGCCCTTGGGCGAGGCGTTGTTGACCAGGTCGACCAGGCGGTTCACGAAGAGCCGGTCGTCGTCGCCGCTGAGCAGCTTGTTCTGGCTGTTCTCCAGCAGGGTGGAGCGGGCCAGCGCGAAGTATCCGGTGAGCGGCGCGTACAGGTAGGGGCGGTACGGGTAGACCCGCTGGAACTTGTACCGGTCGTCGGAGGGGCGCGACTCGGCGACGGGGCGGCCGGCGACCAGGATCGCGCCGCGCTCCCGGGAGAGCGTCTCGTCCTTGACCCGGGCGTTGAGTCCGCTGTCGTTGTACTCGCCGGCCTTGATGTACTGCACCCACGTCACGTTGAGCAGCAGCGCCAGGAAGAGGAAGAGGCAGAACACCGACATGGTGCGGATCGGCTTGTTCATAGCTTGACCACCTGCGTCTGCTCGGCGGCGTCCTCGGTCTCGGAGTCGCCGGAGAGGTCCGGCACCGGGCGCCGGGCCTGGTCGGAGACGCGCAGCAGCAACGCGATGATCACCCAGTTGGTGACCAGCGACGAGCCGCCGTAGGAGAGGAACGGGGTGGTCAGACCGGTCAGCGGGATCAGTCGGGTGACGCCGCCGATGACCACGAAGACCTGCAGCGCCATCACCAGCGCCAGACCGCTGGCGAGCAGCTTGCCGAAGCCGTCGCGGCAGACCAGGGCGGCGCGCAGGCCGCGCTCGACGATCAGGCCGTAGAGCAGGATCACCGCCATCACGCCGGTGAGTCCGAGCTCCTCGCCGATCGCGGAGAGGATGAAGTCGGACTCCGAGTACGACGTCAGCTCGGGGCGTCCCTGACCGAGGCCGCGGCCGAGCAGGCCGCCCCAGGCCATCCCGAAGAGCGAGTTGCCGACCTGCTGCGATCCGGTGTCCCAGCTGGCGAAGGGGTCGGTCCAGGCGGAGACCCGGGCCTGGACGTGGCCGAAGAGCTGGTAGGCGACCAGGGCGCCGCTGAAGAACATCGCGGCACCGACGACCAGCCAGCCCGGCCGTTCGGTGGCGATGTAGAGCATGGTCAGGAAGATGCCGAAGAAGAGCAGCGATGAGCCGAGGTCGCGCTGCAGCACCAGGATCGCCAGGCTGACCGCCCACATCGACAGGATCGGGCCGAGGTCGCGGCCACGGGGCAGGTCGACGAAGAGCAGCCGGCGTCCGGCCAGGGCGAGCGCGTCGCGGTGCAGCACCAGGTAGCCGGCGAAGGCGACCACCAGCAGCACCTTGGCGACCTCGCCCGGCTGGAAGCTGATCGGGCCGAGCCGGACCCAGATCCGGGCGCCGTGGATGCTGGTGCCGATCACCGGCAGCATCGGCATGATCAGCAGCACGATCGCGCTGAGGCCTGCCGTGTAGGTGAAGCGCTGCAGCACGCGGTGGTCGCGCAGGAAGACCAGCGTGAGCACGAAGAGTCCGACGCCGATCGTCATCCAGGTCAGCTGTTGCCGGGCGAGCTCGGTGTCGCGGGCCAGGTCGAGGCGGTAGATCATCGCCAGGCCGAGGCCGTTGAGCGCGGTGACCACCGGCAGCAGCACGGGGTCGGCGTAGGGGGCGGTGATCCGCACGGCGATGTGCGCGGCGATCGAGAGCGCCGTCAGCCAGCCGCCGTAGACCATGATGTCGGCGGGGACCTCGTCGTTGACGCCGAGTCCGACGGCGGCATACGCGCCCAGGCCGACGGCGAGGGCGAGGATCAGCAGGAAGAGCTCAGCGCCGCGGCGGCGGCGGTGAACGAATCCGAGGAAGGCTCCGGTCTGCGACATCGGGATCAACCCTGTCCGGTGGGTCCGGTCGGGTCCACGGAGTCGTCGTCGCTGATGCACTCGGAGGCGGACTGGAGCTCGGTCACGGTGCGCTGGGCGGCGGAGAGGCTCTCCGCCTTGATGCCCTCGCGGATGTCGTTGGCCTGGTAGGCGCAGATCTCGTCCAGGGTGAGGTCGAAGGTCTCGACCGGGGTGGAGAGGTCGACGAACGGGACCGAGTAGTCGACGCCGCGGAAGATGGTGACCTGGTCGTCGTGGACGCCGATGTAGTACTGGCGCTGGGAGAGCACGTAGAGCGCGGCGGCACCGGCCCAGGCGAGGCTGGCCAGGATGACCAGGACGCCGAGGATCTTCAGCCAGGTGAAGCGCTGCGGCGGGCGCGGTGCGTAGCGCGCGATCTCGGGGTCGATCGGGTCGCTGGGGATGGCGTTCGCGGGGGCGTCGGCCGGCATCTGCTCGTACTCGTCGGCCTCGGTGGAGCGGTGGCCGAGCAGGCGGCCGGCGCGCTGGGTGAGGCCGCGGCGCGGGAGGTCGGCGGCGGCGCCGACCAGCATCGGCGGCTGGTCGGTGACGGGCTGGGCGGAGACCTCGGCGACCACGCAGGTGACGTTGTCGGTGGAGCCGGCCTCCAGGCTGGCGCGGACCAGCTCGACGGCGGCGTAGTCGACGGTGCCGTCGCCGAGGATCGCGGCCAGCTGGTCGTCGTCGAGGACGCCGCTGGCGCCGTCGCTGCACAGCAGGATGCGATCGCCGGCGGCGAGGTCGACGGTGAAGAGGTCGGGCTCCGTCTCGTGGACGCCGTCGACCGCCTTGAGGATCAGGTTGCGGTGCGGGTGGACCCGCGCCTCGGCCTCGGTGATCCGGCCCTCGTCGATGAGCGACTGGACGAAGGTGTGGTCGCGGGTGAGCTGGCTCATCACGCCGTCGCGCAGCAGGTACGCGCGGCTGTCGCCGACGTGGCCGATGCCGAGCCGGGCGCCGTCGAAGAGGGCCAGGGTGGCGGTGGTGGACGTGCCGGAGAGGTTCGGGTCCTCGTCGACCAGCTCGGAGATCCGGTCGTGCGCGCGGTGCAGGGCACCGGCGACCAGGCCGAGCAGGTCGTCGCCGGGGGCGACGTCGATGCGCCGCAGCTGCTGGATGGCGGTGGAAGAGGCGATGTCGCCGCGGGCTGCGCCGCCGACGCCGTCACAGACCGCGAGCAGCCAGGGGCCGGCGTATCCGGAGTCCTGGTTGTCCTTGCGCACCCTGCCGACGTCGGAGAGGGCGGAGAAGGCCAGCTGCAGGGCGCTGCCCGTGGAGTCGGTGGCGGTCAACGCGTCACTTCCTCAACTCGAGGACCGTCTTGCCGATGCGGACCTGGATCCCGAGCGCGAGGGTGGTGGGCTGGGTGATGCGGGCGGCGCCGACGTAGGTGCCGTTGGTGGAGCCGAGGTCCTCGACGAACCACTGGTCGCCGGAGAGGGCGATCCGGGCGTGCCGGGTGGAGACGTAGTCGTCGTCGAGGCGGATCGCGGCGTCCGGGCCGCGGCCGATCAGGATCGGAGCCTGGGACAGGTCGGCGCGGGCACCGGCGTTGGGACCCTCGACGACGGCGACGTGGGTGGGTGAGCCGCGGCGTCGCGGCGGGTTCTTCGGCTGCTTGCCCGGCTTGTTGGCGCGGGGCTGGGCGGAGGCGGGCATCCGGGCGCCGTACATGTCGGTGCGGATCACGCTGATCGCCGACAGCACGAAGATCCACAGGATCGCCAGGTAGGCGAGGCGGACGAGGAAGAGCGTCAGTTCACTCATCGGGTTGCCTCCCGGACCAGGCGGACGGTGAGCACGGTGGTGCCGATCTTGACGTGCGAGCCGTCGTGCAGGGTGGCGCTGGCGACCTTGTGGCCGTCGACCAGCATGCCGTTGGTGGAGCCGAGGTCGTAGACCTCCACGTTCGGGTCGCCGCCGGTGTGCTCGACGCGGAACTCGATGTGCTGGCGGCTGATGCCGGGGTCGTTGATCCGCAGGCCGACGTCGGTGCCGCGCCCGACGACGAGGCCGGGCGGGTTGAGCGGGTGACGGACGCCGTTGACCTCGAGGAGCGCCTCGGCGCGGCCGTACTGGGTCTCGGTGGCGTGTGTGGTGACCTTCGCCTGGGCGGCGCTGCGGACCCGGAAGCGGCCGGTGGTGAGGTCGTCGGCCTGCTCGAACTCGATGCTGACCGGACCCGGGAAGACGTAGGACTGCTGGTCGGCGTGGTCGCGCAGGGTGTTGGTGAGCTCGGCCGAGAGCGTGCTGTCGAAGGGGGCGAGCCGGTCGAAGTCGGCGTCGCTGAGCTCGACGTGGAAGGTGTTGGGCACTAGACGGCGGTCGCGGCTGAGGATCTGCGCGTTGTTGTCGACCTCGCGCTGCAGGGCCGCCGAGATCTCCACCGGCTGGACCGCGCTGCGGAAGGCGCGCGCGAAGACACCGGAGATGAACTGCTCCAGGCGGTTCTCGAACTTCTGGAGTCCACTCATGCGCGCCTCCTCTCTCTTGGTTGCTCTCGGTTGTACGTGCGGTCGTACCGGGCCCCCTGTGCCCAGGCAGCCTCTCATCTACGGGCGCTCGACCGTTCGGCCACACGCAGGAACGAGGCCGTAGACAACGCAGATCGTATCGGGGTCGCGGTGGCCGGAGGGTGGATCGTCCCCGCGGTTTGGGCGATTCGCGGATCGTGGGCTAACGTTTCCCTTGCTTCAAGCGCGAGTGGCGGAATAGGCAGACGCGCACGGTTCAGGTCCGTGTGTCCGAAAGGACGTGGGGGTTCAACTCC
>NZ_BAAALG010000009.1:218552-268580 GCF_039528155.1 Nocardioides dubius | reverse complement strand
CGGATCAGTCCACGGGTGTGTCGACCCAACCGGTGAAGCGGCCGCCGACGCCCGGGATCTCCGCGCGCACCTCGCCGGCGTGTGCCGGCGGCAGGCTGGAGGGGTCGTGTGAGTCACAGCTGACGTAGGTGAACGTGGGCCACCACTTCTTCGGCCTTGCCTTCTCGGCGATTCCGCAGACGACGCACACCAGGTCGACCCAGACCGGCTTCTTGCCGGTCCGATTGGCGCGGGACTGAACCAGCCACGGCGGCGGGTTCTCCTCGATCTCGTTCAGCTGGGCTTCGGTGAGGGTCGAGGGCAGGCCGTGCCGCGAGGCCATCTCCAAGGAGATGTCCAGGCGTTGGGCGGCTTCGCGGCGGGTGATCATCGACTCCACGATAGTCAGCGCTGCGGGGGAGCGGGGCTGGGAGGCGGTCTGGGCGGTACGGCATGTGGTTGGCATCGGCAGCCTGCGGGCTGGTGCCCGCTGGGGTGGTGTACGCGGCCGACAGGCTGGCCTCTGGTTGCTGTTTCCTGGGCAGGATGACGTGCACTTGCGGCGGTAAGGCGGGCTCATTCCGCACCACGAGAACGTGTTCCTCCTCGAAAGCGCACCGGCTGTCGAACCGTGGTCGCGGTTCCTCGCGTAGCCGACTCAGCAGGCACCCGGCTCCGCGAGTCATGAAATGGGGCAGACCCCCTGGACCGGCCATCGGACGCACGAGGAACGACACACCTTCAACCAGAGTCGTGTGCCTCAATCTGTCGGTGGCGGTCGTCATCCTGGGAACGTGGATGTGTTCGATGCCGAGGACTACTCCGGGTTGTTGCCGTGCCGGTGGTGAGAGTCGCTGCGGTCGTTACGGTTGCGTGGTTGTATCCAGGACCGCTTCAGCGGTGGTACTTGGGTGAGGTTGAGCAGCACACACGAGGGCTGATGAAGCAAATGAAGCAGATGAAGGTGATGCAGCCGGTGCTCGACTCCGGCCAGCCTTCCAACGACCCTCGGTCGCGGGCGAAACCCTTCGGTGTCACCTATCGGTGCAGCAGTCCCTAGCGCTGAGGCGTTCCAGGTCACTGTCGAGGGAATTCGCCCTGACCCGGGGGTGCGCACGATAAACGCCTCCAGTCGGCGAACAGGTCTGCCCCGCAGTTCCTCTGCCATGTCCCTCACATCTGGCAAGGTAACCAGAAATGGGAGTATCCATAGCATCTGCACCCGGTACAGCATCGGTGGCGATTCAGATTTCGACTCGGGCGCATGCCTCTCGTCCAGACAATCAAGTCGAATTTCCGTTACGCCGCACGCAGGGGTCTTGCCCGCCGCGACTATCTGGTGAAGTGACAGTTGTAGTTCCGGCGGCCTCGTCACGCTTCGAGCCCCAACGGAGTCGCTGTGGCGGCGCCCTCTCCGCACACCCCTGTCGAGAACGGGGTGGAGGGTCAGTAGACCGACATGTTGTCGAGGACTCGTTCGGCGATGTCGACGATCTCGCTGATCTTGGGAAGGTCGTCGCGGATGTCGTCGGGGTGGAGCTCAGGTGTGTCGATCTGCGGGTACTCGGCGTCGTGCCTCTGGCGCCGCATGCGGTCGAAGGGCCGCAGTTGTTGCCCCATCGGTGGGTCGAGTTGGGCTCTCACTGCGTGATAGACCGCGAGGTGCCCGCCCTTCGAGGTTGGTCGCAGCCCCTGGTTGGCCAAGATCGCCCACAGCGCTTTGCGGCCAGCGTCGTACAACGTGCCGTAGGCACCTTCCGGTTCTGAGGCGCAGGTCGACTCAGCGGACTCGAGGTGCCGTCGCGCCTGGGTGAGCAATCGGTCGGCGTGATCGCGGCTCGCCTGGACATGTTCAAGCTCTCCGTCGGCGATCATCCTGTCGATCGCAGCTCGACCTTGTTGCCACTTCATGCAGCACTCCCCTCGGGGATCAGGTGCAACGCGACCAGAGGGCGCGATCTCACCGTCACCACAAACGGGTCTTCCTGGCGCTTCCAGGTGGCAGGACGCAGCCGTCGGATGTTGACCTCGCGCCGGAGCACGGCTTCGGCCTCGCGGGCGCGATCGTCGAGCTCGTCGGGGTCGACATCACCGATGACCAGGACATCCACGTCGGCTGGCACCGTCCCCGGTTCGCCGTTGTAACGCGCGGCCCACGAACCGTAGATGAACGCCTGCTCAATGCCGTCGATTCCGCGGAGCGCACGGGTGAGAACAGGAAGCGGGCCGTACGTGACGGCCAACAAGTCGGTCAACGGACGAGTGAGAGGCGAGTCTTCGACGGCGCGGACTAGCCGGGAAGTACCGACCTTCCGGTCGGCCAGCAGTCCTGATGCCACTAGGCGGGTGACCTCCTGGTGGACGGATTTCACGGAGGCACCGATGCGGTTCGCGACCTCGGTGATGCTGTACTCCTCGCCAGGGTTCAGGTACACGAGCGCCAGCAGGTCGCCCTGGACCCTTGATCTCAGGAGCGGCAACAGCGGTGATGACGAAGTTCGCATAACAGGTTCAGTATCGTTACCTCTTAGGTGAACTTCAAGGGTAGTGCGCCGTTATCTAGCTTCGCATCGCGGAGCGCTCCGACTTGAGAGGTCTAACGGGCTCGTCGTCTTCGGCGATGTCCGCTGGCCACACGCTCAGGCGGTCATTGTCAGAATCCATCGCGGCTTCACCTCGCGCACCCGCTGCCGGGTCTGGGCGTACGGCGATGATTCGGAGACGGGTCACCGGTCAGCACGTCAACCCTTCCACCTCTCGTCGGGAGACTCCGTGAAGCTCCTCCTCACCTCCGGCGGCGTCACGAACGCGAGCATTCGCGCGGCGCTGGTCGACCAGCTGGGCAAGCCGATTGCGGATGCGACCGCCCTCTGCATCCCCACGGCGATGTACGGACACCCGGGGGTCGGCCCGGGCACGAGGGCGTGGAACTTCATCAGCGGCCAGTCCGAGAACCCGATGGTGGACCTGGGCTGGAAGTCCGTCGGCGTCCTGGAGCTCACCGCGCTGCCGAGCATCGCTGAAGAGCGTTGGGTGCCGCTGGTCCGAGAGACGGACGTCCTCCTGGTGGCCGGCGGCGACGTCCTCTACCTGTGCCACTGGATGCGGGAGTCCGGGCTGGCTGACCTGATCCCGTCGCTGACCGACACGGTCTGGGTGGGCCTGAGTGCGGGAAGCATGGTGCTGACCCCCGACGTCGGCGAAGAGTTCATCCAGTGGCGACCGCCGAGTGGTGACGACCGCACGCTGGGCGTCGTCGACTTCTCGGTCTTTCCCCATCTTGGTCCCGACGGCATGCCGGGCAACTCGATGGCCGAGGCAGAGCAATGGGCCGGCGGCATTGCCGGCCCCGCCTACGCCATCGACGACCAGACCGCGATCACGGTCGTCGACGGCACCGTGGAGGTCGTCTCGGAGGGTGAGTGGAGGCTGTTCTCCTCGCAGGCTGGTGCGTGATGCGACCACAGCGCATTCGCAGGCCGCAGCAGACCTGGAGCCCTTTGCGCGGTGGCGCCGACGATCGCGACGAAGGCGACCGGCGGCGAGGCGCTGCATGTGGTGCCGGAGGGATGGCTCTTGCGGGAGTATGTCGGGGGCGTGAGGCTGAGGTTCCTCGCAATCTGTTCGCTGTCGAGGTACGGAGAGGGAGGGACCGATGACGTGGCCCAGGATCGATGGACTCCGCGCGCTGGAGCTTGGCACGTCGGGTGAGCTGCGCGAGCGGCTCAACAGCCTCGTGCTCGCCGGCAAGAAGCGGGCGACGGCGGGCTTGGTGAGCGAGTACCAAGAGGACGGCGAGGCGATCGAGACCGTCGGTGAGCGACTGGCCCTGTTGGACGACGACGGCCGCTCGATCGCCACCGTGGAGGTGACCGCCGTCGAGGTGGTGCCGTTCGTCGACGTCCCGTGGTCGTTCGCGCACTCCGAGGGTGAGGGCGATGCCGACCTGGCGGAGTGGCGCGAGGGACACCTCAACTACTGGCGGCGGGCCGGCGTCGCCGTCACCGACGAGACGCCGGTGGTCTGCTTGAGCTTCGTGCTGGTCTGACGGCGGCAGCGTGAGGCACATGGCATCATCCGTCGATCTGTAGTGCTCGAGGGCGACGATTTGTAGCGTAACTAGTCGGCGAATGGCAGTGTGGCTCTATGCCGAGGACTTCTTCCGCTGTGTCCGGTTACCGGCGTCGGGTCATTGACGACGAACTCGACGAACTGTTGCCCGGCCTGCCTGCCATCGTCGTTGAAGGCCAAGGTGCGGCACCTTCGAACTAAAGGCGGAGAGCGAGAGATCGACTTCCTCGTGGTCCGTGACGACTCCCGTGTCCTAGCAGTGGAAGTGAAGTTGTCAGCGACCGTTGGCGATGCTGATGTGCGCCACCTGCTCTGGCTTCGAGACCAGTTGGGCGAGGACCTGCTGGACGCCGTGGTGGTGACCACTGGATGTGATGCCTATCGGCGCCCGGACGGGATCGCGGTGGTCCCAGCGGCGCTGCTTGGGCTGTGATGCACCTAGAGGAGGATGCGCGCCCCCTCAGGCTCCGCGCGTGGGCGGGACCGCCACGTCCGAGCCGCCTTCGGGGGTGAGCCGCACGCCCATCTGCGCGCGCCGGGGCTCGGCGACGAAGCCGCCGGAGAAGAGGACCTGCCCCTGGGCGGCGGTGGGCGCGGTGTCGAGCAGGTGACGCGGGGTGGCACCGAAGAACCGGCCGATGTGGTCGAGGTCGGCGGGGGAGTTGGTGCGCATCAGCGCGAGGTTGTCGCACTGGGAGAGCACCTGCGGGTGGATCTTGGACGGCCGCTGCGTGGAGAGCAGGAGCCACAGCCCGTACTTGCGGCCCTCTGCGGCGATCTGGATCAGCCGGTCGACGATGGCGCGCTGCAACGGCGTCGTCGGCTCGGCCGGGCAGATGTTGTGTGCCTCGTCGATCACGATCAGCACCGGCGAGCGCTCCGCGCGGGACTGCCAGAGCCGGTCCAGGACGGCGAGGGCGGCGGCCGCCGGCTCCTCGGCGAACCGGAAGCCCCCGAGGTCGAGGACCATGGCGTCGGGGCGTTGCATCACCGTCGCCTCCACGCCCGTGCCGCCACGTGCCCACACGTCCCAGTCGTCCACGGCAAGGTTCTGGATGCGGCGAGCCAGGCGTTGCCGAGCAGGCTCTGCGGAAGAGATGAGCGAGCGCATCATCTCGGCGCCGTCCTGGCCGCCGTAGGCCGCGTCCAGCTCGCGCAACACCTGGTACTCCTCGGCGTCCTCGACCGGATCGAGGCGCAGGACTGCGGCGCGGGCCGGCAGGTCCAGCTCCGTGAGCCTCACCCGCAGCGCGGCGCCGTCCTTCTCGCGCGCACCGAAGACGCGGACGTCGCACGCGGTCAGTCGCTGCGCCGCATCCGGCGCCGCGTCCTCGCGCGGGGTGCCTAGGTGCACGTAGTCGGAGTTCGGGTCCAGCACCAACAACGGAAGACCGGTGTCGAGCAGCAGCTGCTCCAGGATCACGCCCAGCGCATAGGTCTTGCCGGACCCGCTCTGACCGCACCAGAAGGTGTGCCGGTTGAACTTCGCGCCGTCCAGCAGGAACGGGTCACCGGTCTCCAGATCGTGGCCGATGTGGAGGGGAAGCTTCGGCATCAGGGCTCCTGGGGCTGTGGGGTGGCGAGGGAAGGCGCCCGCGCTCACGCTGCGTGTGGGGGCGAGGCCAGCGTCACCATGATCCTTGCAGGCGTCGCGGTTACGCGCCGACCGTCGCGGGACCTCGTCCGCAAAGGGTGAGAACGATTCCGCACATGAGTACGCAGTCGCAGTGTGTGCGCCTGTGGATGGGCGTGAGACAACGCCGCAGCGACGGGATAGCTTGCTGGATGCCGACCTCGGGCTGGCGGTCGGGAAGAGGCCCGAGGTGGAGGGACGGTTCGACCGAGCAGCCAGGCGATCAGCGAGGACGCGAGGAGAGCATCGGGTGGGCATGCACTTCTACGTGGACGAGTCGAAGGCCAAGGGCTACCTGGTGGCAGTCGCGTCAGGTCCGCGCCCTCGACTCGCCCTGCCACGCAACGAGCTGAGCGCTCTGGTCCTGCCGCGACAGCGTTCCCTCCACATGAAGGACGAAGGGGACTCTCGGCGCCGCCAGATCGCCCACGCCATCGTCCACCTCGGGGAGCTGGACGGGATCCACGCCGTCATCTACGACGCGGGTCGGGCCGGGACAGAGAGGGAGCGTCGTGCGCGTTGCCTTGCCGCTCTGGTTGACGACGCGGCGAGGCACCCTGAGGCCAGCGTGATCTTCGACCGTGACGAGTCCCTGGTCAGCTGGGACCGGCCGAGGATGATCGAGCTCACCCGCGCTGCCGGGGCTCGTGCGCGGATCTCCTACGACCACCTGCCCCGCCACGCGGAGATGCTGCTGGCGA
Source organism: Nocardioides dubius (assembly GCF_039528155.1). Lineage (NCBI taxonomy): Bacteria > Bacillati > Actinomycetota > Actinomycetes > Propionibacteriales > Nocardioidaceae > Nocardioides > Nocardioides dubius. The sequence goes on along the minus strand of NZ_BAAALG010000009.1, from coordinate 262,196 downwards.
TCCCGGATGCGATTGCGTGGTCCTGGGCACGCGGGGGCGAGTGGCGCGAGCGGGTAAGGCCCGTCGTCCTCGAAGTCCGAGCCGTGTGAGCAGTCCCTGAGACACGCGAAACCCGAGCGCCACGGTCGTCCGGCCGGGTCTCGGGCTCACTTCCTGCAACTCAGCGTCGCAGGCGAGATCCAGTATGCACGCCGCCGAGGATGTGCTCAACCGGTTCCTACCGCCGTGTCGAGGCAGCGGTTATTCAGTGTGCGGGATGAACCCCGGGCCGACTCTTCGTACGCTGACGAGATGTCGTCGCTGCCGCAGCGCGTGCTCCGGGCCGTGGGCGAGAGCCCCGTCGCGGAGGGTGTCGCGAACGTCCAGACGAAGGTCTACGGGCCTTTGCTGCGGTGGGCTCAGCGGAGTGTCTTCCATACCGATGCGCTCGGCCATCCGGTGCATCCGATGCTCACCGACGTCACGCTCGGGTGTTGGCTCAGTGCGTCGTTGCTGGACGTCGCCGGCGGCGAGCGGGCGCGCAACGGCGCTACGTTGCTGGTCGGGTTGGGCATGGCGGCCTCGGTGCCGACCGCGCTCGCAGGTGCTGCGGACTGGGCGGGCATGCACGGCGAGGACCGGCGGATCGGTGCCATCCATTCGCTGAGCACCGACGTCGCGACCTTGCTCTTCCTCGGCTCCCTGGTCGCGCGCCTCCGCGACGACCATGCAACCGGGGTCAGGCTCGCGCTGGCCGGCAACCTGGTCGCCGCCGGTGCCGGCTTCCTCGGCGGGCATCTCGCGTTGCGCAACCGCTCAATGTGACCTCAGCGTCGACTTTGAGGGCGAAAGTGCGCGCTGAGGTCACATTGAGCGGGCGGTGACGACGCCGAAGCCGGCGATGTACTCCGGGATCGGTCGGTAGAACGACGACGCCACCTCGTACGAGCCGGCGGCGGAGAGTGCGCTGAAGGCGGCCAGCCAGGTGCGCACCTCGTGTGCCGAGTTGCCGGCGTCGGCGGTCATCTGATCCGGCGTCATCGCGTCCAGCGCGGTCAGGTCGCCGGAGGCGAAGGCGTCCATCATCGCCTGGTCCCACTCCGGGTTCAGGTCGCGGATCGGAGCCTCGCCGGCAGCGAAGGCCTTCGCCGTCTCGATCACCCGCTGCTGGCGGGCGTCGCGCGCCTCGGCGGTGGGGTGGCGACCGTTGAGCAGCATCGCGCGCTGCGGCTCGCTCGCGGTCGCCCACTGCGGCACCGGCGGGTCGTGCGACAGCCCACCGGAGCCGATCAGCAGCACCCGCTCGTCGAGGTCGGCGAGGAAGGAGCCGATCGCGGCACCCAGCTGCCGGATCCGGCGCATCCGGGTGAACGGCTTGGCGACGCCGTTGACGAAGACCGGGATCGCGGGCACGGTGTCGATGCCGCCGAAGAGGATCTCCAGGGGCTGGATCGCACCGTGGTCGACCTCCATCCGGCGCGAGATCGCGACGTCCACGTCGGCGTCGATCACGTGCTGGGCAAGGCGTTCGGCCAACTCGGTGGGCACGTCCAACGGCCCTTCGGTGGTGCCGTAGTCGCCGACGCCGAGGGCCTCGTAGCCGATGCAGAACGGCGGCATCAGGTCGTAGAAGAAGCCGTTGTAGTGGTCCGGGGCGAACGAGACGACCAGTGTCGGCTGGTAGTCGGCGACGAAGGCCCGGGCGGTGGCGAAGGCGCCCTCGACGGCCTCCACGACCTCGGCGGGCGGGTCGCCGTGCTCGAGAAGCGGGCTGTGCGACATGCAGGTCAGGGCGAGCGTCATGCGGATGCTCCTTCGGCTGCGGGGATCAGGGAGAGCCCGGGCGTCCGGTAGGAGGCCGAGGCGAGGGCGGCGTGCAGGGCCGCGGTGGTCTGCTGGGCGAGGCAGGCGGCCGCCACGAACCGGTCGGGTCGCAGCAGCACCACGCCGCAGGCGCGGGTGTCGAACCACGACTTGAGCCGACCGTCGACGTCCCCGACCACGGTCACCGGGACGGGGGAGTCGGCGAACTCCTTCTCGGCCCACCCGCGTTGCGTCTCCGGCATGATGCTCACCAGCCGGATCCCGTGTGCACGCACGAGGTCGAGCTCGGCGGGCCCGAGATGGCGCGACGGATCGTTGCCCCAACAGGCGAGCGTCCACCAGTCGCCGAGGACGTCGTCGAGCAGTGCGTTGGTGCTGGTGGCCGTGTTCACCCGCGGCTGGATGAACTGCAGGCCCACCGGGGAGAGCGACGCGGCGTTGTCGATGAACGGCTGCAGCCGCCCGCCCTTGAGGCTGGCGTCGCTGCGGCCCGGCGTCAGCGTGGCCTGGTCGACGACGACGCCCTTGCCGTAGCGCGGCATCGGCTTGAACCGGAGCTCGGAGAAGTACGCCTTCGCGGACGGCGCCACGTTGAGTGCCGCCGCAGCCAGGTCGCGGAGCCTGCCCTTGATCGGACCGCACTTCATGATCGCGCCGGCCGCCATGTTCACATCGATCATGTCCAAGGCGTGCTGGTGCCGCTCATCGGTGTAGGTGTCGAGCAGCTGCTCGCTCGCCTGGCCGGTGAGCACAGCGGTCAGCTTCCAGGCCAGGTTGGTGGCGTCGCGGATGCCGGAGTTCCAGCCCTGGCCCAGCCACACCGGCATCAGATGCGCGGCGTCGCCGGCGATCAGCACCCGGCCCTTGCGGAACGTCGAGGCGATCCGTCCGTGGTGGGTGAAGACCCGCTGGTTGATCACGTTCAGGCTGCTCGGGTCCGGCACGTGCGGCGCCAGCAGCCGGGCCATGAACTCGGGCTGCTCGACCAGCTCGGTGGCCTCGTCGTCGAAGAGCATGAACTCCCAGCGGCGGATGCCGTGCGGCAGGCCGATCGAGACGTAGGGCCGACGTGGGTCGGCGCCCAGGTAGACCGAGGGGGTGCCGAGCGGGTCGTTCTCGACGTCGACGACCAGCCAGCGCGTGGAGGGTGACTTGCCGACGAACTCGACGCCCATCCAGCTGCGGGTGAAGGAGCGGCCGCCCTCGCAGCCGACCACGTAGGCGGCGCGCAGCTCGGTGGTGCTGCCGTCGGCGAGCTCGGCGGTCACGGTGACGTGACCGTCGTCCTCGCTCAGCCCGGCCACGGTGTGCCCGAAGCGCAGGTCGGTGTGGGCGAAGCGGTCGAGGCCGGCGGCGAGCTCCTTGTCGACCAGCGGCTGGATGAAGCCGTGCTTGCGGGGGTGGCCGAATTCGTCGGTGCGCGGATCGTTGGTGGCCAGCACCTGGCCCTTGCCGTTGACGAAGCGGACCACGTGATGCGGCACCGTGTAGGGGCGGACGGCGTCCCACAGGCCCGCGGTCTGCAGGGTGCGCACCGACTCGTCGTCGAGGCCGACGCCGCGCGGGTAGTCGATCAGCTCGTCGCGTGCCTCGAGGACCAGCGCGCGCTGGCCGCGCATGCCGAGCAGGTTGGCCAGGGTCAGGCCGACCGGGCCGGCGCCGATGATGATGACGTCGGCGTCGAGCGCCGAGGGGGTCGCGGTGGTCATCGTCGTGCCCCTCAGTTGTGGGTGAGGAAGTCGACGACCAGGCGGTTGAACTCCTCGGCGTGCTCGATCATCGCCCAGTGCCCGCAACGGTTCAGCAGCACCAGGCGCGAGTTCGGGATGTTCGCGAGCAGGTTGAGGCTGACCTCGAAGTGCAGCACCCGGTCGTCCTTGCCGTGGATCAGCAGGGTCGGCACGGCGATGTCGGGCAGCTTCGAGCGGTCGACCTTGATCGGGATCGGCGCGCCGTGGGCCAGGCCCGCGACGTAGTTGGCCAGGTGGTCGGGGCGCTCCAGCGCGGCCGCCGAGCGGGCACCGGTCAGCTCGGGGGTGGCGAAGCGGGCCTTGTCGTAGGTCATGATCTCGACCAGGGCCTTCATGTTCTCCGGACTGGCGTCCTTGTAGGCGCGAACCAGCACCTTGAGGCCCTCGCTGGGGCCGTCGCCGGGGCCGAACAGCGAGGCCGCGCCGCGGCCCAGCGAGGCGCCCATGGTGACCAGGTGGGTGATCCGCTCGGGGTGCAGGGTCGCGAACCGGATGGCGGTGTGCGCGCCCATCGAGTTGCCGACCAGGGCAACGCTGTCCAGGCCGAGGGCGTCGAGCAGGCCGACCAGGTCCTGGTCGTGGTCCATGTCGACGGTGGCGACCGCGGACGACTTGCCCCACCCGGGCATGTCGGGGGCGATCACGTGGAAGCCGGCGTCGGCGATGGCGCCGATGTTGCCGGAGAAGTTCGACCAACCGGTGGCGCCGGGGCCCGACCCGTGCAGCAGGACGACGGTCGGAGCGGTCGCGTCGCCGGCCTCGTAGTAGTGGATGTGGGTCCCGGAGCTGAGGGTTGCCTCGCGTGCGGTGGACTCCTGGCTGACGGTCATCTCGACTCCAATGCTCGATATCTGCACAACAGGATGCGTTATCTGCACGTGTTTGGGCAAGGGGCAGCCCCGCTCAATGTGAGCTCAGCGCTCGATTAGGCGGTGAATTGCGACCGTGAGGTCACATTGAGGTGAGGGTGGCGTGGAGGCGCTCGGCCGCGGCGATCAGGGTGGGCGGGGCGGCCTCGGCCAGCTCGACCCGGTGGGTGATCAGGTTGAGGCAGGCGCGCGGCATCCCGGGCGTCGGCGGCAGCGGGACGGCGACCCCGTACGCACCGGGCTCCACCTCGCCGAAGGTGCTCGCGTATCCGCGCTTGCGGGCCTCGGTGATCGCGGGCGCCTCGCCGGGAATGGGCGCGGCGGCGGCCAGCAGGGCGACGCCGGCCGATCCGCGACCCAGTGGGTGGTGCCCGCCGGCGCGGAACGAGATCAGGTAGTTGGCGCGCGGCGGCTCGACGACGGCGAGCGCGACCGCCTCATCGCCCTCGACGACCAGCAGCGAGACGGTGGCGTTCAACTCGGCGGCGAGGTCGCGCAACACCGGATCGGCGGCCTCGCGCAGGGTGAGGTGCACGCCGGCCGAGAGAGCGGCCAGGCCGGCTCCGGGGCGGTAGCGGTTGTCCTGTCCGCGGGTGGTCAGGCGGAACTCGGCGAGCGTGGCCAGGAGCCGCGAGGCGATCGATCGGTGCACGTCGAGCTCGTCGGCGATCTCCTGCACGCTCATGCCGTCGCGCGCGGCTGCGACCAGCTCGAGCGCCCGGAGGCCGCGAGCCAGGGTCTGTGAGCCGGCAGTCGTCGTACGCGCGGGTTCCATGGGCCGCAGCCTAGAGGGTCGCCGTCGCTGCGAGGTGGGGCCGGTGGCGCGAGGCGGGACTTGACAACCCCCTGTGATCGCCCTCACTCTGTTCGATATTGACACCTATCCGTGCGATAAATGCACGCAAGGGGAGCCCCATGAACCTCAGTGCGGCCATCCGCAACAACCCGATGACCCGATTCCAGTGGTCGGTCGTCGCCATCTGCATCCTGCTCACGATGATCGACGGGTACGAGATCCTGATCACCGCGTTCACGCTGCCGGCGCTCACCCAGGAGTGGGGACTGGCCAGCGGCCAGCAGGGGCTCGTCGCCTCGGTCGGCACTCTGGGCATGGGCATCGGCGCCGTCGTCCTCGGCCCGTTGGCCGACCGGATCGGTCGCCGTCGCCACATCCTGTTCTCGCTGGCGTTCATCGTTCCTGGGATGGTGCTCAGCGGCCTGGCCTGGTCGTTCGAGTCGTTCCTCGCCTTCCGCTTCCTGAGCGGACTCTTCCTGGGCGGGATCGTGCCGAGCATCAACGTGCTGGTTGCCGAGTACTCCAACAAGGAGCGCCGCGGCGCGGTGATGGGCGTCTACGGCATCGGCCTGCCGCTCGGTGCGGCGATCGGCGGCTTCCTGTCGGTCGAGCTGATCGACGCGTTCACCTGGCGCGGCCCCTACTTCTTCGCAGCCGGCGTGACCTTCGTGCTCTTCCTGCTCTCGGTGGTCCGGCTCCCGGAGTCGGCCGACTACCTGGTGCAGCGTCGTCCGGCCGGTGCCCTGCAGGCGTACAACCGGATCGCCGACCGGATCGGCGTGGCCCGCTCCACCGAGCTGCCGCCGGCTCCGGTCGCCGCCGACAACTCCGGTCTCGCCTCGATGTGGCGGGGCGTGATGCTGCCCCGCACGCTGCTGCTCTGGGTCGCCTACGCCACGCTGACCGCTGCGTTCTACTTCGCCAACAGCCTGACCGCCAAGCTGGTCACCGAGACCACCGGCGACCCGGAGTTCGGGATCCGCGCCCAGGCGCTGGTCGCCGCCGGTGGCGTGATCGGCGCCCTGGTCTTCGCCTACGTCTCGCGCAAGCTCCACCCGCGGGTGGTCACCGCGCTGATCATGGGCTTCGGCACCGTCGTCTTCTTCGCCTTCGCCGAGTTCTTCTCCGACCGGACGATGGTGGTGGTGCTCGCGGTCGCGATCGGCTTCGCCGTCAACGGCGGCCTGGCCGCCTACTACGCGATCAGCCCCTCGATCTACTCGATCGGCGTCCGGGCCGCCGCGGTCGGCCTGATGATGGGCCTGGGGCGCGTGGTGGCCTTCTTCGCGCCGAACACCGCGACCTTCCTGCAGGAGCGCGGCTTCACCGCCCCCGACCTGTACCAGCTCTACGGCCTGGTGCTGGTGGTCTCCGGCATCGCGGTGCTCGCCCTGCACGCCACCTACCGCGGCGCCAACCGGCGCGACGCGATGGACGAGGAAGACGACGCTCAGTGTGACCCCAGCGTCGAGAAGCCGACGGTTTCCGCGCGCTGAGGTCACATTGAGGGCGGGTTGACGATGGCGGAGCGGCGACGAACCTGGCTAGGGTGGTCGGGCGTTGTGCAGAGCCCCATGTACATCGACCGACAGGACCCGAATGTCCGCTCCGTCGTCACCTGATCCATGCATCCCAGGTGTGCCGCCGGGCGTGCTTGGAGAGGCCGCGCCCGTCGAGCGGATCGAGGGCGACCTAGGACAGCAAACCCTAGGAGAAATTCTCGTGGCCCATCTCCCCAGGGCCTCGGCAGCCGCCATGGCAGCCGGACTGATCGCCCTCGCCCTCGTGCCGTTGACCATCGCCGACGCCGACGTTCCCGATCCTGGCCCGGAGACCGCGGTGGTCACGGTCGCGGTGGGCGGTGACCGGACCGGCACCCGCACCGTGGCACCCCTGGCCGGAGTGCAGCTGGGCCTGTTCACCGACGCCGCCGATGCGACGCCGATCGGTGAGCCCTGGGCGACCTGCACCTCGGACGCCGACGGGGACTGCTCCTTCGTCGTCCCGGGTGCCGCCGACGGCGGCCCCAATGCTGGGGCCCGGCTCTGGGTCAAGCAGATCGCCGCCCCGGCCGGTTGGTACCTGAACGCCAGCCTGCGCACCGGAGCCGGCAGCGGCTCCGGCTCGGTGGACAATCCCTACCGCTTCCAGACGCCGGCCCTGGCCGCCGGCACCATCTACCGCAGCACCAGCGACTTCATGTTCGGATCCGCCGGCAGCGGCTCGGGGCAGGAGGAGTCCGAAGGGGTCTGGCAGCAGTCGCGGAACAACCCGACGCTCACCGACTCCTGCGGACTGGACGTCGCCCTGGTGATGGACTTCTCCGCCTCGGTCGGCTCGGCGCTGCCGAACCTCAAGGGCGCGGCCGACACCTTCATCGACGCGCTGGTGGGCACGCCGTCGCGGGTCGCGCTCTTCTCCTTCGACGCCGCCTCGCCGAACTCCGGAGCCGACGCCAACTACCCGCAGCCGCGCTCGGTCTCCACCCCGGCCGGCGCACAGGCGGTACAGGACACCTACGCGAACTGGGTCCTCGGCGCCGGCACCAACTGGGACCAGGGCCTGTGGGCAGTTGCCGAGGCGACACCCCGCTATGACCTGGTGGTGGTGATCACCGACGGCAACCCGACCCGGTTCAGCGCCAACCCGTTGCTCGGCTCGGGGAGCACGACCCACTTCCGCGACGTCGAGAACGGCATCTACTCGGCGAACGCCATCAAGGCCGAGGGCAGCCGCCTGGTCGCGGTCGGCGTCGGCAACGGCCTGGACGACATCAGCCGCAAGAACCTGGCGGCACTGTCGGGACCCGTCATGTACAACGGGGCCGACGTCGAGGACGCCGACTACTTCGACGCCGACGACTATGAGGAGGCTGGGCAGGCGATGCGTCAGCTCGCGCTGGCACGCTGCGAGGAGCAGGTCGCCGTCTTCAAGGAGATCGTCCCGCCCGGCACCACGGGGGAGGACATCACGGGTGCCCAGCCCGCGGGCCCCGGCTGGACCTTCTCGGCGACAGGCACCCCGGGCGTCGGCGGCCTGCCCGACCAGAAGACGACCTCCGACGACACCGGTGCGGTCCACTTCGACCTCGACTACCCGGCCGGCATGGCCAATGCCGCGATGACGATCAGCGAGACCCAGCAGGACGGCTATCAGCTCGTCACCCAGGCGGGCGAGAACGCCGTCTGCCGCAACCGGACGGCCGCTGACGCACCACTCGCCGTCACCTCCTCCGGCGATCCGGACGAGCCGGGGTTCACGATCGAGGTGCCGGCCGGAGCCTTCGTCGTCTGCACGATGTACAACCGGGCCAGTGCCGCGATCGTCGTCGACAAGCTCTGGGTTGTCGACGGAGTCGAGTATCCGGAAGGCTCGCAGCCGGCCGGGATGAGCGCCGAGGCCACTCTCACCGGGCCGGGCGCCGCCGGAGCCTCGGCCCAGCCATGGGGTGAGGAGCGCAACGGGTACGCGCAGGGCGAGCAGGTCACGGTCGACGAGACCAGCGAGCTTCCCAGCGGCTGCACGGTGGTCGCGGCGGAGGTCACCGAGGTGGACGGCGACCCTGCCGATCTACCGCTGCCCCTGGAGACCACCGCCGACTTCCCGGCCCGGCGGATCCAGATCACCAACGAGGTCGAATGCGCCACCACGCTCACCTTGACCAAGGTGGTGGTGAACGACGACGGCGGCTCGGCCTCGCCGGAGGACTGGGAGCTGTCGGCCGATGGCCCGACCCCGATCAGCGGAGTCACCGGGGACGCCGCGGTGACCGCGGCCGAGATCACCGCCGGCGACTACGACCTCACCGAGTCCGGTGGGCCGGACGGCTACACCGCCGGCGACTGGGTCTGCCTGGAGGACGGGGAGCCGTTGTCCGTCGCCGACGGACGGGTCAGCATCATCGAGAGCACCCACGTCACCTGCACCATCACCAACGACGACGATCCGCAGACCGACCCCGGGACAGACCCCGGCACCGACCCGGGCAACGACAACGACAACGCGAACGACGGCCCGGGGGGCGTGCTTCCTGACGCCGGCTCGCCGGTCACGTGGGCGGTGCTGGGCGGCGCCTTGCTGGCCGCGCTGGCCGGAGCGCTGCTGATGCGCCGGAGGGTCACTCGGCCCAGCGTGAGGTGAACCAGTGCACGGCCCCGGTCTCCGGATCGTAGGAGCGCCGGGGCAGGGTGCCGATGTCGGAGCCGTAGACGTGGATGCCGATCACCGGCTCGTCGCCGCCGCAGGAGACCTGGTGCACGTCGTCGTCGGTGGTGCAGCAGACGGTGACCTGGCCGGGGCCCCAGGAGTCGGTGCCCTGCGCGAGCAACGGAACGTCCGGGCGCTCCGGCTTCTGGTAGCGGGTCTCGACCTCGGTGCCGCGGTAGATCCCGACCACGCCCCAGGTCTCGTGGCCGTGCACCGGCGTGCCCTGGCCGACGTCCCAGACCGCACTGGCGATGGAGAAGGAGTCGTCCGCCTCGACATGAAGCGGGTACATCACGTAGCGGACCGGGTCGGGACGGCGCAACGGCTCCGGGATCTCGAATCCCGTGGCCAGCAACGCCGTCAGCTCGCGCTGCACCGCCTGGGTCAGGGACGTCTCGTCCAGTCCTTGGGCGATCAGCCCCCGCACGGTGGCGGCGAAGTGCGCCACCTCGGGGATCTCGCTCTGCACGGCAACGGTCTCTCTGGTCATCTCACTCAGTCTCGTCGATGGTGGGTGGTCGGGGTGGCAGGCGGGGGCGTGGCGGCCCGCGGCCGGGCGGTGGCGGCGAAGGCGAGTACCCGGTCGCGCAGGCCGGGAACCGTCACCGAGCGGGCCAGCGCAGCGAGTGCGGCGTCCGCGTCGAAGCTTCGGGCCTGGCCGAGCAGGCCCGCGCGAGCGATCGGCGCGACGCCCCGCCAGGTGCGGAGGATCCCGGCCAGCGTGGCCTCGGGGTCCTCGGCGAGGTCCGTCAGCAGGCCATCGCGCAACGCCTCCTCGGCGTAGCGGCGCCGGCTCGAGGAGAGGGCGACGTGCGCACTGCTCGCGGCGGCGAGTCGGGCCGTGCCGAGGACGGCGCCGAACCCGGACCCCGGGAAGCGGAACGAGGCCCGGTGCGTGCCGATCCGCCGATCACAGGCCAGCGCCAGATCCGCCCCAGCCCCGACGGCGGCACCCTCGACCACGGCGATGGTCAGCAACGGCAGCTGCAACAGGCGCTCCAGCAACGTGCCGATCCGCAGCAGACGATGGGCCAGCGACGCGTCGGTCTCCGCCTCCAGGCCGGTGAGGTCCAGTCCGGCCGCGAAGTGCACCGGGTTGCCGCGCAGCACCAGGGCCTCCGGCCGGGCCACGGCAGCCTCCTCCAGCAGGAGATGGAGCTGCTCGACCAGTGCGGAGGAGAGGGCGTTGGCCTGCTTCGGGCGCTCCAGGGTGACCTGCCAGACCTGCCCGCGGACCAGGCTCAGCGTCATCGCACGCCCCACTCGCTGAGCACCTCGGCGGTGTCGTGGCCCAGCACCGGAGCCGGCCGATCCAGCCGCGGGGCGAGTCCCTCGATCCGCGCCGGGTGGACGACGGTCGGCGTGGGGCCGGCCACCGGAACGTCCAGCTCGGCGACGAGATCGCCCTTGCTGACATGGGGATCCGCCAGGATCTCGCCGAAGGTGTTCACCGGACCGCAGGGCACGCCCCGCTCGCGCAGCTCACTGATCCAGTGCGCCCGGGAGTGGCGGGAGAACCGATCCCCGAGCAGCGCCTCGAGCTCACCCTGATGCTCGACGCGGCTCAGCTGGGTGGTGAAGCGGGGGTCGGCGATCAGCTCCGGCAGCCCGACGACCTCGGCCACGGCATGCCAGAGCCGGTCGGTGCCGGCGGCCACGGTGAAGTCGCCGTCACTGGCTGCGAAGCCCTGGTAGGGGGCGTTGCGCGGATGCGCCGTGCCCAGCCGGCGCGGTTCCCGGCCGGATCCCCAGTACTCGCTGGTCTGCAGTGCGGAGACGCCCAGCAGGCAGTCCAGCATCGGGCAGTCGACGTGCACCGAGCGACCGCCGTCGCGGACCTGGGGCAGCAGCGCGGCGATCGTGTAGGCGGCGTAGAGGCCGGCGGTGAAGTCGCCGACCGGAACGCCCGCCTTCACCGGGCTCCCGTCTGCCTCGCCGGTCACGCTCATCATCCCGGACATGCCTTGGATCACCACGTCGTAGGCGCCGTGGTCGACATAGGGGCTGCTCAATCCGTAGCCGGAGATCGAGCAGTAGACCAGGCCGCGGTGCTCGGCAGCGACCTGCTGGTAGCCGAGCCCGAGCCGGTCGAGCACCCCGGGGCGGTAGTTCTCCACGACGATGTCGGCGGCCGCGATCAGCGCACGGACGTCCGCTAGCTGGTCCGGGTCCTTGAGGTCGGCGACCAGCGAGCGCTTGTTGCGGTTGACCGAGGCGAAGTTGTGGCTGAACCGCTCGCCGTCCGGGGAGGTCGCGAACGGCGGCCAGGCCCGCATCTGGTCGCCGCTCGGCGGCTCCACCTTGACGACGTCGGCGCCGAGGTCGGCGAGCAGCATGCCGGTGAAGGGGCCGGCGGCCACGTGCGCGAGCTCGACGACCCGCACTCCCTCCAAGGGGCGGCGCAGGGGCGTGTCAGACACCGGCGACCTCCGGGGTCCGGTGCATCACGTGCTCGGCGAAGAGCTCCTTGCCGGCGCGCCAGGTGGCCTCGGCCAGGCCGGGGGAGTCGGCGTGGTGGTAGGTCAGGGTGTGGCCGAAGCGCTCGCGCAGCAGCGCGAGCCTCTCCTGCACCTCGGCCGGGCTGCCGACCAGCGCGGTGCTGGTGGCGAGATAGGCGTCGAAGTCGGCGTAGGGAGCCGTCCCGAAGAACTGTCCGTACTGCTGCATCTGGCAGTCGAAGGCGGGCCGGAACTGGCGGCGTGCGTCCTGGCTGTTGCGAGCGACGTGTGCGCCGGCGATGCCGACGCCGACCTGCGCGGCCGCCGGGTCGTGGCCTTGACGCGCCCACTCCTCGCGGTAGAGCGCGATGTGCGCGGCGACCTGATCGACGGTGCCGAACAGGTTGCCGGTGACCAGGGGCTCGCCCCAGGCGGCCGGCCGGGTGGCCGACTCGGCGGAGGAGAGCCCGGCATGCCAGACGGGGATCCGATGCTGGTGGGGCGGCGGCGAGAGCTCGACCGCATCCAGGCTCGGCCGGAGGTCGCCGCCGTAGCTGACCGCGGTGGAGTGCCACAGCTCGCGGAGCAGCTCGTAGGACTCCACGGTGAGCCGGGTCTGCTCCTCGGGGGCGATCCCGAACAGGCGTTGGGCGGTCGGGCCCAGGCCGGTGCCGACGATCAACTCGAGCCGTCCGCCCGAGAGCTGGTCGACGGTCGCGTAGTCCTCGTAGGCGCGCACCGGGTCGTGCATGGCCAGGGTGGAGGCGGCGGTGAAGAGCCTGATCCGCGAAGTGCGCGCCGCCAGATGCCCGAGCAGGACGGCGGGCGACGAGCTCAGGTAGCTGGTCTCATGGCGCTCACCGACCCCGAAGCCGTCGAAGCCGAGCTGCTCGGCCAGGACGGCGAGGTCGCCGACTCCCCGCAACCGTCGTCCCGCGTCGGTGCCGGGCTCACGCGGGATCAGGCTCATCAACATGAAGCGGTGGTCGGCGCTCACCGGCGGGCCCCCGTCAGGTCGCTCACGATCGCGGGCAGGTCGCCGCCGAGGCGCAGGGACTCCAGGAAGAGCACCAGGGTGGCGGCGACCGCACGATGCGTGGCGTCGTTCAAGACGTCGTGGCGGCCACCGTGCACCACCTTGACGACGGCGTTGTCGGCCGAGGCGTAGGGCGCGACGGCTTGGGCCAACGGGGTGAGCGGATCGGCGTCGCCGTGGATCACCAGCGTGGGCAGGGCGGGTGCCACCGCCACGGCCCACTCGGCGGGCAGCGCCTGGTTGAGCGCACCACGCGCGAACGAGGTGTCGGCGTCCAGGACGCCGCGGTGCACCGGGCAGGCGGACCGGGCGTCGAGCTCGGCCTGCCAGTCGCCGACCTGGGAGGAGTCGGTGGTCGCGGCACCGGCGATCACCGCAGCGTCGGCACCGACGGCGTTGGCGATCCGGGCGACCCAGGTGGCGCCGGCGTCCACGCCGACCAGGGCCTTCGGGGCCGGCAGGGTCTCGTCGGCGAGCAGCTTCTCGACGGCGGTCCGGCTGGGCTCGGCGTCGTCGAGGTCGAGCGCGACCAGGCGGACCTTCCAATTCTCCGCTGCGATCCGCCTCCCGAACCGCTGGTACTCGGCCGCCGTCTCGCCGCGGCCGGGAACCAGGATCACGGTGCCGCGCGCGACGGCGCCGTCCGGCTCGTTCCAGGCGTCGAGGATCGTCGGCTGCGTGGTGGGCTCGGTGCTCATGCGATGCCCTCCTGGTCGCGGCGGACGGTGTGCCGGTTGGGCCGGACCGGGAGGCCGAGGTTGCCGCGCAGGGTGTCCGACTCGTACTCGCGGCGGTAGGCGCCACGCTCCTGGAGGATCGGGATCACCTCGCTGGTGAAGCGGGAGAAGTTCGCCGGGTGGCCGATGTGGATGTTGAAGCCGTCGCAGGCGCGCGCCTCCCACCACTCGATCAGCTTGTCGGCGACGGTCGACGGTGACCCGACGAACTCGCCCTTGCGCGCGGAGCGGGTGGCCTCGACGGCCTGGCGCAGCGTCCAGCCGTTGTCGACGGCGCGCTGGGTGACGGCCTGGGCCTGGGTGTAGAACGAGCGCTCCCCGTGCACCAGAGCCTCGGCGGGGAAGGGTGCGTCGAGGTCGTACTGGCTGAAGTCGTGCCAGCCGAAGGGCCTGCCGAACTCGCCGAGCGCGGCGGCGAAGGTGTGGTCGGCGTCGCGGTAGTGGGCCTCGAGCTCCCGTGCCTCCTCGTCGGTGTCGGCGACGACGACCGAGATGCCGGGCATGACCACGAGCTCGTCCTGGGCGCGCCCGAACCTGGCCGCTCGGGCCTTGAGGTCGGTGTAGAAGGCCTGGCCGCTCGGGATGTCGGGGGCGTGGGTGAAGATCCCCTCGCCCACGCTGGCGCCGAGGTTGCGCCCCTGGTCGGAGTCGCCGGCCTGGAAGATCACCGGTGCGCCCTGGCGGGAGCTCTCGATGTTGAGCGGCCCACGCACCTTGAAGAACTCGCCCTCCCAGTTCAGCACGTGCTGCTTGGCCCGGTCGAGGAACTGGCCGGTGGCGCGGTCGCGGGGGAAGGCGTCGTCCTCGTAGGAGTCCCACAGGGCGCGGGCGAGCTCGACGAACTCCTGGGCCCGCCCGTAGCGGGTCTCGTAGTCGTACATCTCGTCGAGGCCGTAGTTGGCGGCGGTGCCGGCGTCGCCGGTGGTGACGACGTTCCAGCCGGCGCGACCGTTGCTGATCAGGTCGAGCGAGGCCAGGCGGCGGACGAGGTTGAACGGGCTGTTGAAGCTCGTCGTCGCGGTGCCGACCAGGCCGATGTTGCTGGTGTGGGTGGCCAGGGCGCTCAGCAGGGTGAGCGGCTCGAGGCGGTTGAGGTAGTGCGGCGGGGAGTGCGGGGTGATGAATTGGCTGTCGACGATGAAGACCAGGTCGAAGCGCGCGGCCTCGGCCTGTTTCGCCGCCTTGATGTACCAGTCGATGCTCACGCTGGCGTCGCCCGGGATCTCGGGGTCGTGCCAGAGCGTGTGCTGTCCGGGGCCCCCGGTCGGGGTGGTCACCGCACCGAGGTGGATCTGCCGCTTCGCCATCGTCTTCCAATCCGTGAGACATGTGCCCGCTGGGAGCGGGCCGCGTAGGACAATCTCAACTAAGTTACGTGACTTTGTCTAACAATGAGTCACCATCTCATCCATCGCGGACGCTGATGGATCGACCCGAGGGTGGAGTGCATGGCGGGAATCTTGGACATCACGCCGTTGCGCAGCCTGGTCGCGGTCGCCGACAACGGCGGCTTCCAGCGGGCGGCGGACGCCTTGCATCTGAGCCAGGCGGCGGTCAGTCAACACGTGCGACGCCTCGAGCAGGCGGTGGATCGGCGCCTGGTCGAGCGCGACGGCCGCGCCTCGCGGTTCACGCCGGACGGCGAGGCGCTGCTCGGCTATGCGCGTCGGCTGCTCGATCTGCACGACGCGGCGATCGACCACTTCCGGCCGGGCGAGCTGCCCGCGCTGGCGATCGGGGCGACCGAGCATGCGGCCGCGCAGCTGCTCCCGGCGCTGACCGGCGCGATGAGCGGAGCCCTGCTGGAGCACGAGGTCCGGCTGCGGCTCGACCGCGGGGTGCGGTTGCGCGAGGATCTCGCCGCCGGCCGCCTCGACCTGGCGATCCTGCCGGGGCCGACCGCGCACCCCGAGTTGGACCGGGCGGCGCGGGCGCAGAGCATCGGCTCCTTGGCGCTGGACTGGTACGCCGCTCCCGGTTGGCAGCCGCCGCGCTCAGGTGCGGTCCCGATCGTGGCGTTCGAGAGCCCGTGCGCGCTGCGGGCGCGTGCCGTCGAGACGCTGACCGCGAACGGGTTCGACCCCTCGGTGGCAGGGGAGGCCGTGCAGCTCGCCGGCGTCCATGCCGCGGCGGCTGCCGGGGTGGGCGTCTCGCTGATGGCGACGTTGGGTCAGGTGCCGACCGGCCTCGCGCCGGTCGCCGGGCTGCCGGCGGTGGAGCCGCTCGAGTTCGCGGTCTGGGGCCGGGCGGGCATCGCGCCGGAGCTGATCGCCTTCGTGGCGGACGCCCTGCGCGCGGTCGCTGCGGCTGCTCCGCGGACGACGTCCGGTGGGTTCGGTGGTGAACAAGCGCAGGTTCGGCGGGAACAAGCGCAGGTTCGGCGGGAGTAAGCGCGGACCCATCGCTCCTGGCGATGGGTCGCGACACGAAGCGTTGTTGGACTTTCGCCCCCAGGTTCGGGCACGCTGCTTCTATCGACTTAAGTCGAGTAAGAAACTCATATTTGGATCCGAGGTCCAGCACGACCACCCGAGAGCGCTGGGGACCACCACAGCGGCACCGCCGCAGGAAAGGCTGAACAGCAATCATGAGCAAGAAGCCGCGCACCCAGCTGGCTGCGCCCGCCATCGGCGACACCACCCGCCGTCGCCCGTTCGGAGCACGGAGGGCGCTCGTCGCCGTGTCCGCCGCCGTCCTGACCACCACGCTCCTGGCTGCCTGCGGTTCCGCCTCCTCCGACTCCGGCTCCGGCGGCGAGGCAGGCGTGCTGAACATCGCCAATGCGGCCGACATCCCCGCCTACGACCCGGTCGTGCTCGGCCCGACCGGCGCCACCCAGACGCTGTCGCTCGTCTACGAGTCGCTCTTCACCCTCGATGAGCAGGGGGAGATCCAGCCAGCACTCGCCACCGAGTACACGTTCAACGAGACGGGCACCCAGCTGACGCTCACCCTGCGCGAGGGGCTGACCTTCCAGGACGGCACCCCGCTGGACGCCGAAGCGGTCGCCTACCACCTCGAGCGCGGTCGCACCCAGGAGAACTCGGCGCTCAAGCCCGCCTACCACCAGATCAAGAGCGTCCAGGCCGTCGACGCCACGCACGTGCAGATCGACCTCAAGCAGGCCGACTTCGGCTTCCCGCTGGTGCTCGCCAACCGTTCCGCGCTGATCGCCAGCAAGGCGGCGGCCGAGAAGGACCTCAAGGCGCTCAACGCCAACGAGCCGGTGGGAGCCGGACCGTTCAAGGTGGTGAAGGTGGTGCCCGGAGCCTCGATCACCCTGGAGAAGTGGGACGGCTACTGGGACGCCGACAACATCCACGTCGACAAGGTGAAGGTCAGCCTCGGCACCGACCCGGCGACCGTGCTCTCCGGGCTGCAGACCGGCGTCTACAACTTCGTCCCGGGCCTGGCGCCCCAGAACCTCGAGACCGCCAAGTCGTCCGGCCTCAAGGTCGTCGCCGACACCTCGGCGAACTGGGTGGCGAGCTTCGTCAACATCAACCGCCAGCTGGCGCCCTTCGACAACCCGCAGGTGGTCGAGGCCTTCAACGCCGCGATCGACCGCGACGCCCTGGTGAAGACCCTCACCTTCGGCCTCGGCGACGCCACCGCGAACCCGGTGCCGCCGACCAACCCGGCGTTCAACCCCGCCATCGACGAGGAGGTCGGATTCGACCCCGAGAAGGCGAAGCAGCTGCTCGAGGAGTCCGGGGCGAAGGACCTCTCCTTCAAGATCCACGTCTTCCCGACGATGACCGCTCCGGCCGAGCAGCTCCAGCAGCAGCTCGAGGCCGTGGGCTTCGACGTCGAGATCGTCGCCGAGGACACCACCTCGTTCTACCCCGGCTACTACGGCAAGACCCAGCAGGCCGCCCTCTACGGCTATGTCGGTCGTGACAACAAGCTGCTCTCGCTCGACGAGCACTTCTCCGAGGCCGGCATCCTCAACCTGTCGGCCAGCGAGGACCCCGCCTACACGGCGGCTCGTGAGCAGGTGCTGAAGACGCCGCTCGACGACCCCGCCTACAAGACCCGGCTCCGGGCGGCGTCCAAGGCCGGTGTCGAGACCGGGAGCACGGTGTTCCTCTACACGACCCCGACGGTCTCGGCGACCTCCGCAGACGTCTCCGACTTCCCGAAGACCGACGGCATCTTCCGCTGGAACGGGATCACGGTCGGATGACCGCCGTCGCCCAGGAGGTGGTGAGCCCGCCCGGCCTGCCCCGCGGCCGCCTGCGGCGGTTCGTGGGCTGGTTGGGGAGGCTGCTGGCGGCCTTCATCCCGGTCTTCCTGCTGGCCTCGCTGTTCACCTTCCTCCTGGGCACGGTCAGCGGACGCAGCCCCGCGGTGATCCAGCTCGGGGAGAACGCGACCCCGGAGGCAGTGGCGGCGATGAACGCCGAATGGGGCCTCGATCGCCCCTGGATCGTGCAGTACTTCGACTGGCTCGGCTCGGTGTTGACCGGCGACTTTGGGATCAGCTGGGCCACCAACGTCCCGGTCGGCGAGCTGCTCGCCGGACGGGCCGCGATCAGCCTCTCGATCGCCGGCGTCGCACTGCTGATCGGGGTGCTGCTGGGCTCGCTGCTCGGCGCCCTCGCCGCGCAGTACCACGGCTCCTGGTTCGACCGGGGCGTGACCGTCTTCACCTCGGTGATCTCGGTGATGCCGCCGTTCATCGTCGGGATCGCCCTGATCGCGATCGTCGCCGTCCGCTTCGAGTGGCTGCCGGCAGCCGGCTACATCCCGTTCGAGCAGGGGTTCTGGCCCTGGCTCAGCCACATCATCCTGCCGGCCATCGCGCTCAGCCTCGACACCGTCGCCGACATGGCGCGGCTGCTGCGCGCCGGACTGCTCAACACCTCCAAGGAGAACTACGTGACGGGTGCCGTGGTGCGTGGCCTGAGCCCGCGCCGGGTCTTCTTCGTGCACACCCTGCGCAACGGCGTCGGTCCGGCCATCGCGGTGCTCGGGCTGAAGTTCCCCAACCTGCTCGGCGGCGCCGTCGTCACCGAGTCGATCTTCCAGCTCGCGGGCTACGGGCTCTTCTCCGCCCAGTCCGCGGTGAAGGGCGACGTGCCGGCCGTCCAGGCGGTGCTCGTGGTGGCGGTGATCCTGGTGGTGGTCTTCAACATGGCGGTGAACTCGGTCCTGGCCGTGCTCAACCCGGCATCGAAGCGAGGTGTGTGATGCTGCGCAACATCCTGCGGCTGCGGACCGGCCGGTGGGCCGTCGGACTGCTCGCCTTCCTGCTCCTGCTCGGCCTCTTCGGCGGCACCCTCGCGCCCTACGAGCCCAACCAGACCGTCGGCGACAGCCTGCTCGGGCCGTCCGCCGAGCACTGGCTCGGCACCGACTACCTGGGCCGCGACGTGCTCAGCAGGATCCTGGCGGGCTCCGCACTGAGCCTGTCGGGGGCGCTCTTCGTCGCGCTGCTCGCCTTCCTCTTCGGGGCGATCCCCGGCGTGCTGTCGGTCTACCTCGGCCGCACCTTCGAATGGGTCTCGCTCCGCGTCACCGACACCCTGATCGCCTTGCCGTTCCTGGTCTTCGCCGTCGCCATGACGGCGCTGCTCGGCAATGGCGTGGTCCAGGCACTCTTCGCCGTCGGCATCCTGCTGGCGCCGGTCTTCTACCGGGTCGCCCGCACCGCCACCCTCGGCGTCGAGGGCTCCCAGTACGTGGAGGCTGCCGTCCTGGCCGGCGCCAGCACCCGGTGGGTGGTCTCCAAGCATGTGCTGGTCAAGGTGCTGCCGCCGCTGGCCATCGCGTTCGCCACCACGGTCGGCACCGGCCTGGCGGTGATCGCCAGCCTGACCTTCCTCTCGATCGGCGTCTCGCCGCCGACGGCCACCTGGGGCGGCGTGCTGGCCACCGACCTGCAGTTCATCGCGGTGCGCCCCTCGGCACCGTTCGTGCCGGTCGCGCTGATCCTGATCTCGGTGCTGGCCTGCAACCTGCTCGCTGACGCCGTCCGGGACGTCACCGGTGAGTCGGGCCGCCAACTGCTCGCCCGCAAGGCGGCCAGCAGCTCACGACGTCGCGCCCGGACCGCGACCGCCAACATCCCAGGAGGCACCCATGTCTGACAGCGTTCTCACCGTGCGCGACCTCGAGGTCACGCACGCCGTCACCGGCCAATCGGTGGTCCGGCAGGTGAGCTTCGAGGTGGTGCGCGGGCGCGTGCTCGGCATCGTCGGCGAGTCCGGGAGCGGGAAGACGGTCACCGTCCGGGCCGTGCTCGGGATCCTGCCGGACATCCTCGAGGTCACCGGCGGCGCGATCGAGGTGCTGGGCCGCCCGACCAGCGAGTTCACCAAGAAGGACTGGATCGCGTGCCGTGGCTCGGTGATCGGCGCGGTCTTCCAGGACCCGGGCTCCTACCTCAACCCGTCGATCCGGTTGGGCAAGCAGGTCGAGGAGGTGCTGCGGGTGAAGAAGGGGTTGTCGCGTGCCGAGGCCCGGGCCGAGACGCTGCGGCTGTTCCGGGCGGTCCACCTGCGCAACCCGGAGCTGGTGCATCAGCAGTACGCGCACGAGCTCTCCGGCGGGATGCTGCAACGGGTGTTGATCGCGATCGCCATCTCGCTCGGCCCCGACATCCTGATCGCCGACGAGGCGACGACGGCGCTCGACGTCACCGTTCAGGCGGAGATCCTGGACCTGCTGGTCGAGCTCAAGGAGGCCGAGGGCCTGTCGCTGGTGGTGATCTCCCACGACCTTGCGGTGGTGGCCCAGCTCTGCGACGACGTCGTGGTGATGCGGGACGGCGAGATCGTCGAGGCCGGCCCCGCGCGGGCCGTGCTGCGCCACCCGCAGCATGAGTACACCCGGCTGCTGATCAGCGAGCACGAGCGGTTCGGGCTGGACCGGTACTTCGAGCAGGACGCCTCGCTGCAGCGGAAGGCGGCCAGCTGATGAGCGCGCGGTCGTCGCTGCTGGCGGTCGAGGCGATCGACGTCCACTACGGGCATCGGCGTTCGCGCACGCAGGTCCTGGACCGGGTGAGCCTGCACGTCGAGCCGGGCGAGATCGTCGGACTGATCGGCGAGAGCGGATCCGGCAAGACCACCGTGGCCCGGGCGATCCTCGGCCTGGTCGGGGTGAGCAGCGGGGGGATCAGCGTGGACGGCGAGCCGGTGACGGCGCGCTCGCGCGCGCAGCAGCGCCGGCTCCGGCGGCGCGGTGTCGTGCAGTACGTGTTCCAGGATCCGCTGCGCAGCCTCGACGGCGACTGGACGGTCGGCGACTCGATCGCCGAGCCGCTGCGGATCCGCGGCGGCCTGTCGCGGGCCGAGGTGACGGAGCGGGTGCGGGCCTATGCGGAGCGGAGCAAGGTCGCCCTCGAGCTGCTCGAGCGGTATCCGGCCGAGCTGTCGGGTGGTCAGCGGCAGCGGGTGGCGATCGCCCGGGCGCTGATCACCGAGCCGCGGTTGCTGCTGCTCGACGAGCCGGTCAGCGCGCTCGACGCCGCCACCCGGGTCAGGATCATCGAGGCCCTGACCGAGCTGCGCGCCGAGGGGATCGGGATGCTCTACATCTCGCACGACCTCGGTTCCGTGGCCGGCGTCAGCGACCGGACCGTGGTGCTGCGCCAAGGACGCGTGGTCGAGTCCGGGCCCACCCGGCAGGTGGTCACCGCTCCCGAGCACCCGTACACGAGGCTGCTCGTCGGCTCGGCGCCCCTGCTGTCGGGCCAGTCGCTGACGCGCGAGGAGCGTGACGAGCTGAGGGCTGCGCTGGCTGGTTGAGCGGGGGGCATGCGCAAAGGCGGGCAGCGTCAGGCCCGGACGCGCACAAGGGTCAGTGGCGGTTCTCAGAGGGTCGGCGTTGCGATAATCTCTAATAACCATTCGGCTGATTGGTCGCGAGGCCGCAGCGTCGCCTGAGGTGAAGGAGGTCCGTCATGTTCGTTCGACGTGGTGACATGAGGTCGTGGCGTGACTGATCCGGGCTCCGAGCCTCTGGCGAACCTGCTCAGGGAAGACCGTCGATTCGCTCCGCCGGCCGGGCTGGCGGCGAGTGCCAACGTGAAGGCCGACGCCTACCGTGCGGCGACGGCCGACCGCGAGGGCTTCTGGGCGAAGCAGGCCGACAGGCTGACCTGGGCGAAGCGGTGGGACAAGGTCCTCGACTGGTCGGACGCGCCTTTCGCGAAGTGGTTCACCGGCGGCAGGATCAACGCCGCCTACAACTGCGTGGACCGGCATGTCGAGGCCGGCCGCGGAGACAAGGTCGCCATCCACTGGGTGGGTGAGCCGCTCGACGACACCCGCGACATCACCTACGCGCAGCTGCAGGACGAGGTCTGCCGGGCCGCCAACGCGCTGACGGCCCTCGGCGTCGGCACGGGCGACCGAGTGGCGATCTACCTGCCGATGATCCCCGAGGCGGTCGTGGCGATGCTGGCCTGCGCACGAATCGGTGCCCCGCACACGGTCGTCTTCGGCGGCTTCTCCGCCGATGCGCTGGCCTCGCGGATCGAGGACTGCCGGGCGAAGGTCGTGATCACTGCCGACGGCGGCTACCGGCGCGGTACTGCCTCCGCCCTCAAGCCCGCCGTCGACGAGGCACGCACCAAGACCGACAAGATTGAGAAGGTGCTCGTCGTCCGCCGCACCGGCCAGGACCTCGGCGAGGACGGCTGGGACGACGCCACCGACATCTGGTGGCACGACGCCGTCGGCTCGGCATCGCCCGATCACATCCCGGAGGCCTTCGATGCCGAGCACCCGCTCTACGTCATGTACACCTCCGGCACCACGGGCACGCCCAAGGGCATCCTGCACACGACCGGCGGCTACCTGACCGGGGTGTCCTACACCCACGACGCGGTCTTCGACCTCAAACCGGACACCGACGTGTACTGGTGCACCGCCGACATCGGTTGGGTTACCGGGCACTCCTACATCGTCTACGGACCGCTCGCCAACGGAGCCACCCAGGTGCTCTACGAGGGCACCCCCGACAGCCCGGATCCGGGCCGCTGGTGGCGGATCATCCAGGACTACGGCGTCACGCTCTTCTACACCGCACCCACCGCGATCCGGTCGTTCATGAAGCAGGGCGACGAGATCCCCGGCTCCTTCGACCTGTCGTCGTTGCGCATCCTCGGCTCGGTCGGTGAGCCGATCAACCCCGAGGCCTACGTCTGGTACCGCGAGGTCATCGGTGGGGGTCGCACGCCGGTCGTCGACACCTGGTGGCAGACCGAGACCGGCGCGGTGATGATGTCCCCGCTGCCCGGAGTGACCGCCGGCAAGCCCGGCTCGGCGATGAGCGCGATCCCGGGCGTCGGCGTCGACGTGGTCGACGACGGCGGCCGATCGGTGCCCAACGGGTCGGGCGGCTATCTGGTGGTGACCTCGCCGTGGCCCTCGATGCTCCGCACCGTCTGGGGGGATGACGATCGCTACGTCGAGACGTACTGGTCGCGCTTCCCCGCGACCGGCGAGAGGGGTGCCTACTACTTCGCCGGCGACGGCGCCAAGAAGGACGCGGACGGCGACATCTGGGTGCTCGGCAGGGTCGACGACGTCATGAACGTCTCGGGCCACCGCCTCTCCACCACGGAGATCGAGTCCGCCTTGGTGTCGCACCCGAAGGTTGCCGAGGCTGCGGTGGTCGGCGCCACCGACGCCGACACCGGTCAGGCGGTCGTCGCCTACGTGATCCTTCGCAACGAGGCCGGCGACGGCGGTCCGCTGATCGTCAAGGAGCTCAGCGACCACGTACGCAAGGAGATCGGCCCGATCGCCAAGCCACGCCAGATCATGATCGTCCCCGAGCTCCCCAAGACCCGCTCCGGGAAGATCATGCGCCGCCTCCTGCGCGACGTCGCCGAGGGTCGCGCGGTCGGCGACACCCAGACGTTGGCCGATGCCTCGATCATGGATCTGATCGCCGCCGGTCAGGCTGCCTCCACCGAGGACTGACCGCTCGCGTGTACTGGTCCACATGTAGGCGAAAGAGACCCCCGGCCCGAGGGCTGGGGGTCTCTTTCGTCTTGGCGCTCTGCTTGATGTGACCTCAGCGCGCTGTTTCGGTGGTTTTCCGGGCGCTGAGGTCACATTGGGGTTAGACGGTCCAGGTGTCGTTGCCGTTGATGAGGGCTTGGAGGCGGGCCTTGGCGTCGGTGGGGTTGTCGCCTTGGGCGGTGCGGACCTGGGCGCGGGCCTCGTCGTCGTAGGTGGGGCGTTCGACTTGGCGGAAGATGCCGATGGGCGATTGGTGGAGGTAGCCGGCGTCGGTGAGGCGGCTGATCGCGAACGCGGTGGAGGGGTCGGGGTTGTGGGCGTCGTGGATGAGGATCGCCTCGGTGGCGATGTCGGCGACGGGGACGACCTCGATGGCTCCGGTGGTGGTGCGGATCAGGGCCTTGTCCCCGAGTCCGGTGTCGGGGTTGCGGGGGCCGAAGGTGATCGGTTCGCCGTGCACGAGCGGGATGATCGCGTCGGCCTTGGTGTCCGGGCTCTTGATGGCGTCGAAGGCGCCGTCGTTGAAGATGGGGCAGTTCTGGTAGATCTCGACCAGGGAGGTGCCGCGGTGGGCGGCGGCTGCGGTGAGCACGGAGGTGAGGTGCTTGCGGTCGCTGTCGATGGTGCGGGCGACGAAGGTGGCTTCGGCGCCGAGGGCGAGGGAGACCGGGTTGAAGGGGTGGTCCAGGGATCCCATGGGGCTGGTCTTGGTGACCTTGCCGGTCTCGCTGGTGGGGGAGTACTGGCCCTTGGTGAGGCCGTAGATGCGGTTGTTGAACAGCAGGATGGTCATGTTGACGTTGCGGCGCAGGGCGTGGATGAGGTGGTTGCCGCCGATGGAGAGGGCGTCGCCGTCGCCGGTGACGACGAAGACGTGGAGGTCTTCTCTAGCGGTGGCCAGGCCGGTCGCGATGGAGGGTGCGCGGCCGTGGATGGAGTGCATGCCGTAGGTGTCGAGGTAATAGGGGAAGCGGCTGGAGCAGCCGATGCCGGAGATGAAGACGACGTTCTCGCGGCGGATGTTGAGCTCGGGCAGGAACCCTTGGACGGCTTTGAGGACGGCGTAGTCGCCGCAGCCGGGGCACCAGCGGACCTCCTGGTCGGAGGTGAAGTCCTTGCCGGTGAGCAACTCGTGCTCGGCGAGGGTCGGCACGCCGTCGGTGCCACGCAGAGTGGGAAGGCCCAGCGCGACGGTGGAGGTGCTGTCGGTGTTCATGCGTTCAGCCCTTCCGGCAGTGCCGTGATGTCGGGGTGGTCCTGTCCGGCGAAGTCGCTACGAGCTGCTCCGCCGGGGGCGCCGAGCTCGCTGAAGAACTCCGCGTTGATCGCCGTGTACCGGGTCTGCTCCTCGGGGACGTCGTCCTCGTAGAAGATCGCCTCGGTCGGGCAGACGGGCTCACACGCTCCGCAGTCCACGCACTCGTCGGGGTGGATGTAGAGCATCCGCTTGCCCTCGTAGATGCAGTCAACCGGACACTCGTCGACGCAGGCCTTGTCCTTCACGTCCACACAGGGCTGAGCGATCACGTAGGTCATCAGAGCATCACTTCCACAGATTCGGCTTCGGCGACGAGGTCGCCGATGGCGTGGGCGAGGTCGGCTGCCTTGAGGGGCAGGCCGCGGACTTGGTTGTAGCCCTGGGCGTCGACGAGGTACTTGGCGCGCAGCAGCATCGAGAGTTGGCCGAGGTTCATCTCGGGGACGAGGACCTTGTCGTAGCGCTTGAGGATGTCGCCGAGGTCCTTGGGGAACGGGTTGAGGTGGCGCAGGTGGGTGTGGGCGACCTTGTAGCCGGCCTTGCGGACGCGGCGCACGCCGGCACCGATGGGGCCGTAGGTGGAGCCCCACCCGATGACGAGCACCTTGGCGTCGCCGGTGGGGTCGTCGACCTCGAGCGGGGGCAGGGAGTCGGCGATGGCGTCGATCTTGGCTTGGCGGGTGCGGACCATGTGATCGTGGTTGGCGGGGTCGTAGGAGATGTTGCCGTGACCGGCGCCCTTCTCCAGGCCACCGATGCGGTGCTCGAGACCCTTGGTGCCGGGGATCGCCCACGGCCGGGCCAGCGTCTCGGGGTCGCGGGCGTAGGGCTCGAACTCGGCGCCGCTCTTCCCCTCAGCTGCGAGGGTCTCCAGCGTGGTGAAGTTGGGGTCGATGAGCGGGAGGTCGTCGATCGCGGGGATCGACCAGGGCTCGGAGCCGTTGGCGAGGTACCCGTCGGACAGCAGCATGACGGGGGTGCGGTAGGTGATCGCGATCCGCGCGGCCTCGACCGCGGCGTTGAAGCAGTCGCCGGGGGTGGCGGGTGCGACGATCGGGACCGGGGATTCGCCGTTGCGTCCGTACATGGCCTGGAGCAGGTCGGATTGTTCGGTCTTGGTGGGCAGGCCGGTGGAGGGGCCGCCGCGTTGCACGTTGACCACCAGCAGCGGCAGCTCGGTCATCACGGCCAGGCCGATGGCCTCGCCCTTGAGTGCGACACCGGGACCTGAGGTGGTGGTGACGCCGAGCTGGCCGGCGAAGGAGGCGCCGATGGCGGAGCCGACGCCGGCGATCTCGTCCTCGGCTTGGAAGGTGGTGACGCCGAAGGACTTGTGCTTGGACAGCTCGTGGAGGATGTCGGTGGCCGGGGTGATCGGGTAGGAGCCGAGGAAGACCGGGAGGCCGGAGCGGACGCCGGCGGCGACCAGGCCGTAGGACAGGGCGAGGTTGCCGGTGATGTTGCGGTAGGTGCCGGCCGGCATCACGGCGGGCTTGACCTCGTATTGGACGGCGAAGGTCTCGGTGGTCTCGCCGTAGTTCCAGCCGGTCTTGAACGCGGTGATGTTGGCATCGCGGATGGCGGGTGCCTTGGCGAACTTCTTGGACAAGAAGTCGATGGTGGTCTCGGTGGGGCGGCCGTACATCCAGGACAGCAGCCCGAGGGCGAACATGTTCTTGGCGCGGGCGGCGTCCTTGCGTGAGAGCCCGAACTCCGCCACCGAGGCGACCGTCATGCCGGTCAGGTCGACCGGTTGCACGTTGTAGTCGCCGAGCATGTCGTTGGCGTCGCCGAGTAGGTCGAGGGGGTTGACGTCGTAGCCGGCCTTGTCGAGGTTGCGCTTGGAGAAGTCGTGGGTGTCGACGATGATCGTGGCGCCCTTGGGCAGGTCGGCGAGGTTGGCCTTCAACGCGGCGGGGTTCATCGCGACCAGCACGTCGGGGGCATCGCCGGCGGTGAGGATGTCGTGGTCGGCGAAGTGGACCTGGAACGACGAGACGCCGGGGATGGTGCCCTGGGGGGCGCGGATCTCGGCGGGGAAGTTCGGCAGCGTGACGAGGTCGTTGCCGAACGCCGCTGACTCCTGGGTGAACCGATCACCGGTGAGCTGCATGCCGTCACCGGAGTCGCCAGCGAAACGGATGATCACTCGGTCGAGCCGAACCACTTTGCTTGCCACGGTACTCCCTATCTCTGATAATGATTCTACGGTAATCTCTCGTGTTGCAGAGTGTCAATCAAGGAGGTTCGGCATGGCTGACGTTGTGACTTCGACGCTTGTGACAGGGGGCGCGAAGGGCATCGGGGCGGCCATTGCGCGGGCCGTGGTGGCCGAGGGCGGTCGCGTGGTCGTCGCCGACGTCGACGACCACGCCGGAGCTGCCCTGGCGGTCGAGTTGGGGAGTGCGGCCACGTATGTGCACTGCGACGTGACCCAAGAGTCCGACGTCGCGGCTGCCGTGGATGCTGCCGCGGCGCTCGGCTCACTCGGTGCGGTCTTCGCCAATGCGGGCGTGGTGGGCGTGACCGGCAGGATCGAGGACCATGTGCTGGAGGACTACCGCCGAACCTTGGATCTGCTGCTCACGAGTGTCTTCCTCACCGTCAAGCACGCGGTGCGGGTGATGCGTCCCGTCCGCAGGGGTGCGATCGTCTGCACGGGCAGTGTGGCCTCGGTTCGGGGTGGCTTGGGTCCGCACGCCTACACCGCCGCCAAGCATGGGGTGAAGGGCCTGGTGGAGTCTGTGGCCGTCGACATCGGGCGCGATGGACTCACGATCAATGCGGTCGCCCCCGGTGGCGCGGTCACGTCGCTGGCCGCCGGGCTGATGGGTGACCCCGACGATCTCGAGACGCCGTATGCGCGCCTGGCTGCGGCGTCGTCCAGCGGGCTCCCGACCACAGCGGCGGACGTCGCACAGGCGGCGCTGTTCCTCGCTCGTGCGCCGCGGATCAACGGAGCGTGCCTCGTCGTCGACGGGGGTGACGGCGTGCTGGGCACGGCTGCCCGGGGCAGCCACTACCCGTGAGTCACGGCGCTCCCGCTCGGCTCACAGCGCAAGCGCCAGCTCCCGTGCCTGCTTGGTGGCGAAGACGAGACGCCGAGGGGCGTAGGCGTCACCGATGATGTCGGCGGCGATGCCCCGGGTGCGGAGCTCGTCGTGCAGGGCGGACTCCGGCACTGCTCCGCAGGACAGTACGACCGAGTCGACCCGCTCGATCGCCCGCGTAGTGCCGGAGTAGACGTGTCGGACGGCCACCCGTCCGTCCTCGATCGAGACCGGTTGCTCGGAGGCGCGGAGGGTGACCCCGCCCGCATCGAGGCGCGCCAAGATCGAGCCGAGGATGTAGCGGCTGAGCAAGGGCCCTGGAGCCGCCGTTCCGTGCACCAGCGTGACGCGGTGGCCTCGGGTTGCCAGGAAATCCGCGACCGACAGCGGGGCGAGGTGGTCGTCCTGGGCCACGACCAGCACGTGCTCGCCGAGGGCGATCCGCTGTTCGTCGTCGGCCAGCACGGAATAGGCCGTGTGCACGTGAGGAAGGTCGACGCCGGAGATGTCCGGCGTCCGGGCCGATGCGCCGGTCGCCACGACGACGTGATCGGCGCTGAAGGCTTCCACGCCCTGTGCATCGGCACGCTGCCCGGTCGTGATCTCCACTCCGGCAGTCGCCAGGCGCCGCTCCTGCCAAGCCAGGTAGGAGCGATAGTCCTCGTGACACGGCGCGTTGGCGGCGATCCGCAGCTGCCCTCCGAGTGAGTGCCCGGCCTCCCACAGCGTCACCTGGTGCCCCCGCTCTGCTGCCAGGCCCGCTGTCTCCATGCCAGCCGGGCCGCCGCCGATGACGAGGATGCGTCGGGTGGCGGTACGCGTGGCGAACGAGCGGTCTGCCTCCTTGCCCGCCTCAGGATTGACCGCGCAGGAGAACGGCGTGCCCTCGACGACGCGGCGGCTGATGCACTCGTTGCCGCCCACGCACGGCCGGATGTCCTCCGGGCGCCCGGCCTGCGCCTTGGTCAGCAGCTTCCCGTCGGCGATCATCGCTCTCGCCATGCCGACGGCGTCCGCGTGTCCGGCAGCCAGCAGCTCCTCGGCGACTGCGGGGCTGGTGACGCGTCCTGTGTAGACGACCGGAAGGGAGACCGCCTCCTTGACGCGACCGGCCAGAGCCGACCACTCGGCCGGCCGATGGTGCTGCGATTGGATGTAGCTCGGGTTTCCCCACGGGCTGCCGATGGCGCAGCTGAGGTAGTCGACGTGGCCACTGGCCTCGAGTGCCCGAGCGATGGCGATCGCTCCGTCCGGGCCGTCGATCCCGTACCCGCCGGGCTCCTCCTCGCGAAGGTTGAGCCGGACGCCGACGATGCGGTCCGGGCCCATCGCCCCCCGGATGGCGGCGAGGATGCGCAACGGGAAGTGCAGTCGTCCGGCGAGGTCGCCGCCGTACTCGTCGGTGCGGTGGTTGGTCAGGGGGGAGAGGAAGTACTCCAGCATGTCGTCGTGGTTGAGGTGCACCTCGGCGCCGTCCGCGCCGGCGAGCGCGATCTGCTGGGCGCCATGTGCGTACTCCGCGACGAACCAGTCGATCTCTTCGCGGGTGAGGGCATGGGGCACCTGGTTGACCACGGGTCCGCTCAGCGTGGACGACGCCGCGTGCGGCATGCCGCCCTGGAGGATCATCTGGACGGTCAGGATGGTGCCGTCCTGGTGCAGCGTGTCCGCGAGCCGGCCGACGCGGTCGAGGAAGTAGGGCTGCCGGAAGTGCCCGTCGTACTGGGCGCCCACGCCGGTCGGCTCGAAGCCGGGGATCAGGTTGTTGCGCACATGGGCGGACACCCCGTCCACCCAGCCGGCGGAGGTGCGCTCTGCCCAGTACCCGATGTGGCGCTCGGCCTCAGCGTCCGTGCCCCACAGGCTGGAGACCACATGTGCGTGGGGTGGCAGGACCACTCTGTTCTTCACTGTCCGAGAGCCGATCATCAGCGGACGGAAGAGGTGGGGAAACATCATGGCGGCTGCTGCTCCTCGCTGAAACCTCGCGTGTGATGGTGATCATGACTATGGTATTCATGGATAACCCGCTTTCGGCAAGGACGGTGACGAGATGACAGACGACGACTCCGAGGTGCAGGACTTCCGCAAGGCAGTCGCAGGAGCATTGGAGGGTCTGTGGCCCTCCGCGGTGAACGCGGAGCAGCCTGACGTCGTCAAGCTGGCCGAGGTCGCCGCCCAGCAGGGCTGGTATCAGCTCGGAGAGGCCGCCGCGGCCGACTACCTGGTGGCTGCCGTCCGTGAACTGGGTCGTCGTGCGTGCCCGCTTCCCTTGGCCGACGCCTATGTCGCCGCGATGTTGCTGCCGGAGCATGCCGCGGCCATCGGCGACGGCGAACTGCGCCCAGTCGTCATCGATGGTGCCGGCGCCGACTCGGTGGTCGACGACGCCGGCACCGCCACCCACGGGGTCCTGGTCGACCAGACGGCGGGCACCGTCTCCCTGCACCCGCTCACCAGCGCGGTGGAGCTCACCGGGCTTGCCGCGCCGACGCTGCGGAAGATCACACTCGGCGACGCCGTCCACTCCCGTGCGCTCGCCGGCGAGGATGCGGAGCGGATGGTCGCCGTCCTTCGGCTCGCTACCGCTGCTCGCGCGATCGCAGCTGCCGGCCGGGCGCACGAGCTGGCCGTCCAGCACGCGCTGACGCGTCACCAGTTCGGCAAGGCGATCGGTGCCTTCGGTGCGGTCCAGCAGCGGGTCGCCTCCTGCCAGATCGAGGTCTCGGCGAGTGAGGCGCTGATCGACGAGGCGGTCGGTGCGATGACCGTCGATCGCCCTGACGCCGGGATCGCCGCCGCCTTGGCCGCCCGTCACGCGCGCACCGCTGCGCAGCGGATCATGGCCGGTGCACAGCACACCCTCGGTGCGGTCGGATTCTTCGACGAGCACGAGGCTGCCTGGCTCTTCCGCAGGGTGCACACCGACCTGTCCCACCTCGGCTCCGGCGCGCTCGACGACCGCCGCCGAGACGGCGTCGCCGACCGGCTGCTGGCCGGTGAGAGCCTCCCGGACTTCCACCTCGGGGAGCGGGCCGAGACCTTCCGTGGTGAGGTGCGTGCGCTGTTGGCACGGTTCCGCCGCCCCGATCCGGATCCTGCGGCCGGCGTCCTCGGCGAGTACGACGTGGAGGCGCTGCGCGACGAGATGGCCCGGCAGTCGCTCTTCGCCCTCAACTGGCCGGCCGAGCACGGCGGCAAGGAGGTCTCGATCGAGGAGCAGGTCGTGCTCCACGAGGAGATGAAGTACGCGGGCGGACCCGTCGATCGGGCGATGAGCGCGACCATGCTGATCGGCCATTCGCTGCTGCGCCACGGAACGCCGGCGCAGAAGAGCCAGTTCCTGCCGCTCCTGCATGCCGGCCGGATGGCCTTCTGCCTCGGCTACTCAGAGCCCGAGGCCGGCTCGGACCTCGCGTCACTGCGCACCCGTGCGGTGCGAGATGGAGACGACTGGGTGATCGACGGCCAGAAGCTGTGGACCACCAGGGGCAACACCGCGAGCCACGTCTGGCTGGCGGTGCGGACCGATCCCGACGCCCAGCCGCGGCACGCAGGCATCACGATCTTCCTGGTCCCGATGGACACTCCCGGGATCACCGTGCAGAACCACACGGCGCTCTCGGGTGAGATCTCCTGCACTGTGTTCTACGACGGCGTCCGGGTGCCCGACTCGTGCCGAGTCGGCGAGCTTCATGGCGGATGGCGGGTGATCACCGACGCTCTGACGGCCGAACGGGTGGTGATGGGCGGCGTTGCTGCCACGTTGCGTCGCCACTTCGACGAGGCGGTCGGTGAGCTGCGTGCGCGGGTCGCCGAAGGTGGGGCGGTCGATGCGCTCGACCGTGACCGGATCGCTTGGGGAGCAGCCCGGCTGCAGGCCGCCCGCGCACTGGTCCTGCGCGCCACCAGGATCATGGGCGGCAGCGCCTCGGGCGTCGAGGCCCGCATCGCCGGGCCGATGGCCGC
The DNA here is from genome assembly GCF_039528155.1 of Nocardioides dubius. NCBI lineage: Bacteria > Bacillati > Actinomycetota > Actinomycetes > Propionibacteriales > Nocardioidaceae > Nocardioides > Nocardioides dubius. The sequence continues at coordinate 230,303 of NZ_BAAALG010000009.1, read as the reverse complement.
CGTCCTCAGCGGTGATCTCGCGGAGGAGCTCGGGCGGATCTGCCTGGACGTGCTCGGTCCCTCCGCAGCACTGGCCGGGCGCTACGAGGCAGCCATCCGCCTTGCCCCGATGTATGTGATCGGTGGCGGCACCAACGACATCCAGCGCGGCATCATCGCGCGTGGCCTCGGGCTGCCGCGCGAATGAGTGGCGTGAGCCGCGGCAGCGACCCGGGGACGCGCGCCTGGGAGTGCGTGGTCGCGGGCAACGTCCTGCACACCTTCGCAACAGCGGTCGATGCGCAGGACCTGAGGGCCACGCTGGCCTGCTTCCGGCCGGACGCCATCCTGGAGACGCCCAGCGCCGTCCATCGGGGCCATCAGGAGATCGCCGCGTTCTTCACCGAGGCGTGGCGGCGAGACCCGTCGGACAAGCGGCACTTCGTGACCGCACCGCGGGTCACCTGGATCGAGCCGGGCCTGGTTCGGCTGGAGACCTACTTCTGCTTCACCGGGCGGCTGCCTGATCAGTCGATCCTCGGGTGGGGCGAGTACGACGACCTGGTCGACGTGTCGGGGGACGAGCCGCGCTTCGTGCGCATCCACCTGCAGAACCACCTGCGAACTGATCTGGCCGCCGGCTGGGTCGCCGACGAGTGAAGGAGCAGTGATGTTGGGGCCCAAGCGGATCCTGATCACCGGAGCAGCCCAGGGCATGGGGCGAGAGATCGCCCTGGAGGCCACCAGACAGGGGGCGTCCCACGTCGGCCTCACCGACGTGAACGGCGACGGCGCCGAGGAGACGGCTGCGCTGGTCCGTGAGCTGGGGGGCGAGGCGCTCGCCGTCGTCGCCGACCTGCGGTCGGGCGAGGCGATCCGGAAGATGGTCGACGAGGTCGCTGCGTGGGCCGGTGGGCTCGACGTGCTGGTGAACAACGCCGGCGTCTTGGACCACGTCTTCACCGACCCGGACCGGGTCGGGGTCGACACTCTCGACGAAGACGCCTGGGACGCCGTCAACGACATCAACCTCAAGGCCGTCTGGCTGGCGACGAAGCATGCCGCGCCCCACCTGCGGGCCTCCGACCGGGGACCGAGCATCGTCAATGCGGCCTCGGTCTCGGGCATGAACGGGTCCGCTATGACGGCGTACGCAGTCACCAAGGCGGCCGTCATCCAGCTCACGCGGACCACGGCGATCAACCTGGCTCCGCACGTGCGCGCCAACTGCTACTCGCCGGGCGCGATCAAGACGCCGATGGGCAACTCGCACCTGGCGAGCGCCACCGACCGGTTGGAGCGGGCGCGATCGATGTACGGCACCCATCTGATCCCGCGGCGGGGCACGGTCGAGGAGATCGCCCAGGTGGTGTGCTTCCTGGCCAGCGATGCGGCGTCGTTCCTCACCGGGATCAATGTGCCCGTCGACGGCGGCACGACGGCGTGGCGAGGGGTCCAGGACGTAGAGCTCGACGTGGATCCGGCAGAGCTCGACCAGTTGGGCTGAGCTGCACCCATCCCCGAACGCAGAGGAGGGGCCGGCAACCGCCGGCCCCTCCTCTCATGCGTCGGGTGGTGTCACTGCGGATCGGGGAACCGGGGCTTGCGCTTCTCGAGGAAGGACGTCGCCCCTTCCACCATGTCCTCGCTTCCGACGGCCTGCACGAGCATGCCCAGCCCGCCCATGAAGTTGTCGCGCGCCTGGTTCCACCAGATGTTGGAGGAGACCTTCGCGATCTCCAGGTAGCGCGGGCTGAGGGCGCTGAGCTCCTCGACGATGCCGTCGACGGTGGCCTCGAGCTCGTCGTCGGGAACGACCTGGTTGACCAGACCGAGCTCCAGTGCCTGGGCCGCGGTGTAGCGACGGCACAGGAACGCCATCTCCTTGGCCCGCTTCTCGCCGATCTGGACGCCGAGCACGTTCGTGGCACCCGTCACCGGCGCACTCCCCACCCGCGGCCCGGTCTGCCCGAAAGTGGCGGACGACGCGGCGACAGCGAGGTCGCAGGCCACCACCAGCTCGTTCCCGCCGCCCGCTGCGGCACCGTTGACGGCCGCGATCACCGGTCGGGGATGGGTGCGCACCGCGTCGAAGAGGTGCAGGGACATGCGGTACAGCTCGCGCATCTGCGGAAGCGTCGGCGTGCCGAGCAGATCCAGTGCCCCGCCGGCGCAGAACCCTCCGGCGGCGCCGGTGATGACGACGGCACGCGCGTCGGTGCTCTGCTCGAGGGCCTCGACCGCGGCCTGCGCCATCTGCGGATCGAAGGCGTTGCGACGCTCCGGAGCGTCGAACGTGATCCAGACGGCTTCGTTGCGTTCCTTGACGTGGATCTGGCCCATCAGTGGGTTCCTGCCTCTCGGTTGGGGTTCTGCTCGGCAACGACCGGGCCTCCACTCTCCTCCCGGAGAGTCAGGGTGATCTTGCCGGTCGCTCGTCTGTCCTCGAGATCGCGCAACGCGTCGGCTGCTTGCTCGAGCGGATAGGCGGCGCCGTCGACGGGACGGATGTGCCCCGCGGCGTGCCAGTGGGACACCTCGCTCCACTGGTGGCGTGGATAGGCGGGCTCGTCCTCGATGAGGCTTCCCCAGGCGACCCCGCGCACGTCGACGTTCTTGAGCAGCAGCCGGTTGGCCGCGACCGTCGCGATGCCGTCTGCGAAGCCGAGGACCAGGAGCCTGCCCTCCTTGCCGAGGGCGCGGACCGAGTCGAGGAACCGTCCGCCACCGACGGTGTCGGCAAGGACGTCCACGCCACCAGGCACGAGGGCGCGGACGTCGGCCAGCCAGTCGTCGACGAGGACCGTCTCGTGCGCGCCGGCAGCGCGGGCCAGTGCGGCCTTCTCCTCGGTCGAGACGACGCCGATGACGCGGGCACCGAGGGCCCGACCGGCTTGGAGGAGAGCCGTGCCCAGGCCCCCGGCGGCACCGTGGACCAGCAGGGTCTCGCCTTGGCGCAGGCCGCCTCGCCGGGTAAGCGCCAGGTGGGCGGTGAGGTAGTTCATCGGCATTCCCGCGCCACTGCGGAAGCTGATGGCGTCGGGCAGCGGGAAGGTGAGCTCGGGACGCACTGCCACGCGGTCCGTCCACCCGCCGACGCGGATGAAGGCGGCCACCCGGTCGCCGGGGCGGAAACCACTGCCCGCGGGTGCGGATGCGACGACTCCCGCGACCTCGACGCCCGGAACGAAGGGGAGGGGAGGCTTGCGCTGGTAGCGTCCGTGGCTCATCAAGAGGTCAGGGAAGCTGACCCCGGCCGCGTACACGTCGACCAACACCGCAGCCTCCGCATCCTCGGGCCGCAGGCGGGGCACCTCGACCATCCGGAGTCCTGCGGGCCCGTCCAGACTGGCGACCTGGACGGCGCGCGCGGATGCCGGCGCCGACCGGCTCACCGGGCGGCTCCGGCCGACGCCTCTCGGTCCCAGATGTCTTGTGCGGTCACGGCCTCGTCACGCAGCACGTTGCGCCGGATCTTCTCCGACGGCGTCATCGGGAGGTCGTCGCGGAAGCGGACGAAGCGCGGGATCGCGAAGGCCGGAACCCTGCCGACGCAGTGCTCCCACACGTCGTCCGCGGCGAGGGCGCCGTCGCGCACGATCACGGTCATCACCTCGTCCTCACCGGCCTCGGAGCCGGCGGGGACGCCGATCACCGCGCACTCCGCGATCGCGGGGTGGGAGAGAAGCGCCTGCTCGACCTCGTAGGAGCTGATGTTCTCGCCGCGGCGGCGGATCGCGTCCTTGATCCGGTCGACGAAGTAGTACCAGCCGTCCGCGTCGCGACGGACGGCGTCGCCGGTGTGGAACCACATGTTGCGCCACACCTCGGTCGTCTTCTCCGGCATGTTGTAGTAGCCGAGGCTGCTGATCCACGGATGCCTAGGGCGCACGCAGAACTCGCCGACCTCGCCGACCGGGACCTCCATGTCGGTCTCCGGGTCCACGATCGCGACGTCGTACCACCTGCCGGCGTTGAGCCCGGCTGCCCCCGCCGGCCGCTCCTCCCCGTAGGGGCTGAGGATCGGCGTGGTGGTCTCGGTCGTCCCGTAGACCTCGACGAACGCCTCGATGTCGAAGCGCTTCTTGAAGTCGTCGAGGATGGACGACGCGGTGGGAGCGGCGAAGACGCAGCGCAGCGGGTTGTCGGCGTCGTCGGGGCGCGCAGGCTGCTTCCACACGAAGTCCATCATCACGCCCAAGAAGTTGGTGACCGTGACGTCGTGCTCGCGCAGCTGGTCCACCCAGCGACTGGCGCTGAAGCGCGAGCGGATCACGGCACGCCCGCCGGCGATGAGCGCCGGGTAGAGCGCCATGTACTGCGCGTTGCCGTGGAAGAGCGGAGTCACCGACAGCCAGGTGTCGTCCTCGGTGAACCGGGTCAGGCAACGGGTCAGCTCGGAGAAGAAGTTCATCTGAGCGTTCGGCATAGCGACGCCCTTGGACAGTCCCGTGGTGCCGGAGGTGAAGAAGACGGCCGTCAGGTCGCGGGCGTCGGGCTCCGGACCGTCGTACGGCGCGGACTCGCGGAGGCTGTCCCAGTGCTCGGCACGCCACCCCGCGGCTCGGAGTCGCTCCACGGCGCCGGCGGCGTCGCCGGTGTTGTCGATGACCCAGAACCCCTCGACGTCGTCGAGCTGATCACGCAGCGCGATGAAACGGTCGGCCAGGTCGTCGTCGACGACGACCCATCGGGCGTCCACGAGCTGCACCTGGTGACGCAGGAACTCGCCCTCGTAGGCGGTGTTGACGCCGGCCTCCACAAGGTCGCCGACGGCGGTTGCGAACCAGGTCAGCACGAAGCGGCTGGAGTTCTTGGCCATGATGATGACCCGGTCGCCGCGCTCGGCCCCGGCGGCGTGGAGCCCGCCGGCCACGCGCTCACAGGTGGCGAGGAGCTCGCCGTAGGTGATCTCGAGGTCCTCCTCGGGAGCGATCAGGAAGGTTCGCTCGCCGCGCTCGGTCGCTTGACGGCGCAGCACCTGTGCACCGGTCCACCGCGTCCAGTCCGGATCCGTGGGCTCGAGATCGTCGTAGGTCCGGGTCATCGGCGGATGGCTCCCCTCGGTCGCGGTCGTTTGCTCCAGACCCTAGCCAAGATCTCTGAATATGAATAGTATGTATTTAGCCCTGCTCATGACCTTCTGGAGGACTCCATGGCGCTGACGTTCGGTCTGGCCCTGCAAAACGACTTCCCGCCCCACATCTCCCCATCCGCGCGGATCGGCGAGCTGCGGGAGCAGGCACGGGCGGCACGGGTGAGCGGCATCAGTTCGGCATGGATGCTGAACCACTACCTCGGCAACATGCAGACCCTGCAGCCGCTCGTCGGACTGGCCGCGATCGCCGAGCACACCGGTGACATGCGGATCGGCACCAACATGTTCATCCTCCCGCTGCGGCACCCGGTGGCGGTGGCCGAGGAGTTCGCCACCCTGGACCAGGTCAGCAACGGCCATGCCGTAGCCGGCCTCGGCATGGGCTACCGCAGCAACGAGTACGACGCGTTCGGGGTCTCGATGGACGATCGGGTCAAGCGCTACGAGGAGAGTGTGGAGATCCTCCGCCGCCTCTGGAGCAACGAGACCGTCGACTTCGAGGGCGAGCACTTCACCATCAAGGGCGAGTCCATCGGCATCCCTCCCGTGCAGGCCGGGGGCCCGCCGATCTGGGTGGGGGCCGGTGTCCACAAGACGGGAGCGCGGCGGGCGGCCGCGCTCGGGGATGCCTGGATCGTCCCGCCGCACGCCGAGCCGGAGAAGCTCCGCACGATCCTCGCCTTCTACGCCGAGGAGCGCGAGCGGCTCGGGCGCGGCCCAGCCCAGGAGGTCGTCGTCCGCCGCGAGATGGTGCTGGACGACGATCCCGAGAAGGCGCTGGAGGTGGGGCTGCACTTCCGCGGCGAGAACACCCGCAAGTACGCCGAGTTCGAGGCCCCCGACAAGACCGACAGCTACCGTCACCTCAAGGGCGACGCTGGGTTGAAGTCGGTGGCCGACAAGTCCTATCTCTTCACCGACCCCGCCACCGCCATCGCTCAACTCAAGGAGCTGGAGGAGATCGGCATCACCCACGTGATCTTGCGGATGCAGTGGTACGACCTGCCCCAGGACCGGATGCTCGCGACCTTGGAGAAGTTCAAGAACGAGGTGCTCCCCGCCTTTGCCTGATCGGGTCGGGTCCCGACGGGCCCGACCCCCGAGCGATTGTGGGGATCGAGCCCGTCGAGATCGGAAGCGGCCGACGGGCTCGATCACTCCACAGGCTCGACCAACGGGTCTCTGCCGCTGGTCACGCCCCGTGGGCGGGCCAGCCGCGCTTCAGGTCGGTGGCCAGGTGCGGGGTGATGGTCTTGTGGTGGAAGCGGGCCCGGCCGTCGGCCACCTCGATGAGGTCGCGGTACTGGCCCCAGCCGAGCCCGGAGTCGGGCTCGCGTGCGGTGAAGACGAAGTAGGACGCCACCTCGACCAGGCCGGGCCCCTGTGATCGGGTGCGTACGTTCATGATGAAGTGACGCTTCTCCGACGCGCCCGGTCCGAGCCGGTCGCGGTAGAAGCCGGCGATCGCGGCGGTCCCGGCGAAGTCGCCTGCGGGCACGGAGAGCACGCCGTCCTCGGTGAAGAGCGCCGCCACTGCCTCGGGTGTCGGGTCGTCGAGGGTCTCCGCGTAGGCGTGCAGCAGGTTCCGGGCGAGCTCTGCCTCCTCCAGTCGGGCCACGCGGTGCATCAGGTCGTCGAGGTTGCTCATGCGGTTGCCTTCCTTCGTTCCCACGGGGCAGTGTCCTGGAGCTCTGCCACGGGCCAGGATCCGGTGACTGCTGCCCGGCAGCGCATCAGCGCGGCCGGCATGCCGGCTCCCACGACCGCCTTCACGTGGCCGCCATCCACGAAGGCGAGCAGGAACGCGCCGCTCTCCAAGGAGCCGGTGAGCAGCACGCGCTCGTCGGAGGCCCGGGGCAGGCCCAGGCACTGCACCTTGACGTCGTACTGGTCGCTCCACATGTAGGGGATCTCCGCGTGGGCTCGGGGCTCGCCGGTGCCTAGTGCGGCAAGAACGTTGGCGGCCACGGTCGCAGCCAGGTCTCCGGCCGCGGTCCAATGCTCGATCCGCACGGTGCCGTCGCCGCGGGGATCTGGGACGGCGGCGACGTCGCCGACCGCCCAGACGTCGGGCGCGGAGGTGGCGCCACGGTCGTTGACGACCACGCCGGCGTCCAGCTGGAGGCCCGATGACTCCAGCCAGTCGATCACGGGTGAGGCACCGACGGCGACTACCACCAGGTCGGTGCGCAGTCGGGTGCCGTCGTCGAGGCGGACCTCGCGCACGCGCCCGTCGTCGGTGGACAGCTCCTCGACGGTGCGGCCGAGGTGGAGGCCGACGCCGTGGGACCGGTGCAGAGTCGCGATGAAGGCGCCGACCTCGTCGCCGGCGACGCGGTACAGGGGCTGGGGGAGGGTGTCGACCAGGTCGACCGCGGTGCCCCTGCCTCGAAGGGTCGCGGCGATCTCGCTGCCGAGCACGCCGGCCCCGATCACCGTCGCGTGCCGGGCGCGGGCAGCGGACGCGCGCAGGTCAAGACAGTCGTCGAAGGTGCGCAGCACGTGGACGCCTTCGACTCCCTGCCATTGCGGGAAGGCTCGTGCTGCCAACCCGGTGGCGATCACCAGATGGTCGTAGGCCAGTTCGCTGCCGTCGTCCAGTGTCACCAGGTGTGCTTCGGGGTCGAGGCGGGTCGCGGTGACCCCGGCCCTGAGGTCGAGGTCGAGTTCGGCGAGCCGATCGCTGCCCCGGAGGGCAGGAAGATCGGGCGTCTCCTTGGCGGCGAGAAGCGACTTGGAGAGGGGCGGTCGGTCGTACGGCGGGTGCGACTCGGTGCCGACCAGCGTGAGGACGCCGTCGTAACCCCCTCGGCGCAGGCGTTCGGCGGTGCGGAGGCCGGCAAGGCCGGCTCCGACGATGACGACATGTGTTGACATGCTCTGCTCCTGGGATGTGGCTGGCATCACTCGCGACAATACGTTATGTTTCATTATCAGCAATAGTCCTCGCAGAGTCATCTCAGCACCCGTGTGGCGACATTGTTCGCCGGAGGGAGACCCCCTATGTCCCAGCCCGTCTCACTGCCCGATGCCATGGCCGAGCGGCCTCAGCTCTTCGTGGGGGGCCGGTGGCAGGACTCCCGCGGAGGGGAGGTCGCCGACGTGCGCAACCCGGCGACCGGAGCGCGGGTCGGGTCCGCTGCCCTCGCCTCGGCCGACGACGTCGACGCGGCTGTCGCGGCTGCCCGCACCTCCTTCGACTCCGGAATCTGGTCCCGGGCCACGCCTGAGGAGCGGGCGGAGGTCATGCACAAGGCCGCGGACTACCTGGAGAAGCGCGCACCCGAGTTGGCGGTGAGCATCACCTCCGAGCTCGGGTGCCCCCTGTGGTTCAGCGAGATGGCCCACGTCCCGAACCCCATCCGGCACACCCGGTACTACGCAGACATGGCCCGCGAGTTCGCCTACGACGAGCGGCGCACGGACGGCACCAACACCAGCCTGGTCACCCAGGAGCCGGTCGGTGTCGTCGGGGCGATCACCCCGTGGAACGGGCCCCTGAGCACTCCGTCGCTCAAGATCACCCCGGCCCTCGCGGCGGGATGCTCGGTGGTGCTGAAGCCACCGCCGGAGACCCCGTTGACGGTGCAGGCCTTCGCGGACGCGTTCCTTGAGGCGGGCCTGCCGGAGGGCGTGCTCAGCATCCTTCCCGGTGACCGCGAGGCCGGCGCCCACCTGGTCGCGCACCCGGAGGTCGACAAGGTCGCCTTCACCGGAAGCAGCGCGGCCGGCAAGGCGATCATGGCCTCGGCCGCTCAGCGGATCGCCCGGGTCACCCTGGAGCTGGGGGGCAAGTCGGCGGCGATCATGCTGGAGGATGCCGACGTCGAGACCGTGATCCCGGCCCTGCTCCCGATGGCGATGATGGTCAACGGACAGGCGTGCATCGCGCAGACCCGGATCCTGGTTCCCCGGCATCGCGAGTCCGAGTTCGTCGAGGCGCTGGCCGCAGCTCTTGCCGCGCAGAAGGTCGGCGACCCGATGCTTCCCGACACCAGGATCGGCCCGATGGTCAGCCGGCGTCAGCGCGACCGCGTTGCCGGCTACATCACCCTGGGCCGCGAGGAGGGCGCGAAGGTGGTCACCGGCGGTGAGACCTTGCCGTTGCCGTCGGAGCTGGAGGCAGGCTGGTTCGTGCCCCCCACGCTGCTGGCCGGGGTCGACAACCGGATGCGGGTCGCCCAGGAGGAGATCTTCGGTCCGGTCGTGGTGGTGATTCCCTACGACGACGTCGAGGACGCCGTTCGGATCGCCAACGACTCCGTCTACGGGCTCTCCGGATCCGTCTGGGGCACTGACGTCGACCATGCCGTCGCCGTCGCCCGCCGGATCCGCACGGGCATGGTCAGCATCAACGGTCGGCCGCAGGCCTACGGCTCGCCCTTCGGCGGCTACAAGCAGTCCGGGATCGGGCGCGAGATGGGTCCCGAGGGATTCAAGGCGTTCCTCGAGACCAAGTCGATCGCGATTCCGTCGTGAGCGGCGAGTCAGCGGCCGCCCCGCGAGGTCGCCTCGAGGGCAAGGTCGCCGTCGTCACCGGCGGTGCCAGTGGCATCGGGGCCGGCACGGTCCGGCTCTTCCATGCCGAGGGTGCCCGGGTAGTGATCGCCGACCTGCAGGAGGAGGCGGGCGCCGCGCTCGCTGCTGAGCTCGGTGCTGGTGCGATCTTCCGGCGCACCGACGTCAGCGAGGAGGAGGCGGTCGCCTCGCTGGTGGACGCAGCGGTCGCCGAGTTCGGCCGCCTCGACGTCATGTTCAACAACGCCGGCATCATCGGCGCGGTCGGGCCCATCGACCGGACCCGCACCGAGGACGCCGACCTCACCATCGCCGTCAACCTGCGCGGGGTGCTGCTGGGCATGAAGCACGCAGCACGGGTGATGAAGCCCCAGGGCTCGGGCGTGATCATCTCGACCTCCAGCCCCGCCGGCGTGATGGGCGGCGTCGGCGCCCATGTCTACAGCGCCGTGAAGGCAGGCATCATCGGGCTCTCGAACTCGGTCGCCGCTGAGCTGCGTCAGTTCGGGATCCGCGCCAACGTCATCGTCCCCGGTGCTGTCGTCTCCCAGATGACGGCCGATCTGGTGGCGGGGGGCGCGAACGATCTGTCCGGAGCCGAGGAGGCTCTGGACCGCTCTCGCTACATGGGCCGTCCGCTCGTGCCCGCTGACGTCGCCGCGGGCGTGCTCTATCTCGCCAGCGACGATGCGGCCTTCGTGACCGGTGTGGTCCTTCCCGTCGACGCCGGGATGACCGGCGCCGGTGGCCCTTCGCCGATGGCCGACGAGAAGTACGCCGACCAGGCCGGACGCCGCGAGGCCGGCCGGCGAGTCGGTGACGAGGGATGAGCCGCGCGGCCGTCGAGGCGCCGTGGCCCGTCTCCCCGCACACCCGTCGTCGCGTCGTCGACGACCCGCAATCCGGAGGAATCTGAGTGCTTTCCCGCGAGTCCGTCGATGTCCTGCTCAATCCGCGATCGTTCGCGCTGATCGGGGCAAGCGACAAGTCCACCTTCTCCACGCTCCTGCACGGCAACCTCGTGGCAGCGGGGTGGGAGGAGTCCACCTTCCTGGTCAACCCTCGTCGCAGTGAGGTGCACGGCCGGGCGACCTATCCCACCTGCGAGGCGATCGGCCGGCCGATCGACCTGGTGCACGTGATGGTCCCCGCGGCAGCGGCGCCGGATGCGCTCCGCGACGCAGCTGCAGCGGGGGCCAAGGCGGCCATCGTCCTCAGCTCCGGGTGGTCGGAGGTCGGACCAGAGGGCCTGCAGCGGCAACAGGATCTGGTGGCGCTCGCCGATGAGCTCGGCATCGCGCTGCTCGGACCCAATGTGCTGGGCGTCGTCAATGTCGGCGCCGGCATCCCGGCGATGGCTCTCTCCGATCCGCCGACCGAGCCCGGACCGGTTGCTCTGATCTCGCAGAGCGGTGCCAGTTGTGGAGCGATGAAGGAGTTCGCCGCGATGGCGGGCGTCGGACTCTCCCATGTGTGCACCGTCGGCAACGAGGCGATGGTGACCGTCGGTCACCTCGTGGACGTCCTCGTCGACGACGATTCCGTCGGTGCTGTCGCGATCTTCATGGAGAGCGTCAAGGAGCCGGAGGTATTCGCGGCGGCGGCTCGCCGCGCCGCCGCGGCGGGCAAGGCCGTGGTGGTGCTGAAGGCCGGGCGGAGCGAGTTGGCCGCCCGCTCCGCGGCATCGCACACCGGAGCGCTGGTGGGAGACGACCGTGTGATCGATGCGATGTTCACCGACCTGGGGGTGATCAGGGTCGACACCATCGAGGAGATGCTGGTGACCGCAGGGATCGCGGCACACACCGGTCCCCTCAAGCGGCCTGGCATCGGTGTCGTCTCGATCTCCGGTGGCGCATGCGACATCGTTGCCGATCTCGCCGACGCCGGCAGCGCGGAGCTTCCCGAGCTCTCTGGGGCGACTACGGCGGCGCTGGCGGAGCGGATGCCTGACTTCGGCCATGCGCACAACCCACTCGACATCACCGGTGCGGCCATCATCGATCCGACGTTGTGGACCGCGTCGGTCCGAGCGGTCGGCACCGACCCATCCGTCGGCTCCGTTCTGGTGATCAACAGCCTGCCCTGGCGTGAGGACGGCAAGCCCTTCTACGGGCAGAAGTACGTCGATGCGATCGGTGCCGGCGCCGCAGAGG
>NZ_BAAALG010000009.1:187686-218472 GCF_039528155.1 Nocardioides dubius | reverse complement strand
GAGCATGTGGTCCCCGGCTTGCGGCTGGCCGTGGACGGCGTCGCCCGGATCGCCGATTGGTCACAGCGTCGCGCCCTTCCGCGTCCGGAGGAGCAGAGGGTCGCCATCCCCGCGGTCGATGCGCAACCGCTCTCCGAGGCGGCGGCGCGCGAGCATCTGGTCGCTGCGGGCATTCCTGTCGTCCCCTCCTTGCATGTGCATGACGCCGAGGCAGCGGGGAAGGCGGCAGCAGAGCTGGGTGTCCCCGTGGCCATGAAGATCGTCTCCTCGGACATCGCGCACAAGAGCGATATCGGAGGAGTGCGGCTCGGTGTCGATCCTGACGGTGCTGCAGCCGAGTACGACTCGATCATCGCCGTCTGTCAGGCAGCCCGCCCTGATGCGCGCTTGGACGGTGTGCTCGTCTCACCGATGCGCGATGCGGCGGTCGAACTGCTGGTCGGCGTCACACGCGACGAGGACTGGGGTCTGCTGCTCGCCGTCGGTCTCGGCGGTGTGCTGGTCGAGGTTCTCGATGACGTGGTCCTCGCTCCGCTCCCGGCAGATGAGGAGACGGTCCGACGGATGCTCGACCGGCTGAGGGGCGGCGCTCTCCTCGACGGGGTTCGGGGCCGCCCGGCGGCGGACCGTGCTGCCCTGGCCTCGGCCATCGCCAGCATCGGACGCCTGGCCAGCGCGCTGGCCGAGCAGCACGGTGCTGCCTTCGACTCGCTCGAGATCAACCCCCTGCGGGTCGACGGTGCCACCGTCGAGGCTCTCGACGCGCTGGTGACCTGGCGTACCTGACGGCCCGAGCAGCGTCACCCCGACCACCTACTGATCCGAGGAGCAGAATGCACGACAAGCGAGTCCTGGTTACCGGCGCGGCCCAAGGCATGGGCCGTGAGATCGCGGTCGAGATGGCGCGGCGGGGCGCGGCCTTCGTGTCCGTTGCCGACCTCTCGATCGAAGGCGCAGAGGAGACTCTGGCGTTGGTCGAGGCTGCGGGCGGCAAGGGCCAGGTCGTGGGTGTGGACCTGAGCGACTCGGCGCAGGTCCGCTCGATGGTGGAGACGGCGCTGCGGGGAGGCGGTGGGCTGGACACCCTCGTCAACAACGCTGGGGTGATCGATTCGGCCTTCGCGCCTGACGACGCGACCGTCGAGAGGCTTCCCGAGCACGTCTGGGATCGGGTCTTCGACATCAACGTCAAGGCGGTCTACCTGGCCACCCAGGCGGCGAGCGCGGCCCTGCGGGCGTCGACCCGGGGGCCCTCGATCGTCAACGCCGCCTCGGTCGCCGGGCTCACCGGATACGCCACCCCGGCCTACGTGGCGAGCAAGGGCGCCGTGGTGCAACTGACGAAGGCGACTGCGATCGCGCTGTCGCCCGAGGTGCGCTGCAACGCATTCGCGCCCGGTTCGATCGAGACACCGATGGCCCTCGAGCGGATCGCGTCTGCGCCGGACCCGGAGCGTCAGGAGTGGCTGATGACCGGTGCTCACCTGATCCCGCGGTTCGGCACGCCCAAGGAGGTCGCTGACGTGGTCTGCTTCCTGGCGTCGGACGAGGCCTCGTTCCTCACCGGCGTGACCCTGCCCGTCGACGGCGGTCTCATGGCTTGGCGTGGTCTGCGGTGACCGATGGGAGCACGGCCGGGTCACGCCCGTTCCAGCCCTATGCGGGCTTCGGCGGTCAGGTGCGGACCACCATGGCGGAGTCAGAGCCCTGGTGGCCGCCTGCTCCCGCGCAAGCCCCTGCCGGCAGCCCGAACGTCGTCGTGATCCTCGCTGACGATCTCGGCTTCTCCGACATCGGATGCTTCGGGTCCGAGATCGCGACTCCGCACCTGGACGCGACGGCGGATGCCGGTCTGCAGTACACGAACTTCCGGGTCACGCCGCTGTGCTCGCCCACGCGGGCGGCCCTGATGACGGGCCTCAACGCCCATGCCGCGGGCATCGGGTTCCCCACCCACATCGACCCGGGCTTCCCGGGCTATCACTCTGAGTTGCCGCTCAGCCAGCCGACGATGCCGGAGGTCTTCCGATCCAACGGCTACGCGACACTCATGGTGGGCAAGTGGCACCTGTGCAAGGAGGACGACTTCCACGAGGCGGGTCACCGGCACAACTGGCCGCTGCAGCGTGGGTTCGATCAGTACTACGGCTTCCTCGAAGCGCTGACCGACTTCCATCACCCGCACCGCCTCTACGAGGGCAACTCGGTGGTGCACGTCGATGAGTACCCCGACGACTACTACCTGACCGACGACCTCACCGACCGCGCGCTTCGGATGATCCGCGAGGTCCGTGCCGCGGATCGCGACAAGCCCTTCTTCCTCTACTTCTCCCATGGCGCGGTGCACGCGCCGATGCATGCGAAGGCCGAGGACATCGCTCGGCAGCGCGGAAGGTACGACGAGGGCTGGGACGTCGTCCGCGAGCGGCGCCTGGCCAAGCAGATCGAGCACGGCGTGATGCCTCCTGACGCCGAGCTTCCGCCGCGCAACCAGGAGGACGGCCACGAGGTGGGTGCCTGGTCGGAGCTGAACCCCACGGAGCAGAGGGTGCACGCCCGGCACATGGAGGTGTACGCGGCAATGGTCGACGCCATCGACCGCAGCGTCGGCCGGGTGCGTGCTCTGCTCGCCGAGATGGGCGAGCTGGAGAACACCGTCATTCTCTTCTGCAGCGACAATGGCGCGGCTCGGTTGACTGACCAGCCGCGGCCGCGGCCGAGCTGGGCAAGCAGCAACGACACCGGTACCGCGACCTACTTCGGCTACATGCAGACGCCCGGCGTGGTCCCGCAGGTGGACGAGCAGCTGCCGGAGCGTCTCGACGCCCTCGGCGGTCCGACGACCTGGCCGCACTATCCGCGCGGCTGGGCGATGGCGTGCAATACGCCCTTCCGGCTCTACAAGTTCAGTGCGCTGCGGGGTGGCCAGCAGTCGCCATTGATCGTCTCCTGGCCGCAGGGCCTGGAGCGTGGTGGAACCTCGATCCGGCGTCAGTACGCCCACGTGACCGACGTGCTGCCGACGCTCGTCGACCTGCTGGGCCTGGAGCTGCCTGCCGAGCGCAACGGGATGCCTGCATCCGACCTGCACGGGGTCAGCTTCGCCCCCACCGTCCCCGATCCCGAGGCGCCGAGCTCGCACCTCGAGCAGTACACCGAGTGCGTCGGCAATCGGGGCTTCTACCGCGACGGTTGGGAGGCGGCCACGCACCGGCGTCCGGGCGTGCCGTTCGCGGCGGACCGCTGGGAGCTCTTCGACGCCTCCGACGTGACCCAGCGGCGGGACCTTGCCGACGAGCATCCCGAGAAGCTGGCGGAGCTCCAGGAGGCGTTCGACCAGGCCGCTCGGGCGAATCAGGTCTATCCGCTCGACGAGGGGTCCAAGGTCAAGTTCCTCCAGCATCCGCCGCGGCGGCCACCGGAGCCGGTGCGGATCCTCGCCGGCACGCCGACTCTCGAGCGGCATCAGTGCGGCTTCCTCATTCAGGGCCTCTCGTGGCGGGTCACCGTCGATTGGTCCTATCGCCCGGGTGACGAGGGCGTGGTGCTCGCGCATGGCGGCCAAGGCGGCGGCTACCAACTGCATGTCGAGGACGGTGCGCTGTGGCTGGAGCAGAACCAGTACGGCGCCCCACACCGCTTCGGGCCCGTTGCGATGACCGAACCGTCCTCGGCGCTGGAGCTGAGGATGGAGGTGGACGGCGGCAGGTGGACCGCCACCGTGCTGGTCGACGGCGAGCAGCGGCTGCGCGTTCCCGGCCTGCTCCGGTTCCTCTCCTATCTGCCGTTCGAGGGCATCGACGTCGGCGTCTGCCGGCGCTCCCCGGTCTCCTGGGACATCTATGAGAGGCGCCGGAGCTTCCCGTTCACCGGGGTCCTGAGGTCGGCGACCTACTACCCGGACCCGGCGACCTGGGACCAGGTGGATGCCCGGCTCGCGGAGGCTCGCGCCGTGGCACTCGGCATGCAGTGACGCCACGGGTCTGATCGAGACCCGGGGAGCCGCAGTGCACCGTCGATGACCCGCCTGAGAGGGTGACGGGGGTCACCGGAGTTGCGTTGGGGAGGCGTCGAGGTGACGCCGGAAAATTCATGCGCATGGTCTCTTGACGCACTGGGAATCTAGGTTAATGATTATGCGTGTCGTGATGTCCATCACGAGGCAGGCCCGATGAGGGCGCAACCGTAGGACGGAGATTCAGGCTCATGAACAGAGTGCTGGGTTCGCGGCGAACAGGAGTGTTCGCCGCAGCAATGCTGGTCGGGGCAGGAGCCCTGGCAGGGTGTGCCGAATCGGGCGGCGCAGATCAGTCTGGCGGCGACGGCATCAAAGCCGGCGCCACCATGGAGGAGTACCAGGAGGCGTTCGAGGACATCGACGAGATCACCCTCCTCACCCAGACCCCGGCCCCCAAGGGGTCGATGACCGGCTTGCCGCAGGAGAAGTACTACGCGGCTGTCGAGGAGTGGTCGGGCGGCAAGATCAAGTTCGACATCTCCTACTCGAACGCCGTGGCAGAGCCGACCGAGGCCGACGAGGCGCTGACCGACGGCCGCCTGGACATCGCGTCGGTGCTGCCGATCTACGACCCCAGCGAGTTCCCCGCCAACGCGGCGCTGATCGACGGCGGCTTCATCTCGGACCACAGCGCGATCGAGGGGGTCCTGAGCTCCAACGCCTGGCCGAACCAGGTTGCCTTCGAGACCGAAGAGATCATGGCGGAGTTCGACGACCACGGCATGGTGCCCTTGGTTCCCGTCTACAACTCCGGTGCCAACGCGCTGTTCTGCTCCCAGGCGCGCACCAGTCTGGCTGACCTCAAGGGCACCTCGGTCGGCTCCGGCGGGCGCTCCCAGTCCGCGGAGATCGAGGCACTCGGCGGCGCGCCCTCCTCGGTTCCCTACACCGAGCTCTACGAGAGCCTGCAGCGTGGCGTCGTCGACTGCACCGTCTCGACGCCCACCGTGGCGGTGCTGGGCGGCTTCCTGGCCGAGGCACCGTTCGTCACCATCGACCCTGCGGCGGGCTTCTCCGTCGCACCGGGTGCGCTGACCTTCAGCAAGACCACCTGGGAGACCCTGCCGCTCGTTGCCCAGCAGCTGCTGTGGGACCGCCTCGACGTCTTCGTCGCGGCGAACGTCGAGGAGAAGATCTTCACCAACAACGCCGAGATGGCCGACGTGGTGGCGAAGTCCAAGGGCAGCATCAACGCCTTCGAGGACGACGCACGGGCGAAGCTGCAGGCGAAGAACGAAGAGCTGTTGAAGGGCATCGCAGGCACCGACGCGGTGGCTGACGGCAATGCCCTGGTGGAGTCGATGCAGAGCGCGAACCAGGCCTGGCAGGAGAAGGTCGAGGGTCTCGGTCTCGACGATGTCGAGTACGCCGACTTCGGCGCCTGGTTCGCCGAGAACAAGGACTCGATCGACCTGAGCGAGTTCACGACGATGTTCTATGACGAGATCCTCGCGGAGCACCGTCCCTCCTGATCGCCGATCAGGACCAACGCAGCTGGTGGCCCGCAACCCGGGCCACCAGCACCCTCCTTCCGATGGAGATGAGATGAGCAACCCAGGACCCCGGCGTCCGGCATGGCTGAAGCCGGCGCTGTTGATCGAGGTCCCGGCCGTCGTCGTGACCTTCGCGATGATGTTCCACATCACCGCGAACGCGATCCTGCGGACCTTCAAGAACGAACCGATCGCCGACACGCTCGAGGTGACGCAGTACTGGTATCTGCCGATCATCGCCTTCCTCGGCTTCATGGCCGCCCAGGCGAGGGGGCAGCACATCGCTGCCGACCTGATCTATGAGCGGCTGCCTGAGGTCACCAAGCGCTACGTGCTGGCCGTCCTCTCTCTCCTCGCCGCGCTGGTATGCGCCGGCTTCGCCAAGTACGGCTGGGAGGAGGCAGTGCACGCGCACGACATCGAGAAGACCGCCGGCGTCAGCGACCTCTCGGCCTGGGAGCCCTACTACCTGGTGCCGCTCGCCTTCGCCGTGATGACTGTTCAGTTGCTCTGGGCCGCGGGCCGGGCGCTGATCAAGGGTGACAGCCAGCACATCGTCACCGATCCCGATGACCTGCTCCTTCTCGACGAGCTCGAAGAGATGGAGGCACGTGAGGCCGAGGAGGCTGCCGCAGCGCAGCAGGCCGGCGACCGTGCGCCGAACACCAAGAAGGAGGCACGATGAGTGCCGACACCGTTGACGCCACTGCGGAGACCGTGGCTGGGAACAGTGCCGGAGACGGACCTGGCCTGACCGACCACCCCAAGACCTCGGGACGCTCGTCGTGGGTGATCTTCGCGATCACCATGACCCTGCTGATCGGCTCGACCGTGGCGATGTTCCTGCCGCTGGTCCCCGAGGCGATCGGCCTCTCCGCGATCGTCCTGATGCTCTGCCTGATCTTCCTGCGCCTGCCGGTCGCGCTGGCGATGATCGTGCCCGCGTTCCTGGGCATGTACGCGCTGCGCGGAGAGCTGCTCGTCGAGAGCATGTTCCGCACGCTCCCCTACGGCCAGGTCACCGAGTGGACCCTCAGCGTGGTGCCCATGTTCATCCTGATGGGCCTTCTGCTCTGGCGCGCCGGGCTGACGGAGAGCCTCTACTCCGCCGGGCGCAAGTGGCTCGGCTGGATGCCCGGTGGGCTCGCCGTCGGAACCAACATCGCGGGTGCCGGACTGGCGTCGGTGAGTGGCTCCTCGGTCGGCACGGCCTACGCGCTCGCCCGCATCGGCATCCCCGAGATGCTGAAGGCCGGCTACGACAAGCGCCTCGCGATCGGTGCCGTGATCGTCGCCGGACTCCCCGGGCAGCTGATCCCGCCGAGCATCATGCTGGTGATCTACGCCGGCATCGCGGAGGTCCCGATCGGCCCGCAGCTCCTTGCCGGCATCGGCCCCGGCATCCTGGTCGCCGTCCTGTTCACGGTGATGATCGTGATCTTCGCCAAGCGTTGGGCACCCGCCGTCGACCTCAAGGCGGAGGCCGCACAGGTCACCTGGGGTGACCGCTTCGGCAGCCTGGTCAAGATCTGGCCGGTGCCAGTGCTGGTCCTGGTGATCGTGTGGGGCATGTTCTCCGGCACGTTCACAGCGACTGAGGCCGGTGCCGCAGCTGCGGTGGTGTCGCTGGTCATCACCTTCATCTGGAAGTGGGGCAACGGCCCGTTCCGCGCCATCGCGGACGCCTCCGTGGCCACGATCAGCAGTGTGGGCGCCATCTTCTTCATGCTGATCGGCGTCGAGGCGCTCTCCCGGATGTTCACGCTGACCGGGATCAGCACCGGGTTCGCCGAGCTGGTCGAGTCGATGGACCTCAATCGGGTGTCGTTCCTGCTGATGATGATGGTGGTCTACATCGTGCTCGGCACCTTCATGGAGCCGCTGCCGATGATGGTGCTCACCATCCCGATCCTCATGCCGACGCTGGAGTCCCTGGAGATCTCCCTGCTCTGGTACGGCGCCTTCGCCGTTCTGATGGGCGAGCTCGCCGTGGTCACGCCACCAGTCGGGATCCTCGCCTTCATCATCCACCAGATCACGAAGGAGCCCGAGGTCAACCAAGGCCAGAACATCAGGCTGAACGATGTCTTCAACGCCTGCTGGTGGTTCATGCCCATGGCCATCCTGGTCACGGTGATCCTGATCTTCTTCCCGGAGATCAGCACATGGATACCTGAGATGGCATCAAGCAATCAGTGATCTCCCGGGAAACGAAAGGACCTCACCATGACTGAGACCACCCACCGGGGTTGCCCGGTCGCGCACACCGACTTCACCGGGACGACGCCGATCTACGAGCACTACCGCATGCTCGACCAGGACCGTGAGGAGGCACGCTTCCTCTTCAACGACACCACCGAGCGCGGGTTCTTCATGCTGCAGCGCTACGACGACGTCCGCGAGGGCTTCCAGCAGCACGAGAACTGGACCACCGCGGTCCGGTCCGCGCTTCGCCCTGACGTGTCCGGCGAGCCGTTGCTGCCCCAGGACCTCAACGGTGCGGAGCACGTGAAGCTGCGACGGATCCTCAACCAGTTCTTCGCGCCGGCGGCGGTCCGCCGGATGGAGCCGATGGCCCAGCAACGTTGCATCGAGCTGATCGAGGAGATCCAGGGGGTGGGCTCCTGCGACTTCGTCGCCGAGTTCGCGATCCGCTACCCGACCGACATGTTCCTCGCACTGCTCGGCCTGCCGGTCAGCGACGGCGAGCAGTTCTTGGAGTGGTCCGACGACTACTTCAGCGCATTGCTCGCAGGTGATCCAGCCCGGGCGGCGGCGGCGAAGTCGAGCATCATGAGCTACTTCGACGACGCGGTGAACGAGCGCCGAGCCAACCCTCGGGATCCGAAGGAGGACATGGTCACCCGCCTGGTCGAGGCGCGCATCGACGATGTGCCGCTGACCCAGGACGAGATTCTCACCATCTGCCTGACGCTGATGCTGGCGGGGCTCGACACCACGCGTAGTGCGCTCGGCTACATCTACGCGCATCTGGCGAACAACCCGGCGGACCGCCAGGCGCTGATCGACGACCCCGCCCTGATTCCCAAGGCGGTCGAGGAGTTCCTTCGTCTCTATCCCCTGGTGTTCCAGGCCGGCCGTGAGGTTCAGGAGCCGCAGAGGTTCGAGGACCTCAAGCTGGACACGGGTGATGTGGTCTGGCTCGGCGTCGCGCAGGCCAACCGTGACCCGCGCAAGTTCGAGAACCCCGACCAGTTCGATCTCCACCGGCCCAATGCCAACCAACACCTGGCGTTCGGTGGCGGACCGCACCGTTGCCTGGGCATGCACCTCGCACGTCTTGAGCTCAAGGTCGTCCTGGAGGAGTGGCACAAGCGCATTCCCGAGTACCGGGTGGCGCCGGGAACCGAGCTGCGGGAGCGCGGCGTGCAGCTGAGCATGGCGTCGCTGCCGCTGGAGTGGGAGGTCTGAGCAGATGTTCATCTCGATCGAGGCCGACAAGTGCATGGGCCACGGCCGTTGCTATGCGGTGGCACCGGACCTGTTGAGCGACGACGACGAGGGCTTCGTCGCCGAGCGCGGACGTTGCTGGAGCATTCCGGACGCGCTCATCGGGCAGGCGGAGGACGCCGCCGACGCGTGCCCGGAGGGCGCGATCGCCGTGTTGGCGACTGCGACGCCGACCGATGCTTGAGCACCTCCGGGTCCTCGACCTGACCGACGAGCGCGGCCTGCTCTGCGGTCGGTTGCTCGCGGACCTGGGCGCGGACGTCGTGCAGGTGGAGCCGCTGGGCGGATCGCCGGGGCGCCAGGCCCCACCGCTGGCCGGCGATGTCTCGCTCTACTGGGAGACGTTCGCGGCCGGGAAGCGAGGCGTCAGCGCCGATCTCGCTGACGAGAGCTCGGTGGCCCGGTTGCGAGCCCTGGCCGGCGTGGCCGACATCGTGATCACCTCGTGGCCCCGGGCACAGGTGGAGGCCCTCGGGCTGGACCCGGTCGCCGTGCACGCTGAGAACCCCGAAGCGGTCTACACGATCATCTCCGCCTTCGGGTGGGACGGGCCGAAGGCGGAGTATGCCGACACCGACCTCGTGGTCTGGGCTGCTGGCGGGCCGTTGGCGCCGCACCGGGACGGCGACCTGCCGCCGCTGCGAATCTCCGTGCCGCAGGCCTACCTGCACGCCGCCTCCGACGCCGCAGCCGGTGCCTTGTTGGCCGTGCTCGCTCGTGCGCAGGTCGGGCGTGGCCAAGTGGTCGACGTCTCGGCCCAGGCCTCGATCGGCGTGGCCACGCTGGCTCGGGTGCTGGCGACCGCCGTCGGCGACGATCACCCGGAGTGGCAGACCACCCCGGGCCGCCCTTCGGGTGGGCGCACCGATCAGAGCGGATCGGGCGCAGCGACGCCCAACAGTCTGAAGAAGTGGCATTGCCGCGACGGGATGGTCGAGCTGCACCTGTCGATGGGCCCAGCCGCCGGAGCCTTCACCAACAACCTCTTCGCGTGGATCGCCGAGGAGGGAGGGGTGGGCGAGCCCATCTCCTCCTGGGACTGGCGTGTCGTACCGGACAAGCTGGTCTCCGGTGAGCTCAGCCACGATCAGCTGGACGAGGCGCGTGCCGCCGTCCGTGCGTTCCTGCTGGGCAAGACCAAGGCAGAGGTGCTCGAGGCCGCGATCCGCCGACGCCTGCTCTGCATGGCGATCTTCGACATGTCCGACCTGGCGCAGAGCCCTCACCTCGCGCACCGAGACTTCTGGGTCGACGTCGACCTGCCGGGGGCCCGGGAGCCCGTAGCGATTCCGGGCCGCTTCGCCCAGGTGCTCGGGCCAGAGGGACCGCGCGCCCGTGGGCGCGCGCCCATGGTCGGAGAGCACGACGACATCGTCGCCAAAGAGTGGTTGGGGGAGCAATGAATCTGACCAATGCCAGCAGTGCGGAGCCGCGGGTCGATGCGCTCGCGGGGCTCAAGGTGCTCGACCTCTCGTGGGTGGTCGCTGGTCCCTTGGTAGGCCGCGCGCTTGCTGACTTCGGCGCCGAAGTGGTGCGCATCGAGTCCAGTGTGCGGGTCGAGACGGCACGCCTGATGCAGCCCTTCCACGGTGGCAGGCAGGACAAGGAGGGCTCAGCGCTCTTCGGCAACTGCAATGCCGGCAAGCTCGGCTTGACGCTCGACCTCAAATCCGCAGAGGGCCAGCAGGTCGTCCGTGATCTCGTCGGTTGGGCCGACGTCGTCGTGGAGTCCTTCTCGCCCGGCCAACTGCGCAAGTGGGGCCTCGACTATGAGACCTTGCGTGCTGACAAGCCCGACCTGGTCATGCTCAGCACCTCGATCGCCGGCCAGGACGGGCCGTGGTCGAAGCTCGCGGGATTCGGCAACGTGGGCTCCTCCCTCAGCGGCTTCCAGCACCTCGTCGGCTATCAGGACCGCCTGCCGATGGGCACGTTCGGCCCCTACACCGACTACGTCGGTCCTCGGCTGGCGCTGGTGACCCTGCTCGCGGCCCTCGAGAACCGACGGCGTACTGGCGAGGGTGCCTACATCGACGTCGCACAGGTCGAGGCCGGCATCTTCTTCCTCTCCCCGCAGGTTGCCCACTACGGGTTCGACGGAACCATCGCCGAACGCCACGGAAACCGTGACGCGCAGGCGGCTCCGCACGGTGTCTTCCCCGCCCGGAGCGTGGAGGGCGCGGAGCGGTTCGTGGTGATCTCCGTGCGCGACCGCGCCGAGTGGCAGGCTCTGGCCCGCGCGATCGGGCGTGAGGACCTCGCCGAGCGGGACGACCTGGCCACCGCCGACGGACGCCGGGCGATGGAGGACGAGCTGGAGCAGGTGATCTCGGCATGGACCGCGGAGCGGTCGGCGACTGCGGTCGAGGAGGCTCTCCAACTCCTCGGCGTCCCGGCCCATGCGGCCGTCACCAGCGACGACTACCCGCACGAACCGCAGCTGGCCCACCGGGGGCACCTGGTGGAGCTGCCGCACCCGACGCACGGCCGGACCTTCGTCGAGGGGCCGCGCTACCGGCTCTCCGAGACGCCTGGCGCGCCACGACGAGCGGCTCCCGCGCTGGGACAGGACAACGAGGTGGTCCTGCGCGACCTGCTCGGCTACGACGAGGCGCGCATCGACGCGCTGCGAGAAGGAGGAATCCTGCGATGACCGCCGACACGAGCGGCACGGACTGGACAGCACCGTGGCAGGAGGTGGTCGACGCCGTCGGGCGCGACTTTCTGGACGGGAAGACGACGTGGGGCGGTGATCCGGTGGAGGCCGGCGCGATCCGCCGTTACCTCGAGCCGCTCGAGCTCGACTGCGCCCTCCACACCGACGCGGCAGCGGCACGTGCTGCGGGTCATGATGACGTGGTCATGCCGGCCACCGGTGTGATCGCCTGGACGATCCCGGCTGCCTGGCAGCCCGGAGAGGTGCTCTTCGACTCAGACGAGCGCAACGCCCAGCCCGTGCACAGCGCGATCAACAACGCCGACCTGGGGCTCGGCCCGAAGACGACCGGCTTCTTCGGGACCGACATCGAGCTCGACTTCGACCGCGAGGTCACCGCCGGCGAGCACCTCGGTCGGCGAGGCAAGCGCCTGGTCGCCTGCAAGCCCAAGGAGACCGGTGTCGGTCGCGGTGCCTTCATGACCTGGGAGAGCGAGATCGTCTCTCGTCCCGCAGGCGTCGCCGACGCCGAGCCCGAGGTGGTCGGCCGGATCCGGATCGGCACCTACGCCTATGTCCCGCACCCGAAGAAGGAGGCCGCACGGTGAGCACTGTTCTGACCGGCCGCCGCTTCGAGGAGGTCGCCGTCGGCGAGCCGCTCCCCGAGGTCGCGCTGCCGCTGACCGTCTATCGGCTGGTGATGGCAGCCGGGAGCAACCGCGACTTCAACTCGATCCACCACAACACCGAGTACGCGCGGTCCACCGGTGCTGAGGAGATGTACGCCAACACCTCGTTCCTGATGAGCTCGTGGGAGCGACTGGTCCGGGATTGGTGCGGCGCCACCGGCAGGATCCGCGCGATCCGCGGCTTCCGGATGCGGTCGTTCAACTTCGTCGGGACCACCATGCGGGTGCTCGGAGAGGTCACGGCGACGCGCATCGAACAGGGACCGGACGGGCCCGTCGGCGTGGTGGAGGTCGCCGTTCGCTGCGAAGGCCCGACCGGCATCACCGTCGGACCGGGCACCGTCGAAGTGCTGCTGCCTGTGGACACGTCGCAGAACGAGGAGAGCGCATGAGCATCGAGTCCCCCCGTACCGCGATCGTCGGTCTCGGGATCACCGAGATGGGGAAGGTCTACGGTCGCTCCGCCACGGACTTCGCCGTCGAGGCCATCACCAGTGCCGTTGCGGACGCGGGCCTTCGGCTCTCTGACGTCGACGGTCTCTACGTGAACCCCGGCATCAAGAACGACACCGACATGCGGCTGCAGTCGACGCTGGGCATGCGTGACACGCGCGTGCTCGCCACCCTCCAGGGATTCGGCTCCTCTGCCGGGCAGATGGTGCAGTACGCATCGCTGGCGATCGAGGCCGGGATGGCCGACGTCGTGGTCTGCGTCTATGCCGACGCTCCCCTCAAGGAGGGAAAGCGTGCCGGGGCCGCCTACCCGGGCCAGGCTCGCGCCATGGTTGGTGTCGGCTCGCTGCCGTTCGCGGCCGGCCTCAAGGCGGCACCGGAGCGGTACGCCGTGGGAGCGCGACGCCACATGAACGCCTACGGAACCACCTCGGAGCAGTTCGGAGCAGTGGCCGTTGCCGCTCGCGAATGGGCGCGGATGAATCCGCACGCTCAGATGCGCGACGCCATGACCCTCGAAGACCACCAGTCGTCGCGGATGATCGCGGACCCGTTGCGTCTCCTCGACTGCTGCCTGGTCAGCAACGGTGCGGTGGCGGTCGTGGTCACCAGCGCTGAGCGCGCCGCCTCGTTGAAGCAGCCGCCGGTCCACATCTGGGGCTGGGGCCAGGCGCATCCGGGTTACGTCAACCGCCGCGACAGCGAGTTCGGCTTGGTCAGCGGTGCAGCACAGTCTGGGCCCGCGGCGCTGAAGATGGCAGGGGTGGGCGTCGACGAGATCGACATCCGCCAAATCTATGACTGCTTCACCTACACGACGCTGATCACGCTGGAGGACTACGGCTTCTGCGCGAAGGGGGAGGGTGGTGAGTTCGTGGCGAGCGGCGCGATCGCTCCGGGCGGCTCCCACCCCACCAACACGGGTGGCGGAGAGTTGTCCTCCTACTACATGTGGGGCATGACGCCCCTGTCGGAGGCGATCATCCAGGCTCGCGGGCAGGCCGGCGAGCGTCAGGTCGAGAAGCACGACCTGCAGATGGTGAGTGGCAACGGCGGCGTGCTCGACTTCCACTCCACCCTGATCCTCAGCTCGCACTCGAAGGGACGGTGAGTGCGATGGCACTGGCACCCGTGGTCCGTGACGACTTCTCCGCGCCGTTCTTCGACGGCACCGCGGCCGGCAGACTGATGCTGCGCTTCTCGCCCAGCAGCGGTGAGTGGTCGGAGCCCGCCGCCCGCTTCTGCTCGGTCACTCAGGCCGATGACCTGGAGTGGCGTGAGTCGTCTGGGCGGGGAACGTTGGTGACCTGGACGATCAAGCCGGGTCGCACCAAGGACGACGTGACCACTCCGGACGTCGTGATCGGGATCGTCGAGCTCGAGGAGGGCCCCTGGCTCTCGCTGTGGCTCCCCGAGGCGGACCCCAGCAGCCTCGCGGAGGGCGCGGCGGTCACCGTCGGCTTCGTGCAGCCAGAGGGCAGCGAGCACCTTCCGGTGGCGAGTCTCGCCTGACGGCGGCGAATGGTCACGCCGAGGATCGGGTGAGGGGAGGTGGGACCTGTGCCCACCGAGGTCAGTGCGCTCTGTGACTGGTTCGGGATCGACCTGCCGCTGTTCGCGTTCAGTCACTGCCGCGACGTCGTCGCTGCGGTGACGAACGCCGGTGGCTTCGGGGTGCTCGGCGCCTCCAGCCACACGCCGCAGGAGCTGGAGCAGGAGCTGACCTGGATCGACGAGCAGGTCCATGGTCGGCCCTACGGCGTCGACATCGTCGTTCCTCACTCGTTGGCGGACGGGAGGTCCATCTCCCGCGACGAGCTAGCCCGGCAGGTGCCGGACGCGCACAAGCAGTTCGTCCGCGAGCTGCTTGCCGAGCGTGGCGTGCCGGCCGGGCCTGAGGAGCTGTTCGTCCTCGACCGGGTACCGGACGCTGCGACGGGTGAGGCGCTTCTCGACGTCTCCTTCCGCCATCCGATCGGGTTGATCGCCAATGCTCTCGGGGTTCCGCCGCCGTTCATGATCGAGCGGGCCAAGGCGGCGGGCGTGCCAGTCGCTGCCCTCGTTGGCGCCAAGGAGCATGCCGTCAAGCAGGTGCAGGCAGGAGTCGATCTCCTCATCGCACAGGGTTCGGAGGCGGGCGGACACGTCGGCGAGGTCTCGACGCTGGTCCTCGTGCCAGAGGTGATCGCGGCGATCCGGCCGATACGTGAGGTGCCGGTGCTGGCCGCGGGCGGGATCGTGACCGGCCGTCAGATGGCTGCCGCCGTTGCACTCGGTGCGGCCGGTGCCTGGACCGGATCGGTCTGGCTGACCACGGAGGAGTCCGAGACCGCTCCGCACACGGTGCGCAAGCTGCTGGCAGCGACCTCGCGTGACACGGTCCGCTCGCGGAGTCGGACCGGAAAGCCGTGTCGCCAGCTGCGCTCCGGCTGGACCGAGGCCTGGGATGCGGCCGACGGGCCTGAGGCCCTGCCGATGCCGTTGCAGAGCGTCCTGGCCCGCCGGGCCCTGGCCCGCATCGACAGGCTGGCAGAGACGGGCAACCTGGGGGCTCAGGACCTCGCGACCTACTTCGTCGGCCAGGGCGTGGGCCTGCTGAATGCCTCGCGTCCGGTCCGTGAGGTGGTGCGGGAGATGGCCGAGGACTTTCTGAACGCGGCCGAGAGAGTTCGTCGCTCCGTCGCCGGCTGACCCGCGGACGGGTCCGCCGGAGAGGATCAGAAGGTGACCACCGTGCGCGCTGCGGTCGCGTGATGGAGCTCGTCCAGAGCTTCGCCGACGGCGTCGAGCCCGATGGTCCGGCCGAGGAGCGGGTCGAGGTCCAGGCGACCGGTGAGATACATCCGCGCATACAACGGGACGTCGACCCGCAGCTGCGTGCCGCCGAGCCGGGAACCCTGGATGCGCCTCTCGCCGAGGAAGGCCGTGGTCGGCAGGGCGGCGGTGTCTCCGGGACGGCCCAGGCCGACCACGGTGGCGGTTCCGCGCGTGCCCAGCATCGCGAAGGACTGCTCGATGGTGCTCGGCATGCCGACAACCTCGATGACGTGGTCGACTCCGCCGGTCAGGTCGAGGACCGCCTGTACCGGGTCGGTGGTGGAGGCGTCGACGACGTCCGTCGCGCCGAACGACGTCGCCATGGCGAGCTTCTCGGGCATCCGATCGATGGCGATGACGCGGGAGGCTCCGCTGAGCACCGCGCCTTGGATGGCGCTCAGGCCCACCCCTCCACACCCGATCACGGCCACGGACTGACCGAGCCGGACCGCCGCCGAATGCCGCACGGCGCCGAGGCCGGTGATCACCGCACAGCCGAGGAGGGCGGCCCTGTCCAGCGGCATCTCCTTCGGGACCTGCGCAACACTCGAGGCCTGGACCAGCATCTCCTCGGCGAAGCTGCCGATGCCGACGTACTGCGTCACCGGGTCGCCGTCGCGCACCAAGCGGGATCCGAGGCCAGGGGCTCGCACGCGCATCAGGTTGGCGCAGTGCTGCGGATGGCCCTGGCTACACCAGGTGCAGGTGCCGCAGGAGCCCGCGGGCGCGACCACCACATGGTCGCCAGGTCGCACCGACGTGACCGCCGAGCCGACCTCGAGCACCTCGCCCGCGGCCTCATGGCCGAGGACCGCGGGAAGCTCGAGGTGGGGGTTGCCGCCGGTCTGACCGAAGCGGTCGGAGTGGCAGACGCCGGTGGCCGCGGTCCGGATCCGGACCTCCTGGGGGAGGATGTCCCCAAGGTCAATCTCGCCGATCACAGGCCGTTCGTCGAAGCCATTGAGCACCGCAGCTCGCATCGATTCGCACCTCTTCTCTTGATGTGACGCCGATCCTATCGTAGATTGCTGATCATCAACACCATAGATTTGGTGACGAAGGAACGTGCGGTGCCTGGGACCGCGCCCGTGAGGTGCAAGCCCGACCCGGGACGCCCAGGCACCCTGCCCGGCAGCAAGAGAACTGAGGACGACTCGTGAACCGCCGCCACTACCGCGACCTGACCCCCACTTTCGCCGACCGCTCGCAGTGGGCGTTGCCCACAGTGCTGCGCCACCACGCGGCCGAGCGTCCTGACGCCGTCTGGCTCGACTGCCCGGAGGAGGGACGCACCTGGACCTTCGCCGAGACCCTTGCCGCAGCGGAGCGGGTCGGGCGCAGCCTGCTCGCGCACGGCGCCGAGCCCGGTGACCGCGTCGCGCTGGTCGCGCAGAACTCGTCGGCCTTCGTTCGCACCTGGGTCGGCACGGCGGTCGCGGGTCTTGTCGAGGTCCCGATCAACACCGCGTACGAGCACGACTTCCTGGCCCACCAGGTGAGCACCGTGGAGGCGACCTTCGCCGTCGTCGACGACGTGTACGCGGCTCGGTTCGTCGCGATCGCCGAGGCCGCCAAGTCGATCCGCAAGTTCTGGGTCATCGACACCGGCTCGCGAGACGAGGCCCTGGCAACGCTCCGGCGTGCGGGCTGGGACGCGGCGCCCTTCGAGGAGCTGGACGAGGAGGCGACGAGTCCTGAGGTCGTCGAGGCGACGCTCGCTCTTCCCGAGGTCAGGCCCCAGGACCTGGCCTCCGTGCTCTTCACCTCCGGCACCACGGGCCCGAGCAAGGGCGTGGCGATGCCGCACGCCCAGATGTACTTCTTCGCTGACGAGTGCGTTTCCCTGGTTCGACTCACCCCGGCGGATGCCTGGATGTCGGTCACGCCGCTCTTCCACGGCAATGCTCAGTTCATGGCTGCCTACCCGACCCTGGTCGCGGGTGCGCGGTTCGTCACCCGTAGCCGCTTCTCGGCGAGTCGCTGGGTCGACCAGCTCCGTGAGAGCAGGGTGAGCGTCACCAACTTCATCGGCGTGATGATGGACTTCATCTGGAAGCAGGAGCGCCGCGACGACGACGCGGACAACCCGCTGCGGGTGGTCTTCGCCGCGCCGACGGCGGCGAGCCTGGTGCAGCCGATGAAGGAGCGCTACGGCATCGAGGCGTTCGTGGAGGTCTTCGGCCTGACCGAGACCTCGGCCCCGATCATCAGCCCCTACGGGGAGGACCGGCCGGCAGGTGCGGCGGGTCTCGCTGCTGACGAGTGGTTCGACGTGCGGTTGGTCGACCCGGCGACCGACGAGGAGGTCGCGGTGGGTGAGATCGGCGAGCTGGTGGTCCGGCCCAAGGTGCCGTTCATCTGCTCCGACGGCTACTTCAACATGCCGGACAAGACCGTCGAGGCGTGGCGCAACCTGTGGTTCCACACCGGTGACGCGCTGCGTCAGGACGAAGAGGGCTGGTTCTACTTCGTGGATCGGTTCAAGGATGCGCTTCGGCGGCGTGGGGAGAACATCAGCTCGTACGAGATCGAGACCTCGATCCTGGCCCACCCGGCCGTGGTCGAATGTGCCGTGATCGCGGTTCCGGCATCCAGCGAGGCGGGCGAGGACGAGGTGATGGCCTACGTCATCCTCGGCACCGGGGAGTCGGCGCCCACGCCGGAGGAGCTGTGGGCGCACTGCGACAGCCGGATCCCCTCCTTCGCGGTGCCGCGCTACCTGCGTTTCGTCGACGACCTGCCCAAGACCCCTTCGCAGCGCGTGCAGAAGGCGAAGCTCCGGGCCCTGGGCGTCACGCCCGACACCTGCGACCGTGAAGCACGAGCCTGACCGAGACATCCGGCAAGAGGAGACGCTGTGCACCCTTACCGCACCATCTTGTTCGTTCCCGCCCACAAGCCTGCGTGGGCGGACAAGGCGATCGCGAGCGGCGCGGACTGCGTCGTGGTCGACCTCGAGGACTCGGTGCCGCAGGCGCTGAAGGCAGAGGCTCGCGCGACCGCACGCGAGACGCTCGCGAGACTCCGGGCTCAGCATCCCGACGTCGGCCTCTTCGTGCGGCCCAACGCCCTGGACACCAAGCAGGCGGGAGCGGATCTGGAGGCAGTGGTCTGCCCTGAGCTGGACGGCCTGTTCACGCCCAAGATCAAGGACGCCACCGACGTCCTGCGCTGGGAGACGCTCATCGACTGGTTCGAGGTGCGCAGCGGCGCAAGCGAGCTCAAGATGATCGTGCCGGTCGAGATGGTGGACGCGATCACGAACTGCTTCGAGATCGCGGGCGCCTCACCGCGGGTGGGTGCGATGATCGGGCCGACCTCGGAGCACGCCGACATCGCCCGAGCGGTGGGCTTCCGGCAGTCACGGGAGGGGTCGGAGACGCTCTACCTGCGCAGCCGTATCCTGCTCGCCTGCCGGCAGTACGGCCTGCACGCGTTGACGGCGCTGTGGGAGGACCTCGGCGATCTCGATGGACTCCGCCAGTTCGCGGACTACGGGCTCCAGCTGGGCTTCCGCGGCATGATCGCGATCCATCCGAGTCATGTGCCGGTGATCAACGAGGTCTTCACTCCCTCCGACGAAGAGATTGCCTACTACGAGGCGCTGGTCGCGACGGTGGACGCAGCCGTTGCGCGTGGCGACGGTGCTGTCCGCTTCCGTGGCCAGCACGTGGACCTGGCTCACGCCGACAAAGCGCGGGACTGGCTCGCCCACACTCGGCTCGTCCGGGGAGCCGGCGGCTCTGCGGGCTGACTCGTCGTTCTGAACCCGTGGTGCCGGGCCCGAGCTTCTCGGGCCCGGTCTTGCGTGCCGCGAGGTGCTCTGCTGGGCGCTCTGTTGGGTGAGCGCGGGCCTTGACCGTGACCTAAATCACTGATAAGCATTATTACCATCGGACTAAAACGATGGAGGTTGTCCCGTGGTGAGAACGACCCTGCGCCCCCAGCTCACTGCCGCACTCGGAGTTCTTGCCATGGCGGTGCTCGCCGGCTGCTCCGACAGCCCGTCCGGCGAGACCAATGCCGGCGGCGCGAGCGTCGAGTACGGCGCCAGCAAGGCGGAGTACGCCGAGGCGCTCGGCGACATGGATGCGGTGGAGCTGGTGATCCAGTCGACCGGCCCCAAGGGCTCCGCGACCGGGCGGCGGTTCGAGGACTATGCGGCCGCCGTCGAGGAGTGGTCCGACGGCAAGATCACCTTCGAGTTCGTCTACTCCAACGGTGCGGCACCCCCCGACGAGGTCTACGCGGCACTTGCCGATGGACGACTCGACGTCGGCTCGGTGATGCCGTCGCTGACGCCTGACGAGTTCCCGGCAGCCACCGCGATCAACGACCTGAGCCACCTCGGCAGCCAGCTGCCCGTGGACTGGATGCTCCAGTGGCACGGAATCATGTTCGAGATGGCCGCGGCAGTCGATGACGCCGACCGCGAGTTCGAGGAGCACGGGATCAAGCTGCTCCTCCCAGCCTTCGGATCTGGCGCCTACATGCCCTACTGCACCGAGCCCGGCACCTCGAAGGCGGCGCTCAAGGGCCGCGGCGTCGCCGCTCAGAGCCGGGTGCAGAACAAGGAGGCCGAGGCGATGGGGATGAACCCCACCTCGATCAACTACGCGGAGATGTACGAGGGGCTGCAGCGCGGCGTCGTCGACTGCGCGTTCAGCACCGTGACCGGTGCTGCGTTGGGCGGCTTCATCGAGGCGGCGCCCCAGGTGGGCTTCGACGCCGAGCACGGCTTCAACTCGCCGGGAGGCACCATCGCGATCAGCCTGGCGCGCTGGAACGAGCTCCCGCTCGCCGCGCAGCAGCTGCTCTACGACCGGTTGGACGTGCTGCTCCAGGCGAACTTCGAGGGAGCCTGGGAGAACACTCTGGCCGCGGTTCAGGCGGTGCAGGAGTCGGGCGGGACCTTCCAGGAGTTCGATGACGAGGTCGTCGAGAGCCTCGTCACGGTGCACGAACAGGTCGAGAAGCAGGTCGCGGACGGCGACGCCGTTTCGGATGGCGAGCGGCTCGTCGAGGTGGCGAAGCAGGCTGAGACCGACTGGGCTGAGCGGATCGAGGAGCTCGGCATCGACGGCGTCGGCACCAGCTACGCGGACTTCGCGCAGTGGTACGCCGGCGGCACGCCTGACCTTCAGCCGTACTTCGACGCGTTGTGGGACGGCACGGCGATGGGTGAGAGGCGACCGTCGTGAGCTACGAGGCGACCCCGGTACACGACGACATCCGGCGTGCGGTGCGGACGCTGTGCGAGAAGTTCCCCGATGAGTACTGGGCCGAGCGCGACGAGCGCCACGAGTTCCCCCAGGAGTTCTTCGACGCCATGGTCGAGGGCGGTTGGCTCGGACTCACCATCCCCGAGGAGTACGGGGGTGGTGGACTCGGTGTGACGGAGGCTGCCATCGTGGAGCGGGAGATCGCCGCCTCGGGGGCCGGCATGGGCGGCTGTTCGTCGGTGCACATCGGGATCTTCGGGTTCGAGCCGATCCTCAAGCACGGCAGCGCCGAGCTCAAGCGGCGATTCTTGCCCCGGGTGGCAGAGGGCGGTCTGCAGATCTCCTTCGCCGTCACCGAGCCTGACGCCGGCACGGACACCACCGCCATCTCCACCTTCGCGCGCAAGGTCGACGGCGGTTGGTCGGTGACGGGCAAGAAGGTGTGGATCTCGAACGCCCAGCGGGCGGAGCGCATGCTGCTGCTTGCTCGCACCACGCCCAAGGACGAGTGCGAGCGGCGAACCGACGGGCTCACCGTCTTCTTCGCGCCGCTCGACCGCGAGCGGGTGACGGTCCGCGCGATCCCGAAGATGGGACGCAACTCAGTGGACAGCAACGAGCTGTTCATCGACGAGCTCTTCGTGCCCGATGAGGACGTGGTCGGCGAGGTCGGCAAGGGCTTCCAGGTGATCCTCACCGGGCTCAACGCCGAGCGGGTGGTGGCCGCGAACGCGATGCTGGGCATCGGCGAGGCGGCGCTGCGCCGCGGGACGCAGTACGCCAAGGACCGGGTCGTCTTCGGTCGGCCGATCGGACAGAACCAGGGCCTGGCCTTCCAGCTCGCCGAGGCGAAGATCCGACTCGAGGCGGCCGACGCCGTGCTGGCGAAGGCCACCTGGAAGGTCGACCGCGGGTTGCCCTGCGGAGCCGAGGCCAACTATGCGAAGTGGCTGTGCGCCGACGCGGGCTACCAGGCAGCGGATGTCGCCCTCCAGGTCCATGGCGGGATGGGCTACAGCAAGGAGTTCCATGTCGAGCGCTACTTCCGCGAGGCGCGCCTGATGCGGATCGCTCCGATCAGCCAGGAGATGGTGCTCAACTACGTCGCCGAGCATGTGCTCGGCCTGCCGAGGAGCTACTGATGCGAGGTCTCTACTTCGAGGAGTTCGAGGTCGGGCGTGTCTATCGGCACGCCTTCCGCCGGACGGTCACCGAGTCCGACAACGTGATGTTCACGTCGCTGACGATGAACGTCGCGCCGATCCACCTGGACGCGGAGTACGCCAAGACGACGATCCACGGTCGGCCGTTGGTGAACAGCCTGTTCACGGTCGCGCTGATCGGGGCGTTCCACGTGCCGGAGCTGACGATGGGCACCACGTTGGGCAACCTCGGCTATGAGGAGGTGCGCTTCCCCGCGCCGGTCTTCCATGGCGACACCCTGAGGGGGGAGACCACGATCGTGGACAAGCGCGAATCCAGCAGCCGCGACGACTCCGGGATCGTCTGGTTCGAGCACCGGGGCTTCAACCAGGACGACGTGCTGGTCATGACCTGCAAGCGAGCCGGCCTGATGTTGAAGCTTCCCGACGAGGAGGTCGGAGCCGTATGAGCACGGCCACTCACGCCGCCGACGAGGCGCTCGCGCACGTCCTGCGCCCGATCTCGCTCGGCCCGATGCGCCTGCGGAACCGGATCATGGTGCCGCCGCACGGCTCCGGGATCGGCAACCTGTGGGGAACACCCGAGGAGGCCGAGATCCACATGGCCTACTGGGAGTCGCGCGCCTCCGACGGCGCGGCCTGGATCGACGGCGTGCGTGGTCGGGTGCGGAACCCGGTCATCCCCGGCTTCGAGACCGGCGGCTACGGCGCCGAGACCCTGGGGAACTATCGCCAGCCCAACTACGTGGAACGCGTCTCGGAGCTGGCGGGCCGTCTGCATCGCGTCGGCGCGGTGGTGACCAGCCAGTTGACCGTGATCGGCGGCGTGCCGCAGTCCCCGGGCCGGGTCCTGAGCTCGCCGCTCACCAACGCCCGGCCCCATGTCATGTCGGTCGAGGACATCGCGACCTACGTGGAGGAGTACCGGTACAGCGCCACGCGGGCCCGTCAGGCCGGGCTGGACGGGATCGAGCTGCACCTGAACCACGACGACATGCTCGAGTGGTTCCTGTCCCCGCTCACCAACGTTCGCGACGACCGCTATGGCGGCGGTCTGGAGAACCGTGCTCGCTTCGCGGTGGAGGCGCTCCGGGCAGTGCGCGAGGCGGTCGGCGACGAGCTCGCCGTAGGCGTGCGGTTCAACCTTCGCGAGGAGATGCCCGAGGGCTACGACGAGAGCGGTGGCATCGAGGTCGCCCAGCTGCTCGAGGCGACCGGGCTCGTCGACTACCTCCATGCGGTCGTGGGATCTCCGTGGGGCGACCCGAGCTACATCCAGCCCCAGCACTATGCCGATGCGCAGTGGTCAGCTCTCGCGGGCAAGGTTCGAGCAGCCGTCGGACTGCCGGTCGTCTACGCCGGAAGGGTGACTAGCATCGAGCTCGCCGAGCGGGTCCTGGCCGCGGGCGACGCCGACGTCGTGGGAATCGCGCGGGCCTATCTGGCCGAACGGGACCTGCTCACCAAGGCACTCGAGGGGCGTTCCGACGAAGCCCGGCCCTGCGTCGGCGGCAATGACTGCATCAGCCGGCAGTACGCCGAGGGGCTCCCGTTCGCCTGTGCGGTCAACCCGCACGTGAAGACCGAGGCCCTCGGCCGTTGGGGGCAAGGAGGTCCTGGCACGCTCGGAGTGGCGGCACGTCCCCGTGACCTGCTCGTAGTCGGTGGAGGACCGGCCGGCCTGGAGCTTGCCGCTCTGGCAGCCGAGAGTGGGCACCGCGTCGCGCTCTGGGAGGCGAGCGGGCGAGTGGGCGGACAGCTGGCGACGGTGGCCCAGGCTCCCAGCTTTGAGCGCTATGCCAGCTACCTCGACTGGCAGCGACGGCGCTTGGCGCGCTTGGGTGTCGAGGTGCGACTCGACACCCGCGCCGACGCCGCCTCGGTGCTCGACCACGGCGCCGACGTGGTGGCGGTCGCGACCGGAGCCCATCCCCACCGGCCGCCTTTGCCGGGCTTCGATCTGTCCCACGTGGTCGATGCAGCCGCGGTCCTCGAGGGCGGGAGCCAGGTCGGCAAGCGGGTGGCGATCGTTGCTCAGGACGATCACCTGACGCCGTTGACGGTGGCTGACCTGCTCTCGGAGCGAGGTCATGTCGTCACGCTGGTCTACGGGGCGCCGACTCCTGGGCAGGCGATGGGTCGCTACATGGTGGGAGGAATCCTGGCGAGGCTGCACAAGCGCGGGGTCACCTTCCGTCAGCTCGAGGAGGTCCGCGCGATCACGCCGACCGCCATCGAGGTGCGCAACGTCTACTCCTTCGGCTCCCAGCTGCTGGTCGGGTTCGACTCGGTCGTCCTGGCCTGCGGTGCAGACAGCGACGACGGCCTCTTCCAGGAGCTTCGTGGGCGGGTGCCCGAGCTGCACGTGCTCGGCGATGCCTACGCGCCACGTCGGCTCTCCCACGTGACGCGGCAGGCGTACGCCCTGGCCGAGGCGCTGCTCGAGTGACGACTTCGAGCTCCTCGTGGGGCCGGCGCTGGGTGCCCTACGGGGTCGAAGGCGCGATCTACGACCTGCGGGAGGTCGACCTGCTGGCAGCGCGACCAGTTGCGGACGTGGCGTGGACCGACCCGGACGCGGAGGTGATCCGTGGCTTGGCGCGGGACGCGATCGTGTACGGGCTGCCCGCTGCCCTGCAGTACGCCAACCTCTACCGGAACGTGTTGCGGCCAGGGGCGCCGCGACGCTTCAACGAGTGGCACCACGATCGTCGGCTCGCCACCCCTGACTACGCCGATTTCCGCACCCCCAACGTCGACACCCTGTACTCCACCGCCTGGCTCGATCTCAGCCGCGGCCCGGTGGAGCTGGAGGTGCCGGCGATGAACGACCGGTATTACACGGTCAACCTCCTCGACGTGCACAGCAACGCCGTCAACCTCAGCACCAGAACGCTGGGGCCCCGGGGCGGACGGGTCTGGCTCGTCGCTCCCGGTTGGACCGGCGCGGTGCCGACGGGCGTCCAACGGCTGCGGGTGGCGTCGGAGCATCTCTGGGCGTTGATGCGCATCTTCGTGCGCTCGGCCGGGGACGTCGCCGACGTGTGCTCCTTGCAGGACCGTGTGGTGCTGCGTCCGGAGCGTGCCGGGGCCTGCGACCCGCAAGCGGCTGGGGCGGACACGCACTGGCCGGCAGTGCCGCCCGACGACGACGGCTTCGACGCGGCCGGGATCCTGTGCGCTCTGGACGCCGTGCTGCGCCACAACGGCCATCCGGTTCAGGAGGAGGCGCTGCTGGCCCGGTTCCGCGCGCTCGGCATCGGCGCTCGAGAGCCGCTGGATCCGGAGAAGTGGTCGACAAGCGTGAACGAGGCCGTGGCCTTGGGACACGCAGACGCACGGAGACTGATCGCTGCGGCCGTGACCGCTCGGGGAGCGCCGGCGGGCAACTCAGGCTGGCGCACCCTGAGCTCGGGCGCGTACGGGTACAACTACCTGCATCGAGCAGCGACCAACTACGTCGGGCTCGGGGGCACCACCCGCGAGGAGAGCGGTCCCTACACGGCCCTGGTCGACGGTCAGGGCGAACCGTTGGACGGGAACGCGGGGCCCTATCGCCTCCGCTTCACACCGCCACCCGTCGACGCCTTCTGGTCGGTCACGGCCTATGACCGCGAGAGCCGCGGCCTGGTGGCCAACCCGATCGAGCGCTACGCGGTCAACACTCTGACCGAGGGAGTGCGTCCGACCCCGGACGGGTCACTGACCCTCCACCTCGGCCAGGCGCCAGGACCCGAGGGCTCCGTGTGGCTTCCGGTGCCTGAGGCGCCCTTCTATCTGGTCCTCCGGGCCTATCTCGGGCATCAACAGGTCGTCGACGGCACGTGGGTGCCGTCGCCAGTGGAGAGGGCGTCATGACGGGTGCGCTGGTGGTGGGTGGTGCGGGGGCGATCGGTGCGTCATGTGCCGAGGCGTTGGTCGCAGGTGGGTGGTCCGTCGTGGTCGCCGACCTGGACCTGAGTGCTGCGGAGCGGGTCGGCGAGCGGATCGGCGCCGCCGGCGCCTTCCAGGTGGATGTGACGTCGACGGAGAGTGTGCAGCGTGCGACCGGCGCGGCTGACGAGCTCCTCGGTGGCCTGAGCGCCGCCGTCAACCTCGCCGCGGTGGGTGGGCCCGCCGCCCGGCTGCATGAGTATGCCGACGAAGCGTGGAGCCGCGTGGTTGAGGTCAATCTCAGCGGGACCTTCCGTTGCCTACGGGCTCAGGTCGCAGCGATGCTGCCGACCGGTGGGAGCATCGTGGTGGTCTCGTCGGTCGGTGGAGCGGTCGGCTTCGCGGGCGCGGCTGCCTACTCGACCACGAAGCATGGGCTCACCGGCATGGTCCGCTCGGCGGCCTTGGAGTACGCAGCCGACGGCATCCGTGTCAACGCGGTCGCCCCCGGATTCGTCGACACCGCCTTCCTGCGGTCGCGACGGACCGCCGCCGAGATCGCCCGGCTGGAGGCAGCCCACCCGCTCGGACGGTTGGCGCGGGTGGAGGACGTAGCGGCTACGGTCGCCCATCTGGTCTCGCCGGCAGCGGGCTTCGTCACCGGGTCCACGTACGACGTCGACGGTGGCCTGCTCGCCGGGCACCCTGGTCTGCTCGGCGCCGGTCAGAGTCAGTAGACGGCGACCAGTCGTCCGGTGACCTGGCCCGCCTTGAGGCGGTCGAGCGCTGCCGGGATGTCATCGAAGCCGATCTGCTCCAGCGTTGGGGAGAGCTCGCCGCTGGCGAACATCTCGTAGACGGCGGCGATGTCGTCGACCGTGCCGGAGCGTGAGCCCAGCAGGGTCACCTGCTTCAGGATCAGGTCGTTGGTCGAGATGGTCGACTCCAGGCGACCCATCCCCACCTGCACCACGCGTCCGAACTCGCGCACCGCCTTGATCGCGCCGGCCGTGGTGGATCCGTAGCCGGCGAAGTCGACGACCAGATCGAGGTCGGAGAACGCGGTGATGTCGGCCGCCACCTCGTGCGCCCCGAGCTCCCGAGCCATCGCCCAGAGCTCCTGTTTGGGCTCCGCGACGTACACCTCGGCACCGCGAAGCACGGCTATCCGGGCACCGACCTGGCCGAGGCCGCCGAGTCCGATGACCCCGACGCGTTCCCCCGGTGCCAGCTGCCCGCGCACGACCACGGCCCGGTAGGGAGCGCGCCCAGCGTCCGTGCCGGCGGCTGCCAGCGGGAAGTCGAGGCCTTCGGGGATGCGGACGAGGTCGTCGGGGAGCGCGGTGCAGAGGGGTGCATACCCGCCGCCGCGACCGAAGCCGGGACGCGTCCCCCCAGCCGGGTTGACGGCCACCCGCTCGCCCACGCTCCACCCCTGCACCTGCATTCCGACCTCACGGATCACGCCGGCGATCTCGTGGCCCAGGGTCAGCGGGAGCGGGCCGACCCGCTCCAGCCAGGTGGGGTCGTGCAGGATCCCGACGTCGGTGTGGCAGAGACCTGCGGCGCGGACCTCGATGAGCACCTCGCCGGGTTCAGGGGCCGGAACCGGCACCTCGGCGAGGACGAGTGGCCTCGTCGTCGCGGTCATCTGCCACGCCTTCATCGTCGTCATGCGCTGCTCTCCTCTTCCGTCTTCGTCGACCGACGCGCGCCTGCCTGGTTCATGATCCCGGTAGCGGACCGGGAGTCGGTCAGGTCAGTGCCCGGTCCACTGCGGGGCGCGCTTCTCCACGAAGGCGGCCGCGCCCTCCTTGGCGTCGGCGGACTCGCGGACCGGATTGACGAACGCCTCCTGCCGATCGAACTTCTCGGCAAGCGGCCAGTCGACGGACTGGACGAGGACCTGCTTGGACGCCGCGAGGGCCAGCGGGGCGTTGGCGGCGATCTCGTACGCGAGGGCGAGTGCCTCCGTGAGTGCCTGGCCAGGCTCGGTGAGCCGATTCACCAACCGCGCCTCGGCGGCTTCGGCGGCGGGCCACATGGCGCCGGTCAGGACGAGCTCCATCGCGAGGTGGTAGGGGATCCGGTGCTGCAGCCGGAGCAGGCCGCCCGCGGCGGCGGTCAAGCCGCGCTTCACCTCGGGAAGGCCGAACTTCGCGGCGGAGGAGGCGACGATCAGGTCGCTCGACAGCACGATCTCGAAGCCTCCGGCCAAGGCATAGCCCTCGACGGCTGCGATGAGCGGCTTGCGCGGAGGCTGCTTCACCAGGCCCGCGAACCCCTTGCCCTCGACGACCGGCCGCTCGCCGCGCGCGAAGCCCTTGAGGTCCATGCCGGCGCAGAAGGTGCCGCCGGCTCCGGTGATCACCCCGACGCTGAGGTCGTCGCGCGAGTCGAGCAGGTCGAGAGCGTCGGCGATCTGGTGGGCCATCGCCATCGACATGGCGTTCTTGGCCTCGGGACGGTTCATCGTGAGCACGAGGACCCGGCCCCGCTCCTCGACGATGAGTTCGGGGGCGTTCTCCATCGCGGTCTCCTCGTTGCTCATCGGGGGCTCATCCGGATCGCGCCGTCGAGGCGGATCGTCTCGCCGTTCAGGTAGGGGTTCTCGACGATCTGTTGGGCGAGCATCGCGAACTCGTCGGGCTGGCCGAGTCGTGCCGGGTTGGGCACCTGCGCGCCGAGACCGTCGCGGATCTCCTGCGAGAAGCGGGACAGGATCGGGGTGTCGAAGACGCCGGGGGCGATCGAGTTCACCCGGATCGCCTTCGTGGCCAGGTCGCGGGCCGCGACCAGGGTCATGCCGACCACTCCGGCCTTGGCCGAGGCGTAGGGGATCTGGCCGACCTGGCCCTCCCAGGCGGCAACGGAGGCGGTGAGGATGCAGACGCCGCGCTCTCCGTCCACCACCTCGTTGCGTGCCATCCGGGTGGCGGCCAAGCGCAGCACGTTGAAGGTGCCCACCAGGTTGATGTTGATCAACTGCTGGTAGAGCTCGAGGTCGCCCGCGGAGCCGTCCCTGTTGACCAGGCGGACGGTTCCGCCCTTGCCGGCGCAGTGCACCAAGGCACGCAGGGGCCCGTTCTCCTCAGCGATGTCGAGGGCCGTCTCGACCGCGGCCGGATCGGTGACGTCGCCCAGGGCGAAGGTGCCGCCGATCTCGGCCGCGAACTCCTTGCCCAGTTGCTCGTTGAGGTCGACGATGACCACGTGGGCCCCCGCAGCAGCGAGCCGGCGGGAGGTGGCCGCGCCGAGTCCGGAGGCGCCTCCGGTGACGAGAGCCGAGGCTCCGGTGAGATCCACTTGTCTTCTCCTTCAGTCAGTTGCGGGCGGCTGTCGGCCTGGGCGGCTCAGAGCCGCTCGATGATGGTGGCGTTGGCCATGCCTCCGGCCTCACACATGAGCTGGAGGCCGAAGCGCTGGTCGTTGTCCTCGAGTGCGTGGAGCATGGTGGTCATCAGGCGGGTGCCGGAGGCGCCGAGCGCGTGACCGAGGGCGATCGCGCCACCGCGGGGGTTGAGCTTGGCCGGGTCCACGCCGAACTCGGCCTGCCAGGCCAGCGGAACCGGCGCGAACGCCTCGTTGAGCTCGACGTGGTCAATGTCCCCGATCGAGAGACCGGCGCGCGCGAGAACCTTGTGCGTGGCGGGGATCGGGCCGGTCAGCATCAGCAGGGGATCGTCGCCGACCACGGCCATGCTGTGGATCCGGGCGCGGGGCGTGAGCCCGAGCTCGGTCGCGCGGGCGCGCGACATGATGAGCAACGCGCTGGCTGCATCGATGATCTGCGACGAGTTGCCCGCGGTGACGGACCAGGTCACCTCGGGGAACCGCGCGCTCAGCTCCGGGGTCTCGAAGACCGGCTTGAGGCCGGCGAGCTTCTCGACGGTGGTGCCGCGACGGATCGACTCGTCGCGGACGACGTCTCCGTCGGGGGTGCTCACGGAGATGATCTCGCGGTCGAACGCGCCGGAGTCCTGTGCGGCGGCTGCCCACTCGTGCGAGCGGGCCGAGAGCTCGTCGAGCTCGGTACGGCTCAGCTCCCACCTCGCGGCGACGAGCTCGGCGGCCACGCCCTGGGAGACGAGTCCCGGAGCGAACCGTTCGGCGACGCGGGCGCCGTACGGCTCAGCACCCATGCGTGCCGAGCCCATCACGACCCGGCTCATCGACTCGACTCCACCGGCAACGACGATGTCGGCCTCGCCCGAGGCGATCGCCTGAGCAGCGAAGTGCACGGCCTGCTGGCTCGATCCGCACTTGCGATCGATCGTGGTGGCAGGCACGTGAGCGGGGAACCCGGCGCCGAGCCACGCCATCCGGCCCGGCGTGGCTGACTGCTCGCCGACCTGAGAGACACAGCCGATGATCACGTCATCGACGGCACCGGGGTCGACGGCTGCCGAGCGCTGGAGCAGCGACTCGATCGTCTGGGACAGGAGATCGACGGGGTGGACGCCGGCGAGGGCGCCGCCGGCCTTGCCGCGCCCGCTGGGGGTGCGGATCGCATCGACGATCACGACATCGGTGGAAGAGGTAACGGTCACACCTAATCCTTATCATGGTATGCAGCAAATGTCACCAGATGCTTGACAGGGCTCCCGGGGCATAATCTAGGATAATGATTACAACTGTGGAGGAGGAAGTCGTGGCAAACGACGAGTATGCGGAGATCCGAGGGCTCGCCGCTCAAGTGGCCCGCGAGGTATACGGGCCGCTGGCTGAGGCGATGGACGTCAACAGGACGCCCGTGACGCGCGAGCAGCGGATGCAGCTGGGTGAGCTCGGCTTCCTGGGCATCGCGCACCCCGAGGAGTACGGCGGCTCAGGTGCATCTCTCGAGCAGGCACTGGTGGTCGTGGAGGAGTTCGGGAAGGTGTGCCGTCCCGCTGCCTTCCAGATCTTCGAGGCCAACACCGGTCCTGCTC
>NZ_BAAALG010000009.1:134493-187622 GCF_039528155.1 Nocardioides dubius | reverse complement strand
GAAGACCATGGCCGTCGGCATCTCCGAGCCTGACGCGGGCTCCGCCGCAACGGACATGCGCACCACGGGCAAGATCACCAACGGCACCGTCGTCATCAACGGCAACAAGCGGTGGATCTCCAACGGAGGCGAGGCGGACCAGTACGTCGTCTACTGCCGCCTCTCCGACGCACCGGGCGGGAAGGCCAT
Organism: Nocardioides dubius; assembly: GCF_039528155.1. Taxonomy (NCBI): domain Bacteria; kingdom Bacillati; phylum Actinomycetota; class Actinomycetes; order Propionibacteriales; family Nocardioidaceae; genus Nocardioides; species Nocardioides dubius. Next base: position 187,433 of record NZ_BAAALG010000009.1, on the reverse strand, counting down.
CGGCGCCGTCGTCGTCGACAAGGACACGCCGGGCTTCTCGTGCGGTTCGAGCGAGCGCCTGATGGGCTTCCGTGGCATTCCCTCCGCCGACCTCTACTTCGACAACGTCGAGGTGCCCGAGGAGAACGTGGTCGTTCCGGCGGGCGGGTTCAGCAAGCTGTTCGGCGTCTTCTCCATCGAGCGCATGGGCAACACGACGATGAGTCTTGCGATCGCCCAAGCCGCGCTCGACAAGACCCTCAAGTACGTCGAGGAGCGGGAGCAGTTCGGCAAGCCGCTCATCGAGTTCCAGAGCATCCAGGTGATGGTGGCCGACATGGTGCTGCAGGTCCGGGCCGCGCGTCTCCTGCGCGACGACGCCGCCGCCTCGGTCAACGCCCACGGCATTCCCGACCCGCTGAAGGTGTCGCTCGCGAAGTGCACCGCCAACGAGATGGCGAAGCGGGTCACCGACCTCGCGATCCAGATCCACGGCGGCAACGGCTACACCGAGGAGTACGGTCTCGAACGACTGCACCGTGACGCCCACGGGTGGGCGATCGCGGGTGGCACGCCCACCATGCAGCGCACCCGGATCGTCTCCGAGGTGCTCGGCCGCAAGTTCGACCAGCGACGCTGACCGACCCGTGACTGCCGCACCCGTGGCAGGGAGGATGGAACCCATGTTCGACCTGAGCCCGGAGCACCGGGAGATCCAGGCCAAGGCCCGTGAGCTCGCTGCAGCCGTCGCGCCGTTCGCCGACGAAGCCGACGAGTACGTCGACGTGCACCCCAAGACCCGGGAGCTCCTGGCCGAGAGCGGGCTCGCTCGCTACGTCGTTCCCGCGCAGTACGGCGGCGCCCACGAGGTGCTGGATCCCTTGACGATCGCGGTGATCCGCGAGGCGCTGATGTACTCCTCGGCCCACCTCGACTCCCTGTTCGGCATGCAGGGCGTGGGCAGCTACTCGCTCTCCGCGGGCGGCTCTGAGGAGCTCAAGCAGGAATGGCTTCCGAAGGTCGCCGCGCTGGAGGCCATCGCCGCCCTCGCGCTCACCGAGCCCGACGTCGGCTCGGACCTGCGTGCCGTCAGCACCACCATGGAGGCGGACGGCGACGAGCTCGTCGTCAACGGCCGGAAGTCGTTCATCACCAACGGCGGCGCCGCCTCGTTCTACTGCACCCTGGTGCGCGAGGGCGACGGCTGGTCGATGGTGCTGATCCCGGCCGACACGCCTGGCCTGTCCGTCGAGCGCGGATCCGACCTGATCGCTCCGCACATCCTCGGCGAGCTGACCTTCACCGACGTCCGGGTGCCGGCGAACCACCGCTTGGGTGTGCCGGGCAAGGCGTTCTCCCTGATGCTCCAGACCCTGGCCGTCTTCCGGGTGACCGTGGCGGCGTCCGGTGTCGGGTTGGCCCAGGCCGCGCTCGACGAGGCGAAGGAGCACGCGCTGACCCGTGAGCAGTTCGGCAAGCCCCTGATCGAGCTTGGCGCCGTCTCGCAGAAGCTGGCCCAGTCGTGGACCGACGTCGAGGCAGCCCGCGCGTTCGTCTACCTGGCTGCGGCCCGCGCCAAGAGCGACCCGCTGGCCAATCTCGACCTGTCGTCGATGGCGAAGGTTCACGCCACGGAGGCGGCTGCTCAGGTGGTCGACCGCTCCATGCAGACCATGGGCCGCTTCGGACTGGTGCGGGGCTCCAAGATCGAGCGTCTGTACCGCAACGCGCGGCCGCTGCGGGTCTACGAGGGTGCCACCGAGGTGCTGCTCGACTCGCTCGCCCGCCGTCTCGCCAAGGGTGCGCGCTGATGGACCTCGGACTCACGGACTCCGTCGTCCTGGTGACCGGCGCCAGCCGAGGTCTGGGGGCCGCGATGGCCCTCGCGTTGGCGGCCGAGGGAGCACACGTCGTCGCGGCGGCGCGCTCGGTCGACAGCCTCGCCGAGGTGGCGGCCCAGGGTGGCGGCCGGATCAGCACGGTCGCCACCGACATGCGAGACGAGGCGTCCGTCGCGAAGCTCGTGCCAGAGGTGATCGCCCGGCACGGTCGCATCGACGGACTGATCAACAACGCGGGGATCGCCCCGGCTGGCAAGTTCGCCACCCAGGACCCTGAGGTGTGGAAGGACGCGATGGCCGTCAACGTCATCGCCCCGATGCTGCTGGCACAGGCGGCCGGTACGCACATGATCGAGCAGGGTGCCGGGCGGATCGTCAACATCGCCTCCACCACCGGCGTTCGCGGCAAGCCCTTCCTGGTTCCGTACTCCACCTCCAAGGGAGCCGTCGTCCGGTTCACCGAGGCGCTTGCTGCCGAATGGGCTCCCAAGAACGTCCAGGTCAACTGCATCGCGCCGGGGGCCTTCGTCACCGAGGCGCAGAAGGCGGTCACCGAATCGCCCGAGCTGCACGCCAAGCGCATCGCCAAGATCCCGGCCGGCCGTATGGCTGATCCCTCCGAGCTGGTTCCGCTGGCCTGCCTGCTCGTCTCCCCGCTCTCCTCGTTCACCTCCGGCGCGATCTTCGTCGTCGACGGTGGCGAGTCGGGCAAGCTCTGACCCATCACGGTCCACGGAGGTTCACGTGATCATTGACGCACACACCCATGTCTGGCCCGACCGGATCGCGGAGATCGCGCTCTCGTCCAGCGTCGACAAGCTCGACAACCTGGCGGCTCGAGGCAACGGAACCGTCGGTGGGCTGGTCGACGACATGTCCGCCAGCGGCGTCGACATGAGCTGCTGCCTCGGCATCGCCAATGAGGCTCGGCACGTCGACTCGGTCAACCGCTTCGTCGCTGGGCTGACCTCCGACACGCGCTTCGGCTTCGGCACCATCCATGTCGAGCTGTCGGTCGAGGAGAACATTGCCAGCCTCAAGCGCCATGGCATCCGCGGCGTCAAGATCCACCCGCTCTATCAGGGATTCGCCCTCGACGATCCGCGACTGTGGGCGATCCTCGAGGCATTCGGCGAGGACTTCGCGGTGATCACGCACGTGGGTGCAGGCGGCTCGGCGGAGGCCAACCGCCTCTCCAGCCCCGCGATGATCCGCGACATCGCCCGGCAGTTCCCGAAGCTGCGGTTGATGGCCTGCCACTTCGGCGGCTACAAGATCCTCGACGACGCCGAGGAGATGCTCGCCGGCGCCGACGTCGTCCTGGAGACCAGTTGGCCGCCGAGCCTCAAGACCCTGCGTCCCGAGCGCGTGCGCAACCTGATCCGCAAGCACGGCGCCGAGCGGATCGTGTTCGGCTCCGACTGGCCCATGACCAGCCCGGCCGAGGAGATCGCCGCGATCCAGGCCCTCGGCCTCAACGACACCGAGACCAAGCTCGTGCTCGGCGGAACCCTCGCTCGGGTCCTCGGCATCAAGTCCTCCTGGTCCTGACCTCCCTCGAGGCGGACCCAACCCTTGGAGGCGGACTCAACCCGGTGGTCGAGCTTGTCGAGACCTCACCTGAAGGTTGTTGTGGGTGATCTCGACAGGCTCGATCAGCGGTGGTGGGGTGGTCGTGCTGGGTCCGGTGGTCGAGCTTGTCGAGACCGTCGAGACGTCAGCACCGACCACCGCCGCTATCCACAGGCCCGGGCGGACCGCTCGACAGGTGCGGTCGAGCCGTCGAACGTGGGGCGATGAACGGCTATTGCTACATCCTCGAGTGCTCTGACGGGTCCTACTACGTCGGGAGCACCGTCGATCTCGAACGGCGGCTCTCCCAGCACGAGCTGGGAATCGGCGCTGCCTACACCCGTAGTCGACGTCCGGTCCGGCTCGTCTGGTACGAGTGCTACCCGCGGATCGATGCGGCTTACGCGCGGGAGAAACAGATTCAGAACTGGGGTCGCGACAAGCGGCGAGCGCTCATAGAGGGGCGAGCGGACGAACTGCCCCTGTTGGCGCGGAACTACGCGGACCGGTTCTCGGGGGAGTAGCCCTCGATGACGGCGCCACCGTCGATCGAGCTTGTCGAGATCGATCGCCGCGGCCTTCTGGCGGGGTCTCGACAGGCTCGACCACCGGGGACAGGCTCGACCAGCGGGGTCGACCGTCGTCAGGGGGTTAGCTGGAGACGCCCCAAACGATGGGGGCGTCGAGGACGTCGGGGAACTTCTTCTCGGCGTACTTCAGGTACTGCGCGATGTGGTCTTCCATCGCTGCGGCGGACTGTGCGGGGTCGTTGGCGGCGATCGCCTCGTAGATGTCGAGGTGGGCCTTGTGCACGGCGACGCGGCGCACTTCGGGGTAGTCGATGCCGATAGCGGAGCCGTCGAGGATGCCCAGGAGCGCGTCCACCAGGTAGCCGAACATCGCATTGCCCGATCCGTGGGCGATGACGTCGTGGAACCGCTTGTTCTCCTCGAGGAAGATCTCCTGGTCGCCGAGGTTGTCGTACATCGTGTCGACGCTCGACTTGAGGTCTGCCAACTGGTCCTTCCGCATCCGCTGTGCGGCCAGCTGCGCCATCATCGGCTCGAGACCCGCACGTGCCTCGGCGATGGTCCGGAAGGGTGCGCTGGAGAACTGCAGCAGCAACGTGAGCGAGGTGGCCAGGCTGGCGGAGTCCGGCTTCTGGACGACCGGGCCGCCACCGGGGCCCGGCTTGAGCGCGATCACGCCCTGGAGCTCGAGGAAGCGCAGCGATTCGCGCAGCGTGCCACGACCGATGTCGTACTCCTCGAGCATCACCCGCTCAGGGGGCAACCGGTCGCCGACGGTGTTGCCGCGCCTGTTGATGTCGGCGACGATCCGCTGAGCCAGGAGCATGGCGGTCTTCTGGGGTCGCATCGAAGCTGAGCTCATTGCATGTCCTCGGTCGGCAGCGGGGGCTGAGGGTGGATTCGGCTAATCCTAGTCATGAATTGCTCAAGGTGCGTGGTTTACGAGACCTTGAGCCAGCTGACGTACCGCGTCCAGGACACCCGCGCGAGCCGCGCGAGCCGCGGCCGATGCTCCGGTGAAGCGCAGGAACCCATGGCACAGCTCAGGATGCTCCTGGACCGTGACGGCGACGCCGGCGTCCTTGAGCCGAGCGGCGTAGTCGATCGCCTCGTCGCGGAGCGGGTCGTGCCCGGCAGCGACCACGTGAGTGACGGGCAGGCCGGAGAGATCGCCTGCGGATAGGGGAAGAAGGTCGGGCCCGGCGGTATCGCGCGCGTCGCGATCGACGTAGTGGTCGAAGAACCAGTGCATGTCGGTCGCACCGATCGGGAAGGCGTCGGCGCGACTTGTGTACGACTCGGTGACGCCGGGAGCTCCGAGAACGGGGTAGAGGAGCAGTTGGAATGCCGGCTCCCGGGTCGTGCCTCGAAGCCGCAGAGCCAACGCCGCGGCCAGATTGCCGCCTGCGCTGTCGCCACCCAGCGCGAGGACGCCGGGGTAGCGCTCGGCCGTCCAGTCCCAGGCAGCCGCCAGGTCGTCGAGAGGGGCAGGGAACCGATGCTCGGGTGCCAGTCGGTAGTCGATGCTCACCACCTGGACGCCGCACTCAGCAGCCAGGAAGCGGCAGAACTCGTCCGCGTAGTCCAGCCCGCCGGTGACCCAACCGCCGCCGTGGGCATACACCAACGTGATGTCGGTGGGAGGGCCGTAGAGCCGGAGCGCCACCGGGGCGCCATCCTCGCCGGGCTCGACGTCGCGGATGACGACGTCGGGCCCGGCGGAGCAGAGCCGGTTGCCCGTCACGATCCGCTCACGCGCCTCCGCCGGCGTCAGGTCGATCATCGGGACTCCGCCGGCTGAGGCATCCCGCAGGGCGGCGAGGCCCGGGTCGAGGTCAGCCACTGACCGCACCGCTGGAGACCAGCCGGGCGAGCTCAGCCTCCTCGATGCCGGCCGCCGTCAGGACCTCCGTGGTGTGCTCGCCGACGGCTGGGACGCCGTCGTACGTCGGCCCGTCGTACCCGTTGACGTGCAGGATCGGTCCCGGCACGAGGGCGTCTCCCAAGGGGCTGTTCTTGAGCATGCTCAAGGTGCGCTCGCGGAAGTGCGGGTCGTCGACGATGTCGGAGGAGTCGTTGACCGCCGCGGCGACGACCTCGTTCTCCTCCAAGATGGCGAGGTTCTCGTCGCGGGTTCGCTCCTTGATCCACGCGATGACGATCGCCTGCAGGCTCTCGTTGTTGGTCATCCGCGCCTCGTTGGTGCAGTAGCGCGCGTCGGTCTTCAGGTCGGGGCGGCCCATCGCATCGAAGAGGCGCATGGCGATCGCCTGGTTGGACGCCGCGATGGACAGCCATCCACCGTCTGCCGCCTCGTAGATGCCGCGCGGGGACGCGGCACCGGATGCGTTGCCGTGGCGCTGCATGATCGTGCCGCTCGAGGTGTAGTTGAGGACGGCGTCACCGAGGATGAACATCAGCGGCTCGTACAGGGCGACGTCGACCTCGCGGCCGTGGCCGGTGCGCCCACGCTCGAACAACGCCATCGCGATGCCGTAGGCGGCGGAGATGCCGGCGATCGAGTCGGCGAAGCCGAACGGCGGCGCGGTTGGCGGCGTGTGCGGCCAGCCGTTGAGGTAGGCGTAGCCGCTCGCGGTCTCCGCAACCGTGCCGAAGCCGGGGCGCTCCCGGTAGGGCCCGGTCTGGCCGAATCCGCTGACGCGGCCCATCACGAGGCCGGGGTTGTCGGCCGCCAGCTCGGCGTAGGACATGCCCCACTTCTCCATCCGGCCCGGCCGGAAGTTCTCGATGAGGACGTCGGCTCCGGAGACGAGGCGCTTGAGGACGTCGCGGCCGTCGGCATTGCGCATGTCGATGCCGACCGACCGCTTGCCCGAGTTGAGGCGGGCGAAGCCGATGGCGGTGCCGTTGTGCGCGGGCTGCCACTGCCGGGCGAAGTCGCCCTGCGCGGGGTCCTCGATCTTGATCACCTCGGCGCCGAAGTCGCGCAGCATGCGACCGGCGGTGGGTGCGGCGTACATCGAGCCGGCTTCGATCACCCGCAGCCCGGCGAGGGGTCCGTTGCTGGTCATGGCTTGATCTCTCCTCGAGTGAGTGTGAACCCGGCGTAGTCGTCGGCGGCGACCTTGTCGCAGATGTCGCGGTAGTGGCCGACCCCTCCCAGGTAGAGGGAGAAGACGCGGGGCTTGCCCGGGATGTTGGCACCGAGGTACCAGGAGTTGCCCTTCATGAAGAGGGTCGGGGCGGCGATGTCATAGACCTCTTGGGTCCAGCGGTCCTGGGCGTCGTCGTCGACCTCGGCGCTGACGATCCCGTTGCGGAACTGATGATCGATGAAGGTGGTGATCCACTCCACGTGCTGCTCGATCGAGATGAGCACGTTGGAGATCACCGACGGGCTGCCCGCGCCGGCCACGACATAGAGGTTGGGGAACCCGTGGGTGCCGATGCCGAGGAAGGTGCGGGGGCCGTCCTTCCACGCGTCGGGCAGACGCTGCCCGTCCACCCCGACGATGTCGATCGCGAAGAGGGGCCCGGTGAGGGCGTCGAAGCCGGTCGCGGTGATCAGGACGTCGAGCTCGTGGCGAGCTCCGCTCGCGAGCACCACGTCGTTGCCCTCGATGCGCTCGATCGGGTCAGCCTTGACGTCGACGAGTGACACGTCGTCGCGGTTGAAGGTCGTGTAGTAGTCGATCTCGAGCACCAGGCGCTTGGCGCCGAAGGGGTAGCCCTTGGGGCACAGCTTCTCGGCGGTCTCCGGGTCCTTGACGATCTCGCGGATCCGCTCCTTGACGAAGTCCCCGGCCTTCTCGGCGGCCTCTTCGTTGGTGCGGAAGTCGCGGTACGCCGCCAGGATGTCCGGTCCGCCCTTCTCCCAGTGGCCGTGGAAGGTCTCCTCCAGAGCGCCGGGGTCGACGTCCAGGGCCGACTCCGTGCCGATGTGTCGGTGGGTGCCGCCGGGGTGGTGACGGGCGATCTCGCGGTAGTCCTGGAACCTGGACTTCAGGTCTTGCACATACGCAGGATCGAGGTCGTGGTTGCGCGCTGGGATCGCGTAGTGCGCGGTGCGCTGGAGGACGGTGGTGTGTGCCGCCAGCTTGGCCACCTGGGGGATGGTCTGGACGCCGGAGGAGCCGGTGCCGATCACGCCGACCCGCTTGCCGGTCAGCTGGACGCCGTCGCGCGGCCAGTCGCCGGTGTGGAGCAGCTCGCCGGCGAACTGCTCGATCCCCTCGATGTCGGGGAGCTGCGGCTTGGAGAGCTGGCCGCTGGCCATGATCACGTGTCGAGCGCGGATCGTGTCTCCGCGATCGGTCGTGACCAGCCAGACGAACGCGTCTGCGTCCCAGTGCATCGCGTCCACGCGGGTGTCGAACGAGATCCCGGAGCGGAGCTCCAACCGATCGGCGACGAAGTTGATGTAGCGCAGGATCTCGGGCTGGGCGGGGTAGCGCTCGGCCCAGGTCCAGTCCTGCACGATGGAGTCGTCGAAGGAGTAGCAGTAGTCGACGCTCTCGATGTCACAGCGGGCGCCGGGGTACCGGTTGCGGTACCAGACTCCGCCCAGGTCGTCGTCGGCCTCGACAAGATGGACGGATCGGCCGAGCGTCCGGAGCCGATGAAGGCTGTAGAGACCGGAGAAGCCGGCTCCCACGACGAGGACGTCGAGTTCGGTTGGCGGGATGACGCGCACAGGGACCCTCCTAGAATCAATGCCTATGAATATTAGCATTGCAGTGAAGGGGGTCACAAGGGCGACGGGCGACGCGTTCCTCAGGTGGTGACGAGGAGGCGCGGGAGCCCTGGCCTGAGGTGCACCATCTCAGACCGGGGGCACGGTTTCCCTCGCTCCCGGGAAGGAGGGGCGCAGGCCGGTCGGCCCGCGCCCCTCGTCTGCCTGCTCAGCCGCCTCAGCGGACCCGGAGCACCACCGCCTTGCTGGTGGTCGCCCGCAGGCGCGGGTTCGCCACGACCTTCACCGTGATCCGGTGCGACCCGCGTGCCAGCCGCGGCAGGCGCAGCACGGTCTTGCCCTTCGCGTTCGGCTTCAGGTTCGCGCGGAGCACGACCTTGCCGCCGTCACGGACGACGACCTTGCCGGTGGCCCGGATGCTGCTGCCGGGCAGGGTCGCGGTGATCGCGAGCTTCGCCCGCTTGCCGGCACCCACCTTCTTCGCGGGCAGTGCGACCTTCACCTTCGGGGCCGTCTTGGTGATCCGCAGCGTGTCGCTGTCGGTGGACGGCTGGAGGCCCTCGCCGGCGAACTGCGCACGCAACACGTACGAGCCGGGGACGACGCCGGCCGGCGTGGCGCTGGTGGCCAGGCCGTTGAGCACGCGCGCGGTCCAGGTACGGCCCGCGGCGGTGAGGGTGACGGAGCCGTTGGCCGGCTTGCCGTCGTCGGAGCTGACGGCGACGCGCAGGCGGGCTGCCTGCCCGAACGGCGTGGCCCCGGCGACGAGCACCGTGGTCCGGGTGGAGACAGGCTCCGGGTCGGTGCTCGGCTCGCCGACGACGTCGCCGAGCGCGACGGTGCCGCTGATCGGGTCGAGGGCGCTGCCGGCCGGGTAGAAGTCGGCGAACGCCGGGACTCCGGCCGCCGTCAACGTCGCAGGCACCTCGGTCAGCGTCAGCGCGTCGCCGAGCGCCCGCACCGCCTCGCCGGTCTGGAGGTCGGCGAGCACCACGTCGTCGAAGGTGGCCAGCGAGCCGCTGCTCAGCCCCCGGGAGACGACGTCGGCGACGAGGGTCGAGCCCTCGGCGTCGATCACCACGCGCGGGTCGGTGATGGTGAGGTCGAGCTGCGGACCGCTGCCAGTGTCATGACCGGTGAAGCGCACGCTGCCGCCGAGCTCGATGGTGCTGGTGCCCTCGGGGCTCCACTCGCCGTCGACGACCGGGAAGGCGTAGGTGCCGTCGTCGTTGGTGGTGACGCCCCCGGTCACGGTCACGGTGCCGTGGGCGATCGGCCCGGTGATGTAGTTGCGGAACGAGGCCTTCACGCCCCAGTCGATGGTGCCGTCGGTGATCTCGCGACGCTCGACGGTGGGCTCGGCGACGGTCACCGTCGCGCGTGCGCTGATCACGCTGCCCACGGGGTTGGTCAGGCGCGCCCGGAAGGCGGTGCCGGACAGGTTCGCGTCGACGTCGTCGAGTCGCAGGGTCGCGCCGGTCTCGCCGGGGACGTCGTGCCAGACGCCGCCGATGCGCTGCTGCCACTGGATCGTCGGTGCCGGGGCGCCGTCCGGCATCACCTTGAGCTCGACGCTCTCACCCGGCGCGGCGGCGACGTCGGCGGGCTGGACCATGATCCGCGGCGGGGTGCGCAGGGTGAGGGTGACCCGCTCGCTGGCGACGCGACCGCCGGTGTTCTCCGCGATCACCCGATACTGGCGGCCCTGGTCGGCAGCGCTGACCGTGTCGGTCAGGGTGTCGCCGTCCACGCCTTCGGTGACCTCGGCCCAGGCCTGTCCCGGGGTGCGGGTCTGCCAGGTCAGCGCCGGAGCGGGGGTGCCGGAGACGGCGGCGTTGACGGTGACCTCGGAGGTGTCATCGGCGATCGTCAGGTCGGCGGTCGGGGCCTCGGGCTGCTGCGTGAAGGCCGGGCTCTGCGCGATCGGTCGCACCGTGACGAGCTGGCCTTCGCGGATGCCCCAGATGTCGCCGTCCTGGTTCAGGCCGACGACGAGGTTGTTGCCGTAGGAGCCCGTGTCGAGGCCGCCGCGGGCCACGAGCCGGCCGCGCTCCAACCGGGTCAGGTTCTGGCCGGAGTCGGTGATCGCGACCAGGGTGTCGCTGGCCCAGTCGGCGGTGATCATCGAGCGGGTGCGGTTGGAGTCGGTGTCGACCCGCAGTTGAACGGGCTCGGTGGCGTCGCCGAGGCGACGGTTGTCGGCATAGCCGACGTACGGGAGGAAGACCGCGCTGGCACCGGCGCTGACGGCGTAGACACCGTTCCGAGTGCCGAGGATGCGCTCCGGCTGGAGGGTTCCGGTCTCCGCGAGCGGCTCGCCGACGAACGTGTTGCCCACCTGTGCGAGGCGCTGCAAGGGACGGACCCCGAAGAGGGTGGTGGCCAGGATCGCGCTGCGACCGGCGCCGTCGGGGACCGCCACCAGGTTGACGATGGCGTTCTCCCAGGTGCTGGTGCCGGGCTGGCTGATGGTGAGCGGCCCGATCTTGCTGGCGGTCCAGGCGCCGCCGTCCTCGACGACCTGCCACATGTCGGTGGCGCTCGCGGAGCGGGTACGCGCCACCAGGTAGCGGTCGTGTGCGGCGTCCCAGGTGCCCGCGCTGCCGCTGTCGTAGTTCAGGTCCGGGGCGTGGCTGCCGGGGACCTCGGTCATCGTCAGGGCCGTGCCGTCCCAGGCGAACGTGGCCAGGCGTCGGTCGTTGGTGTTGGTGGTCGCCGTCGCGGCGAAGATGGTGTTCGTCCCCGGGTCGATCGCGATCGAGTCGCGCAGGATGTCGCCGGTGACGCCGGGACCCTTCGTCCACGCGCTCAGCGGGGCCAGGGTCTCCGGATCGAGGATGGCGACCGCGAGACTGTCGTTCCAGCCGACCAGCTCTCCGCTGGAGAGCCTGCCGACGATGCGATGGGCCGTCGAGGCCGGCTGCGGGTCGGCAGCAGTCGCCTGATGCACCGTGGCCCCCGCGACGTCCCAGGTCTCGCCGACCGGCTTGCCGCCCGGGCCCTGGTAGCCGAAGGTCACCGGGTCGACGACGGTGCCGGCGGCGTAGTTGAAGATCCGCTCGCCCTCGGAGGTCATCGTGGCGGTCAGGTCGGACCACCGGGTGGCGCCGCCGGCGACGACCGGCGCGGCGTCCTCGACGTCGAGGTCGACCAGCGGGACGTCGTCGAAGGTGACGATGTCGCCGCCGGCGATGGGTCGGCTCTCGGCGTCGACGAAGACGCTGGCATGGTCCTCGGTGATCTCCACGCGGACGTCGCTGAGGGTCAGGTCCAGGTCGCACGGGCGCACGTTGGTGCCGCCTGCTCCATGGCAGTGACCGAGGAACTCGATGGTGCCGTCGAAGTCGACGACGGTGGTGCGGGTGACGTCGTCGTAGCGCCCGCCGGCGACGGGCAGATGGAACGTGCCGTCCTCGTTGCGGGTGGCGCCGTCGGAGAGGGTCGTGCCGCCGGGGCCGATGTAGTTGCGCCAGGAGGCCTTGACCCCCCAGTCCAGCCCGGAGCCGGTCGTGATCGGCGTCTCGGCTGCCTGGGCTGGGGCTGCGGTGAAGGTCAACGCACCGAACGTGCTGAGGGTGAGGACGGACGCCAATGACGCGGCAACGGGGGCGCGCCTGTGGCGGAGGGATCCGGGCATCTCGGGTGCCTTCCATCTAGAGTTAGGTAAGGCAAACCTAAGGCATTTTCCTTTGTAGTCGACAAATTGTCAGAATCTGAGATGCTCCGTTCAATGTGACCTCAGCGCTGGGGAAACGACGGTTTCCGCGCGCTGAGGTCACATTGAGCTGCGGATGATGCGTTGCTCGATCGCGGCAGCGACGGCGCCGGCCCGGGTGTCGACGCCGAGCTTGGTGTAGATGTGCGACAGGTGAGACTTCACCGTCGCCTCGGAGACGAAGAGCTCGCGGGCCATCTCCTTGTTGCCCAGGCCGCGCGAGAGCAGCTCCAGCACCTCGACCTCGCGCTCGGTGATGGTGGTGGCGCCCGGCGTGGTGCGCCGGACCAGGGTCGCCGCCACCGACGGCGCCAGCACGGTCTCGCCGCGGGCCGTGGCGCGGACGCCGGCGAAGAGCTCGTCGGGCGGAGCGTCCTTCAGCAGGTAGCCGCGGGCGCCGGCCTCCAGGGCGCGCAGGATGTCGGACTCGGTGTCGTAGGTGGTCAGCACCAGCACCTCGGGGCTCTGCGGCAGCGCGCGGACGGCGGCGGTCACGGCCGCGCCCCCGGGTTGCCCCGCACCGAGGCTGAGATCCATCAGGACGACGTCGGGCCGGTGCGCGTGCACCGCGGCCAGCGCGGCATCCATGCCCTCCGCCTCGCCGACCACGGACAGGTCGTCCTGGCTCTCGATCAGCGCGCGCAGCCCGGCGCGGACCACCGGATGGTCGTCGACCAGCACGATCCGGATCATCGGGCCGCCTCCGTGCCGGTCGGGAAGCGCACCGAGACCGTCGTCCCCTCGCCCGGCGCGCTCTCCACCTCGGCTTGCCCGCCGAGCGCCCTCGCCCGCTCCCGGACGCCGGCCAGCCCGCGTCCGCGGGTGCCGTGCGGCGCGACGTGGTCCGGGTCGAAGCCGCAGCCGTCGTCGCGCACGTCCAGCACCACCTCGTCGAACTGATAGGTCAGGGTCACCGCGGCGCGGCTCGCTCCGGCATGCTCGCGGACGTTGGCCAGCGCGCCGCGGGTGGTGCGCACCAGGGCCGCGGCCACCTCCGGGGCGACCGGCGTCGCAGCGCCGTGGACGCGTACCTCCACGTCGAGCCCGGCGATCGCCCGCGACTCCTCGGCCGCCCGGCGCAGGGCGTCGACCAGGGCGGTGCCGGTGCGATCCTCGGCGAGCTCGACCGGGGCCAGGTCGCGCACCACGCGCCGCACCTCGTCGAGGCCGTCGCGCGCTGTGGCCGCGGCCACCCGCACGTGCTCGCGGGCCACCTCGGGCTGCTGGTCCCAGGCCCGCTCGGCTGCCTGCAGCAGCAGATTGATGCTGGACAGGCCCTGGCCCACGGAGTCGTGGATCTCCCGCGAGAGCCGGGTCCGCTCGGCGAGCGCGCCGACCTCGGCCTGCGCGTGCTGGCGTGCTCGGGACTCGAGCTCGAGGGCCCGGTAGGCCAGCACGGTGACCAGCGCGACGCCGATCGGGCCGGCGACCTGGACCGGGTCGAAGCCGTCGCTGATCCGCTGCCAGGCGGTGGTCAGCAGCACCGTCATCGCGACCACCACCGCGACCGCCCAGGAGAACGGCAGCACCTGCAGCACCGCGAACGCGACCGGCACGGCGCACCAGGCGAACGAGGGGGCGATGGCGGTCAACGCGCCCCAGAGCACCACCATCGCCGTCACCCAGGCGGTGGGCCACCAGGGGCGGTCGCGGAGCAGGCCGCGGGTGGCGTAGGCGACGCCCAGGGCCACTGCGCCCGCCAGCACCGCGATCGCGGAGGTGCCGAAGGCATGCCGGTCGAGGTAGCGGATCGCGCAGGCGGTCAGCAGCACCACGAGCACGACCAGCAGCCAGCGGTCCAACCGGGCCGCCGGGGCGAGGATGCCGTGCTCGCCGGGGCGAGAGGCGGAGCTGAGTGCAGACATGGCGCCGCCAGCCTAGGCAGGCCGCGATCCGGCACGCATCATCCGATCGGCTATCGCACGGTGGCCGGCTGCGCGATGTGCTGGCACCGTTGGTGGCCGGAGGCTGATGTCATGAACCGAAACCAGCTCACCAGCGCACTGCTCGCGGCGACCGTCGTCGCCTCCTCCGCGATGGCGACCGCCTCCGTCGCCTCCGCCCACTCGCCTGCGCGGCCGTCGACCTACCTCCTCACCGGCGACGCCGACAGCCCGGTCGGCTCGAAGTTCGAGGGGATCGGCGCCGACGAGCGCCGCGGCCTCTTCTACGTCAGCGAGGTCACCGGCGGCGAGATCCACCGCGGCTCGGTGGGCTCGGCGCAGACCCAGGAGTGGATCGCGGGCGACGGCACCGACGGCCGCTACACCGCGCGTGGGATCACCGTGGACCGCCAGGGCCGGGTCTACGTCGCAGGCGGCCCGAACGGGATCGGCACCGGTCGCCCGGATCTGTGGGTCTACGACGCACGGGGCCACCTGCTGGCCGCGCTGCGCGCGCCCGGCACCGACGTCTTCCTCAACGACGTGGCGATCGGCCCGGACGGCGCCGCGTACTTCACCAACTCCAATGACGCCCAGATCTTCCGGGTCGCCCCCGGTCGCCACGGCTGGCAGGCCAGCCTGTGGGCCGACGCCACCGACACCATCGCCCGCGAGGCCGGCTTCAACCTCGGCGGCATCGTGCTCTCCGCGGACCGCAGCGGCTTCGTCGTGGCGCAGGGCAACGTGGGAAGGATGTGGCGCTTCGACGCCCGCACCGCTGCGGTGCGGGAGATCGCCGTCGACACCGACCTGGTCAACGCCGACGGTCTGGTCCGTCAGGGCAACCGGCTCACCGTGGTGCGCAACTTCAGCAAGATGATCGCCACCTTGCGGGTCTCCGCCGACGGACGGCGACTGACGACGCTGAGCCAGCGGGCCAGCGCTGCTGATCGGGTGCTCACCACCGCGAAGACGCTGCGTGGTCGGATCCTCTACGTGGACAGCAAGTTCGACGAGGCCGTGGCCAGCGGTCCCTACCAGGTCATCACCGACCCGACGCGATGAAGCGACTCCTGATCGCCGCGCTGCCGCTCGCGCTGGTCCTCACGGGCTGCGCGGGCGGCGGTGCGCAGGACGACGCGGCGCCGCAGCGGCCGACGCCGGACAGCGCGCCGGCCAGCGAGCCGGACGACGACGCCTCGGCCGGGGAGTCGCCGTCCGCCGCGCCGTCGTCGCGGACGCCGCTCTCGCAGGCCACCCTCGACGCGCGGCTGCGGGACGCGGCCTGGGCCGACGACGTGGCGCGAGCGCGCCGGCTGATCCGCCAGGGCGCCGACGTCAACGCCAAGGACGAGACCGAGCAGTCGGCCTACCTGGTTGCGACCAGCGAGGGCTACCTCGACCTGCTGCGGCTCACCCTGCGCAACGGGGCGCGGGTCGACGCCTTGGACAGCTGGAACGGGACCGGCCTGATCCGCGCCGCTGAGCGGGGGCATGGGCTGGTCGTCGGCGAGCTGCTGCGTGCCGGCATCGACCGCGACCACGTCAACCGGATCGGCTACCAGGCGATCCATGAGGCGGTCTGGCTCGGCAAGGACGACGCCTCCTATGCGACGACGCTGCGTGCGCTGGTCGCCGGCGGCGTCGAGCTGGACCGGGTCTCGCCGTCGGCCGGGCTCACCCCGATGCAGATGGCCCGCACCCGCGGGTACCGAGGACTGGAGAGGATCCTGACCACCGTGACCACCGCCAAGCCGCCCGCCGATCCGAGCTCCGCGCTGCTGCGTGCCGCAGAGCGCGGGGACGCCGACGCGGTCGCCGTCGCCCTGCGTGCCGGCGCCGACATCGAGGCTCGGGACGGCAACCGCCGTACCGCGCTGCTGTTGGCGAGCACCTTCGATCACGTCGCCGTCGCGCGACTGCTGGTCGCGATGGGCGCCGACCCCGATGCCCTCGACGACCGGCACGACACGCCCTGGCTGGTGACCGGGGTGACCGGCAGCGTTCCGATGCTGGAGGCGCTGCTGCCGGCGAACCCGGACCTGACGATCGTCAACCGGTACGGGGGTCTGTCGCCGATCCCGGCCGGCGAGCGCGGCCACGTCGACTACATCCGCCGCGTCGTGCGGACCGACGTCGATCTGGACCACGTCAACAACCTCGGCTGGACCGCGATGCTGGAGGCGGTGATCCTCGGTGACGGCAGCGCCGACTACGTCGAGATCGTCCGGCTGCTGTTGGCAGCGGGTGCCGATCCGAGCATCGGGGACCATGACGGCGTCACCGCGCTCCAGCACGCCGAGCGGCGAGGCTTCGAGGCGATCGCTGCGCTCCTGCGCGGGTGAGGCGCCGCGGGCCTGATCGGGTCTACGATTCCCTGGCTGATCGTCTGCGGGGAGAGGAAGTCCGGATGAGGCTCGCGTTCGCGTCCACGGTGGTGTTGGCGGCGACGGCCGTCGTGGTTCCCTCGGCTCCTGTCGCCGCGACCACCTATGTGGGCGACTGGCGGATGACCGTGCACCAGATGAACGAGGAGTACGACTACTGCGAGGGCGGGGTCTGCGGCACGACCTTCCACATCCGCACCAACCAGCCGGTCTACGAGGCCGGCGGCGACTGGTACGAGGTGGAGATGTTCCTCGACGGCGAGCCGCTGTATGGCGACACCGGGCGCAGCGACGTCTCGCACATCGACCCATCCTTCGCCGGGGTCCGGGCGATCGCGCAGACCGGCGAGTTGGCAAAGGGCGTGCACACGCTCCGGCTCGACTGGTACTACCAGGGCGTGTGGACCTGCGGCCCGGCGGTTCCCGAGGGCTGTGCCTGGGTCGGTCGCGAGCGGGTCAAGAAGACCTACAAGTTCCGGTGGGCGGGTGGCGCGGACCAGACGGTGCGCCCGTACCGGGTGCCCGCGTCGTCGGTGAGCATCAAGGCCGCCCGCTCCGGCGCGAAGGTGCGGGTCAGCGGCACCGTCAAGGCACAGCGGCTGCGCTCGGACTACTCGCTGAACACCGCCTACAGTCCGGTCCGGGCTGCGCGGGTGACGTTGCAGAGCTACTCGACGGCGAAGCGGAAGTGGGTCAACCGGACCACGGTGCGCTCCACCAAGCGGGGCGTCGTCTCGGCCCGGATCACGACCCGGAGCACCAAGCTGCGCTGGGTGGTGGCGGCCAAGAGTGGTGCCTATGCGTCCTCGCGTTCGAAGGCCGTTCGCCGCTGAGCGTTCGCGGGTGAGCCGTGCACCGTCGCGGTGAAGCGCTCAACGCAGGAGCCGGAGTGCTCCCTGCGGCCACCAGGCGCCGGCGTTCGGTCCGCCGTGGCAGGGGCCGTCGGACTCGCCGGGACGCTTGATCCAGAGCAGCGCGTCGACCCCGCCGCGGTCGACGACGCGTGGCTTCGCGCCGATCCGGGCGTGCGGCGGGTTGCACCAGGCAGCGTCCTTGGCGGGGCCCGCGCCGTTGCGGGAGATATCGATGACCTGGCGCTTGTGCCTGATCCCCAGTGCGGCCAAGCGGGTGCGCACGGCGCGGCCGAAGCGCTTCTCGCTGGCGGTGGTGCGGAAGTTGGAGACGTTGGTGACGAAGCCGCGGGCACCGGCGACGCCGGATCGCTTGAGCCGCTTGGCGATCACCGGGGCGCTCTGCCAGTTGGAGTGACCGGCGTCCAGGTAGACCCAGGCGCCGGCCCGGGTCAGCCGCTTGACCGCGAAGCGGAGCAGACCTGCCCGATCGCCCTGCCCGGCGCAGTCGCCGAGGCTGGCCACGGCGTCCGGCTCGAGCATCACCATCGCCTTGCCGCGCTTGAGGCCCGCAGCCACCTTGGTGATCCACGCCTTGTAGGTGCGGGCCCGGTAGCCGCCGGCGGAGTGGAGGCTGCAGTCGCGCCCGGGGATCGCGTAGACGACGAAGACCGGCGTCCGCTTGGCGCGGGTCGCGGCGCTGACGATCTGCCGCACGTAGCGGGTGGCGTCGCCGACCGGAGCGGTCTGCTCGTTGAGCCACACCGCCTGCGGGGTCCGCGCCAGCACCTGGAACCGCTTGTCGCCCTTCGCCGCGTAGGCGGCCTGCGAGCCCGGGTCGGCCCAGGGCCTGCGGGTCAGGCGCGGGTCCTTGGCCTGCTTGGCGGCGTGCGCCGTCTGGGGTGTCGCTACCCTGGCTGAGGTCGGTCCGGGGGCGATGAGGAGCATCGCCGCCGTCAAGCTCAGCACGGTGATCGCGGTCGTCAGGGCACTCCGCTTTCCGGGCATGGGACGACCTTAGTCGCAGGGAGAGTGCGTGGTGCAGTCATCGATCTGGGTGGCGCCGATGGCCGGTGGCCCCTCCACCCCGGCGTTGGTGCGTGCCGCTGCTGAGGCTGGTTCCCTCGGGTTCCTGGCCGGCGGGTACAAGACGCCCGACGCGATGTCCGGTGAGGTGGCCGAGCTGCGGGCGAGCGGGGCGAGCTTCGGACTCAACCTCTTCGTCCCCGCCGATGAGCCACCCGATGTCGAGGCGCTGCGCCGCTACCGCGCGAGCCTGGCCGGTGAGGCCGAGCGCTACGGCGTCGCCCTGCCGGAGCTGAGGCTCGACGACGACGACGCGTTCGCCGCCAAGGTGGAGATCGCGGTCGGGGCCGCGCCGACGAGGGTGAGCCTCACCTTCGGCCTTCCTGGGGGCGACGTCGTGCGCTGCTTGCAGGCGGCCGGTTCCCTGGTGGTCGCCACGGTGACCTCGCTGGCGGAGGCGCGCGCCGCGCAGCAGCTCGGCGTCGACGAGCTGATCGTGCAGGGCGGCGACGCGGGCGGGCACTCGGCCACCATGTCTCCGGTCGGCTATCAGGGACGGCGACCGGCGCGGGAGCTGGTGGCGGAGGTGGTCGCAGCGACTCCGTTGCCGGTGATCGGCGCAGGTGGCGTCGGGACGGCGGCCGATGTCGCGGCGCTCCTGGACGCAGGCGCCCGGGCGGTGCAGGTCGGCACTGCCTTCCTGCTCGCCGATGAGGCAGGCACCAGGCCCTTGCACCGCGAGGCGTTGCTGGCCGGTGACCGCGACACGGTGGTGACCCGGGCCTTCACCGGCCATCCCGCCCGCGCGTTGCGCAACCGCTTCACCGACGAGCACCCCGACGCACCACTCGGCTACCCGGCCATCCACCACCTGACCTCGGGCCTGCGCGCCGCCGCTGCCGCGCAGGGCGACGTCGAAGGCATGCACCTGTGGGCCGGTGCCCGCTACGCCGAGGTGCGTCCGGGCTCCACCGCCGAGATCCTGGCCCGGCTCGACCCGCGGTAGTCCGCGCGAACAGGTAGCGGCCGGAGACCCGCGTAACGGAGAGCGGTGCGCTGGTCCCGTCCCGGTTGATCGGGCCGCCGGACTCTGGTTCCCGGGCCGCTGGGCCGACCAGGGTCGACGACATGCAACGCACTCGAGTGACCGCACTGGTCGCGCTGACCCTGCTGGCCGGGCTCCTCGGCGCACCGGCAGCGACGGCAGGCGCGCCGTCCCTCCCGCCCGATGCCGCCGTGGACGCGGAAGCGGGCACCATCGTCTTCCTCAAGCAGCACAACGTCTACGTGGCGCGGCCCGACGGCACGGGGGCCCGCCGGGTCACCAGTGACGGAACCTCCGCGCGGCCCTGGCGCTCACCGAGCGGCACCGACAACGGACTGATCGTCGCCGCGCGGGGAACCCGGGTCTACCGGATGGACCAGTGGGGGATCGTGCTCAACAGCTTCGACCCGCCGGACCTCGTCGACTCGGGTGGCGACCGGATCGGCGGCGCCGTTGCGCACGCCGTCGTCTCACCTGACGGCGCCCGCATCGCCTACACCTACCAACACCACACCTGCCCGCCGCGCGGCGCCTGCCGGCTGCGCTGGGCCACCGCGGTGAGTGCAGCGAGCCGGCTCACCTCGCCCTACGACCTGGGCGTCAACCACTACGAGAACCCGTCCTGGGTGACGCCGACGCGCCTGCTGCTCAACGGCGTGGGCTACGACTCCATCCATGTCTTCGATCTGGCGGCCGGAGCACGGTTCTGGTTCCACGACGCACAGCCGACCACCGACTACCACCCGCTCTTCGAGCCGGTCGTCTCGCGAGACGGAGCGATGTTCGCGGCGGTCCGCGGTGAGGGGGACCAGGCGCACATCGTCACCGCCAGCGTCACCGGCAACATCCGCAGCGGTCCGACGCCGACCTGGCCGACCTATCGCTGTGGCACGAGCGCAGCGGCCGGTTTCGGCTCGCCCACCTTCGCCTCCGACGGCAGCGCCCTGGCCTGGCAGGAGGCGGATGGCATCTGGGTGAAGCCAGCACCGCTGGACTGCGACCTCCAGCCGGCCCTGGCGATCCCGGGCGGCAGCGCACCGCACTGGACCCCGGCCGCGTTGCAGGGCACGCGCCCGGACCACCCCACCCCGATCGGACGCTTCGCCCTCGTCGGGGCACCGACGCTCAAGACGAGCGGCGTCCCCCGGGTCGGCAAGCGGCTGCGCGCCACCTCCGGCTCCTGGACGCCGGCGCCGAGTCGGATCCGCTTCCAGTGGTTGCGCGACGGTCGGCCGATCAAGCGCGCCACCGCCGCGAGCTACCGGCTCAAGCGAGCCGACCGCACCCACCGGATCAGCGTCCGGATCACCGCCCAACGATCGGGCTACCGCGCCGCGGTGGCCACCACCCGCAGAGTGAAGGTACGTCGATGAGAAGTGTGCATGCAGCCCTGGCCGGCCTGATCCTGGCCGTGACCGTCACCGGTTGCGGGGGCGACGACCCCGCCGAGGACCCCACCCGGGCCGAGGGAACCGCGGGCCAGGGTGGCGCCGATCCCGGGGCCGACGACCTGCCCGACGTTCCCGATCAGTGCCGGACCCCGTTCCCGCAGGCGTTCGGGCCGGCCGACCTCGCCGACCTGGCACTGCTGCCCGACGGCTTCCCGCAACCACCGGTCGAGGCGACCCTGTGCATCACGGCCGAGACCGTCGGCGGTTCCCGGGAGACGGCCTCCTACGCCACGTCTGCCACCGAGGAGGAGGTCCTGGCCGGCTACGAAGCGGCGCTGGCCGACTACGCCGCGGCCCGCGAGAGTGACGGCATCGGCCGCCCGATCATCACCGCGAGCGACGGTGCCCTGATGATCCAGGTGACGCCGCAGGACGGCGGGTTCGTGCTCGCCTTCGCGCGCTGAACGGCATCGCGGTCACCTCGGCGGTCCTCGAGAAGTCACCCGCTGCGGCAGGCGGATCCACGATGATGTCGTACGTGTCCGCGCTCGTGCCAGCCCAGGACCGCCCCGGCGGCGGGGCCGCTGCACGGGTCGCTGCGGTGCTCGGTGTGGCCCAGGTGTTGCTGGCCGCAGCCACGGTCATCGTGCTGCTGGCCACCGCCGACGTCCGCGATCCGGGCTTCGAGATCCATCGCGAGCTGGCGCCGATCGACGTGGTCGCCTGCCTGCTCTACGGCCCGCTCGGCGCGTTGATCGTGGTGCGCAGCCAGCACGCGGTGGGCTGGGCGTTCCTGGTGATCGGCGCGGGCTACGGCGCCACCGCTGCCGGCATCGCCTGGACGCTGCTCTGGTCCGGCAATCCGGAGCTGCCCGGCGCCGGGATCGCGGCACCGATCCTGTTGACCGGATGGACGACCGCCACCCTGGTCTCGGCACTGGTCCTTCCCTTCCTGCTCACGCCGCAGGCACCGACCGGGTGGGCACGGCGGCTCGCCGTCGCCGGCAGTGCGGTGGTCGTCGCCGCCAGCGCGATCCGCTTCCTGATCCAGACCGACGGCGCACCGACCCATCCGCTCACCGGCGGTGGCCGGGTCTCCGACATCGCGTACGTCCTCGACGCCGCGCTGATCCCCGGCTACTTCCTGCTCGGTCTGGCCGTGGTCGGCTGGCTCGGCCACCGGCTGCGGAGCGGAGACGCCGAGCAGCGGCGCGGTCTGGCCTGGCTGCTGTTGGCCCTGCTGGCGGTGACCTTCGCCTACATGACCTTCGAGATTGGGGTCAGCCTGGAGGGGAGCTGGTTCGCCGTCGGCATCGTGTTGCTCTCGGTGGCCGAGGTGATGCTGCTGGCGGCCGTCTTCGTGCTGATCCGTCGGCAGCCGTCGTGGCAGATGGACCTGGCCATCTCCCGGACCCTGGTCGGCCTGCTGCTCACCACGACCTTGGTCGCCGCCTACGTGCTGTTGGTCTGGGCACTCAGCCAGGTGGTGGCCTGGCGTGCCGAGTCCACCGGGATCGTGGTGGTCGCGGTCCTCGCCCTCGCCGTCCTGCCGTTGCGCGACTGGCTGCAACGTCAGGTGGAGCGCCTGGTCTTCGGCTCCGGAGCCGATCCCACCGCGCTCCTGGAGCGGGTGGCCCAGGCGCTGGCGGACGGCGACCCGGAGACGCCGCAGCTGCGTGGCCTCCTCGAGGCGTTGCGCAGCGCGCTGCGCCTGGCTCGGGTGGAGGTCAGCGTGCACGGAGCCACGGTCGCCACGGCCGGGCGCCACGAGCCCGGCGACGCCGACCGTGCCGTGCGGCTCGAGCTCGACCCACGCGGTGCCGGGCTGCTCCGAGTGGTCCCCCCGCGTGGCGAGCGGCTCGATCCCCGCACGGTGCGGCTGCTGCGCCAGATCTCCGGGCTGGTCGCGGTGGCGGCGCAGCTGGACGAGGCCAACCGCGCCGTCGAGGAGGCGCGGGCCCGCGTCGTCGAGGTCCGCCAGGAGGAGCGCCGCGTCCTGCGCCGCGAGCTGCATGACGGTCTGGGCCCGGCGCTGTCGGGGACGGCCTTGGCGCTGGCGGCGCTGCCGGCGACCTCCTCACTCAGTGAGCCGGACGCGCTCCTGGTGCAGCGGCTCATCGAGGAGTTGAGTCGCCGCGCTGACGACGTGCGGCAGATGGCCCGCGTGCTGCTTCCGCCGGCCTTGGACGAGGGGCGGCTCAGGGAGGCGTTGGAGCTGCTGGCACAGCGCTACTCGAATGCCCGCTTCGCCGTCCGGATCGAGGCGGCGGACGCCGACCGGCTCGACGGAACCCATCAGATCGTCATCTATCAGATCGCCGCCGAGGCGGTCCGCAACGCCGAGCGGCACGCCGGCGCGCGGCACTGCCTGGTCCGGGTGGCGCTGCCGGAGAGCGGCGGGGTGCTGCTGCAGGTGAGCGACGACGGCCGCGGGCTCGACGAGAGTGCCGCGACCGGGATCGGGCTCGCCTCGATGCGGGAGCGGGCCAGCGAGCTGGACGGCACTTTCGAGGTGCAGGCAGGGGAGCAGAAGGGGACGCGGGTGGTGGTGATGCTGCCGTGAGCGAGAGCGAGCAGATCCGGGTGCTGGTCGTCGACGACCATCCGGTCTTCCGGATCGGGATGGCGGCGCTGTTGCGCTCGCTGCCGGACGTCGAGGTGGTCGCCGAGGCGGCGGACCGGGCCGAGGCGTTGGCGGCCGTCGAGAGTCAGGCACCCCAGGTCGTGCTGATGGATCTGGACCTCGGCACGGACTCGGGAGTGGAGATCACCCGTGAGCTCTGCCGCCGCGACCCCACGCTCGGGGTGCTGGTGGTCACCATGCTCGGCGACGACGACTCGCTCTTCGCCTCGATCCGTGCCGGTGCCCGCGGCTTCCTGCTCAAGGGCGCCTCGCCGGTGGAGGTCGAGCGGGCGGTCCGCTCGGTCGCCAACGGCGACTTCCTGCTCGGTCCCCAACTGGCCCAGCGGGCCGCGCTCTACCTGTCCGGCTCGCGGACCCGCGGCGGGGTGGCCTTCCCCGAGCTGACCGACCGGGAGCGAGAGGTGGTGGACCTGGTGGCCCGTGGCTACGACAACGCCACGATCGCGCGCCGGTTGGTGCTGAGCAGCAAGACGGTGCGCAACTACGTCTACGGGATCCTCGCCAAGCTGGACCTCCCGGACCGCGCCCAGCTGATCGTGCGGGCTCGCGAGGCAGGGCTGGGTGACGACGCCCCGTAGCCGCACGGGGGCTCCGGGCCGTGCCCTGCGATGCGCGTCCCGAGCCGGCGTCCCGGAAGGTCGTGACAGACGGACCTGACACCCGGGCCGCCGCGCGCAACAGCCTGGCGGAATGAACGAAACGACCTCTCTCACCTCGACCCGTCCGGAGCCGCTCGGCGATGAGCGCTCCGGCTTCACCGCCTGGCCGCTGCTGATCACGCTCTGTGGCGTGCTCGGCCTGCTGGCACTGTTCTTGGAGGGCCGTCCCGACGGCGACGCCGACTTCGAGTATCCGGTCACCGCCGAGGACGTGCTCGGGCTCGACTACGTGCCGTACCGGATCTCGGGGGCGCTCGGCTATCTGCTGGCGATCCTGCTGTTGGTCACTGCAGCCGTCTGGCGGCACCGCGTGGAACGCCGGTTCCCGGGCTCCGTGGGTGCCACGGTGGTCTCGCTCGGGGTGGTCGCCACGGCCGGCATCACGGCGCTCACCTATGGCTGGCGCGGTGCCCTGGGCAACTACATGCCCGGCGCTATGGAGGAGGAGACCTACGACGCCGAGGGCCTCTACAACTACTACATCATGACCGACTTCAGCCCCTACATCGCCTTCGTGCCGCTGCTGGCCTCCGCCTACGCCCTGGCCTGGATGGCCTTCAAGGAGCGCCTGGTCTCGCGCGGTCTCGGTGCGGCGTCCGCGGTGCTCGCCACCGCCCTGCTGGGCGCGGTCCTGGTGCTCGGTGTGCCGGGCCTGCCGGCGATGGTCCTGGTCGGCCTCGTCGTGGCCGGCATCTGGCTGGCCTTCGGGCGCAGCCCGATCACGGCAGGGCCGGCCTGATGCGCGCGGTGCTCGGGGCGGTGCTGGCCGGTGCGACGCTGATCGCCACCGCGGCACCCTCGGTGGCCGACCCTCCTCCCGGCGGCGACACCAACCCGCCGAACATTCACCTCGACCTTCCGCCCAGCCCGTGGCAAGGCTGGTACCCCGGACCGGTCACGGTCACCCTCTCGGCCAATGATGGTGCCGGCGTGGAGTACTTCAGCTACCGGTTGACCGGGGCCCAGAGCGGCGGCGAGGAGGCCGAGACGGGTCCGTTCGTCGTCACCATCGACCAACCCGGGCAGACCACGATCGAGCTGGAGGCGCGCGACGTCAACGGCAATGTCGCGACCCGCCGGTACGGAGTCGGCCTGGATCTCGCAGATCCTCAGCTGACCGTCGGTGGCACTCTCGTCCCGGGCGCCGTGCTCAACCGCGGCGACCTGCGCTACCTCGACTACGGCTGCGCCGACGCCGGCACCGGGCTCAGCTCGTGTGCTGCCACCTTGGACGGTCGGCCGTACTCCTCGGGCGCGGCGGTCGACACCAGCAACACGGGAACCCACACCATCGGTCTGACCGCGGTGGATCGGGTCGGCCGGACCACGCAGCGCACCATCACCTACCAGGTGCGGGTGCGTCCGCTGACGGTGATCAGTCCGCCACGGTTGGTGGGCGATCCGACCCAGGCCCGGGTCGGGGTCCCGTTGACGGCTACCGGCGCCGTCTTCGAGCCGACGCCCGGCTACTTCATCTACCACTGGTACGTGGACGGTGTGAAGGTCTCCGACGGGGACACCTTCACGCCACGGGAGCAAGACCGCGGCAAGTCGGTCTCGGTCTCGGCGTTCGGCTCGTTGGCCGGACCGGACTACGACCAGACCGAGACGGCGCAGGTGGGTCACCTGGTCGTGCAGCAGGGGCAGCTGAGGATGTCTCGAGCGCCTGGCATCGACGGCGCGCCGACGGCGGTCTACGCAGGGGAGGAGCTTCGCGCGACCCCGGCGACGTTCCTTCCGCCCGCCGCGGCGGTGGTCTACCGCTGGTACGCCGACGATCAGCAGGTCGGTGTGGGCACGAGCTACATCCCCGGGCCCGGGGACGTCGGACGCCGGATCTCGCTGACCGCCACCGGAACCCACCCCGACTTCCTCGAGCTCACCACCGAGCGGACCCCCGCCGTGCCGGTGCTGGCCAACCAGTTCGACCTGGTCGCTCCACCGCAGGTCACCGGGCAGGTCCGGGTCGGCCAGCTGTTGACCATCACCGGGGCGGAGGTCGTCCCGACTGCTCAGAACGTGCAGAACCTGTGGAAGATCGGCAGCCAGACGGTCGAGACCGACGCGCCGAGGCTGACGCTCACTTCCGCGCACGCGGGACTGCGGCTGAGCTGCATGCAGGTCTTCACCAAGCCGGGGTTCGACGAGCTGCGCACACCGTGCACCTTCCCAGGTGGCGCGACCGAGGTAGCCGTCCCGGTGGTGACTCAGCCGGAGCCCAACCCCGACCCGCAGCCTGGTTGGCGGCTGCTGGGCCGCGCCACTATCAGCGGCAAGCCGGTGACCGGTCGCACCCTGAGGGCGGTCCCGCCGCGGACCTCCAAGCCGGCATCGCGGTGGCGCTACCAGTGGCTGCGCAACGGTCGGGTGATCCGCGGCGCCACCGCAGCCAGCTACCGGGTGCGTCGCGCGGACCGGGGCGACCGGATCGCCGTCCGGGTCAAGGCGTTCGCGCCGAAGCTGCCCGTGCTCACCACGATCTCGAAGGCGAGGCGTGTTCGTCGCTGAGGCATGGTGCGACGGCTAGCGCGGTGGCGGAGGGTGTCTCCAACCTCCGAGACATGCCCAGCTCGTTCGCCGTCGCCGTCTTCTTGTGGTGGCGGTCATGCGGCGCTTCAACTCGGGCCTAGGAACCGGTTCCGCCTCGTGGGGTGTGGACATTGGTCGAGGCTGGTCCGGCGGTGACGACCAGCCTCGACATGGCCGGGACCAGGACGGCGATGACGGTGCCAAGAGTGCCCCGCTTCGGCTGCACGGGGCGACCCTAGTGGCGCAGCAAGGTGGCTGCGTCGGGGCACAGGGGCTGGGTGGCGGGCGATGTGTCGCTCGCGACCGTCGGCTGAGCCCGCCTGTGGAGAACGGCCTCCCGCGGTCGGGAAGGTGGTTGGCTACCCAGAGGCGGCCTGGCAGCGGGGCCATTGCGCCACATTAGCCAAAGGTAATATTCTTGTGGCGAGATGGAACGTCATCCTGCTCACCGAGGTGGAGCACTGGTATCTCGAACTGTGCCGTCGGGATCCTGGTGCAGCCGCGAAGGTGGAGCAGGCGATCGAGTTGCTGGCCGAGGAAGGGCCGACGCTCGGACGGCCGTTCGTCGACAAGATCGCGGGCTCACAACTCCACAAGCTGAAGGAGCTGCGCCCGACGCGCAGCGGAAGTCACATCAGAATCCTGTTCGTCTTTGACCCGGCCCGCCAGGCGATCCTCTTGGTTGCGGGAGACAAGGCGCAGGGGTGGCGGCGTTGGTACGACGTGAGCATTCGGATCGCCGAGCACCGCTATGCCGCGTGGCTGAGCTCGCAGGAGAAGGGAATCGGAGATGACTGAGCGGGGAGGCCGTGGCCGCTCGTGGGAGGCCGTCAAGCGCGACGCCATCGCAGCCGGGCTCACGTCGAACGAGCGGATCGAGGAGGCGGGGGAGCAGGCCAAGCGTGAGCTGCGTGCCTATCGCCTGGCCGAGATCCGGAAGCGGTCCGCCGCGACCCAGCGCGAACTGGCTGCGCGGATGCACGTGACCCAGGGTCGGGTCTCGCAGATCGAGTCGGGTCAATTGGAGTCGTCCGAGCTCGGCACCCTGCGCAGCTATGTCGAGGCGCTCGGCGGGAGCCTGCGCGTGGTCGCCGACTTTGGTGACGTCTCGCTGACGATCGTGGACTGAGCTCGCCGATGGAGAACGGCTACAACGCCACGCAGGACCTTGCGGACTTTCAGGAGACGCCGGTGCCGGTCACGGTCACGCGCTCGGTGACCATCTCGGTCCGTTTCTCCGAGCAGGAGATCGGCGAGCTCAGGCGCAAGGCCGACCAGGCCGGCATCAAGGTGACCACCTTCATCCGGGCCGCCGCGCTGGAGGCAGCGAGTCCCGTCGACCGCGCGGCGCTCGGGGCGTTGGCGCGTGAGCTGGAGCAGCAGGCGCACCGGGTCGCCGAGGTCGCCTCAGGCGGCGGCGCGCCGGCGTAGCGGACGAACGACGTACTGGCGCACGAAGAGGGTCACCATCATCACGGTGAAGACGGCGACCAGGGCCAGCAGGCCGATCACTGCCACGTTGTGCCAGGTGGGCACCAGGTCGTGGTCGGCATTGCAGGGCGAGCTGAACGGCGGCAGCACACGCTCGTGCTCGACTGCGTACTCCCAGTCGACCTCCTGGCCCGCCATCGCGCAGGTCTCGCCCGTGTCCAACCCACCGGCGAAAAGCCCCACGAAGCTCAAGATCGCCGTCGGCGGCAGCAGCAGGACGACGCCGCTCAGGTGCCAGGGCCAGTGTCGCCACAGCCCCTTGAAGCCGGCCACCACCCAGAAGCCGATTCCCAGCACGTAGCCCAGCAGCAGGAGTGCGAGCACGAGCAGTGGAGCAAGGGCCTCCATCAGCCGCTCACAACGGCCGCTTCAGTCCCGCATGCGACTCCTCGTAGCCGAGGGCGCGGTAGAAGGCGCGGGCCTGCCCGCGGCTGAGGTCGGTGGTCAGCTGGGCCAGCCCGGCGCCGCGGGAGCGCCCGTGGCGGTGCGCCCACTCGAACATCGCCGTGCCCAGCCCACGCCCGCGCTCCGACGAGGCGACCCTGACCGCCTCGATCTGGAGCCGGGTGGTCGCGCCGCGGGAGAGTCCGGGCAGCACGGTCAGCTGCATGGTGCCGACGACCCGGCCCTCGGCATCGCTCACCGCCGCCAGATAGTGCGCGTCGCTGCGGTCGATCGCGTCGAACGCCGCCTCGTAGCGGGCGAGCTCGGCGCCCTCGCGACCTGCGCCCAGTGGGTCGTCGGCCAGCAGGGAGACCAGGGCCGGAACGTCGCGACGCCGCGCCCGACGCACCCGATACACGCGCGGCTCGCCGTCCGGCCCGCTCAGCCGGAGCCGTCCCCCCACCGAGGCACTCGCCTCCGCCTGCAGTCGCTCCACCACGCCGTCGAGCCACCTCCCGACGTTCTCCCGGGCCTCGGTCGTGTCGGGGTAGCGGCAGCGCAGGTGCAGGCCGGACTCGTCGAGCACGAACCAGAGCATCACGCCGTCGGTGAGGATCTGGGCGCCCACGTACTGCGAGGCCAGCCCGGCGGCGTCCACCCGCACCGGCAGCCGGCGCAGGTCCAGCCAGGAGATCGCGAACATGCCGGGGGCCTCCGGCATCCCGCCCCACGGCTGCAGGATGTCGGCCAGCGGCCATGAGCCGAGGCGGATCGCCTCCTTCAACGCCTCGCCACAGGCGAGGGGGTCGGCGTCCTTCGACTCCAGCACCGAGTTGGTGATGAACCAGCCCACCGAGTCGTGCCAGGTCTCGTCGTAGCGGCTGTGCACCGGGAAGACCGCGCGCAGCGGTGCGCCGGCCAGCTCTCCGGTGACCGCCGTCATCGCCGCCACCACCAACGTCAGCGTGGAGACGCCGCGTTCGCGGGCCTCGGCGGAGAACGCGGCGCAGGCGTCGACGTCGAGGACGTCGCGCACCTCCACCCGCTCCGGCTGTGGCCGCTCGACGTCGCCCAACGGCATCGGGAAGCGCGGCATCACGTCGCCCCCGTCGCGCAGGATCTCCGCCCACCGGCTCCGCACCTGAGCCGGTGCCAGTGCGCGATCGGCAAGGGCACGGGTGTGCGCGGAGAAGGCGGGCACCGGGGTCAGCTCCGGGGAGCGACCGGAGCGGATCGCGCCGAGCGCGGTCAGCAGATCGCGGGCGATCACCAGCATCGACCACATGTCGGTGTGTGCGTGGTCGGCCCCGATCACCACGGTCGGGCCGGTCGCGGTCTGCAACACGCAGAGCCGGTGCGACGGCGTCGCATAGGGCCGGCAGGCCACGTCCAGGACGTCGCGCAACGCCTGGTTGACCGCCTGCCCGGGCGCGATCGGATGCTCCACCCAGGCACCAGGAGTGACCTCGACCTCCTGCAACTGCGGCGGATCGCCGGGCGTCGCGGCGGGTGAGAAGACCGAGCGCAGGGTGCCGTGCCGCGCCACCACCGCAAGCCAGGCGGTCGCCAGATCGTCCAGGCCGACCTGATCGGGCAGGCTCAACGAGAGCGCCATCCACGAGCCCGGACGGTCGCCCGCCCCGACATGACGGGCCTGGTCGAAGGAGACCGGAAGCGGGCGGACCGGCGCCCCGACCCCCACGTCGTAGCCGAAGAGCCGGCCGAAGGGGAGCCGCAGATGCGCCACGTTGGTCAGCCTCATTCCCGTAGCCTAGGGCGTGTCCCCCAAACGGAAGTTGCCTGCTTGCGTGACCCCCGGCGCCCGTTTTCGAGACACGCCTAGGGCCCTGGGGAAGAGGAGACGGCGATGACGACGTTCGTGGTGCCGGGTGCCGAGCTGGACGTCGAGCTCAGCGACGAGGGCGGGCATCCCGTCGTCCAGCTGCACGGCCTCACCTCGAGTCGCTACCGCGACCGCCTGCTCGACCTGGACCTCGGTCGCGGCCTCAGCGGCACCCGGCTACTGCGCTACGACGCCCGCGGACACGGGCGCTCCACCGGGCGCGCCGTGGCCGACGACTACCGCTGGGACGTCCTCGCCGATGACCTGCTCCGGCTGCTGGACGCCTGGTTCCCCGGCGAGCGGGTGCATGGCGTCGGTCCGTCGATGGGCACCGGCACCCTCCTGCACGCCGCGGTCCGCGACCCGGAGCGGTTCAGCGGCCTGACCCTGCTCGTGCCGCCGACCGCCTGGGAGACGCGCGCCGCCAAGGCCGAGGACTACCGCAAGGCCGCGCGGGTCGTGGAGGAGATCGGGATGGAGGCGTTCGTGGCGGCCGGTCGTGCCACCGCTCCGCCGCCGGCCACCCTCGGCGCCCCGGAGACGGTGCCCGACGTCACCGAGGAGCTCCTGCCGACCCTGCTGCGAGGTGCCGCGCTGGCCGACTTCCCGGCCCCGGAGCTCGTCGCCAGGATCGCCGTCCCGGTCACCGTGCTGGCCTGGACCGACGACCCCGCCCACCCGGTCTCCACCGCGGAGCGGCTCTGCGCGCTGCTGCCTCAGGCGACGCTCCAAGTCGCGGCCACGCCCGATGACGTGGCGACCTGGCCCGCGGTCCTCTGCGACGACGTGGCCCGCTCCATGTGACCTCAGCGCGCGACATAGCGCTGTTTCCCAGCGCTGAGGTCACATGGAGCGCTTAGGGTTCCGGCATGCAACGCACTCTCGCCTGGGCGCTCCTCGCCGTCGTCGCGCTGATCCACCTCGGCGCGCAGCTCGCGGACGCCGACACCACCAGCGCGATCACCCAGGTGATGCTGATGCCGCTGGTCGCCGCAGTGCTGTGGCTGCATACCGCCGCACCCCGGCCGCGACTGGTCCGCCTCGGGCTGGTCGCGCTCGGCTTCTCCTGGCTCGGCGACACCCTGCCCCGCTTCGTCGACGACGGGTTCCTGCTGATGGTCGGCGGCTTCCTGGTCGCCCAGATCGTCTATGTCGTGGCGTTCTGGCCCTACCGCGCTCGCGCCACGGTGGCCCGGGCGCCGTGGCTGCTCGCGCTCGCGGCGGTGCTGGTGGTCGGACTGCTCTGGGTCTGCCGCGACGCCGGCTGGCTGCTGCCGGCGATCGCCGTCTACGGCTCGGCCCTGGTGGCGATGGCCCTGCTCGCGGACGGCGTCAACGCGCTGACCGGCTACGGCGCACTGGTCTTCGTCGTCTCCGACGCGATGATCGGCCTGGGTGCCTTCACCGACCTCGACATCGCCGCCTCCGGGTTCTGGATCATGCTCACCTACGTCGCCGCCCAGATGCTGATCGCGCTGGGCATCGCCCGGTCGGCGTCCGTGGCCCGCGGCGCCGGAGTGGAGCCGGCACATGCCGATTCCTGACTTCATCGTCGACCTGCGTCGGCGGATCGGGCACGACCCGCTCTGGCTCGCCGCGGTCACGGCGGTGGTGCTGCGCGGGAACGAGGTGCTGCTGGTGCGGCGCTCCGACAACGGCGCCTGGTCTCCGGTCACCGGAATCATCGACCCCGGGGAGCATCCCGCCACCACCGCGGTGCGCGAGGTGGCCGAGGAGACGGGGGTGCGCTGCACGGTCGACCAGCTGGTCTGGGTCAGCGTCGGTGATCCGGTGGTGCATGCCAACGGCGACCACGCCCAGTACCTCGACCTGGTCTTCCGCTGTCACTTCGTCGACGGCGAGGCGCGGGTCGCCGACGACGAGTCCAGCGACGTCGGGTGGTTCGCCGTCGACGACCTACCGCCGCTCAAGCCCGACCTGCAGGAGCGGATCGAGGTCGCGCTCGAGCATGCTGGGCCCGCGCGGCTGCACTGAGGCTGCTGGGGGCAGCGCTGCTCTGAGCAGCGCACCCTTTCCCGGTGCGCCGGCGCGCAGCACGCTGGCGTCATGACCACAGAGCAGACCACCCACATCGTGGATCAGGCGCTGGCCCAGCACCTGTTCACCCGCCGCACCCTGGTGCTCGGCGACGCGCTCGAGCAGGGCAACGGCAACCGGCTCTGCGCGGGGCTGCTGGTGCTCGCCACCCAGGACCCGGACGCCGACATCACCCTGCTGATCAACTCGCCCGGCGGCTCGGTGCCCGGGATGCTGGCGATCCGCGACTGCATGCGGCTGATCCCCAACGACGTACGCACCGTCAACCTCGGGATGGCCTACAGCGCCGGGCAGTTCCTGCTCTCGGCCGGTACCCCGGGCAAGCGATACACGATGCCGCACGGGAAGGTGCTGCTGCACCAGGGCTCCGCCGGGTTCGGCGGCACCGCGATGGACATCGCGATCCAGGCCGACGACCTGCGCCAGACCCGCGACGTCGTGCTGGGACTCATCGCGGCCGACACCGGACGCTCGGTGGAGCAGATCGAGGCGGACTCGCGGCGGGACCGCTGGTTCTCGGCGACCGAGGCGATCGAGTACGGCTTCGTGGACGCGGTGCTGACCTCGCTCGATGAGCTGTGGCTGCCCGAGCGCGGCACGATCGGCTGGGACGTGGCCCGATGAGCAGCTATGCGATTCCCTACGTGACCACGCGGACCGGGAGCGGCGAGCGCACCGTGGACATCTACAGCCGACTGCTGGCGGACCGGATCGTCTACCTGGGCACGGCGATCGACGACGGCGTCGCGAACGCGGTGATCGCCCAGCTGCTGCACCTGGAGAACGAGAACCCCGACGCGCCGGTCGCCCTCTACGTGAACTCGCCGGGCGGCTCGATCCCCGCGACGCTGGCGATCTACGACGCGATGCAGTTCATCCGTCCCGAGGTGGAGACCACTTGTGTCGGGCAGGCGGCGGCCACCGCGGCGGTGCTGGTGGCCGGCGGGGTCAGCGGACGGCGCAGCATCCTGCCGCACGCCCGCGTGGTGATCCATGCTCCGGCGGCGGAGGGGCGTGGTGCGGTGCCGGACCTGATCGTCGAGGCCGATGAGGTGGAGAGGGTGCGCACGATGCAGGAGGAGCTGTTGGCGCAGCACACCGGCCGCAGCGCCACCCAGGTGCGCGAAGACACCCAGCGCGACCTGATCCTGAGCCCGCAGGCGTCGGTGGAGTACGGCGTCGTCGACGTGGTGCTGGGCAGCAGGCCGCTGCCAGGACGCTGAACAGGCCGCTGAACAGGGAGCCTCAGGCCGCGAGGCAGAGCGGGCCCGAGCTGCGGGTCTGCAGGTGGTGGCTGGCCCGGCGGGTCAGCTCCAGCACGCTGAGGTCGAGGGCACCGGCCACGGCGGAGAGCACCTCGGAGGACGGGTCCTTGCGGCCACGCTCGATCTCGGAGAGGTACTGCGGGGCGATCCCCGCCCGCTCGGCGACGTCCGCGATCCGCTCGCCGCGTCGTCCCCGCTCCTCGCGCACCTGGGAGCCCACGGCCTCCCGCCACAGCGGCTCGGCCGCAGCCGGGGATCGACGCGGCCGGGCAGTCGGGAACGGCACCACGTTGTCGACCATGCACCGAGCGTATCCCTCACCTCAATGTGACCTCAGCGCGCAGAATCCGGCGTCAACCCAGCGCTGAGGTCACATTGAGCGATGATGTCACCATGCGTCCGATCATCGTCACCGCCTTCATCTCCCTCGACGGCGTCGTCGAGGCACCCGGCGGCGAGCCGGGGCACCGCAGCAGCGGCTGGACCTTCCAGGACATCGACTTCCTGCCTGAGGCCTATGAGCTCAAGGGCACCGAGCAGGAGGAGACGACGGCGCTGCTGCTCGGGCGGGTCAGCTACGAGTCCTTCTCCCCGGTCTGGCCGAGCATGGAGGAGTTCGCCACCTACAACGCGATGCCCAAGTACGTGGTGTCAACCAGCCTTGACGCCGACGAGGTGGCTGCGGGTCCGTGGCAGCCGGTGGAGGTGCTGCGCTCCCTCGACGAGGTCGCCGCACTGCGCGAGGGGGAGGGCGGCCCGATCGCGGTGCACGGCAGCGCCACCCTGGCGCGCTCGCTGGAAGAGGCCGGGCTGGTCGATCGCTACCACCTGCTGGTCTTCCCGGTCCTGCTCGGCGCCGGCAAGCGTCTGTTCAGCGACGCCGACCTCGCCAAGGTCAAGCTCAAGCTGATCGACTCCGCCGCCTACGCCAACGGCATCCAGAAGCAGGTCTTCGAGGTCGTCCGCTGAGATGACGGTGAGCCTGGCCGCGATCCGTCGCTATCCGGTGAAGTCGATGGGTGGCGAGGAGTTGGCGCGCGTCGTCCTCGACTCCCGCGGCCTGGTCGGCGACCGGTGGTTCGCGGTCGTCGACGCCGAGGGCCGGCTCTCCTCAGGCAAGAACAGCCGGCGCTTCCGGCGCCGTGACGCCGTCTTCGACTACGCCGCGCAGACCGAGGGCGAGCAGGTGCTGGTCACCCGCGGCGACGCACGCTGGCGGGTCGGCGCCGATGAGCTGGACGTCGAGCTGTCGGCGGCCATGGGGGCCGCGGTCCGGGTGCTGCCCGAGAACGAGGTGCCACACTTCGACGACGGTCCGATCTCCCTGATCGGCACCGCCACCCTCGCCTGGTGCGCGGAGCGTGGCATCGACGCCGACCCGCGCCGGCTGCGGGTGAACCTGCTGCTGGAGACCGCCGAGCCGTTCGTCGAGGAGGGCTGGCTCGGCACCGAGGTCACCCTGGGCGGGGCGGCGCTGCGCATCGTCGACCGGGTGCCGCGCTGCCGGATGATCGACATCGACCAGGACGGCGCCGCCGCGCGTGGGGAGTGGCTGAAGCTGCTCGGAGCCGAGCGGGAGGCCTGTGCGGCTGTCTATGCCGCCGTGGTCCGGCCGGGCGAGGTCACCGTCGGGGATCGGCTGACCCGCTAGCCGCACCTCGACCGCGCCCGCGAGGGCGATCTTCGGCGACCCCTTGATCTAGATACCCTAGGGGGGTACCGTATCTGTCATGCCGCACGAACACACCGCCGACGAGCACAGCTACATCGCCCACGACACCAAGGGCGACTACCTCAAGCGCCTCAAGCGGATCGAGGGCCAGGCGCGAGGTCTGCAACGGATGGTCGAAGAGGGCCAGTACTGCATCGACATCCTCACCCAGGTCTCCGCCGTGAAGAAGGCGCTGGACGCCGTCGCGCTGGGGCTCCTGGAGGAGCACATGGCGCACTGCGTGGTCAACGCGGTGAAGGCGGGCGGCGACGAGGCAGAGGCCAAGTTGAAGGAAGCCAACGACGCGATCGCGCGTCTCGTGCGCTCCTGACCACATCGAGAGGACAGAAGAAATGACCCAGAGCACCTACACCGTGACCGGAATGACCTGCGGACACTGCGTCTCCTCGGTGACCGAGGAGGTCCAGGAGATCCGGGGCGTCTCGGAAGTCGCCGTCGACCTGCCGACCGGGGTCGTCACCATCACCAGTGCCGAGGCCCTGGACGACGACGCTGTGCGCGCCGCCGTCGAGGAAGCCGGCTACCAGCTGGCATGAACACCGGACTGAAGGTCGGCCTCTTCGCCTCGGCGATCGCCTTCGTCTTCGGCTCCGCGGTGATCGTGGGGTGGGCGGCAGGCCCGATCGACGACGAGCCCGAGAGCCATGATGCGAGCCACAGCGGCGGCGCGAGCGAGGCGGAGTCCGGGGCGCACCAGCACGGTGCGACGCCCGCGGCGAACGCCGCATCCGCGCCGGCCGGGCTCAGCATCTCCGACCAGGGCTACACCCTGGCCCTGGACGCGGCGCACGCCGAGCCGGGCACGTCCCGCGAGATCGCCTTCCGGATCACCGGTCCCCAGGGCGACCCGGTCACCGAGTTCGAGGTGGCGCACGAGAAGGAGCTTCATCTGATCGTGGTCCGCCGCGATCTGACCGGCTTCCAGCACGTGCACCCGACCCGCGACGACGACGGCACCTGGCGCGTCGACGTCGACCTGACGCCGGGCACCTGGCGGGTCTTCGCGGACTTCCAGGCCACCGGCGGTCCCGCGCTCACGCTGGGCGCCGACCTGCATGTGCCCGGCCAGACCGAGCACGTGGTCACCGAGCCGAACCGGGTGGCACAGGTGGGCGACTACGAGGTCACCCTGAACGGTGACCTGGCAGCCGGCCAGGGAGCGATGCTCACCCTGAGCGTGGCCAAGGACGGCGAGCCGGTCACCGACCTGGAGCCGTACCTGGGCGCTTACGGGCACCTGGTGGCCCTGCGGGCCGGCGACCTCGCCTACCTGCACGCCCACCCCGAGGGCGACCCGAGCGATCCGGCCACTCCGAGTGGTCCCGAGGTCGGGTTCCACGTCACCGCGCCGAGTGCCGGGCGCTACCACCTGTACCTCGACTTCCAGCACGACGGCGTGGTCCGCACCGCCGCCTTCGTGCTCGACGTCGGCACGGGTGCGGCGTCGGGGTCCGGCGACCACAGCGAGCACGGGATGACGCCGTCGAGCACCGAGGAGGAGAGCGGCGATGAGCACCAGCACTGACGCACCCGTCACCGAGCGCGAGGTCGAGCTCGCGATCACCGGGATGACCTGCGCCAGCTGCGCGAACCGGATCGAGCGCAAGCTGAACAAGCTCGACGGCGTCACCGCCACGGTCAACTACGCCACCGAGAAGGCGAAGGTCCACTACGCCGACGCGGTCGGCACCGACGTCCTGCTGCAGGCCGTCGCGGATGCCGGCTACAGCGCGAAGCTGCCCGAGCCGAAGCGCTCGGCCGAGGCCGAGCCGGCCGAGGAGGCCGACCCGACCCGGCCGCTGCGCGACCGGTTGCTCATCTCCACCCTGCTCACCGTGCCGGTGATCGCGATGGCGATGGTGCCGGCCTGGCAGTTCGAGTACTGGCAGTGGCTCTCGCTCACGCTGGCCGCGCCGGTCGTGGTCTGGGGCGCCTGGCCGTTCCACAAGGCGGCCTGGGTGAACCTGCGCCACGGCGCAGCCACGATGGACACGCTGATCTCGCTCGGCACGCTGGCCGCCTTCGGCTGGTCGCTCTATGCGCTCTTCTGGGGCACCGCCGGCACCCCCGGCATGACCCACCCGTTCGAGCTCACCATCGAGCGCTCCGACGGCTCCGGCAACATCTACCTGGAGGCGGCGGCGGGTGTCACCACCTTCATCCTGGCCGGCCGCTACGCCGAGCAGCGCTCCAAGCGTCGCGCCGGGGCCGCGCTGCGAGCGCTGCTCGAGTTCGGCGCCAAGGAGGCCAACCTGCTCGCCGACGACGGCAGCGAGCGCCGGGTGCCGATCGAGCAGTTGAGCGTCGGCGACCGTTTCGTGGTCCGGCCCGGCGAGAAGATCGCCACCGACGGCGTGGTCGAGGTCGGCAGCTCCGCCGTCGACGCCTCGATGCTGACCGGTGAGTCCGTGCCGGTCGAGGTCGGCCCGGGGGACGCGGTGACCGGTGCGACCGTCAACACCGGCGGTCGCCTGGTGGTCCGCGCATCCCGGGTCGGCAGCGACACGCAGCTGGCGCAGATGGCCCGTCTGGTCGAGGACGCCCAGAACGGGAAGGCCCAGGCGCAGCGCCTGGCCGACCGGATCTCGGGGATCTTCGTGCCGATCGTGCTGCTCCTGGCAGCCGGCACCCTCGGCTTCTGGATCGGTGCCGGCAGCGGCGTGACCGCCGCCTTCACCGCTGCGGTGGCGGTGCTGATCATCGCCTGCCCGTGCGCCCTGGGCCTGGCCACGCCGACCGCGCTGATGGTCGGCACGGGTCGCGGTGCGCAGCTCGGCATCCTGATCAAGGGCCCCGAGGTGCTGGAGTCCACCCGCAGCGTCGACACCATCGTGCTCGACAAGACCGGCACCGTGACCACCGGCCAGATGGCGCTGCGTGCGGTGCACGTCGCGGCCGGTGAGAGCGAGGAGCAGGTGCTCCGGTTGGCCGGCGCACTGGAGGCGGCCTCCGAGCACCCGATCGCCGCGGCGATCGCGACCGCTGCGCGCGAGCGCACCGGTCCGCTGCCCGAGGTCGCGGAGTTCAGCAACGTCGAGGGGCTGGGCGTGCAGGGCGTGATCCTCGACGGCGAGCCCGGCAGCGAGCAGCGGAGCCACGCCGTCCTGGTCGGTCGGCCGCGGCTGCTCGAGGAGTGGTCGCAGCACCTGGACGCGGAGCTGAGCGCTGCGCTGGCAGCCGCCCAGGAGCAGGGCGGCACAGCGGTCGCGGTCGGCTGGGACGGGGCGGCCCGGGGCGTGGTGGTGGTCGCCGACGCGATCAAGCCCACCTCCGCCGAGGCGATCGCCCAGTTCCGCGAGCTCGGGCTGCGGCCGGTGCTGCTCACCGGCGACAACGCCGCGGTGGCCCGCACGGTGGCGGCCGAGGTCGGCATCGACGCCGATGACGTCGTCGCCGAGGTGCTGCCGAGCGAGAAGGTCGACGTGGTCAAGCGGCTGCAGGGGGAGGGGCGCGTCGTCGCGATGGTCGGCGACGGCGTCAACGACGCCCCGGCACTGGCCCAGGCCGACCTGGGCCTGGCGATGGGCACCGGCACCGACATCGCGATCGAGGCCAGTGACCTGACCCTGGTCCGCGGTGACCTGCGCTCGGCGGCGGACGCGATCCGGCTGTCGCGGCGCACGCTGGCCACCATCAAGGGCAACCTGTTCTGGGCGTTCGCCTACAACGTGGCTGCGCTTCCGTTGGCGGCGGCCGGTCTGCTGAACCCGATGCTGGCCGGTGCGGCGATGGCGTTCTCGTCGGTCTTCGTGGTCACCAACAGCCTGCGGCTGCGGCGCTTCCGGGGTGCCTGAGCCGGGCTGGTCGTGAGGGAGGCCCCCAACGTCGTCTTGCGTCGTGGGGGGCCTCTTCATTGGGCAGCACCGATCTGGTCGTCGGCGCAGCCCCACCGGGCGCGCCGCACAGCCGGAGCCTGCCGCGGACCAATGCCACCCACCTTGCGATCTGGATGGTTTTCTGTACAGTTTTTGTATGGCCATGCCTGCTGACGCGCACCCGGAGCGGACCCTCTCGGTCACTGCGGCGACGGGCCGCGGGGTCGCCGGCCTGGTCAAGGACGCAGAGCGGGGCGAGGACATCATCGTCGAGCGTCATGGCCGCCCGGTTGCGGCAGTCGTCTCGGTCGAGCACTTCGAGGAGATCCGCCGGCTCCGGATCGACCTGATGCATGCCTCGTTGGTGTTGGCGCGCGAGCTCACCGACACCGGTCGGCGCACCGAGCTGGACGACGCGATCACGGCGCTCGGCTTCGACCGCGCCGAGCTCGAGGCGGAGCTCGAGGCGGACCTCGCCGCCAGCCGGGAGTGACCCGTCGATGAGTGCCCTCCGGGTCGCCGGCCGATGAGTGAGCAGCGGCATCCTGCCGTTCCCGGTGGCGTGGTCCGGCTGACCGAGGACGCCGTGGCGGACCTGTTCGAGCTCTTCAAGATCGACCCGCAGATCGTGCGCTGGGCGTTGAAGAAGATGCTCCTCCTGGAGCGGGACCCCCATGCCGGCGAGCCCTTGCTGGGCGGGCTCATCGGGTATCGGAAGATCACTGTCGGGGCTCGGGACTGGCGGGTGGTCTGGCGGGTCGTCCAGGACGCAGCGGGGCGGCATCGGATCGAGGTCGCCGAGGTCTGGGCGGTCGGCTACCGCAAGGACGGCGAGGTCTACGCCGAGATCGAGCGTCGCATCCAGCAGGTGGGGGAGTCCCCGGCGACGCAGGCGCTGGTCGAGGTGCTGGGCCTCTTCGCCAAGCAGGCTCGCGGCCTCTCCGCGACGCCGGAGCCCATCGAGCCCGAGCCTGTGCCGCGTTGGCTGAGCGAGGCGCTGCGCTACGTCGTCCGGCTTCCGGTGGCCGAGGTCGACGGGCTGACCCTCGCCGAGGCCGAGAAGCGGTGGGCGGATCACATCGCCGCACCGGAGGGCCCGCGCTAGCGCCCGCGGTCAGCCGAGATGCGCCGCGTCCGGATCGCGCGATCCGGGCGCCCACGACTTCTGGGCGAGGCCCCGGTAGCGTGCGGGCATGGCAGTCGAGTTCACGGTCCAGGGGCGGTTCAGCGCCTTCCGCACGCCCGAGCGCGGCACGGTGAGGGCCACCGTGGGGTTGCAGGGTCCGTCGCTGGGGCCCGTCTACGAGCAGGTGGTCCGCTCCCTGGAGAAGGTCTCGCAGAGCATCGCCCCGCTGCACCAGCCCGACGCCGGGCCGGTGACCTGGTGGTCGACGCAGCAGGTGCGCACCTGGGCGAACCGGCCCTGGAACAACCAGGGCAAGCAGCTCCCCCTCGTGCACCACGCCCGGGTCGGCATCTCGGTGAAGTTCTCCGACTTCGCCGAGCTGTCGCGGTGGGTGGGCCAGCACGTCGAGCACACCCGCGGCTTCACCCTCGACGGCGTCGACTGGGCGCTGACCGCCAAGCGCCAGGCCGAGCTGCAGCGCGAGGTGCGCGCAGCCGCCGTCCAGGACGCCGTCTCGCGTGCCCAGACCTACGCCGACGCGCTGGGTCTTGGCCCGGTGACGCCGGTCGCGATCGCCGACGCCGGCATGCTCAGCTCCGGGATCGGCCCGACCGCGATGCCCGCCGCCGCCTTCATGCGTGGTGCGGCCGCCGGCTCGGCCGACAACGAGCTCGGGCTGCTGCCCGAGGACATCGAGGTGAAGGCCGAGGTCGACGCCCGGTTCGTCTCCTAGGCGGCCGCGATGCACGACGCCGCGACGCCTTCGCGCAGCCAGCCGATCACCGCCGGGGTGCTGACCGCGCTGGTCGGCTTCACCAGCTCGTTCGCGGTGGTGCTCGCCGGTCTCACCGCGGTCGGCGCGAGCCCCGCCCAGGCCGCCTCCGGGCTGCTGGTGCTCTGTGTGGCGCAGGCGCTCGGCATGCTCTGGATGAGCCGCCGTCATCGGATCCCGCTGAGCCTGGCCTGGTCGACGCCGGGCGCCGCGCTGCTGGCCGGCACCGGGGTCCCGGACGGCGGGTGGCCGGCAGCGGTCGGCGCCTTCGTGGTGGTCGGCCTGTTGATCCTGCTCACCGCGCTCTGGCCGCACCTCGGCGACCTGATCGCGATGATCCCGGCCCCGATCGCCCAGGCGATGCTGGCCGGCGTCCTGCTCTCGCTCTGCCTGGCGCCGGTGCGCGCGGTCGTCGACGACCCCTGGGTGATCGCGCCGGTGATCCTCACCTGGCTGGCGTTGGTGCGCTTCGCGCCGCGACTCGCGGTGCCCGCGGCGTTCGTGGTGGCGCTGGTGGTGATCGTGATCTGGACCGCCGGCCACGGCGGCCCGACCGGCGACTGGCTGCCACGCATCGAGGGCACCGTGCCCGCCTTCGAGGTGGGCGCGCTGATCGGCATCGCGCTGCCGCTCTACGTGGTGACGATGGCCTCGCAGAACGTGCCCGGCGTCGCGGTGATGGCCAGCTACGGCTACCAGGTGCCGTGGCGCGAGACGATGACGGTGACCGGGCTCGGCACCGTGGCCGGGGCCTTCGCCGGCGGTCACGCGGTCAACCTGGCTGCGATCACCGCCGCGATCAGCGCCGGGCCGGACGCCGGACCGGACCCGAAGCGCCGCTGGATCGCCGCCGAGACCGCGGCCTGGTCCTACCTGGTGCTGGCGGTCGCCTCGGTGGCGCTGACCACGCTCGCGGTCTCCGGTCCCCCCGGCGTGGTGGAGACCGTCGCCGGCCTGGCCCTGCTCGGCACCCTCGGCGCCAGCCTGTCCGCTGCGGTCTCGGCGACCGAGGGCCGCGAGGCCGCGGTGGTCACGTT
Source organism: Nocardioides dubius (assembly GCF_039528155.1). NCBI lineage: Bacteria > Bacillati > Actinomycetota > Actinomycetes > Propionibacteriales > Nocardioidaceae > Nocardioides > Nocardioides dubius. The sequence goes on along the minus strand of NZ_BAAALG010000009.1, from coordinate 145,204 downwards.
CGTGGTGGCAGCCAGCGGCGTCAGCGTCGCCGGGATCGGCGCGGCCTTCTGGGCGTTGGTCGCGGGCCTGGTCACCGCCGCGGTGCTCCGTCGCCGCTAGCGACACGGGCCACTAGGTTGGCGAGGTGGAGTTCGAGTTCTCGGGCGAGATCATCAGCTGGCGCGGCCCCGCGCCCTACCTCTTCGTCCCGCTGCCCGCCGACGTCGCCGCCGACCTGCGTGAGGTCGCCTCGGCGCTCACCTACGGCTGGGGCGTGATCCCGGTGGCGGCTCGGATCGGCGGCACCGACTGGACCACCTCGCTCTTCCCCAAGGACGGCGGCTATCTGCTCGGGGTGAAGGTCGCCGTGCAGCGTGCCGAGGGCGTCGGCGAGGGCGACCGGGTCCAGGTCAGGCTCGTCGCCGGCGACCTGGGAGCATCGCCCGCATGAGCCTCGCCAGCACCGTTGCCCGGACGGGCGTCCTGATCACCGTCGCCCTCACGCTGCTCGCCGGCTGCGGCGACGACGAGGCCAGCGGGCCCCAGCGCAGCGCCGAGCAGGCACACAGCGGCTTCGCCACCGACCTGTTGCAGCACGATGCCCAGGTGCTGGCGCTGCTCGACCTCGCCCGGCAGAGCGAGCTCCCGCCGTCCGCGAGCTCGGTGATCGGCGAGGTGCAGATGCAGCGCGCAGCCGAGGTCGAGACGCTGACCCAGTGGCTCACCGAGGCCTCGCTGCCGATCCCGGCCACGGTGCGCGACCACGTCAACGCCGGCCACGGCGACCACGGACCCCAGGCAGCCGACGCCGAGACCGGCGCCGAGCTGCCGGGGATGCCGGACGCCGACGAGCTGGCGGAGCTCGACGCCGCGACCGGGGAGGAGTTCCTCCGGCTCCTGGCAGACCTGCTCGGCGAGCTCAACGACGGCGCCACCGAGGTCGCCGACGACTACCGCGACGAGCTGAAGGACGACACCCTGGTCGAGCTCGCGGACGCCGTCGCCGAGCAGCGCGCCGCCGACGACGACCTGCTCGACCAGATCACCGGCGACTGAGCGATTCACGCTGTGGAACGATTCCGTCCATGACCCTCGCCAAGTCGCTGCTGCTGTTCGGGCTCGCCGCACTTGCCGAGATCGGCGGCGCCTGGCTGGTCTGGCAGGGCGTGCGCGAGCACCGGGGCTGGCTGTGGATCGGCGGCGGGGTAATCGCGCTCGGCCTCTACGGCTTCGTCGCCACCCTCCAGCCCGACGCCAACTTCGGCCGGATCCTGGCGGCCTACGGCGGCATCTTCGTGGCCGGCTCGCTGGCCTGGGGGATGGCGGTCGACGGCTTCCGCCCGGACCGCTACGACGTCGTCGGGGCGCTGGTCTGCCTGGTCGGCGTCGCGATCATCATGTACAGCCCGCGGGCCGCTGGGTGAGCCGATGAGTGCGGATCTGGAGCAGTGGTACCTGGCGGTCGAGGAGCGCGGCAATCCGGGGACCCGCCTCGACGGCGCACACCCCGAGCGTGCCTACAGCCTGGGCAACCTCGCCCGGCCGTTGGTGCACGGCTCCACCTACTTCGCCGAGCTGCTCAGGGTGATCCAGGCGACCGGTCCCGGTGATCTGGTCTGGTTCACCGACTGGCAGAGCAACCCCGACCAGCAGCTCGACGACGACCCCAGCATCCGGCTGGTCGACGTGCTGGGCAGTGCCGCTGAGCGCGGGGTCGACGTCCGGGCGCTGGTGTGGCGCTCGCAGAGCCGGGCGCTCGGCTTCTCGCACGAGGACCACCGCTCGCTCGGTGAGCTCCTGCAGGAGCGCGGTGCCGACGTCCGCCTCGACATGCGGGTGCGCCGCAACGGCGCCCACCACCAGAAGTTCGTGGTGGTCCGTCACGCCGCCGACGCGACGCGCGACGTCGCCTACCTGGGTGGGATCGACCTGTGCCACGGCAGGCGCGACGACTCGAGCCACCGCGGTGATCCGCAGGCCGACGAGATCTCGGCCGAGTACGGCGCCCGGCCGCCGTGGCACGACGTCCAGGTGGCGTTGCAGGGGCCGGTGGTCGCCGACGTCGAGACCGTCTTCCGGGAGCGTTGGGACGACTCGACCCCGACGTCGCGCAACCCGCTGCGGCGCTGGCGCGACGCGGTCGACGGTCTGGGGGAGGAGCAGAGTCCGCTTCCGGCCCAGGCGCCACCGCCCGAGCCAGCCGGCGACCACGCGGTCCAGCTGCTGCGCACCTATCCGGACCTCGGCGCCGGCTGGGCCTACGACTTCGCGCCCGAGGGCGAGCGGTCCGTGGCGCGGGGCTACTCCAAGGCGGTGCGCCAGGCCCGCCGGCTGATCTACATCGAGGACCAGTTCCTCTGGGGCCGGGAGATGAGCGAGGTCCTGGTCGCGGCGTTGGAGCAGAACCCCGAGCTGCGCCTGATCGCGGTGCTGCCGCAGTTCCCCGACGTCGACGGGTGGTTCCAGCGCGATCCGCAGCTGCTCGGTCGGATCCGCGGCGTGCTGCGGGTGCTGCTCACGGCACCCGAGCGGGTCGCCTTCTACGGCCTGGAGAACCACGCGGGCACGCCGGTCTACGTGCATGCCAAGGTATGCGTGCTCGATGACCTCTGGACCTCGATCGGCTCCGACAACTTCTGCCGGCGCTCCTGGACCAGTGACTCGGAGCTCTCCGCCGCAGTCATCGACCTGGGCGCCGACCCCTCGGGCGCCGAGCCGCAGGCCGACTACGGACGACGGCTGCGGCTGACCCTCGCCGCGGAGCACCTCGACCGCCTCGACGTCGACCAGCTGACCGGGATCGCCGCGATGCGCGACGCGGACCTGGTCGAGACGATGGCCGACTGCGTCGATCCGGTCGCGATGTTCGACCGCTTCGCAGCCTGTGCCGACGCGTTGCAGGCCTGGCACGACGGCGGCAAGGCCGCCGAGCGGCCGCCCGGCCGCCTGCGGCGCCTCCCCGAGCCGCGGCTCTCCCTGCCGCGCCAGCTCTTCGCCGCACCCTGGTACCGCTACCTGCACGATCCCGACGGCCGCCCGAGCCGGCTGCGCCGGCGCAAGGAGTTCTGACTTCCCCCGATCCCGGGTGTGAGGCGCGCCCCGCGGGGCATCATGACGCCATGAGGACGCGACAGCGGCTCGGGGCCGTCGTAGCACTGTTCGGGCTGGCCGTGCTGGGGGCATGCAGCGACGACGGCTCTGCCGATCCGGAGCGCGGCAGCAGTGTCGGGCCTGACCAGGCGGCGACGAGCAGCGAACAGACCAGCGGCGCCACGCCCGGCGAGCCGGAGACCAGCGGCTTCCCCAACCTGCTGGAGCCCTCCGAGGAGATCCGGATCGGCCGCCACCGGTACGTCAGCGCCTGCCAGCTGTTGCCGCTGGACGCCGTCCGCGCGGTGCTCGGCGAGGTGCGGACCGCCGACGACGGGATCTACGAGACCAGCTGGGACCGCTCCCCGCAGCGCGCCCGCAACGGGCTGGCGTGGACCGAGGACGACGCCGAGTGCACCTGGCGCAACGGGCTGCGCGACACCCGCTCGGTCACCATCCGGCTCAAGCAGGCCGCTGGGGCCGACGCCACCGAGCAGCGGGCGATCTACGACCGGCTGCCCTACGACGTCGTCGATGCCTGGCGGCGCTGGAAGAAGGTGCCCTCCACGGCGCCCGCAGCCGCGCTCGCCTTCCAGGAGCAGCTCCGCACGGGGGTGTCGACCTATCGCGAGCTGGCCAAGGAGTTCGGCCTGTCGGGGCCCGATCCGGACGGCATCGTGGTGCCCACCGAGACCGGGCTCGGCGGCACCTTCGTCTTCGCCGGCAACGAGGGCAACGTGACCTGGCAGCTGGAGGCGGACGGCTGGCCGGGCCAGGGCGAGCGCGCCTCGGATCCGACCTTCCTCGCTGCGGGCGGTGCGCTGGTCGCTGCGCTGCGTGAGCGGCTGCAGGACCCGGACCTCGACCAGTCCCCGGCCCCGACGATCCTCGGCGAGCGCGACCTGCTCGGCAACACACCCTTGCTGGAGCCGTGCGCCCTCTTCGACCGCACCGCCTTCCGCCGCGGCACCGGGCTGTCCCAGAACGGCAGGACCGAGCGCAGCATCGCGCCGTCGCGTCCGGATCTGCCCGACGAGCTGGGGCGGCGTGACCCGGCGGCCGGTTGTGACCGGCTCTACGAGGCGGATCGTGGCCCCAAGCGCGGAGGCAACGCGTTGCACCGCTCGCTGGGCAGCTCGGGCAGCCTGCGCCTCGACGTCCGCCTGGTCTACCTGCCGACCGAGGAGCAGGCCAAGCAGTTCTACCGCGGCGTCGACCCCGGCCCGAAGCTGCGCACCGACGCCGACGCCGCGCACCTGTGGACCTCGAGCGGCACGATCGTGGCGCGAGTCGGCAACTACGGCGTCTTCTTCGGGACGCAGGCCCTGGTCAGCTGCGACTCGCCACGGCTGGCCGGCAAGCCGTGCGACCAGGTCGAGGACCTGCCGGTGGACCGCGCGATCGCGGTGCGCGCCTTCAACGCCACCGTGAAGAACCTGCGCGCGCAGGCCGCCGAGCGGGCGCCGTCCTTCTGAGGCGGGTGCTCGTCAGTCGTGTGCCTGGGCGTCGAGCCGGGCGGTGTACGCCGCCCGGTCGGCATGGTCGGTGCGCAGCGCCCGGTCGTCCTTGGTGAGCCGGCGGAGCCGGTCCTCGGCAGCGTTGGGCAGCACCGCCATGAAGGTCGACATCGCCCCGACGTAGCGGGGGACGGCGATCTCCGCCTTGCGGGAGACGACCGAGGAGACGACGGCGTCGGCGATCTCGGCGGGCTTCACCTTCGGCAGCGGCTTCATGTCCAGGCCGGAGGCGAGTGCGGTGTCGACCGCCGAAGGCAGGATCGCGGTCAGGCTGACCCCGGAATCCGCGTACTCGCGACGGGTGGCGGCGGTCAGGCCGACCACCGCGAACTTGCTGGCGGTGTACATCGCCAGGCCGGGAAGTGGGAACTTGCCGACCAGGGACGCCACGTTCACGATGTGCCCGCGCCCGCGTGCCAGCATCCCGGGCAGCACCGTCTGCATGCCGTTGACGACGCCGCCCACGTTGACCTCCATGATCAGGTCGTTGGTGGCGTCGTCCAGGTCGAGGAAGCCGCCGTTGGGCATCACCCCGGCGTTGTTGACCAGCACGTCGAGGGGGCCGTGGGCGGCCTCGGCCTCGGCGATGAACGCTGCGAACCCCTCGCGGTCGCGGACGTCGAGGCGGTGCGCGGTGCCGCCGATCGCGGTCGCCGTCCGGGTGGCCAGCTCGAGGTCGAGGTCGCCGATCGCGACCTTGGCGCCGTGCGCTGCCAGCGCCTCGGCAGTGGCTCGGCCGATGCCCTGGGCGGCGCCGGTGATCGCGACGCTCGCACCAGTCAGCGAGAAGGTGGGGTAGCGGGACATGACTCTCCTCAGGCGTAGGCGTAGGCGTCGAGGGGGAAGCTGCCGGCCGCGCGCAGTGCGCTCACCGTCGAGGTGGGTCGCAGCAGCGTGGCCTCGTCGTGCTGGTTGAAGTAGTAGCTGTTGGCGGTGGCGCAGTGGCCGAGGGCGAAGACGGAGTCGCCGACCAGGTCGCGCATCCGGGCCAGGAACGCGTCGTTGGCCTGCTCGGTGACCTCGAAGGTGTCGGCTCCCCGCTCGCGCAGCGCGGTGAAGAGCCGCTCCATGTGCCGCATCTGGCACTCGATGGTGGTGAAGTAGGAGAGCCCGCTGTAGGAGTAGGGGCTGTTCAGCGAGATGAAGTTCGGGAAGCCCGGCACGCTGACGCCCTCGTAGGCCTGGAACCGGGTGGCGCGCCACCACTCGCCGAGGTTGCGGCCGTCCTTGCCGATCACCTCGATCGCCGGGAAGTTCACGTCCCACAGGTTGAACCCGGTGGCCAGCACCAGCACGTCCACGTCGGTGCGGCGGCCGTCGGAGGTGACGAGTCCGGTGGCGTCGAGGTGGCTGATCGAGGTCGTCTCCAGGTGGACGTGCTCGCGGTTGAAGGTGGGGAAGTAGTCGTTGGAGAAGGTCGGCCGCTTGCAGCCGAACGAGTAGTCGGGGGTGAGCTTGCGGCGCAGCGCCGGGTCTGGGACCTGGCGGTTCAGGTGCGCGCGGCACCAGCGCTCGGCGAGCTGGTTGATCACCTTGGCCCGGCGGTAGTGCAGGACGCCGCTGACCATCATCGCCTCCAGCACCGAGGTGCCGACCAGGCGCGCGGCGCGCTGGGAGAGCGGGACGGAGGCGAAGAGCTGCTGCACCACCTCGGGGACGCCGAAGTCGACCTTCGGGCTGACCCAGATCGGGGTGCGCTGATAGACGGTCAGCTCGCTGACCTGTTGGGCGAGCTCGGGGATCAGCTGGACGGCGGTGGCCCCGGTGCCGATGATCGCCGCCCGCTTGCCGGCGAAGTCGTAGGAGTCGTCCCAGTCGGTGGTGTGCACGACGTGACCGGCGAAGGAGTCGATCCCGGTGATGTCGGGCATCCGCGGCTGGGAGAGGAAGCCGGTCGCGGTCAGCAGGTAGCGGGCCTCGACGCTGCCGCCCCCGGCGAGGCGGACCAGCCAGGTGCTGGCCTCAGGCTGCCAAGTGGCGCCGTCCACGACGGCGTCGAAGCGCATGTGCCGTGCGAGGTCGTACTTCTCGGCTACGTGCCGGGCGTAGCGCTTGAGCTCGGCGCCGGGAGCGAAGAGCCGCGACCAGTACGGGTTGGGCTCGAAGGAGTAGGAGTAGGTCGCCGACGGGATGTCGACGGCGAGCCCCGGATAGCGGTTCACATGCCAGGTGCCACCGAGGTCGGACTCGCGGTCGAGGATCACCAGATCGTCCAGGCCGAGACGCTTGAGCGCGATCGCGGCGCCCATCCCGCCGAACCCCGCGCCGACGATCACGGCGTCGTGGACTGTGCTCATCGATGCTCCTCGCTGCGGCGTCGTCCGGGACGACGCATAACGGAACCGCATGTCATTGCCGGAACGGTATGTCACTTTTGGAGGGAGTGGCAATAGAATCGGCGCCGTGAGTGTGGAACCCGCCCTGAGTCGCAACGAGCGCAAGAAGGCCGAGCTGCGGCGCGAGATCATCGACGCCGCCTTCGAGGCGTTCGCCGAGCGCGGCTACCACGCCACCGGCATCGCCGACATCGCCGCGCGTCTGGGCATCGGCCACGGCACCTTCTACCGGTACTTCGAGAACAAGCGCGACATCGTCGACCACGTGGTCAGCGCGACCATCGAGCGGATCGTCGGTGCGCTGACCGCCGAGAACGCACCGGGCGCAGTGGACACCCTGGAGGGCTACCGGGCGCAGAGCGTGCGGATCGCCGACGCCTTGGCGGAGATCATCACCAGCGACCCGCGGGTGCCACGGATGCTGGTGATCGAGGCGCCCGGGGTGGACCCGGAGATGGCGAACCGGGTGCTGGACTTCTTCGACCTGGCGGCCGACCTCAACGCCGCCTACCTCTCGCACGGCGTCGAGCGCGGCTACCTGCGTCCCGGCCTCGACGTCGTCAACACCGCGCGCGCCATCAACGGGATGATCCTGGCCGCGGCGATCGATGGGATCCGGCGCCCCGGCGTCGACCACCAGCGTGAGCTGAGCGCCGCCATCATCGGCGTCATGTTCGACGGCATCTCCCGCTCGATGTGACCTGAGCGCTGTGTATTGCCGTAAGACCGAGCTCTCCGGTCACATCGAGCGGGCTAGGCTGACCGCGTGAACCGCACGCATCCGGCCCCCGGCTCCGGGGCACGCGTGTTGGTCCAGGCGCCCGGAGGCATCCGGCTGCGGGCCGCCCTGTCGAGCGTCGAGATCATGGTCGCGGTCGCCGCCGCCCACGTGTGGGCCGGCGGCGAGCTGCCGGCCCTGCCCTGGCTGCTGGCGACCGCTGGCCTGGTCTACGCGACCGGATGTGCTCTGCTGCGCGGCCGGTTCGCGCTGCTCCCGGCGGCCGTCGGCGTCGGCGTCGCCCAGTTCGGGTTGCACCACCTGCTGACCGCGATGAGTCCCGACGCCGCGCACGCACACGGCTCGATGCTCGGCTCGATGAGCGGGCAGATGATGCTCGCCCACGCTCTCGGTGCTCTGGCCACCCTGGTGGTCTGGGCGCTGCGCCGCCGGGCCTTCGACGCCCTGGTGCTCTGGGCCGAGCTGCTCACCAGTCCGCTCCCGACGGCATCGCGCCCGGTGCCGACGACCGGCCGGCGCGTCCCGCCGATCGCGCTGCGAGCCCTGCGCTGTCTGCCGCGGCGCGGCCCCCCGCTCTCTCTCCTGGCTGCCTGACCTCGTTCGAGGCCGGGCGCATCCTGCCTGCCGGCGTCCGATGCCCGGCGGGCTCCGCACGCACCCTCACCGAGGGGCGTCCGCACTGCTACCTGCCAAGGAGAACCCGCATGTCCTACCGCACTGCTGCCCGCCTGCTCGCCGTCCCGGCCGCTCTCGGCGTGCTCACCCTCGCCACCGCCGGCCCTGCTGCCGCGCACGTCACGGTCACCGCCACGAGCACCGCAGCTGGCGCCTACACGGTGCTGACCTTCAGCGCCGGTCACGGCTGCGACGGATCGCCGACCACCCGGATGGAGATCTCGCTGCCCGAGCAGATCCTCAGCGTCACGCCTACCCGGACTCCGTTCTGGAAGCTCGACGTGCAGACCGAGAAGCTCGACGAGCCGGTGACCGACGCTCACGGAGCCCAGATCACCGAGCGTGACGCGGTGGTGGTCTTCACCGCCACCGAGCCGCTGCCCGACGGCGTCCGCGACACCTTCGAGCTCTCCGTCCAGCTGCCCGACGCCGAGGGCGAGACGCTCGCGTTCCCGACCATCCAGACCTGCGCCAAGGGCGAGACCGCCTGGACCGAGGTCGCCGCCGACGGCAACGACGAGGAGTTGGAGTCCCCGGCTCCGCTGCTGACCGTCACCGCTGCCGAGGGTGACGGCCACGGCCATGGCGACACCGACGCCGACGCCGACGCCGACGCCGACACCGAGGAGTCCGGCGACGCGCAGGAGTCGAAGGCCGAGAAGGCCGACGACGACAGCAACTGGATGGGCGCTGTCGGTCTCGGTGCCGGCGTGGTCGGTGCCTTGGCGGGCGGCGTCGCACTTGCGCGCACCCGCCGCTCCTCGTGATTCGACTGCTCGGAGCCAGCCTGGTCGGCCTCCTGCTGAGCATCCTGGTGGTGCTCGGCGGGGCCGGCCCGGCGGCGGCCCACGCCACCCTGGTCGAAGCCGACCCGGTGGACGGTGCGGTGCTGGCCGAGGCACCCGACGAGGCCACACTGCGGTTCACCGAGAACGTGGCGCTGAGCTCCGGCGGGGTCCGGCTCTATGACGCCGACGGAACCGAGCGCTCGGTGCAGGCGGAGGCGATCGACGAGGTCGTCACCGTCGCCCTGCCCGACGACCTCGGCCGCGGCAGCCATGTGCTCACCTGGCGGGTGACCTCGGCCGACGGGCATCCGGTCGCCGGGTCGATCACCTTCGCCATCGGTGAGGCCAGTGCGACCGTGGTGCGTCCCGACGTCGGCGACGACGCCGGAGCGCTGCGGCACGTGGTCGCGGTGACCACCGCGGCCGCCTACCTGGCGCTGTTCGCGGCGCTCGGGGCGATGGCGTTCTGGCGGTTCCTGCTGCCCGGCGACCAGCGCCGCGCACCGGCCGGACAGCGGGTCCTCCGGCTGGTCCGGATCGCTGGGGTGGTGGGCGCCGTCGCCTGGCTGCTGGTGCTCTGGGTGCGGACCGCCGCGCTGAGCGGCACCGGACTGAGCGCCCTGGTCTCGCCTGGGGAGTGGAGCCTGAGCTCGGCAGAGGTCAGCGCCAGCGTGCTGACTGCGGCGGCGCTGCTGGCGCTGCGCTGGGTCACCGAGACCTGGCCGGTCGGCATCGCGCTCGGTCTCGGCGCGCTCGGTCCCTCCCTGGCCGGTCACACCCGGGCCTTCGACCCGCAGCTGCCGGTGATCGCCACTGACATCGTGCACGTGGCGGCGGGCAGCGCCTGGTTCGGCGGCGCCTTCGCGCTGGCGCTGGTGCTTCCGCAGCTGGCCGGACGCCGTGCCGCGGCCGACCTGGTCGCCCGCTTCTCCACGCTGGCGGCCGGGGTCCTGGTGGCACTGCTGGCGACCGGGGGGCTGCTGGCCTGGCGGATCGTCGGCAGCTGGAGCGACCTGGTGGAGACCACCTACGGCCGGGTGCTGCTGGCGAAGGTGACGGTGGTCGCGGTCGTGGTGGCGATCGCCGCCTGGAACCGGTTCGTGCTGTTGCCGCGTTCGCGAGCCGCTGTCGGGCATGACGCCGAACGGTCGGCGATGTGGGGGATCGGGCGCGCCGTGCGTGCCGAGGCGCTGCTGTTGGTCGGCGTCCTGGCGCTGAGCGCGGTGCTGGTCGACCGGGCGCCGCGCTCGGTGGAGACGGTGACGGCTCCGGCGGCGCCGCTGACCCGCACGGTGCCGCTCGGCGACGCCGAGGCGCACCTGACCCTGGAGCCGGGCCGGGTCGGCGTCAACACGCTCTCGGTGCACGTGGAGTACCCCGAGGGCGCCCCGCTGACCAAGCCGACACTGCGGATCTCGGGCCCCGACGCCGACCTGGGCGAGCAGCGCCTGGAGATCGTCGGCCACGGTGCCTGGACCAGCCGGATCGTGCTGCCGACGGCCGGGACCTGGGAGTTCTGGCTGGGGCTGCGGGTGGACAAGTTCGACAACCCGGTCGAGGTCGCCACCTTCGAGATCCCCTAGCTC
>NZ_BAAALG010000009.1:132168-134393 GCF_039528155.1 Nocardioides dubius | reverse complement strand
CGCCTCAATGTGACCTCAGCGTCGCGTTTCGTCCCGAAACCGCGCGCTGAGGTCACATTGAGCGGGCAACTAACGTGGGGGTCGTGAAGCTCTCCTCGATCCCCACCGCGCCCCTGACCGTCGTCGGACTGGTCGGCGGCTTCCTGCTCGCCAACCGCACCGGCAACCGCCCGTTGGGAGGTGTGGTGATGGCCGCCGCCAACGCGGCCGCACTGCCTGCCTGGACGTCGCGCGGCCCGGCCACCGCAACCGGTCTCTCCGCCCTCTACTGGGGCGCGATGGGTGCCTCGCACCCGCTGGCCAAGAAGATCGGCGTGTGGCCGTCGGTGGCGACCGTTGCCGCCGTCTCCGCAGGTGCCGCCTGGGCGGCATCCGACCGCCGTAGCTGACCCCCGCCGACGACCGCTCAATGTGACCTCAGCGTCGCGTTTCGTCCCGAAACCGCGCGCTGAGGTCACATTGAGCTAGAGGGGGCCGTCGGGGTGGATGCTCCGGGTCTCCGAGCGCTGCTGACGGCGACCGATCCAGTCCTGCACGTAGACCTTCGGCAGGCACTTGGCGATCGCCAACGCCACGTAGAGCACCGTGTTGATCGCCACGAAGGCGGCCAGCACGGCGATCGCGTGCGATTGCAGCAGGCTCTCCGGGAAGAGGATTCCCCACGGTGCCATCTCAGTCACTCACCTTCACGCCGGCGTCGGTCTGCACGATGTGCTTCCAGGCGGCCTCGCGGCCGAGGGCGATGTCCAGCACGCCGCGCACGTAGACGACGTTGAGGAACATCGCGTAGCCGAGCTCGGGGAATAGGGTGAGCGCGAGCAGCCGCGCGCGCCAGCCGCCCCGCCACACGGTGACCATCCGCTCCAGGACGAAGAGCCCGCCGATCCCGAGCCAGAACGGGAACCAGATCCACGAGTCCATCGAGAGCGCCATCAACGCCATCAGCAGCAGGTAGCAGGTCAGCGCCAGCACGCCGTAGCCGATGCCCAGCTGCTGGGCCCAGTAGCGCATCGTCTGCGGCGTGAGGCCGTACGCGCCGAGGTTGTCCAGGGCTCCGCGCTGCCAGCGCAGCCGCTGCGCCCACAGGGCGCGCCAGCTCGGCATCACCTCGGTGACCACCGTGCACTCCTGCGGCGAGATCATCTGCGCGCCGAGGCTCTTCAGGGCCAAAGTGAGCTCGTTGTCCTCGGTCAGCGCGAGGGTGTCGTAGACGTCCCCGGGGATGCCGGGCAGGGCGGCGCCGCGGCTCGCTGCCACCGTGCGCAGGGCGACCGGCCGGAAGACGGTGGCGGTGCCGGTCAGCACGTAGACCCGGCCACGCCGACGGCGCAGCTCGCGGCCGTAGCGGTGGTACTCGTTGCGCTGCATCTGGCCGATCAGGCCGCAGCCCTCGTCGCCGTAGAAGAGGCCGCCGACCGCCATCAGGGCCCGGTCGTCGGTCATCTTGCGGGCCGCGACCTCGAGGAAGCCGGCGTCGAGGGTGGTGTCGGCGTCCATCACCATGACCAGGTCGTTGTCGCCCTGATCCGGCAGCACCTGGCGCAACGCCTGGTTGAGGCCGCCGGCCTTCTTGTGGGAGTTGTCGACCGTCTCCAGCACGTCGACGCCGCGGCCACGGGCGATCTGCACGGTGGCGTCCGTGCAGTTGTCGGCGACCACCACGATCCGGCTCGGCGGGAAGGACTGCGCCTTGAGCGAGTCGATGGTCGCGCCGATCGCGGACTCCTCGTTGTGGGCCGGTACCAGCACGGTGATGGTGACCGGTCCGGCGAAGATGCCACGCGTCCGCTCCATGATCACCCGCGGCGCCAGCGGGAGGGTGTCCGGCGTCATGCTGCGTCGCGCGCGCAGGGCGATCCGGCGCTCGGCCATGGCGACCACGGCCGCCAGGGCCAGGCCGAGGCCGACGGCGAAGACCAGGATCCGCATCGGCGGCACCGAGTTGTCGTAGAAGACGTTCCAGGTGTCGCCCACCAGCGTGTGCTCGGGTGGCTCCGCCATGATCGGATCCGTCCACGCGACCGCGAGGAGCATCAGGGCGGCACCCGCCACTGCGGAGCCGATGATGATCAGCCCGACTGCCCGTTGGAACTTCATCGCACACCCTCCGAGTAGGAATCTGCTGTACCCAATTAGGGGGATCTGACGCAAACCCCGCCTCAATGTGACCTCAGCGTCGCGTTTCGTCCCGAAACCGCGCGCTGAGGTCACATTGAGCGGGGATG
>NZ_BAAALG010000009.1:105662-132116 GCF_039528155.1 Nocardioides dubius | reverse complement strand
CAGCCCTCGAGGGCCTTCTCCACGCGGCGGTGCGCGGTCCAGATCGCCTCGGGCATGTTCGGGAACTGCTCGAGGTGCTCGGTGCGGTAGCCCATCTCCTGCTGCCAGCGAGCGGTGTCGATGGTCAGGATCTTCTCGAGGTCGGCCTCGGAGATCTCGACGCCCTCCAGGTTCAGCTCCTCCTTGGTCGGCAGGATGCCGACCGGAGTCTGCTGGCCCTTGACCTCGCCGTTCTTCAGCTGGATCAGCCAGAGCAGCGGGCGCAGGTTGTCGCGGTATCCGGGCCACAGGAAGTGGCCGTCCTCCGGGTCACGCTGGAACCAGTTCACGTGGGCGAAGATCGGCTGCTCCTTGGCAGCGCCGACGACGTCCAGGTAGTGCTGGGCGTAGTCGCCCTCGCCGTACGCCATGAACGGGCGGTTCGACATCGGGTCGTAGCGCAGCACGCCCTCCTTGCCCTCAGCGGCGAAGGTGGCCTCCGCGCCCAGGGTGAGGCCGTCGTAGACGCCCTCGGCAAGGTCGGTGATCGCACGGATCAGCGGCTCGCGGTCGCGGGTGCGGCCACCGAAGATGATCGCGTCGACCGGAACTCCGGCCGCCTCGTCCCAGTCCGGCGCCACGTTGGGAACCTTCGACAGGGTGGTGGTGAAGCGGCTGTTCGGGTGCGCCCACGGGTCGTTCTGCTCGGCCTCGGAGCGCTCCGAGATCGGGTTGCCCTTCCAGTCCAGCCAGCCGGCGGTGTCGGCGGGCGGCTGCGGGGTGCGGCCCTCCCACCAGACCTGCTGGGTGTCGGGGTTGTAGGCCACGTTGGTGAAGATCACCTTCGTGCCCTCGTCGATCGAGCCCAGGGCGGTGGGGTTGGTGGTCTCGTTGGTGTCCTTGGCGACACCGAAGACACCGTTCTCCGGGTTCATCGCCATCAGCTTGCCGGTCTTCTCGTCGACCCACATCCAGGCGATGTCGTCGCCGTAGAAGTAGACCTCGTAGCGGTCGCCCAGGGCGTCCGGCGGCAGCATCATCGCGAGGTTGGTCTTGCCGGAGGCGGACGGGAAGCCACCGGTGACGTGGTAAGTCTTGCCGGTCTCCTTGTCCTTGATGCCGATCAGCATGTACTGCTCAGCAAGGAACTTCTTGCTGGCCCAGCCGTCGTAGGCACCCTGGCGCAGGCCGTGGGCGATCTTGCCCAGCAGCGCGTTGCCGCCGTAGGAGGAGCCGTAGTGCAGGATCGTGCGCTCGTCGGCGACGGTCACGAACCAGCGCTGGTCGTCGGGGGTGCCCTGGCCGAGGTTCTCCAGGTCGCCGGTGACGTGGACGGCCTTCACGAAGGAGTCCGGGTCCTCGAGGCTGTTCACGTACTCGACGCCGACCCGAGCCATCCGGATCATGTGCAGCACGACCGTGCGGGTGTCGGTGAGCTCGACACCGGTCGCCCAGGGGGCGAGCTCGTTGCCGACGGGAGCCATCAGGTAGGGGACCACGTACATGGTCTTGCCTGCGGAGGCGCCACGCATGCGGCTCTCCAGAAGAGGCTTCATCTCGGACGACGGGCGCCAGTTGTTGTAGACGCCCTTGTCCTTCTCGTCACTGGTGGCCACCACGGTGCGCTCTTCGGAGCGCGCGGTGTCCTTGTGGTAGCTCCGGGAGTAGTAGCGACCCTCGCCGGCGGGCAGGAGCTCGCCAGCCTCGAGTGCCTCCGCGATCAGGCGGTCGTCGTCAGCGGCACCAACCACCTCGACACGCTCTGCTCCGGTCAGCTCCGCCCAGTATCGGACGTACTCCCGAACCTTCGGGTTGGACAATCCTGCTTCGTCCAACACCGCTTCCACATCGACCATTGAATCTGTCCTCTCCTGATGATTCTTCACGGTCTTGCTCGTCAGACTCTGCCATGAGCGCGCGCGGGAGTGTGCACGGGCTCAGGAAGCGGGCACTTGTGTGGCTGGTGTGAGTGGTGTGGTCACGGCCGTCGGATGCGCCCAGACGATCACAGATGACGATAGCCTGAGCACCATGTTCCGTGGGGCGGTGTCGGTCCTCGACCGGGCCCAGAGACGGGTCCGGGCTGTGTCGATCCCGCTTGGGGTCATCTACAAGTTCTTCGAGGACCAGGGCAACTACCTGGCCGCGATCCTGACCTACTACGCCTTCATCGCGATCTTCCCGCTGATGCTGCTGGCCACCTCGATCCTCGGCTTCTTCCTCGAGGGCCGCCCCGAGCTGCAGGAGCAGCTGTTGGACTCCGCGCTCAGCCAGTTCCCGATCATCGGCGACCAACTCGGTCGGCCAGGCGGCCTGCAGGGCTCCGCCGGTGGTGTGATCTCGGGTCTGCTGGTCTCGCTCTACGGTGCGATGGGGCTCGGCCAGGCGATCCAGAACGTGCAGAACGTGGCCTGGTACGTGCCCCGCAACTCCCGCCCGAACCCGATCCTGCTGCGGCTCAAGAGTGTGGCGCTTCTCTCGGTGGTCGGCGTCGGGATGGTGGCCATCTCGGTGCTCGCCACGCTCGGCAGCTCGACCGACATCCTCGGCAAGTGGACGTCGGTCACCGGCGTCGCCTGGCTGATCCGCGTCGTTCACGTCCTGCTGATCGGGACGGTGCTCACCCTGCTGTTCCGCGTGGCCACCGCGAAGGACCATCACCTCCTGCGCGCGGCGCCGGGGGCGTTCTTCGTCGCGGTGATGTGGCAGGTGATCCAGCACTACGGTGCGGTCTTCGTGGCGAAGGTGATCGTCGGCACCTCCGAGATGACCCAGGTCTTCGGCGTCGTCCTCGGTCTGATCGGTCTGCTGTATGCGGGCTCGGTGGCCGCCGTCTTCGGAGTCGCGCTCAACGTGGTGCTCGCGCTGCGGCTCTACCCCCGGGCGCTGCTCACCCCGTTCACCGACCACGTCCAGCTCACCGACGGCGACCGGCGCGCCTATACCGGGATGGCCCGCGCCCAGCGCACCAAGGACTTCGCCGACATCCAGGTGCGCTTCGGGCCCTCACCACTCGATCTGAAGGTCGCCCGGGAGAGCGCGGAGCGGGCTGCCTCGGAGCGTGAGACGCTGCGCCGGCTGCAGCAGGAGCGGCGCAACGACGCCGCGGACGACGATGACGACGGCGACCGGCGGGTGCTGCAGGCCGACGATGGGCTCGAGCCGACCCAGCCGCTGCGCTTCGAGGAGCTCGACGATCCGCAGTCGCGCGAGCGCGGCTCCGGCTCGGACGCTGCCCCTGGCTCGGGGCGCGAGGCAGGCTGAGGGCTGCGCTACTCGCGCAGCAGGTTGAGGTCCACGTTGCCGCTGACGCCGTCCACGCGGGCGCTGTCGGACTTCTGCCACAGCCACCAGTCGGTGCCCGGCTCCTGCTCGCCCAGCAGCCGCACCCACAGCCGGCGGTCGAGCGCCGCCGTCAGGTGGTACCGCTCCTCGAAGTCGGGGTAGGCGTAGACCACGACGTCCCGCTCGGTGGCGCGCTCGACGTCGTCGATGAAGACCTTGACCTCGCGCAGCAGGTCGGCGCGGGCGGGTGGCTGCGCGCAGTTGCCGCCCAGCTCCAGGTCGACGGCCGGCGGCAGCGTGGTGCGGCGGTCGCCCTGCTCGCCGAGCACCGTGATGAAGTGCGCGGCCTGCGGGGCGCCGGGGGAGCAGATGCTGAAGTAGTGGTAGCCGCCGACCCGGAGCCCGGCCGCTTGTGCCTGGCGCCGGTTGTCGGCGAAGCGTGGGTCGGTGAAGGAGCTGCCCTCGGAGGCCTTGAGGTAGGCGAACTCGATGTCGTCGCCAGCGACCTTCTTCCAGTCGATCGGGCCCTGATGATGCGAGGCGTCGATCCCGAGCAGCTCGCGGACCCGGGTGCTGCTGGGCTCCTCGGCGCTGGTCGCGGAGCGCGGCCGGCTGGGCGTGGCCTCGGCGCTGGGCACGCCCGCCTCGGCGTCCAGGGTGGCCCGAGGGCTCTCGCTGGCCATCATCTCGGAGCGGGTCAGCTGGTGGTCGTGGCCGGAGGCCGCCTGGTCGTCGTCGCCGCACCCGGCCAGCGCGGTGAGGGCGAGGAGCGCGGCGATCGCGGATGCCGTCAGCCGGGTCGCTCCGAGGTGGCGGGCGCGGCGCTGCCGGGGCGCTGACTGGCCGACTCGGGGGTTGCGGTTCCGCACCGGGACAAACTACGCCCAGGAGTCGGGGCCTGGCTACCGCCGGGTGGGGGTGATGGTGGTCGGAAATCCGCTCGCGCCGGGTCGGACCCGAGGCGGATGATGGTCCGGTGAGCTCGGGTGACGTGACCTTCCGGAATTTCCTTGCCGCGCTGCCGACCCCGGGGCGCTGGCTCTTGGCGACCACCGCCTTCCAGGTCCTCGGCCGGGGGCTCACCCTTCCCTTCACGATCATCTACCTGCACGAGGTGCGGCACCTCAGCCTCGACGTCGCGGGCGCGATGATGGCGCTGATCGGCGCGGTGGCGCTGGTCTTCACGCCGTTGGCCGGCACCTTGACCGACCGCTGGGGAGCCAGGGCGATGGTCATCATCGGCAGCTCCGCCCAGGTGATCGGCGTGGGCCTGCTGGCGTTCGCCGAGACGGTGCCCGAGGTCACCGTGGCGATGTTCTTCATCGGGATCTGCAACGCCGGCGGCTGGTCGGCGTTCAACGTGTTGATCGCCTCGATCGTCGACGGTCCGCTGCGTCAGCAGTACTTCGGGATCAACTTCGCGCTGATCAATCTCGGCATCGGCGTGGGTGGCGTGATCGGCGGCGTCTTCGTCGACGTCGATCGTCCCGAGACCTTCACCACCATCTTCCTGATCGACGCCGTCTGCATGCTGATCCCGATCGCCCTGATGCTCGGGCCGCTGCGTGCGGTGCACGGCCGCAGCGAGGTGCCGCCCGAGGAGGCCGACGGGCCGAAGGTCACCTACCTGTCGCTGCTTCGGCGGCCGGGGGTGGCGAACCTGGTGCTGATCGGGCTGGTCTTCGCCTTCGTCGGCTACGGCCAGATGGAGGGCGGGTTCCCGGCGTTCGCGCGCGGCGTCAGTGAGGTCTCGACGCGGGTGATCGGGTGGGCGTTCGCGCTCAACACGCTGGTGATCGTGCTCTTCCAGTTCGCGGTGCTGCGCCGGATGACGGGGCACCGGCGGACCAGGGTGATGATGGTGATGGCCGCGATCTGGGCGGCGTCCTGGCTGATCCTCGGCTCCACCGGACTCTTCAGCGGCACTGCCGCGGCGGCGACGATGGTGCTGGTCTACCACGCACTCTTTGCCTGCGGGGAGACGCTGCTGCAGCCCACCTTGCCGGCGATCACCAACGACCTGGCCCCCGCCCATCTGCGCGGGCGCTACAACGCTCTCGGCGCGGCGGCCTTCCAGCTCGGTGCGGTCGTCGCGCCGCTCTCGGCGGGCTTCCTGCTGCGCCACGACCTCTCGGTCGCGTTCATCGCGATCCTGGTCGCCGGCTGCGCCCTGCTCGCGCTCTTCGCGCTACGTCTCGAGCACCAGATCTCCCCGGCGGTCAACGGCGTCCCCGACCCGGCCCCGGAGCCCGCCCGCTAGCCCGAGGGCGCAGTTAGAGCGCGCGAGGGCGGAGTTGTTGTCTGCCGAGGTTGCAGTTGTGGCGCGCGAGGTTGCGCTTGTGGCGCGCGAGGTTGCGCTTGTGGCCGGGCGAGACCGGCGTCAGGCGCCCAGGTGCGCGGCGAGGTTGGCGAGCAGCTCGGTGTGGATGGCGCGCAGGCCCTTGGGAGCGAAGGTGCGCTCGAAGAAGCCGCCGATGCCCGAGGCGCCGGTCCAGGTGGTGGTGACGACGACCTTGCTGCCGGCACCGCTCGGCGTCACCTGGTAGGTGGTCACCATCGAGGAGTTGCGGTCGCTCTCGGTGATCGAGGTCGAGGTGGCCAGCACGTCGGCGACGACGTCGCGGGTGCGCTTCTCGGTCGCGTGCAGCTTCCAGGCGACGACGGTGCCGGCACCGGTGCCGCCCTCCTGGACCGCGTAGTCGGTGTAGTGCCGGGTGAGGATCGCCGGGCGCACCGTCGTGTAGTCGGCCAGTGCGGCGACCACCTGCTCCGGGGCGGCAGAGATGGTGGCTTCGGCGGTGGCGGTGACCTGACCCATGGTGGTGCTCCTCGTTCGAGAGTTCGGCGGGCCGACCGAGCGGCGGCCGGGGGAAACGCTACGGGTTGCCCGGCGGGGGCGACGGCGGCAGGGCTTGCAGAAGGTTGTGACGCCGGTGACAAGATCCGCGTCCCGGCTGGACCGATGGCAGGAATCCGAGGACAAGCATGCTCCCGGTATGCAAGATGTCTAGACGGCTCAACGAGCAGGCTGGGGGACAGCGGCGCCGTCCGCTACGGCATGGAATTCACAACGTGGGCAGAGAGGTTCAGCGGCGCTCCGCCGACCCCTGGAACTGCGACGGAGAGTGACCGGGTCCTGCACCAGTTCCGGGCGGCGAACGACTGGTTCGGTGATCAGCTCTACGGCTGGCTGTTGCTGGACTGGACGGAGCCCGCAGCCGACATGACCGATGAGGTCGCGGAGTTCGAGAGCTCCTGGCGTGGGTTGATGGACCAGTACGCGCAGATGGTGGCGGTCTCGGTGAACATGGTGGGGCATCGTGCGCAGAGTGCTGCGCAGGCAGAAGGCCGGACCTTCCCGGGCAACGAGATCAACTTCCACGTGCTCAACCACGCCATGCTGTCGATGTGGAGCCTTGCGCTCGACATCCCCACAGCACACCCGCGATCGCGCGAGATCTACGAGGCTCAGCTCAGCCTGGCCTTGGCCGGTACCCGGCACGCGGAGGACCGCGTCCGGCGAACCGGCAAGGCCCCGGAGAGCTACTACGCGCCTGACAACGCCGACTATCGACGGAAGATCTCCGGAATCGCGACCGAGATCGATGCCGCGATCGTGCTGCTCGAGCTCTGCAGGCGGCATCCGGCGCTCTGTGTGGTTCCGGCGCCCCGTCGCTTCGAGGAGTTCGGGATGCGGCAGGTGCCGAGTGACGGCGGTCGGGCCACCACGGCGAACAGCGACTTCGTGCTGCTCAACATGGACGAGCAGCGGGTCACCGGCGTGCAGGTGAAGACGTGGGCCGCGGGTTGCGACGTCGCACGCTACAGCTCCGATCACGTGGTGATCCTGGACGGCGTCCACGACCTGGGGAACACGCGACCGGTCCGCCTCGACCCGCGTAGCTCGGAGCAGTCGGATCGGGCATGGCCGGGACTGATCGCGACCGGCTTCTTGGGGAGCGTTCCCGCCAAGGTCCTCAGCCGGCGCGCGGAGGGCGACGAGCTCCGCCAGCTGATCCGGGCGCGCGAGCGAGCCCGCGATCTGAGCGAAGGGTTCCGGTTCCTGCTGGAGGACGCGGTCGAGCGGGCGGAGGCCGTGGTGGCGTCCCGCGTTCTCTAGCCCGGAGCGCGAGCGCACGACTACTTCGCCGCCGTCCAGCGCAGTGCGAAGAAGGTGAGCCTCTACGCGATCTGCGTGGACAGCTGGCCCGAAGCGTTGGACGGCGCCTCGGCGGCCTTCCTGCACGGCTCTACGTCCGCTACCGCGAGCACCACGCCAGCTGAGGGCGACACCGGAACGCCCGAAGGCCGCCCCGAGCGAACTCAGGACGGCCTTCGGATTTCAGCGGGTCAGACGCCAACCGGTTCCGGCTTGGGGTCCTCGTCGCGGTGCAGGGTCTCCATGTGCGGGCGGTGCAAGTTCTCGCCCTCGATGTCGACGTTGGGCAGGATCTTGTCCAGCCACTTCGGCAGGTACCAGGCCTTCTCCTTCATCAGGAACATGAGCGCCGGGATCAGCGTCATCCGCACGATGAAGGCGTCGAAGACGATCGCCGCCGCGAGCGCGAAGCCCATCATCTTGATGATCGGCTCCTCCTGCATGATGAAGGCGGCGAAGACGAAGGTCATGATCACTGCCGCGGCCGCGACCACGCGGGCACTGCCCCGGAAGCCGTCGATCACGGCCTCGCGGTAGTCGGCGCCATGCACGTGGGCCTCACGGATGCGGGTCACCAGGAACACCTGGTAGTCCATGGCGAGACCGAACACCACGCCGATCAGGAAGATCGGCATGAAGCTGACGATCGGCTGGCCGTCGAAGAGCCCGAAAGCCTCCTCCTGGAAGACCGCCACGGTGGCACCGAGGGTGGCAAGCACCGAGAGCAGGAAGCCCAGGGTCGCCGTCAGCGGGACCAGGATGGAGCGGAAGACGATCATCAGCAGGATGAACGCGAGGCCCACCACCACCGCAAGGTAGATCGGGAGCGCGTCGGCCAGCTGCTCGGAGATGTCCACGGTGATCGCGGTCATGCCGGTGATGCCGGTGTCGGTGCCGGTCGAGGCCTCGATCGCGTCCTGGCCGTCGCGCAGCTCGGCCAGCAGATCCTCGGTCTCGGTCGCGTCCGGAGCCGACGACGGGAGGATGGTGATCAGGGCACCGGTCTGGTCCTCGTTGGTGGCAGCGAGCGTGGCGAGGCTGACGTCGTCCTGGCCCTTGGCCCAGTCGACGATCTCGTTGAACTTGTCCATCCGCTCGTCCTCGGCCACGTTGCGGGCGTCGGCCACCAAGAGCATCGGACCCTCACGGCCCGGGCCCCACGCCTCGGCGATCAGGTCGGACGCCTTGCGCTGCGTGGTGTCGCTCGCAGCGGTGCTGTCGCTCGGGAACGCGAGGTGCATGTTCTTCATCGGGATCGCGATCGCGCCGAGGGCGACGATGACCAGCAGGACGACAGCGACCGGACGCTTGCCGACGAACCGCGCCCAGCGGACGCCGTTGTTGAGCACACGGCCCCGCTCGTCGCGGGCCGGGCGGTACTTGCGGACCTGGCCGCCGAACGCCTTGGACTTGAACATGCCCAGGACGGCGGGCAGCAGGGTCAGCGCCACCAGGACGGCGACGAAGACGGTTGCGGCAGCGGCCAGACCCATGGTGGTGAGGAACGGGATGCCCACGACGGAGAGCGCGGAGAGGGCGATCAGCACGGTGAGGCCGGCGAAGACCACCGCAGAACCAGCGGTGCCGACGGCGACGCCGACCGCCTCTTCGCGGTCATCGGTGTGGTCGAGCTCGTTGCGATAGCGCGCCAGGATGAAGAGCGCATAGTCGATGCCGACCGCGAGCCCGAGCATGGTGGCGAGCATCGGCGTCGAGGAGCCGATGTCGGTGAAGGCGGTCATCACCTGGATGCCGATCATGCCGATGGCGACGCCGATGATGGCGGTGATGATCGGCAGTCCGGCGGCGACGAGCGAGCCGAAGGTGAGCACCAGGACAAGCAGGGCCAGGCCGATGCCGATTGCCTCGGAGGTGAGGCCGAGTGGCGCCATTGCGGACATGCCGGAGCCGTTGGCCTCGACGGTCAGACCCGAGTCGCGGGCGTCGTCCATCGCGTCCTCGACGGCCTCGACGGTGGACACCTTGACGTCCATCACGGTGTCGACGTCGAACTGGAAGGTGATCAGTCCGGTGCGGCCGTCCTCGGTGATCGAGGCCAGCTGGGCCAGCTCGGCGGCGTTCTTCTTGACGGTCGCGGCCGCCTCGTCGGGGGTGGCGCCGTTGTCGATCTCCGTCTGCACCATCTGCTCGAACTGCTCTTCGGCAGCGGTGACCGGGTTGGTCGGGAGCGGTGCGGGCGCGCCGGAGTCGAGCTCGTCGCCCTCGGCGAACATCTGCGGTCCGTCGATCAGGTCGCTGATCAGGGAGTCGACCGCCTGCATGTACTCGGGCTCGGCGAGGGTGTGACCCTCAGGAGCCTGGACGACGACGTTCACGCTCGCCTCGTCGAAGGCATCGGTGGCGCCCGGGAAGAGCTCGGCCTGCAGGTCGGCGGCCTTCTCCGAGGGGATGCCGGGGATCGACATCGCGTCGGACATCGGCTTGGCCACGGTGGCGGCCAAGGTACCCAAGCCGACGATGGCGATCAGCCAGGCGGCGAGGAAGATCGGCCAACGCCGGAAGGCGTTCTTGCCGAGTCGGTAGAGCAGAGTTGCCATCGTGGTGGCTTCCTGTGTGTGGGTGGTCAGGATGTGTGGTGCAGGTCAGGCAAGAAGCTGGTTGGCGCGTGCGGCGGCTTCGTCGTAGTAGTCGGTGAAGCCGCGGTCGTCGGCGCTGTCGAGGAAGCTCTCCAGGGCGACCTGGCAGAGCACGAGGAGCAGGCCGAGGGCGACCTTGGCCTGGATCTCGTCGTAGCGATCGCCCTCGCGCTCGCGGATCATCTCCAGCACGGTGGCGGCCAGCCGCTCGAAGCGCTCGTGGCAGGCAGCGAGCACTCGGGGATTGCGGATGACCTCGCGCATGGTGGAGATCTGTGCCTTCTCCTGGGGCATCCGCTCGAAGTGACGGTGGGCGAGTTGGCCCAGGTCGGAGAGCAGGTGACCGGTCGGCCCGCCGGCGCGGAACTCGCCGGTGAACTCGTCGGTCAGCTCCGGCTCAGGGCCGAGGACGGCGTCGAGCTTGGAGTCGAAGTAGTTGAACAGGGTGCGGCGCGAGACGTTGGCAGCCTGGGCGAGGTCTTCCATGGTGAAGCCCTCGAAGCCGCGTTCCGCGGTGAGTCGCTGCGCGCAGTTGGCGATCTGCAGCGCGGAGCGCTCGCGACGGGTCAGGGTGGGGATTGCACTTTCAGGCACAAAGTGCAGTCTTGCACTCGATGGATGGTCAGTGCAAAAAGATCAGGCGTGATCTGCGTCTCGGTGGTCCGGGAACTTCTGACTTGGTGGTAACCCGGATGCGGGTGAAGCATGGAGACATGCCCGCCACTGCCTCGTCGTACTCGATCACCATGCGCCTGCACACCCTCCCGGACCACGGCATCGTGGGTCAGGTCGCCACGACGCTGGCGAAGGCCGGCGGGATCGTGACGGCGATCGACGTCGCGGAGTCCAACCACGAGCGCCTGGTCGTCGACGTCACCTGCTCTGCGGTGGACGAGACGCACTCGAAGGCTCTGGTCCAGGTCGTCGACGGCTTGGCCGGCGTCGAGGTGCACAAGGTCTCCGACCGCACCTTCCTGATCCACCTCGGCGGCAAGATCGAGGTCGCCTCCAAGGTTCCGCTGAAGACCCGTGACGACCTCTCGATGGCCTACACCCCGGGCGTCGGCCGGGTCTCGATGGCGATCGCCGAGAACCCGGAGGACGTCCGTCGGCTCACCATCAAGGGCAACTCGGTGGCTGTGGTCACCGACGGCTCCGCCGTGCTCGGCCTGGGCAACATCGGGCCGGGCGCCGCGATGCCGGTGATGGAGGGCAAGGCCGCTCTGTTCAAGCGGTTCGCCAACATCGACGCCTGGCCGATCTGCCTGGCCAGCCAGGACGTCGACGAGATCGTGCGCGCGGTGGAGATGATCGCGCCCGGCTTCGGCGGCATCAACCTCGAGGACATCGCCGCGCCCCGCTGCTTCGAGATCGAGGCGCGGCTGCGCGAGTCCCTCGACATCCCGGTCTTCCACGACGACCAGCACGGCACCGCGATCGTGGTGCTGGCCGCGCTCACCAACGCGCTGCGCTGCGTTCACAAGAACCTCGCCGACGTCCGGATCGTGGTGGCCGGTGGCGGTGCTGCCGGCTCCGCGATCACCTCGCTGCTGGTCGCCGGCGGCGCCGTCGACATCGCGGTCTGGGACCGCGAGGGCCTGCTCAGCCGGGACGACGACACGCTGCCGGAGGCGAAGGCCTCGCTGGCGGCGCGCACCAACCCGAACCTGCGTCGTGGCACGCTGCGCGACGGCCTGGTCGGCGCCGACGTCTTCATCGGGGTCTCCGGCCCGGGCGTGCTCGACCCGGAGTGGATCAAGGAGATGGCCGCCGACCCGATCGTCTTCGCGCTGGCCAACCCGGACCCGGAGGTCGACCCGGCCGAGGCGGCCAAGTACGCCGCGGTCGTGGCCTCGGGCCGCTCCGACTACCCGAACCAGATCAACAACGTGCTCGCCTTCCCCGGTGTCTTCCGCGGACTGCTCGACGCCAAGGCCCAGCACGTCACCGACGAGATGCTGCTGCGCGCCGCCGACGCGATCGCGCACGTGGTCACCGACGAGGAGCTGCACCCCTCGTTCATCATCCCGAGTGTCTTCCACGCTGACGTCGCCAAGCGGGTCGCCGCCGCGATCTCGGGTCGTCCGCTGCCCTGAGGGGCTGACGCACGAGATGTGCTGCGGCGCGCCGCAGCCTCCGGGCAGCGGATGGCTGCCGGAGGTGGCGGTGTCGTTTCAGTCGCGTGGGACCGCCCCGGTGGTCGAGGCTGTCGCGACGGTGATCGACCCGGTCAGTCCAGCTGGATGGTGCCGAGTGCGCTGACCAGCCAGGTGTGGCCGTGCTTGTTGTGCCAGGTGTAGGTGCCGTCTCGGTTGCGGACGTAGCTCCAGCCGGCGAAGGTCTTGGCGAGGTGGTGACGGCGGCAGAGCGGGGCGAGGTTCTCGAGCCGGGTCTGGCCCGGTGGGCCACGCAGTTCGTTGGGCCCCGTGTCGTAGGGGTCGATGTGGTCGAGGTCTGCGTCTGCTGATGATCGGGTGCAGTGCGGGAAGACGCAGTGCGGGTCGCGGAGCCGGACCTGCTCGGCCATCCAGGCTGGTGGGTCGTGGCGGTCGACCGAGCCGGTGCGGTTGAGGTCGATCACCGGGGTGACGGTGGCGATGGAGCCGTGGCGTTGGAGCCAGTCGGTGAGTTGCTCGATGAGGATCGGGCCGAGGCGGTCGGTGTCGGCGAGGGTGAGGTCGTCGGGGGAGAAGAGGTCGGCGAGGGTGGTGTGCACGAAGACCCGCAGCCCGCGGCGCGGCATGGTGGCGCGGTAGCGATCTCGACAAGCTCGATCAACGGGGTCACCGGCAGCGACGTCGCGGTGCTCGAGACCATCGGAACCGTCGTAGTCCAGCGTGCCCTGTGCCTCCGCGATGCTGCCCAAGGCCTTTGCCTTGCGCTGACCGAGCGTGTCGGTGTCGCCGGCGCGCTTCAACTTCTCCGCCTCGTCACAGACGAGATCGTGGAAGCGTTCCAGATCGAGCGAGTCACCCACCACATCGAGAGTCGAGGTGCCCGAGGCGGAACCGTCCGGCCCGTAGCGGTGGTTCAGGCTGACGTCCCAGTCGGCCTTGGTGAGCGGGCCGTTCTTGTCGCGGATCAACTCGGGATGGAACTTCGCCACCGCCATCGCCAGCACCCGCTCGATGGTGGGCCAGCCGTACCGCTCGCCGTCCGCGAGGGTCTGGTCGAACCAGGCAGCGGCTTCACGGGAGAGCTTGCGGGTGAGCTCGGCGACCCGGCGTGCCTTCCAGCCCGGCACTTCCAGCAATTCGACCTGCGCCCACAACAGCGGCAGCCGGTGGTGGAGGTCCAACGCATCGGCCAACAGGGAGAGCGCGGCGTACCGGGAGATGCCGGATGCGGCAGCGAACTCCTCGGCCGCGAACGCCGCCACCGCAGGCGTCCCCTCACCACCGAGGAAGTCGTCCAGATCGAGCGAGGCGAAGGCGGCATCGTCACACCACGAAGCCGACGAACCGCCGTCCACGACAGGGTTGACCACGCACCACTGATGCGCCAACCGCAGCTGCCGCCGCACACCCTTCAACACCCGGACCCGGTCCTCGGAGATCACCGCAAGCAAGCACCCCGCGTCGAGGTCAGTGACCTCATACGGAGTGTGCGTGGCGTCGATCTCGATCATGGAACCAGTCGATCAGAGACCTCCGACAGTACGACGGGAGATGCTCCGGGCGCCGGCCTCAGCGCGGCTCGAGGATGACCACCGGGATCTCCCGATCGGTCCAGGCCGCGTACTTGGCGAAGTCGGCGTAGAGGTCCACCAGGCGCGGCCAGAGCCGAGCCCGCTCCTCGGCGTCCGCCACGCGCGCCCGGACCGGTACGACGCCCCGGCCGCGCACCTCGACCGTGGTCTCCGGGGCGGCCATCAGATTCGGGAACCACTGCGGGTTCTTGGGCAGTCCGCCCTGGGAGGCGACCACGATCAACGCATCGCCGTCGTGCAGGTAGAGCAGTGGCGTGGTGAACGCGGTCCCGGACTTGCGGCCGACGTGGTTGAGCAGCAGCGTCTGCACCGGGCGACGGAACCCCGCGCCGATCCGCCACTTGCTGCCGATCCGGCCGTTGGTGGCACGGAAGAGCCGCACCTGGGTTCGCGCCATCACCTTGATCAGCTTGGCGGTGGCGGGCGAGTCGAGGCCCGCCGGCTTGGTCTCGGGCAGGGAGAAGCGGCCCATCGGAACTCCTGTGGCTAGGGGGCGTGCTCCCAGCCTGCCGAAGAACGTGCTCGGCGCGCAGCGAAAACCGCGGACCCGCACTCAGCGAGCGTCGCCGTCGCCGGTCTGTGAGCCCGCCGCCGCGACGATCCGCGGGTCCGCGCAGGCCCGGGCGAAGGCGTTGATCCTGGCCTGGATCTCCCGTCCCAGCAGGAGCGTGCCGATCCGGTCCGCGATCGGACGTAGCCATCCCGGGCGGGTTGCGAAGGTGTACTTCCAGGTGGCCTCGGTGCCGCCCTCGACGGCCTTGAACCGCCAGCCGCCGCCGAAGCTCGCGAAGAACCACGGGCCGTCCACCATCGTCATCCCGACATTGGTAGGTGGCTGGTAGGAGACGTAGGCGCTGTCCATCCGCGGGCCGATCCGCGACCAGGTGCGGGTGCGCACGCCCTTGCCAGGTGCGGTGGCGCCGTCCAGGAAGTGCTGACGACGGATGAACGGGTCCCAACTGAGCCGCAGCTCACCGGTGGTCTGGGAGACCGCGAACGCGACAGCCGGGGAGACCGGTACGACGACCCGAGCGACGACCTGAGGCATGCACCCAGCCAATCACGGGACCTCTGCTCAGGGACGGAGGCGGGCGAGCAGGGCGAGGGTGGTGTCGTCCCCGCCGACGGCGGCAGGCTCGGTCAGCCAACCTGGCAGGTGAGCCGCGACCCAGGTGATCCCGTTGCTGGCAAAGCGATCCAGCAGCTCGCGCCCGACCTGCTCCCACCAGTTCCGCTCGACCTGCGGGGTGCCGAAGCCGTCGGTGGCGACGAAGGCCAACGCGACCGGCTGCACGGAGAGGTCGATCACCGCGACATGGAGGAACGCCACCGGGTCCGGCTCGGCGAGCGAGTGGGTGCGGACGCCGTCGTGCTCGGGGTCCGCGGGGAACGGGCGGATGGACTCACCTGACGGCGTTACCAGGACCAGGTCGCCGTCGCCGATCTGCACCGCCAGCAGGTGGCTCTCGTTGGCGGCCAACGCGACCAGGGTGGTGCCGTAGACGCTGACCGGATCGTCGACCTCGCCTAGCGGATGCTCGGCCAGATGCTGTTCGACGGCGGCGCGCCACTGCTCGACGATCAGCTGGGCCAGCGCCTCCTCCAGGCCGTCGGTGTCGAGGATCGCGGTCGAGGTGAGGGCATGCGTGATCCCGGTCAGGTAGGCAGGCAGCACAGCGGCCGCCGTCGACGCGGCCAACGCGGAGCCGACCTCGCTGCGCAGGTAGCGCGGGTGCCCGTGGCCATCCGCAACGACGGCGAACTCCGCCGTCGGGGAGGTGCCCGCACGATGCGCGTCCTGATTGGGCGCGCCGGATCGCTCATGGAGCGAACCTCGTTGTGTGGCAGAGGTTGCGGCCCACCCGGGGCTCACTGAAGGGTGCTCCAGATCGGGTCGCCCATCGGTGCCGGAGGCGGAGCGTAGGTGGGTGACCCGCTCCCCACTGCCGGCAGCGACGCGCCCCGGCTGGCGACCTTCGAGGCCCAGACGATGTAGTCGATCAGCTGCTCGGGGCTGTCCGCGCGCAGCAGGGGGATGTCGTCGTTGTCGATGAAGCGGCGCAGTGACGTCAGGTCGGCGTCGCGGCCCACGCCCAGGGCCAGGCGCACCGCATGGGTGCCGCTGCGGGTGGCGAGCACCTGGCTCAGCCCGTCCGCGAAGGGGGTTCCGCTCTCGGTGGGCATGCCGTCGGAGACCAGGATGATCGCCGGCGGAAAGGCGCCGTGGCTCTGGTCGACCTCGCGCAACGCCTCGGCCAGCAGCTCCATCGCGCTGCCGAGCTCGGTGAACCCTTGCGGCACGGCTTCGAGCCGCTGCCAGCGGAACTGCTCGATGGGGGTCGGCACCTCGACCACCCACTCCGCCTCGTTGGCGAAGGCGAGCACTCGGATCAGCACGTCGGCATGGGGGTTGTTGCGGGCCTCGTCGCGCAGATGAGGGACCACTTCGGCGAGGGCGTTGTTGAGCGCCTGGATGCGGCCGCCGCGGCGCATCGAGCCGGAGACGTCGAGCACGAAGAAGAGGTGCAGCGGACGGCGAGCCACCGCGCCGCCGAGGCGATCACTCATCTCTGCTTCCTCGCTTCCACCCTGCCCGTCTGGCGAGGATATACCGTGACCCTTGGTTCGCGACGGCGTTCAGACAGGCGTGCGCACAGGCCGCGCGGCGGGGCTGAGGAAGGGGAGGACAGTGCTCAGCAACGGCACCTTGGTCGACCTCGGCGTGCTCGGTCCGGCCCGGGTGACCGACCTGATCGGCCAAGGTGGACAAGGCTTCGTCTACCGGGTCCAGCAGGCGTCCGGGCGGATGCTCGCGCTCAAGTGGTACCGACCGGAGTCGGCCTCCGCCGAGCAGCGGCAGGGCATCCGCACCCTGGTCGACTTCGGTGCTCCCGACCATCGCTACCTGTGGCCGCTGAGCATGGCCGAGGTGGCCGGCGTCCCCGGCTTCGGCTACGTGATGGAGCTGCGGGAGCCGAAGTACCTGGAGCTCAGCCGGCTGCTGGCCAACCGCGACGCGGAGGGCCGTGAGCTGCAGGTGACGTTCGCGGCGACGATCGCGATGTGCCGTCAGCTGGCCGCCAGCTTCCTGCGCCTGCATGCGCGCGGCCTGTGCTACCGCGACATCTCCTTCGGCAACGTCTTCTTCGAGCCGGCCACGGGCAGCATCCTGATCTGCGACAACGACAACGTCGGCGTGGACAACGGACAGAGCCGCGTGCTGGGAACCCCGTTCTTCATGGCGCCCGAGGTGGTCGCCGACGCCACCTTCGCGACCCTGCCCAACACCGACACCGACCGGCACTCGCTGGCGGTGCTGCTCTTCTACATCCTGTTCACCGGCCATCCGCTGGAGGGCCGGCTCACCGAGGGCGGGCTGCGCGATCCGGCCTGGCTGAGCGAGCACTTCGGCGCCGGAGCGCTGTTCTGCCTGCACCCCGAGCGCACCGAGAACAGGCCGCCCGCGATCGTGCAGCAGTACTGGGAGCTCTACCCGACCTTCCTGCGTGAGCTGTTCGGCCAGGCCTTCGTGGACGGGCTGCACGAGCCCGGGGCGCGGGTCACCGAAGGCCAATGGCTGAAGGCGATGGACCGTCTCGCCGATGCGATGGTGCGCTGCGCCTGCGGCAGCACCGGCTTCTTCGACGACGCCGACCCCCAGCGGGGCTGCCGCACCTGTGGGCGCAGCCTGGCGCCGGCGCTGCTGCTCCAGGTGGGACGGCGCCGGATCGCGGTCAGTGCGATGGCGCAGGTGCGCGGTGACCATCTCGGCATCGACAGCGACCGGCCGACCCCGATCGCCGCCGTCCGCGCTCATCCGCAGGACCCGGCCCGTTGGGGGCTCAGCAATCTCACCGACCAGCCCTGGACGGCCCGTTATGCCGGGAACCAGCAGGTCACCGTGGCGCCGGGCGCGACCGTGGAGCTCACGGTCGGCCAGCGGATCGACCTGGCTGGCGGAAGCGTCTACGTCGTCCGGCCCTGAGATCCGCGGGCTCAGCAGGCGGCCACCTCTCCTGCGTCCACCAACCCAGAACCTCCGACACGCGCCACTAGAGTGCTGGGCATGTCTGCACTGGGCTCGGCCAGGTCGTTGTCGGTTGCCGTGTTGGCGGGGTGTCTCGGGGTCGGCCTGTTGCCGGCTGGGACGCCGAGCGCCACGGCACGCGAGGCGACGCCGTCCGCGAGTGGCGACGGGAGGTCGCAGACCTCCGACGGGGAGCCCGGCTGGATGCCGGACGTGCCGTGGTCGGCGCGGCTGGCGAAGCGTGATCCGGTGGACACCTCGCTGGTCACCTGGCGTGCCGGCCGTGGGGTCACCTACCGGCGCTGGGCGCGCACCGACGAGCGTGGCCGGGCGCGGATCCACGTGCTGCGCATCGACCTGCGGACGACGGGGCTGAAGGTCGCGCCGATCGGTGCGCCGACGGTGGCCGGCCGGGAGCGGATGCTCTCGATGGTCAAGCGGAACAAGGCGATCGCCGGGATCAACGGCGACTTCTTCGACATTGGCAACACGGGCGCTCCGCTGGGGGTGGCCACTGCTGGCGCGAAGCTGCGGCACGGGCCGGTGGCCGGCTGGAACAACGCGATCTACAAGGTGAAGGGGCGTTGGGCGGTCGGCGAGCTGCCGGTGGTGGCGAAGGTGCGCAACCACCCGGAGCTTGTGGTCACCAATGTGAACTCGCCGCAGATCGCCAAGGGCGGGCTCGGCGTCTACACCTCGGCCTGGGGCACGATGCCGGGCCGTTCCGTCACCGGCGATCAGCGGATCGTGCGGGAGGTGGTGATCCGAGGCGGTCGAGTGGTCTCCAACAAGCGGAAGCTGACCACCGGCAAGGCGGTCCGGGGCACCGTGCTGATCGGACGCGGCCGCTCGGCGACCAAGCTGGCGGGCCTGAAGGTGGGGCGCAAGGTGCGCGTGGCGACCTGGCTGAAGGGTCAGCCCACGGTGGCGATCGGGGGTGACCGGCCGCTGCTGGTGGACGGCGTGCGGCGGGTCGTCGACGACGTCACCCTGCACCCGCGCACCGCAGTCGGCATCGACCGCGACACCAAGGCGATGTACTGGGTCGTCGTCGACGGTCGCACCAAGAGCAGCCGCGGATTCTCGATGGTGGAACTGGCGAACCTGATGACCGAGCTCGGCGTCGAGGACGCCTTGAACCTCGACGGTGGCGGCTCAAGCACGATGATCGCCCGCAACCAGAGCGGCAAGGTCTCCGTGCGCAACTACCCCTCCGACGGCGCGCAGCGCGTGGTGCCGAACGGGCTGGGGGTCTTCATCCGCTAGCGGCGACCGGTTTACAAAAACTAGGGTCTTGTCAAACACCTTGACATCTCGTACCTTCTTGTAAAGCGATCCAGGTCACAGGCGACCTTGATCGGCCGACCAAGGAGGACGCCATGACCCAGGCGAGCAGCCCGGAGACGCCGGCCAGTGACGGCGCGCGCACGGCCGGCACCGTGCCCGCGGGATCGACCGAGCAGTGGAAGGACAAGAAGCGCTACCTGTGGCTGATCGGCCTGGTCGTGCCCTCGCTCGCCTTCGCCGCGATCGGTCTCTACGAGCTCACCGGTCTGACCTTCTGGTTCTGGCTCGGCCCGATCGTGATCCTCGGCATCGTCCCGGCCATCGACCTCGTCGTCGGCCTGGACCGCGCGAACCCGCCGGACGACGTCATCGAGGCGTTGGAGAACGACCGCTACTACCGGTGGATCACCTACCTCTTCCTGCCGATCCAGTACGCGGGCTTCATCGGTGCCTTCTGGGTGATCGACACCTGGGACCTTTCGGTGTGGTCGAAGATCGGCATCGCCGTCTCCATCGGCTGCATCGGCGGCATCGGCATCAACACCGCCCACGAGCTCGGTCACAAGAAGGAGAGCCACGAGCGCTGGCTCTCCAAGATCGCCCTGGCCCAGGTCTTCTACGGCCACTTCTACATCGAGCACAACCGCGGCCACCACGTCCGCGTCGCCACCCCCGAGGACCCGGCCAGCAGCCGGATGGGCGAGAGCTTCTACGCCTTCTGGCCGCGCACCGTCGGCGGCTCGCTGAAGAGCGCCTGGGAGCTGGAGCAGCGCCGCTACGCCCGCAAGCACCAGCACCCGTTCCGGATCGGCAACGACGTGCTCAACGCCTGGCTGATGTCGGTCGTGCTCTGGGGCGCGATGGTCGCCGTCTTCGGCTTCGACATCCTGCCGTACCTGATCCTGCAGGCCGTCGTCGGTTTCTCGCTGCTCGAGGTCGTCAACTACATGGAGCACTACGGCATGCGCCGCCAGAAGGTCGGCCGCCCGGGCAAGGAGCGCTACGAGCGCGTGCTCCCCTCGCACAGCTGGAACTCCAACAACATCGCCACCAACGTGCTGCTCTACCACCTGCAGCGGCACAGCGATCACCACGCGAACCCCACCCGCCGCTACCAGACCCTGCGCGACTTCGAGGAGTCCCCGGTGCTGCCGACCGGCTACGCCGGGATGATCGTGTTGGCGCTCTTCCCGCCGATCTGGCGCCGGGTGATGGACCCGCGGGTGATCAACCACTACGACGGCGATCTCACCCTCGCCAACGTCCAGCCCAGCAAGCGTGACAAGGTCTTCGCCAAGTACGGCGTCGCGATGAGCCAGGCCGCCGATCGTGCCGAGGCCGCCCGGATCGACGAGATCGCCGCCGCAGCCGCGGCTGCCGCCGCGCAGGTCGAGGAGGTGCTGGCCGCCCGCTGCCCCGGCTGTGGCTACACCTACGAGGTGGCTGCCGGCGACGAGCACGAGGGCTTCGCGGCCGGCACCGCCTGGAGCGAGATCCCCGACGACTGGTGCTGCCCGGACTGCGGCGTGCGCGAGAAGGTCGACTTCGTCCCCGTCTCTCCGGCGGTGGCGTGATGAGGATCGTGGTCGATCGCGACCTGTGCGACGGGATCGGGATGTGCCAGTCGATGGCCCACGAGTTCTTCGAGCTCGATGACGATGACGTGATGCACGTGCTGGAGGAGAACCCCGGCGAGGAGCACCGCAAGCAGCTCACGGCGGCGATCAACTCGTGCCCGGTGCTGGCCCTGTCGCTGGAGGGCTGAGCGCTGCTCCATAGGATCGGTCTCATGGTCGCCGGGGACAGTTCGCTCTCGATGCGTCAGCGCATCGTGGCCGCGGGCGCTGCGATGACGATGCGCAGCGGTTGGGCCTCGGTGACCATGGCCAAGCTCGCGGAGGCCGTGGGCGTCAGCAGGCAGACGGTCTACAACGAGATCGGCGGCAAGCCGGCCCTGGCCGAGGCGATGGTGCTCGACGAGCTGGCCCGCTTCCTCGACCTGGTGAACCGCGCGTTCGAGCAGCACCCCACCGATCTGGTGAAGGCGATCGAGGCCGCCTCGCTCGCCGTCCTGGAGCACGCGGACGACAACACGCTGCTGCATGCGATCGTCTCGGCGACCCACGGCGCGGACACCGAGCTGCTGCCGCTGCTGACCACCAACTCCCAGTCCCTGCTGGGGGTGGCCAAGGCGGTCGTCGCCGAGTTCGTGGCCAACCAGGACACCGGCCTCACCGACGCCCAGCTCGACGTCGCGATCGATCAGGTGGTGCGGGTCGTGCTCAGTCACGTCATGCAGCCCTCGGCGCCCCCGGCCGAGACCGCTGCCGGGATCGCCTGGATGGCGGACCGGGTGCTGAACCCGCGCTGATCGACGTCCCCAGGCCGGGGGATGAGGAACTAGTGCGCCCTCGCGCGCCATTTCTGCGCCCTCGGGGGGAGGCGTGAGGGTGGCGTCACTATGCTCTGCGACACGGGTTAGGTGTGCGGTTCGGGAGGGCCGGTGACGATGATGGCTGCGCGGCTGGTGGCCCGCGGTGGGCTGACGCGGGCGCTGACGGCGTCCGCGTGCGTGCTCGTGCTGGCTGCCTGCGGCAACGACGACGGCGGCGCGAAGGCCGACCCGTCTCCGAGCGCGACCGACGCCACGCCCAGCGAGAGCAGTGCGTCCTCCGGCAGCCCTGGCGAGGGCCGCACCGTCGACGCCCCGGGCGAGCTCACCGACCCGCTGCGCTCGGCCGACATCATGGTGGTCTCGTTGGAGGCCAAGCCGCTGCCCGAGTCCCTGATCGCCGCAGTGAAGAAGGTCAAGGGCGTTGTCGCCACCGAGCTGATCGACCTGGGCAGCGTCTCGATCCAGAACAGCGTCGCCACTGTGGCCTCGGTCGACCCGGCCAGCTACCGCCGGTTCACGGCGTCGGGGCAGAGCTCCGAGATCTGGAACCGGGTGGCCGGCGGCGAGCTGGCGCTGAGCCAGGAGCTCGCCAAGGAGGTCGCCGACGACGAGGCCTACGTGCGGATGGGCAACGACAAGGACGCCCCGAAGATCCACGTCGGTGCCTACGCCGACCAGGTGCCCAACGTCGACATGGTGCTCAACCGTGCCTGGACCGACGACCTCGGCCTGGTCAGCGACAACGCGCTGGTGATCTCGACCGGTGCCGCCTCGCCGCAGCGGGTCCGCACGTCGCTCAAGGGCCTGGTCGACGACGTCGCCTCGATCCAGATGCTCGACGTCGTCGCCCGCTTCGGTCTCGACCCCAATGCCAAGCAGACCGCCTATCTGACCGGTGGCTCGGTCGCCCAGGCCGTGGGCTCCTTCACCTACTCGGTCCTCGGGGATGGCCGGATCGCCCCGGACCCGGCCTGGGTGAAGGCCAACATCCGCACCGAGCAGGTGCCGATCATCGGCTCGGTGACCTGCCATCGAGTGGTGCTTCCGCAGCTGCGGGCCGCGCTGACCGAGGTGGTCGAGCGCGGGCTCTCCGACAAGATCCACCCGGGGGAGTACGCCGGCTGCTACTACCCGCGCTTCATCGCCAACTCGAACAAGCTCTCCCTGCACTCCTTCGGCATCGCCCTGGACTTCAACGTGCCGGGCAACCAGCGCGGAACGGCCGGGGAGATCGACCGCACCGTGGTCTCGATCTTCAAGAAGTGGGGCTTCGCCTGGGGCGGCGACTGGAAGTGGACCGACCCCATGCACTTCGAGATGAACGCCCTGGTCGAGCCGCGCTGAGCGCGCCTTTCCCTCCGCCGGTGAGACGCTGCGGCGAGCTGGTCCGGGCCCGCTAGGGTCGACTCATGCGCGCAGTTCAGGTGACCCGCCTCGACGGGCCGGAAGCAATCGAGATCGTCGACGTCGCCGAGCCGGTGGCCGCACCGCACGAGGTGCTGATCGACGTGCATCGCGTCGGCATCTCCTTCCCGGATCTGCTGCTCTCGCGCGGGCAGTACCAGCTCAAGCCCGAACTCCCGTTCACCCTCGGCGTCGACGTCGCGGGCACCGTCGTCGAGGACGGCAACGGGTTCACCGCCGGCCAGCGGGTCTGCGCCGTGGTGCCCTACGGCGGCGGCGCCGAGCGGATCGCGGTCAACGTCGACTTCGTCTTCCCTCTGCCGGACGAGATGAGCCTCGACGAGGGTGCGGCACTGCCGATGAACTACCTCACCGCGCACTTCGCGCTCGTGGTCCGCGGTCAGGCACAGCCCGGT
Organism: Nocardioides dubius; assembly: GCF_039528155.1. Lineage (NCBI taxonomy): Bacteria > Bacillati > Actinomycetota > Actinomycetes > Propionibacteriales > Nocardioidaceae > Nocardioides > Nocardioides dubius. The sequence continues at coordinate 108,858 of NZ_BAAALG010000009.1, read as the reverse complement.
GAGTCGATCCTGATCCACGGCGCGGCCGGTGGTGTCGGCACCGCGACGATCCAGACCGCCAAGGCGCTCGGGCTCACCGCGATCGCCGTCGTCTCGACGCCGGAGAAGGGTGAGGTGGCGAAGGCCGCCGGCGCCGACCACGTGGTGCTGATCGACGGCTTCAAGGACGAGGTCAAGGCGATCACCGAGGGCCGCGGCGTCGACCTGGTGCTCGACGTCGTCGGCGGAGACGTCTTCACCGACTCGCTGCGCTCGCTGGCGCCGCTCGGCCGCCTGCTGGTGGTCGGCTTCGCCGCCGGCCAGGGCATCCCGGAGGTCAAGGTCAACCGCCTGCTGCTCAACAACATCGACGTGCGCGGCGTCGGCTGGGGCGACTACGCGATGCGCCGCGCCGGCTACCTCAAGCAGCAGTGGAACGAGATCGTGCCGCTGATCGAGACCGGCTCGATCAAGCCGCCGATCGGCGCCGTCTACCCGGTCGAGGAGTTCGGGCAGGCGCTGCTCGACCTCGACGCCCGCAAGGCCGTCGGCAAGCTGGTCGTCGCGATCCGCTGAGCGCGGCTCGCTACTTGCGGCCGAAGTCCTGGGTGGCCCACGGGACGCCGTTGCGCAGGGTGACGCCGACGCCGAGGTGCTTGTAGCGGCAGGTGAGGATGTTCTTGCGGTGGCCGGGCGATGCCATCCAGGCCGCCACCAGGTCACCCGGGGTCGGGTAGCCGTAGGCCACGTTCTCGGCGACGGCGCGCCAGTTGCGGTACCCGGCCTTCGTGATCCGCTTGCCCAGCGACGCCTCGCCCGGCAGCTGGTGCGACAGGGTCTGGTGCTTGGCCATCAGGGCGCTGTGCTTGCGCGCGGCCTTGCGCAGGCTGGTGTGCAGCTTCAACGCCCCGCAGCCGGCCTTGGCGCGGCGCTTGTTGGTCAGGGTCAGGACCTTCTTCTCGAAGTTCGCCTCGCTCGCGCTCACCTTGGCCGCGATCGCGACCCGCGCGGCGGGTCCCACCGCCCCACCCGCCTGCCGTGGACCACCGTCGCCGAGAGCGGGCGCGGTGGTGCCGAGGGCGATCACCAAGACCGCCGCGGCCAGAGCAGGTTTCCGAGATGTCTGGGGCATGGTTCATCATCCGTCATCTGTTTTGGGGATGGAAAGGGGCCTTCCAGTCCGAAGGAATAGCCCGAACGGGTGGTGTCAACCGCCCGATATGTCCGTCAGGTCCCAGCCATCCGGCGGGTAGGGTCGAGCGCGTGAGCATCCTCGACGACGCCCGCCCCGGCATGGACCTGGCCCTGCGTCCCCAAGACGACCTGTTCGGCCACGTGAATGGCACCTGGCTGGAATCGACCCCGATTCCCGACGACCGCTCCAGTTGGGGGCCGTTCGTCCAACTCGCCGACACCGCCGAGGAGCAGGTGCGCGAGCTGATCCAGGACCTGGCCGCTCAGCACGGTGCGCCGGAGACGGACGCCGGCCGGATCGCGGCGCTCTACGAGTCCTTCATGGACACCGCGACCATCGCCCAGCGCGGTCTGGCGCCGGTGCGCCCGCTGCTCAAGGCGGTCGCCGGCCTGCGCGACATCCGCGACCTGGCCGCCTTCCTCGGCGAGTTCGAGCGGGTCGGCGGCGCGGGCCTCTTCGGCTCCTACGTCGACACCGACTCGCGCAACTCCGACCGGTACCTGTTCCACATCAGCCAGGGCGGCCTCGGCCTGCCGGACGAGTCGTACTACCGCGACGAGAAGTTCGCCGAGGTGCGGACCAAGTACGTCGAGTACCTGACCCGCCTCTTCGTGCTCAGCGGCCACGGCGACCCGGCCGGTGCGGCCCAGTCGGTGCTGGAGCTGGACACCCGGATCGCCGGCGGCCACTGGGAGCGCGCCGAGACCCGCGACGTCCAGAAGACCTACAACCTGCTCACCGGCGCCGAGCTCGCCGAGCTGGCGCCGGCCTTCGAGTGGAGCGCCTACGTCCGCAACCTGGGCGGCAGCGGCCAGACCCTGGCCGAGGTCTGCGTGCGCCAGCCCTCCTACCTCGAGCATCTCTCCGCCGTCCTGGAGAGCACCCCGATCGAGCAGTGGCGCGACTGGATGCTCACCCGGGTGCTGCGCTCGGCGGCGCCCTACCTGACCGACGACTTCGTGGAGACGAACTTCGACTTCTACGGCCGCACCCTCAACGGGACGCCGGAGCTGCGGGCGCGGTGGAAGCGCGCGGTCGCCTTCGTCGAGGGCTCGGTCGGCGAGGCGGTCGGCCGCGAGTACGTCGCGCGGCACTTCCCGCCGCAGAGCAAGGAGATGATGGACGAGCTGGTGGCCAACCTGCTCGAGGCCTACCGCCGCTCCATCGCCGACCTGGACTGGATGACCGCGGAGACCAAGGAGCGGGCGTACGCCAAGCTCGACACCTTCCGGCCCAAGATCGGCTACCCCGAGACGTTCCGCGACTACTCCGCACTGCGGGTGGTCTCCGACGACCTGATGGGCAACGTGGCTGCGGCGGCGGCCTTCGAGACCGACCGTCAGCTCGCCAAGATCGGCGGTCCGGTGGACCGCGACGAGTGGTTCATGCTGCCGCAGACCGTCAACGCCTACTACAACCCCGGCACCAACGAGATCTGCTTCCCGGCCGGCATCCTGCAGCGCCCCTTCTTCTCCCCGGACGCCGACCCGGCCGAGAACTACGGCGGCATCGGTGCGGTGATCGGTCACGAGATCGGGCACGGCTTCGACGACCAGGGCGCCCAGTACGACGGTGCCGGCAACCTCAACGACTGGTGGACCCCGGACGACAAGGCCGCCTTCGAGCAGAAGTCGCAGGCGCTCGTCGAGCAGTACAACGGGTTCAGCCCACGCAACCTGCCGGGCGAGTACGTCAACGGTCAGCTCACCGTGGGCGAGAACATCGGCGACCTCGGTGGCCTCACGATCGGGCACAAGGCCTTCGCGATCTTCCTCGGCCGCGAGCCCTCGCCCGAGGAGTCGCAGGCGCTCTTCATGAACTGGGCCTACTGCTGGCGCACCAAGCGTCGCAAGGAGCAGGAGCAGCAGTACCTGACCATCGACCCGCACAGCCCGCCGGAGTTCCGCGCCAACATCGTGCGCAACCTCGACGAGTTCCACACCGCCTTCGGCACCAAGCCCGGTGACGGGCTCTGGCTGGAGCCGGAGGCGCGGGTCCGGATCTGGTGAACGCCGAAGCCGC
>NZ_BAAALG010000009.1:0-105614 GCF_039528155.1 Nocardioides dubius | reverse complement strand
GCTTGGTTGCGTCAGGAGCCGAACGTGGCGCAGACCAGCTGGATGCGCAGCAGGTCGTCGCTGGGCAACGGCACCGCGTAGACCGCGCCCTTCTGCGGCTCGCTCAGGGAGAACAGCGCCTGGACGCCCTGGCTCGACGACGCCCAGTGCCCGGTGACCGAGACCGGCTTGGTGCCGGTGGGGCATTCGGCGAGCAGGTGACCGGGCTGGCCGGCCGCGACGTTGGCCTCCTTGCGGATCAGCTGGAAGCCGACCACGCCTTGCGCGAAGCGCTTCACGGCCTTGGGCGACAGGTCGGCGCCTTGCAGGCTGCCGTTCTTGATGTCCTTGCTGGTGACGGTGTTGTCCTTGATCTGCTTGCCGGTGATCATGCTGCCCGCCACGGCACCGCCGGAGCCGGCGAACAGGGCGACGACGGCGATCAGCGCCAGCGAGGGCGCGGTGAGGTTCTTCATGTCAGCGACGCTAGGTTCGCCGCCTACTGCGCACCAGTATGGATTCGGCGTAAACATCGTGCTGGCGTGATGGGCGATGATGGGCCCATGACGTTCGCTCCTGCCGTGGTCGAGGCCGTGCTGGCTCACATGAATGACGACCACACCGACGACAATCTGTTGATCGCGCACGCCTTCGGCGTGCCCGAGGCGACCGCCGCGACGATGACCGGACTGGACGGCGAGGCCGGGGTCTGGCAGGTCACCGCTCCGGACGGTGAGCAGGAGCTGCGGGTCGTCTGGCCCGGCGGCCCGATCACCGAGCGCGCCGAGATCCGTCGCGAGGTCGTCGTCCTCTACGACCAGGCCTGTGCCCGCCTGGGGCGAGAGCCGCGCCCGCATTGACCGACGACCTCGACTTCGATCGGGCCCACCTGCAAACGCGCCATCAGGTGCGTCTGGAGTGGGGCCGGGTCGGTGCGGCCGCGCTCACCCGCGAGGCGGTGGACGCCGCGGTGGTGGTCGACGTGCTCTCCTTCACCACCGCCGTCTCGATCGCGGTCTCGCGCGGGGTGACGGTCTTCCCCTATCGCTGGCGTGACTCCGGCGCGGCCGCCCACGCCATGCGGCACGGCGCGAAGCTCGCCGTCGGCCGCTTCGAGGCCCGCGCCGCCAGCAGCGGGGCGCACGTCTCGCTCTCGCCTGCGGCGATGGAGCAGATCGAGGGCGTGGAGCGCCTGGTTCTGCCGAGCCCGAACGGCTCGACGCTGAGCTTCGAGCTCGTCGAGAGTGGCGCCGTCGTCTACGCAGCGAGCATGCGCAATGCCGGTGCGGTGGCGCGCATGCTGCTGCCGCTGCTCGCGGACGGCGGCAGCGTGGCCATGATCCCTGCCGGGGAGCGGTGGCCCGACGGCAGCCTGCGGCCGGCCTTGGAGGACCTGTGGGGCGCCGGCGCGGTGATCGCCGCATTGGCCGCCGCCGGGGTGCAGAGCCTGAGTCCCGAGGCCCGGGCGGCGGCAAGCGCCTACGAACAGATCGCCACCGCCCCAGAGCAGGCTCTGATGGCGGTGGCGAGCGGAGTGGAGCTGGTGGAGAAGGGCTTCCACGACGACGTGGTGGCCGCCGCGCGGGTCGACGTCGACGACGTCGCCCCGCGCCTCATCGACCTGGCGTTCAGCGCTTCTTCTTGACCTTCTTCTTCTTCTTCTTCTTGGGCGGCGTCTGGAACTTGATCTGGATGCTGCTCGATCCGGAGACCACCGACGGAGTCGACCAGGAGCCGGTCCGGGCGAACTCCTTGCCGTACTTGGTGATGCCGGCGAGGTTGGCGCTCACCGAGTTCTGCGGCGCCTCCGCGGCCAGCAGCTTGAGCAGTGCGTTCAGGCTGGTGATCTGCGGGCCGTCCTCGAACTCCTCCTCGCCGAAGAGCATCAGGAACTCCTCGTCCCAGAAGCTGCTGCCGTTGCCACTGATGCTCACGATGCCGCGGCCGATCGCGGACTTCGGGGTAGCCAGGGTGAAGGTCTTGGTGGCGGGCACCCCGGTGGACCGGCGCCCGTCCTTCACCAGGCTCGCGCGGACCTTGACGTTGGAGCCGGACTTCACCGTGATCCGGCCGCCGTCCTTGATGGTCGTCCACTTGCCGCCGACCCAGGCCTCGACCCGGTTCAGGGCCAGCCCCTTGTAGGAGCGGGTCAGGGTCTGACGGACCTGGACGTCGGTGATGGTGACGTCCTCGAAGCCGTTGTCCTGGATCGCTGCGACGTCGCCGGCGACGCCGTTGGGGACCTCGTCGGCGATGCTGCTGGCGCTGGCGTAGTGCTGCGAGCGGCTGAAGGTCTGCACGGTTCCGTTGGCACGCTGGAAGGTGATGTCCCAGGCGACGTCGGCCGCACCGGGGCCGGCCTCGTCGGTGCTCATCGCCGCGTCCCGGTAGGTCTGCAGCCCGGCGACGTAGGCGATCGCCTCGGCGTTGGGCACCACGGACTCGGTGACCGAGCTCTTCGGACCGGTGGTGGTGACCTTCACGGTGGCAGCGGCCGGCAGGGTCGACTGGACCCGGCCGGTGATCCCGGAGAGACGGTCGTGCAGCAGGGTGCCGACCGGGGCCGCGAGGTTGGCCATCTTGAAGGAGACCGGGCCGTCGGCCATGATCATCGCGGTCGAGGCGCCGTGGATGGTGCCGCCGGCCGGGGACCAGACGTTCGGGTGGCCGTAGCCGATCACGATGTCGTCGCAGACGGCAGCGGCGGTGCCGACGGAGTACAGGGCCACGGAGCCGTAGCTGTCGGCGACGGCGACGTTGCCGCCGGCCACGATCGGCACGGTGTTGGCCTGGTTGCCGGTGCTGCCGGCCGCAAGCTGGGGCACGGGACGTCCGGCCCTCTTCGCCAGCGTCTGCAGCATCTTGGTGCTCTGCGCGGTCAGGCCGCTCGTGCCGGCCAGCACGACCGGGCTGGAGAGTCGGCGCAGCGCGCCCTGGGTCTGCGCGGCGGGCACGCCGGCCTCGGCCAGCTCGGCACGCTCCGCGCGGCTCGGCACCACCCGCATCGCCGGGGCGGGGTCGGTCTCGCCGAGCAGGTCGTAGAGGCGAGCGGCGGGCGTGACGCCGGCGATCTTGGACCCGGTCGCCTGGGTGAACGCGTAGGAGACGGAGCCGACCAACTGGCCGTTCGCGGCGTAGACCGGCGAGCCGGAGATGCCCTGCCAGATGCCGGCGTCCACGCTGCCGTCGGGGTTGGTGATCCGCGAGCCCTCGAGCTCGAAGAGGAAGAGGTCGCCGGTGGCGTCCTCGATCGTCGACAGGTAGGTGCCGGTGAACGACTCCGGCGTCTGGGGGGAGCTGTGGATCGTGGCGCCGCGCTTGTAGGTCCCGGCGGTGGTCTTGCCGGTGACCTCGAGCCCCGGGGTGAGGCTCGCCTCCGGGAACGGCAGCGGGCAGTCGGCGGAGGCGCCGGGCGCGGGCGCGCCGGTCGCGGTGGTGGAGGCGATCGCCAGGCCGGCCGTCAGCAGGGTCAGGGTCGCTCCGGCGCCGAGCAGCGCGCGCTTGCGTCGTGTGGTCATGTCACATCCGGGTGTCGTCACGAGTAAGAAGCCCCAATGTATGCGTTAATTCGGACAAATGTGCTGAGTACAGAGGCTTCGGCGACGGATCTTCCACGCCCCTGGCCGGTACTGCCGGAGGCGGTTGGTAGACATGAGGTCATGACCGCACAGACGATCGACCGGGTGGCCTTGCGACAGGAGGCCGAGGCGCACCTGCGCGCGCTGGTGGGCCGTGACGACGCCCGGCTCCGCGACGACCAGTGGACGGCGATCGAGGCGCTGGTCGTGGACCGTCGCCGCGCACTCGTGGTGCAGCGCACCGGCTGGGGCAAGTCGGCCGTCTACTTCACCGCCACGGCGCTGCTCCGGGCCCGCGGCGCCGGCCCCACGGTGATCATCTCGCCGCTGCTGGCGCTGATGCGCAACCAGATCGAGGCGGCCGGGCGGGCCGGCATCAAGGCGGTCACCATCAACTCCACCAACCTGTCGGACTGGGACGCCATCCATGCCGACATCGAGAGCGGCCAGGTCGACGTCCTCCTGGTCAGCCCCGAGCGGCTGAACAACCCCGGCTTCCGGGATCAGGTGATGCCGCGCCTCGCCGCCACCACGGGTCTGCTGGTCGTCGACGAGGCGCACTGCATCTCCGACTGGGGTCACGACTTCCGCCCCGACTACCGGCGGATCCGCACCCTGCTCGGCGAGCTGCGCGCCGGCATCCCGGTGCTGGCCACCACCGCCACCGCGAACGCCCGGGTCACCACCGACGTGGCCGAGCAGCTGGCGGTGGGCGAGGCCGTCGGCGAGTCGGTGCTGGTGCTGCGCGGCTCGCTGGACCGGGAGTCCCTGCACCTGGGCGTGGTCCGGTTGCGCACCGCCGAGCAGCGGCTCGCCTGGCTGGCCGAGCACGTCGCCCAGCTGCCGGGCTCCGGCATCGTCTACTGCCTCACCGTGGCCGCCACCCAGGAGGTCGCCGAGCACCTGCGCTCGGCCGGCCTTGCGGTCGCCGCCTACTCCGGCCAGACCGACGCCGAGGAGCGGCAGCGCCTGGAGGGCGCGCTGGCCCGCGGCGAGGTCAAGGCGCTGATCGCCACCTCCGCCCTGGGGATGGGCTTCGACGCCACCCTCGGCTTCGTGATCAACCTGGGCGCGCCGTCGTCGCCGGTCTCCTACTACCAGCAGGTGGGTCGTGCCGGTCGTGGCACCGAGTCGGCCACCGTGGTGCTGTTGCCGGCGGTGGAGGACCGCGACATCTGGGCCTACTTCGCCTCGCTCGCCTTCCCCTCCGAGCAGCTGGTCCGGCAGACCTTGGCCGAGCTCGACGTCAGCGAGCGCCCGTTGAGCACCCCGGCGCTGGAGACGCGCGTCGAGCTGAACCGCAACCGCCTGGAGATGATGCTCAAGGTGCTCGACGTCGACGGCGCGGTACGGCGGGTCTCCGGGGGTTGGGAGTCCACCGGCCAGCCCTGGGAGCACGACACTGAGCGCTACCAGCGGGTCGAGGCCGCGCGCGCCGCGGAGCAGCAGGCGATGGTCGACTACATCGCCACCGGCGAGTGCCGGATGGTCTACCTGCGTCGTCAGCTCGACGACGACGGCGCCACGGCCTGCGGGCGCTGCGACAACTGCGGTGGGATCAGCTTCACCACCGACATCTCCGAGGCGGCGCTGGGCCGCGCGCGCGACGCCTTGCAGCGACCGGGCGTCACCATCGAGCCACGGAAGATGTGGCCGACCGGGCTCGACCGGCTCGGCCTGAGCCTCAAGGGGAAGATCGACCACGTCGCCGCGGAGGGCCGGGCGGTGGCGCGACTCACCGACCTCGGCCACGGCCAGGCGCTGCGCGAGCTGTTCGCGGCCGCCGTCGAGCAGCCGAGCGGCGTGCACGACGGCGAGGTCCCGCCCGGGCTGGCGCGGGCGATGGTCGAGGTGCTGGCCGACTGGGGCGTGCGGCCCGACGCCGTCGCCTACCTGGACTCCGCCCGCCGCCCCCAGCTGACCCGCTCGCTGGCCGACGGCGTCTCGCGCTACCTCGGTGTGCCGATCGTCGCGCGCTACTCGATCGCGGATCCGCAGGTGGCGCCCGGTGCCGGGGCGATGAACTCCGCGCAGCGGGTGGCCGCGGTGAGCCGGCGCTACCGGCTCGACCTGGCGCCGGCCGCCGAGGGCGTGCTGGCCGGCGGCCGGGTGCTGCTGCTCGACGACCAGGTGGTCACCGGGTGGAGCCTCACCCTCGCCGCCCGCGAGCTGGGTGCCGCCGGCGCCGCCGAGGTGCTGCCGCTGACCCTCGCGGTCCAGGCGTAAGGGGCCTCGACACCCAGGCGCGACACCGGGGCGCGAGCGGCTGCTCGCACCCCGGTGCCTCGACCTCGCGCGCCAGGGATCAGCGGCGGACCACCACCGTCGCCTTCACGGTGGCGGCGGCGTGCTGGTTGGTGGCCGGCAGAGTGACCACGATCTGGTGCTTGCCGGGTGCCAGCTTGGGCAGCTTGACGCTGATCGTGCCGTTCGCCTTCACCGCGGCCCGAGCGACGGTGCGGCCGTCGACCTTCACCGAGGCGATGCCGCGGACCCGGATCTCGCCGGCGGCGAAGCGGGCCTTCAGGGTGACCGCCTTGTTGGCCTTGAAGGACTTCTTCACCGACACCTTGGCGCTCGGCTTCGCCTTCTGGATCGAGGTTGTCGAGGAGGTCGCCGAGGTGGCGGTGCCGTCGGCCAGGGTGGCGGTGATCCGGACGCTCAACCGGGTGCCGATGTCGGCGCCGGTGACCCGGTAGTCGCCGCCGGTGGCCCCCTTGATCGGGGAGCCGTTGCGCAGCCACTGCACGCTGAAGTCCGCCTCGTCGGCGTTGTTCCACGAGCCGTTGGTGCTGGTCAGGATCTGGCCCACGGCCGCGCGCCCGGCGATCCGCGGAGCACTGGTGCTGACCGGAGCGGGGGCCTTGCTGACCTCGACGGTGCGGGCCGCGACGCTCTGGTTCCCGGCGGCATCGGTCGCGGTGTAGAGCACCTGGTAGCGGCCCGGTGCGGTGGTGTCGACCTCACCGTGCACGACCAGCGCACCGCTCAGGTCGCCGTCGCGGTTGTCGCTCACGCTCACCCCGGCACGCGGGTCGAAGGCAGCACCGAGCTCCAGGGTGGTGGTCTCCTCGAAGGTGATCACCGGAGCCTCGCGGTCGGCGACGCCCGCCTCGAGCGCGGTGAACAGCGCCAGCTGGTTGACCTCGCCGACCAGCTCGTCGCCGCTCGCGGCGTCGCGACTGCTTGCCTGCCAGGCGTAGGTCTCGCCGACCTCGAGGCCGTCCCAGATGATGGTGGCCGGCCAGCCGGAGCGAGTGGTCTCGGTGCCGATCACCTCGTCGGTGGGCTCCAGCACGACCAGCGCGTCGGAGCTGAAGCTGGTGGCACGGGTCTGCAGCTGGATCGGCATCTTGAAGTCGTCCTCGGTGCCGTTGTACCGCTTGCGGTCGTCGTACTCGGTGGCGCCGAAGTTGTCCAGGAACGGGGAGTAGGTGTCGACGCTCATCTCGGCGCGGTCGACGTCGAACTGGAGCAGCCGGAAGAAGGCGGCACCGAACTGCAGCGGGGTGTTGCCGCTGTAGCCACCGGTCTGGGTGAGTCCGAGCTCGTCCGAGTCCACCTTGTAGAACTGGTAGTCGGCCAGCAGCTCGACGACGTGGTTGCCCTTCTCGCCGAGGTCCTTCTTCACCTCGATGTTGACCCCGTGCTCGTGGCCCGAGAGGACCAGGAAGACGTTGGGGTTCTTCGCCACCACGTCCTCGCGGACCTTGAAGCCGTCGTAGGACGTGCCGCCGCCGCGGCCGTCGGGGTTCGAGCTCGGCGTGGTGTAGGCGTGGGTGAGCACGATCGCGTTGCGGTCGGCGTACTGGGTGAGCACGTCGTCGGCCCACGCGGCCTCGGCGCTGTCGACCCCGAAGCCGAGGCTGACCACCACGAAGTCCAGGCCACCGGCGCTGAACAGCACGTAGTTGTTGGAGTTGTCGCCCTCCGCGTACGAGTGGTAGCTGGCGTTCGACGCCGTCCACCGCTGGTGCTGGGAGAGGGCCTCGTAGCGCTCCGGGCCGAAGTAGTCGTTGTAGAGCGCGTCCGGGCCGGTGTCGACGCCGTAGAGGTTGTCGTGGTTGCCGGGCAGCACGGTGTTGACCAGGCCGGCGTCGTCCAGGATCTTCTGCGCTGCCGAGGCGACCTCGAACTCGCGCATCGCCTTGGCCCGGTCCGAGCCGACGTTGTGCCAGTTCTCCATGATGTCGCCGGTGTGCGCGGTGAAGGCGATCTTGCGGCTGTCGGTGTTGTCGGCGATCCACTGGGTGGTGTCGGTGTAGGCCTTGCGCCACACGTCGCGCTCGGCCTGGTTGGGCCGCTCGTCGGCACCCTCGGAGAGGTACTGGGTGTCGGTCAGGTGCGCCAGCGAGAAGTCGTAGTCGGACGGGTCCTCGAAGGAGTCGCGGACCTGGTTCGGGATGTCGTCGGCGAAGGGGTCCTCGCCGGTGACCAGGACCGGGACCACGCCGCCGTGCCGGTGCCGCGGTGCGATGTCGCCGTTCAGCGTGATCGAGCCCTCGGCCTGGCCGCGAGCGCTGGCGATCTGCTCCCAGGCGGTGCCGTTCCACACCCGGAGGCCGGCGAGCCGGGTCGGGTCGACCTGGCCGGTCCACACCACGCGCTGGCCGCTGACCTCGGCGACCGGGATGTCGTAGCGCTGGAAGGAGATGCGCTCCGCAGACGGGCTGGTCTGCAGCACGTCGTCGCCGGGCCGCAGCGCCCCGGTGAGCTGCTCGCCCTGCTGGTAGTCGAAGTCGAGGCTTGCCGGGATCTGGTCGATCGAGCCCTGGAAGCCCTGGTCGGCGACCTTCACCGCAGCCTTGGTGAAGGTGGTGACGACGTCGCCGCCGCTCGGGTTGGTGGCGACCGAGGAGAGGGTGACCTTGCCGTCGCCCTGCTCGGTCTGGGTGCCGCCGCTGGTGGGGATGTTCGCGGAGGTGAAGGAGATCTGTTGGTCGATCGGGCGGCCGAAGACGTCCTTGCCGACCATGGTGATCTCGTGGTCGCCGGCTCGCATCCCGGCGCCGATCACCTGGCCCGGCTTGATCTTCGCCTCGTCGTCGAGACGGTAGGTGGTGCGCCGGCCGATCGCCTCGTTCAGCTGGGTGGTCACCTCGAACGGCACTGCCCGGGTGAGGTGCGAGCCCTCGGCCGGGGTGGAGCCCTGCAGGGTGAGCGTCGGGGAGGCGAGGCCCTCGCCGAGGATGTCGGCCTGCAGAGCGAGCACGTCGAGCTCGGCGAGCGGCTCGGAGTAGAGCCGGGCAGCGGCGATGGTGGACGGCGCGAAGAACTGGCCGCGGTTGTTGGTGGACGCGTCGCCGCCGATCAGGAAGTTGCGGGCGCCCTCCTTGGGCAGCGAGAGCTGGCCGGTCGCGGGCGTCTCCTTCACCTGCACGCCGTTGAGGTAGAGCCGGGCCACGTTGCCGTCCCAGCTGCCCACCACGTGGTACCACTGGTCGGCCTCGACGGGCGTCTGCAGGTTGCGGTAGCTGCCGCCGATGTGCGGGTTGAAGGAGAGCTTGTCGCCGTAGAGGGTGATCGAGAAGCCACCGCTCTCCTTGCCGGCGCAGAGGTTGCCGCGCTCCTCGCCGCTGGCCGGGAGGTCGTCGTCGTACTTGAAGACGCACTCGACCGCGAAGCCGTCCTGCAGGGAGGGGTAGACGCCCTCGATCGGGTACCCGAAGGCCGACGAGCCGTCGAGCTCGGCGACGTCGCGGCTCAGTGGAGCGTCGGCGCGCACCTGCGGGTTGGAGAACCGGGTGACCGGGAGGCCGGAGGCGTGGTCGGTCGGGGTGCCGTCACGGAAGTCGACGTCCAGCACGTCGGCAGCCGGTGCCGTGGGCAGCTCGGACCAGGCGGCCGCGGCGGTGCTGACCTGCTCGGCGGTGAGCGCCTCGGAGTAGACCTTCGCGGACTGCACGGTGGTCGCGGAGTAGAAGCCGGTGCCGTTGCCCGGCTGGGCGTCGCCGCCGAGGACGAAGTTGTGCGCGCCGGCCGAGGGCTCCTTGAAGGCGCCGGCAGCAGGGATCTGGGAGACCTGCTCGCCGTTGACGTAGAGGGTCAGCAGGGCGCCGTCCCAGACCGCCATCGTGTGGTACCAGGCGCCGCCGACGATCGGGGTGCGGACGTTCTTGTAGCCGCCGCCGATGTGGGCCATGAAGGTGACGTTGCCGCCGGAGACGACGGTGGCCATGCCCCCGGCCTCCTTCGAGCCGCAGACGCTCTGCTCGCTGCCGCCGATGGCGGTGCCGTCGTAGCGGAAGCTGCACTCCACGGCGAAGCCGCCGGCCAGCTCGGGGTACTGCGCCGCCATCGAGTAGACCGCCGCGTCGTCGACGCCGTCGAAGCCGATGGTGTGTCGCGCGCGGACGGCGTCCGCGGAGATCGTGGGCGAGCCGACCAGGGTGGGCTCGAGGTTGCGGGCGTGGTCGGTGGCGACGCCGCCGACGAGGTCGACGTCGAGGACGTCGGCGACCGGCAGGGTGGCGGCGGACTCCTCCGCCGCGGCGCTCGGGGCCAGGGCGGTCAGGGTTCCGGCAACGGCGAGCGAGCTGAGGCCGGCGGTGGCCCAGGTGCCGAGGGGGGTACGGCGGTTCACGTTGACTCCTGTGTGCAGGTGACGGACAGCAGAAGCCAAGGCCCTCCGACCAGCGCCCGACGGCGCCGAGATGACCGCTCGGGGTGGTTCAGGCGAACACTCTTCTGCGCCATACAAGCCCTTGCCACACAGGGAAATGGGAGAAGGGCCCCACGTCAGCGACGTGAGGCCCTTCTGCCGGCGCGATGGCTCAGTGCACCATCACCGGCGGACGATCGGCGTCCGCGACCATCTTCTTGCGCGGCAGCAGCAGCGCCGGGATGAGGACGGCGACGACCAGGATCGTGGCCACCACGAAGGCACCCTGGAAGGCCCACGCGACGTCATCGGGGAACTTGGCCATCACGTCGGGGATCGCCTCGGGGTTGATGCCGAACTTCCTCAGCACCTCGGCGACCTTGCTCTCGTCCTCACCGGCGGTGGCCAGTGCGGTCGAGGCGCGGTCGGCGAAGGCGTTGGTGATCAGCACCGAGAAGAGCGCCGTGCCGGCCGAGGCAGCGACCTGCTGGATGATGTTCATCAGCGTCGAGCCGCGGGCGATCTGGTGCTCCTTGAGCGTTGCCAGGGCAGCGCTCATGATCGGCATCATCGTGGCACCCATGCCGAGGCCCTGGATGAAGAGGGCGGTGAGCAGGAAGGCGTAGCCGGTGTCGGAGTCCAGGGTGGCGAACATGCCCATGCCCAGCGCGATCAGGGCGATGCCTGGGATGACCACCTTGCCGGGGCCGATCTTGTCGGCGAGGAAGCCGGCCAGCGGCATGGTCAACATGGCGCCGACGCCCTGCGGAGCCAGCAGGATGCCGGACTTCAGCGGGGTCTCGCCGTGCGCGACCTGGAAGTACATCGGGAACAGCAGGCTGGCGCCGAAGAAGGCGAGCGCGAAGAGCGACATCGCGATCACGGCGACCGTCATCTGCCGGTTCTTGAACAGGGTGAGGTCGACCAGCGGGTGCTTGTTGCGCCCGTTCAGCGCCCACGGCACGAAGGCGATCACCAGCAGCAGGCCGATCGCGGCCGGGGCGAGCACCTCGGCGTCCCAGACGGTGCCGGTCTCGGGGACCATCGAGACGCCGTAGAGGAAGGCGGCCAGACCGGGGGAGAGGAGCACCATGCCCAGCCAGTCGAAGGTCTCCGACGGCTCGACGTGGTCGGCGGGCAGCGCCTTGAAGGCGTAGACGAGCGCGATCACGCCGATCGGCACGTTGATCAGGAAGATCCAGTGCCACGACGCGGAGTCGATCAGCCAGCCACCGAGGATCGGGCCGCAGATCGGGCCGAGCAGCATCGGGATGCCCAGCACGGCCATCACGCGACCGACCCGGTCCGCGCCGGCGGCGCGGGTCAGGATGGTCATGCCGAGCGGCATCAGCATGCCGCCGCCGAGACCCTGGATCACCCGGAAGATGATCAGCTGCTCGAGGCTGCCGGCCACCGCACAGAGCGCGGAGCCCAAGGTGAAGAGCACGATCGCCAGCAGGTACAGGCGCTTGGTGCCGAAGCGGTCGGCCGCCCAACCTGTGAGCGGGATCACCGAGGCGAGGGCCAGCGTGTAGCCGGTCATCGTCCAGGCCACCTGGGCGGTGGTCGCGTCGAACTCCTTGACGAAGGTGTTCAGCGCGACCGAGACCACGGTGATGTCGAGGATCGACATGATGGATCCGAGAACGACCACGCCGGCGATGATCAGCGTCTTGCGGTCGAGCTTGTCTTCATGCGGCGGGGTACCGCCGGCTTGGGCTGCAGCGCCGTCTGGCGAGGAGATGCTTGTAGACACCAGTAGAGGGTAGGGAGTAGGTCGCGAAATGAGCGAATCATTTCCGCGCCCCGACGGTACCGTCACAGCCATGAGTCAGCAGCCGACCGAGTTCGACCCGTTCCGCAGTGCCCTGGGCGACCTCGTCTCCTCAGGAAGCATCACCCCGGCGCAGGCGGACGCCGCGTGGCGGGCCGGCATCGGTCAGCCGGCCATCCTGCACCGGGGCGAGACGGTGGCGGTGGCGCTCGGCACGACCCTGCTCTCGGCGGCAGTGACCCTGGCGCTGTGGTGGAGCCGGTTCGACGACGGACTGGACTGGGCCGTCTACGGCCCGGGCCTCGGCGCTGCGCTGGGCCTGGTCGTGGTGGCACTGCTGGCCTGGAAGCTGGTCGGCGACCCGGAGCGGCGGGCGAACCTGATCGCCTGGCCGGGTGCGGCGGGAGCGGTCGGCGTCGGGCTGATGATCGGCGTCGGCATGGACGACACCGCCGGCACCGTCTACGTGGTGGGCGCGGTGATCCTGGCGCTCAGCGTGGTCGGCCACCTGATCACGCCGCGGCCGCCGTTCCTGTTCAGTGCCCTGCTCGGACTCCTGATGCTCTACCTGCAGGCGGTGGAGGACCTCTTCGGCGATGCGCTCGACATCGACGAGCTCGGCGACAACGCCGGCATGGTCTCGGCGGTCGCCACCGTGCTCTTCGTGGTGGTGGTCACGATCCTCGGACGGCGCTACCTGCCGGGCGGCGAGATGCTCGGCGTCGTCGTCGGCCTGGTCGGCACGCTGGCGCTGACGGTGCTGGCGATCGGACTGGGCGTGATTGGCTTCTTCATGTCGATGTTCGACGCGTTCACCAGCGACTTCGCCACCGGCTTCGGGGAGAGCGGACCGGACGGGCTCAGCGTCACAGACGAGCTGCCGAGCGCGGTCGAGGGCGGCGAGTTCGGCGGGCCGGCGATGGACAACGTCCCCTTCGGCGACTCCGGCCCGCAGGCCGGCGTCTTCGACAACGACCTGTGGGTGGTGCTGCTGTGCGGCGCCGCGCTGGTCGGCTTCTGGCTGTGGCTGGCCTGGCGCGACGGTCCGGTCGGCTACCGGGTGCTCGGACTGACCACCGGTGCGGTGCTGGTGCCCGTCGTCTCGGTGGCGTTGGGCACCGAGCACCCCGGCGTCTGGACCGTCGTCGCCCTGGCGGGCGGGCTGCTCGTGTTCGGCGCTGTGGTCAGCCGAGCAGTGATTCGATCGCGCTGACGACGCTCGCGTCACCGGGCTCGGTGCGCGGGCGGAACCGGGCGACGGGGGTGCCGTCGGCGTTGATCAGGAACTTCTCGAAGTTCCACTGGACGTCGCCGGCCTCGCCGTCGGCGTCCGCGAACGCGGTGAGCTCGGCGTAGAGCGGGTGCTGACCGTCGCCGTTGACCTCGATCTTCTCGGTCATCGGGAAGCTGACCCCGTAGGTGGCGGAGCAGAACTCGGCGATCTCGTCGGCCGAGCCGGGCTCCTGGCCCATGAACTGGTTGCACGGGACGCCGACGACGGTGAAGCCGCGCTCGCCGTAGGTGCGCTGGAGCTCCTCCAAGCCGGTGTACTGCGGAGTGAGCCCGCACTTGGAGGCGACGTTGACGAGGAGGGCCGGCTGGCCGCCGGTGAGGTCGCCCAGGGTGGCGGGGTTGCCGTCCAGCGTGGCGATCGGGGTCTGAAGAATGCTCATGCTGGGCAGGGTAGCGCTCGGCTGTGTAGGCAGTGGGTGGTTGACTCGTCATCCGGTTGGTGGACGACGAAGGAGTGGGTGGCGTGAGCTTCGTGCCGATCGTGGGCCCGGCCACCTTCCACCCTGCGGAGCCGCCGCGGGAGAGCGAGATCGAGTTCACCGGTGCGGCGCGCTCGGTGCGCCTGCCGATGCGCGCCGCGTTGCCGGTGCTGACCCGGGCCCGCAGCGATGCCACCGCCCACCCGAGCGTGGTGCTGCTGGCGGGCTCGGCCCTGATCGGCATGCAGGTGGTCGCGGCCGGGCGGATCGGTCCCGGGCCCGAGGGCTGGTGGGTGCCGGCCCTCGACGAGCGTGACCGCGACCGGCTGCACATGCTGGCGCTCAAGGGCGAGGAGGTCGCGGAGGGCGGTCTCTCTGCGGAGGAGCTGGCGACGGCGGTCCTGGCGGCGGTGGTCGACGCGCTCCCGCCGAGCCCGCCGGCCAGCAAGGGCACCGGTGAGCGGGCCGACGCCGGCCCCGGTGAGGGGATGTCCCGCTTCGCGCAGGCACGTGCTCGCGCCCGGCGCTCCCCGACGCCCGACCCGGCCTTCGTGCGCCGGCTCCAGGCCCGAGCGCAGGGCGGCGAGGATCCGGACCTGCCCCAGCTCGTCGCGCTCTCGCTGCGGGTCGAGGCGCCGGAGGAGGCGCTGGTCGCGGGCGCGGTGGACCTGGTCCTCCAGGTGCACGACGCCCGCAACGCCCTGCACCTGGCCGATGCCGCGGTGCTCTTCGCGGAGTCCGGGCCGGGCGCGAGCCACGGCTTCGGCGACCGCGCCCGGTTGCACACCACCGTGCTGCTGCGGGAGGCGGCGCTGGCCTGGGGCGTGCTCGACCGGTTCGCCGAGCTGCGGGTGCCCGATCGGATCACCCTCGACGCCGACGAGATCCTGAGCTTCCTCGACCACGGCGTCGCCGCACTCCAGGAGCGTGGCGTCGAGGTGCACTGGCCACGCAGCCTCGGCCGTGAGGTGACCACCTCGGCGGTGCTGGCGCCGGGTGGCCGCAGCGCCCCGGTCGACCGCGAGGAGGCCTTGCAGGACAGCATGTTCTCGCCGGACGCGCTCTTCTCGTTCCAGTGGCAGCTGGCCGTGCACGGCGATCCGCTCACCCCCGAGGAGATGGACGCGCTGGCCACCGCCGCGCAGCCGTTGGTGAAGCTGCGCGACCAGTGGATGGTCGTCGACTCCGCGGTCCTCAAGCGCGCCCGCAAGCGGATGATCGGCACCGTCAAGCCGGCCCAGGCGCTGGCCGCCACCCTGACCGGCGTCGCCTCGATCGAGTCGGCTGAGGTCCAGGTCATCGTCGGCGCCACCTTGGAGAAGGTGCGCGAGCAGCTGCGCGGCGCGGCGACGGCGGAGCCGGTCCAGGTGCCCGCCGGGTTGAAGGCCGAGCTGCGCGAGTACCAGCGTCAGGGGCTCACCTGGCTCAGCGAGCTCACCGGGCTCGGCCTGGGTGCCTGCCTGGCCGACGACATGGGTCTGGGCAAGACGATCACCCTGATCTCGTTGCATCTGCACCGCCGCGAGACGCTCGGCGTCACCGCGCCCACGTTGGTGGTCTGCCCGGCCAGCCTGCTGGGCAACTGGGAGGCGGAGGTGCACCGGTTCGCACCCGGCGTCGAGGTGCGTCGCTTCCACGGCGCGCAGCGCTCGCTCGACGGGATCGGCAGCGGCTTCGTGCTCACCACCTACGCGACGATGCGCTCCGACGCCGAGCGGTTGGCCGCCGTCGACTGGGATCTGGTCGTCGCCGACGAGGCGCAGCACGTGAAGAACGCCCAGTCGGCCACCGCCCGCGCGCTGCGCACCATCGGCAGCAAGGCGCGGGTGGCGCTGACCGGCACCCCGGTGGAGAACGAGCTGGCGGAGCTCTGGGCGATCCTGGACTGGACGACGCCCGGGCTACTGGGCTCGCGGACCGCGTTCCGCAAGGTGTGGGCGGCGCCGATCGAGGCGAACGTCGACCCGGCCATCACCCGGCGCTTCGCCGAGCTGGTGCAGCCGTTCCTGTTGCGCCGCAAGAAGTCCGACCCGGGCATCGCGCCCGAGCTACCGCCGAAGACGGAGACCGACCACCTGCTCGGGCTCACCCGCGAGCAGGTCGTGCTCTACGAGACGCTGGTGCGGACCTCGATGGAGAAGATCGAGAAGGCCGACGAGGAGATGCGCCGCGGCCTGGTGCTGGCGCTGCTGACCGGGCTCAAGCAGATCTGCAACCACCCGGCGCACTACCTGAAGCAGGTCAACCCGCGGCTGCGTGGCCGCTCGGAGAAGCTCGACCTGCTCGACGAGGTGGTCGACACGGTGATCGCCGAGGACGGCGCGGTGCTGGTCTTCAGCCAGTACGTGCAGATGGCCAAGCTGCTGCAACGGCACCTGCGTGCCCGCGGGGTGGCGAGCCAGCTGTTGCACGGTGGCGTTCCGGTGCCCGAGCGCGAGCAGATGGTGAAGGCCTTCCAAGCCGGCGAGGTGCCGGTCTTCCTGCTCTCGTTGAAGGCCGGCGGAACGGGGCTCAACCTGACCCGGGCCGACCACGTGGTGCACTTCGACCGCTGGTGGAACCCGGCCGTCGAGGATCAGGCCACCGACCGCGCCTACCGGATCGGGCAGACCAAGCCGGTGCAGGTGCATCGCCTGGTCACCGAGGGCACGATCGAGGCGCGGATCGCGGAGCTGTTGGCCCGCAAGCGGTCGCTGGCGGACGCCGTCCTGTCGGGTGGGGAGACGGCGCTCACCGAGTTGAGCGACGACGAGCTGCGTGAGCTGGTCACGCTGCGCCGCGAGGACGCGCGCCGCCTGGGCTGGGGCGCCTCATGACCACGATCACCCATCCTCGGTTCGCGGTCCGCCGCTCGTCGGCGAAGGCGGGCTCGTGGTGGGGCCGGGCGTGGGTGCGCGGTGTCGAGGAGGCCGCCTACTCCGACGGCGACCTCAAGCGCGGCCGGCAGCTGGCCCGGGCCGGCTCGGTGGGGGCGATCAGCGTCGGGCCCGGCCGGGTGGTGGCCGCGGTGGTGGAGCGCGACGACGCCTGGACGGTCACCGTCTCGGTGCCGCAGCTCGACGACGCGGGCCGTGAGGCCTTCGTGGAGGTGGTCGCGGCCGAGGCGGGCCGGATCGCCGCGCTGGTGGCCGGCGACCTGCCGCACACGTTGGTCGAGCACGCCGAGGAGGCAGGCGTCGAGCTGCTGCCCTATGGCGCGGAGCTGGCCTGCGAGTGCAACTGCGACCACTGGACGCCGCCGTGTCCGCACGCCATCGCGGTGCTCAGCCAGTTCGCCTGGCTGCTCGACGAGGACCCGTTCGTCCTGCTCGGTCTGCGTGGCCTGCCCCGCGACGAGCTGCTCGCCGCCCTGCACGACCTCGGCGGTGCCGGCGCGCAGAGCCCCGAGTCGGAGACCGAGGCCGACCTCGACTCCGCCGCGGACGCCGTCCGCCGGGCGCGGGCGCTGCTGCTGGAGCTGGGCGAGGGCGCTAGCTGAGCCTGGCGACCAGCCAGATCCGGTGTTAGCCTGTTGACGCGGACCCGCCCCACATTCGTGGACTCGGCGGGTCTAGCTGTCTCTAGAGCCGGGTCGGAACCGTGCTGCCTCGGGGAGCGAGATAGGTGCCGAACCAGTTCCAGGCGAACTCGTTGTGGGCGTGCCTGTTGACCGCCATCAAGGCTGTGTAGGCAACAAGGTCTGCCATCTGAATCCACTGCGAGCGGCGTGAGTCGTGCATGGTGGGATCCTCGATGATGCGCCGCTCGTCCAACGGCAGTTCCCGATGGGCGTCCAAGAAGTGCGGGTCGTTGCCGTCCATCGTGATCAAGGCGTAGTGGTCGGCAGCGCGACACACGTCGTCCCAGGTGCCGATGAGACGCCGGTAGAGGTCGTACTTCTCGCGGGCGAACGCTCGACCACGGCTGTCGGTCTGGGCGTAGACCGCTCCGGTCGTCAGGTCTGGGCAGCGGTGCAGCAGGTCAAGGCATCGCAGGGCGACGGCGCGCCCGAGGTCCTTCTTGAGCAAGGTGCCGTCAGGGGCGAAGAAGTTGCGGGAGACGGCGGCCGGGTCGGTGATCAGCCGATCGCGTCCGTTCACGAAGCGGGTGGCGTGCAGCTCCGTGCTGGGTGGCAGGGTGAACTCCCGGTAGAGCTCCTTGCGCAGCTCCAGCCACGCGCGCAGGGCGCTGCACCAGCGCACGGGATGACACTCCACCCATCCGAAGACGATCAGCCCGGCGTGCGACTCGTTGTACGAGTCGTCGACGTAGATCAAGCGCTCCAGGCCCGGCATGGGCGCCAGGCTAGGAGCGACCTCCGACTCTCGAGGGCGCTAGCTGAGGCCGAGCGTCGTCGTCTGGCGGCGCAGGAAGGCCTCGAAGAGGTGGTCGGCGGGGTCCGCGGTGCCGACGAAGTGGCCGGCGATCTCGGCGGTGAGCATGCCGACCAGGGCGGCGATCTCGGCGATCACGGCAGCGGTGCCGGAGGGGTTGAGGTCGAGGGCGCCGGCGATCGGGCCGACCTGGCGGCTCAACGCGGTGGAGTTGAACGCGCCGACCGGGCCCTGGGCGCCGGTGGCGAGGAAGTGCACGGCGACCGCCTCGGCGGCGGGGATGGTCTCGGCGGGCGCGACGTAGCCGGGGATCGGGGTGCCGTAGATCAGCTGGAACTCGTGCGGGTTGCTCATCGACCAGACCCGGAAGGCGCGGCCGAGGGTCTCCCAGCGGCGGGCCAGGTTGCGCTTGCGGTCGGCGCCGCTGCTGGCCAGTGCCTCGGCGAGGTTGCCGTAGCTCTCGGTGATCATCGCGGTCAGCAGCGCCTCGCGGGTCGGAAAGTAGCGATAGATCGCCGAGGAGACCAGGCCGACCTCCCGCGCGATCGCGCGCATCGAGAGTGCGCCGCCGCCGTGCACGGCGATCTCCTGGCGGGCCGCGCTGAGGATCTGCGCGTGCATCTGCTCCCGGGCCTCGGCGCGCTTCATGGCTGTCCCTTCCTCGATGGCTGCTGGGTCCAGTGTGCCAGATCGGAGAGCGGTGCTCTTGCAATTGCGTCCAGGCGGTGCCATCCTCGATTGAGAGAGCAGTGCTCTCTCAATCCGATTCGAGTTATGGAGGAGTGGAGATGGTGGCTCAGGTGGCGGTAGTGGATGCAGGGCCCGGGCGCGCCTGGTCGGAGCGTCGGATGGCGGGTTGGGCGGGTGCGGTGCTGCTCGCCTCGGGCGGATTGATGGCGGCCTACCTGCTGCTGCGCCCCTACGGCGACGCGCAGGGTGTGCGGGCGACGGCCGAGGCGTTCGCCTCGCCCTGGTGGCTGGTCGCGCATCTCTCCGGCATCGGCGCGCTGGCGTGCTTCGCGGCGTTCGCCTGGGCCGTCTCGGGCGCTGGGCGTCTGGGTGCGTGGGTTCGCGCGAGCTCGGTGGTCGGCGCGGTGCTGGTGCTCCCGTACTACGGCGCCGAGTCCTTCGGGCTGCATGCGATCGGCCGGGCCTACCTGGACGGCGAGCTGGCCGACCTCGACCTCGCGGACGCCGTCCGCAACCATCCGGCGGCGATCGGAGCCTTCGGCGTGGGCCTGGTGCTCCTGGCTGTCGCCGGCGTGGGCGTCGCGTTCGCCGTCACGCGATCGGCGGGGGCCAGCAGCGGTGCCGTGACCCGGTTCGCCGGCTGGCCGCTCGGCCTGTTGATCGCGCTCTTCCTGCCGCAGTTCTACCTTCCGCCGGTCGGGCGGCTGGCCTTCGGTGTCGTCTATCTCCTGGCGGCGGCCTGGATGTGGCGACACCTGCGCACACCAGCGTGAGATGCCTGCCCGCGCGCGCGTCGACAGCGCCCCGGGCGCGCGCGACACCCGCGCCCGCGTGGGCGCGCGATAGCCGCAGTGCGTGCGTGGCGGCCACTTCCGTCAGGAAAAATTAAAACGATCGTTCGCTATTGATTCTGGGGAAGCGGGTGTCCTAGCGTGACGCCTGTCACTCCGCTCGGAGTGCGCTGAACAAGGAGTTCTTCTTTGCGCAGAATCGTTCCCATCGCTGCAGCGACCGGTCTCTCGGCGGGCTTGCTGGCAGTCGTTCCGGGCGCTCTCGGCGTGGCCTCGGGTGCCGCTCCCGCCACCCCGGTCGTCGTGGCCGACCCCGCCGCGAGCTGCGACGCCCTGACGGGCGTCGAGGTGCCGGCCGCGAGCATCGGCCTGCCGACCCAGGGCGCCCTCGTGGCATCCGCGACGCTGACCGCCGCCTCAGGCAGCCGTCCCGAGCACTGCCAGGTGCGCGGCAGCGTGCGCCCGAACGACCCGTCCGCGCCCGACATCGTCTTCCAGGTGAACCTGCCCACCGCCTGGAACCTGGGCAGCGTGCAGCTCGGCGGCGGCGGCTTCAACGGCGTCGTCATCGACGGCCTCGGCAACGTTCCCGGCACCGCCGGATCGGCAGCGCCGACCCGGCCGCTCGACCGCGGCTATGTGACCTTCGGCAGCGACTCCGGCAACGCGGTCGGCTCCGACCCGGCCGGTTCGTTCGCCCTCAACCGCGAATCGCTGGAGAACTACAGCGGCGACAGCATCAAGCGCACCCGCGACGCGGTGATGTCGCTGGTGGACACCTACTACGGCGAGCTGCCGACGACGCAGATCTTCGCCGGCGCCTCCAAGGGCGGCCACGAGGCGCTGATCGCAGCCCAGGAGTACGGCGACGACTACGACGGGATCATCGCCTACTACCCCGCCAACCAGAACCAGGCGATGGACATCGCCTGGTACCACATGGCGCAGCAGTGGAATCGCCCCGGCGGCTCGCTCGACGCCGCCGAGATCGCGCTGGTCCAGGACGCGGTGATGTCCACCTGCGACAAGCTCGACGGCGCCGTCGACGGCGTCATCGCCAACACCTCCGGCTGTGACGATGCGTTCAAGGTCGCCGACCTGCGCTGCCCGTCGGGCGCGGATGCCGGCGACGCCTGCCTCTCGCAGACGCAGATCGGCACCCTGCGCGCGGCGACGAGCCCGTTCAAGTTCGCCTTCACCCTCGCCAACGGCGTCACCGAGATGCAGGCGTTCCCCTACTTCCACGGCGCATCGGCCCAGGGGATCACCTCCTACGGTCGCTTCACCGAGCCGGTGATCAAGTACTTCATCACCCAGGACCCGGACGCCTCCACCGATGACTTCGACTACCGGCGCTACGAGCCGCGGGTGAAGGAGCTCTCCACCCTGCTGGACGCCACCGATCCTGACATCGACGAGTTCGTCACGGGCGGCGGCAAGATCCTGATGGTCCAGGGCACCACGGACACCCTGGTCACGGCCGGCACCACCTCGGCCTACTACGAGAGCCTTGAGCGCCGCTACGGCGACGACCTCGGTGAGTTCGCGCGCTACTACGTCCAGCCCGGCTACGCGCACGGCAACGGTGCCTTCAACCTGTCGTGGGACTCGCTGACCGCCTTGGAGAACTGGGTGCACGACGGCCTGGCGCCGGTCGACCAGGTCGCCACGGATGGCGCGTCGGCGACGGCCGGACGCACCATGCCGCTGTGCGACTACCCGGCCTGGCCGCGTCGGATCGCGGGCCCTGCGGACGAGGCGAGCAGCTTCGCCTGTGTGGACACCACGAGCGTCGATGCGACGACCACGGCGCTCGCCGTCTCCGCGAACACGCAGGCGTACGGCGCTGCGAAGCCGGTCCGGGCGACAGCCACCGTAACGGGCCTGGACGCCGGTGCCTCCGGCTCGGTGCGCTTCGTCCGTGGCAGCACCGTGCTGGGCACGGCTGCGCTGACGAAGGACGGGACCGCCGCGCTCGCGCTGCCGAGCACGACCCCGGTCGGAGCCCACCTCCTGAAGGCCGTCTTCATCCCGGCAGCGGACGCCGTCGCCGCGGGTTCGACGTCGACCGGCGTCCGGGTCCAGGTGCGCAAGGCGAAGGCCACCGTCACCGCGACCGTCGCCCAGCGAGCCAAGGTCGTCGTCAGGGTGAAGGCAGGCTCGGTGAAGCCGACCGGCCGGGTGACGGTCACCGTGGTTGGACAGGGCAAGGCCAGGGTGGTGAGCGCCAAGCTCACGCGATCACGGATCGTCGTCACCCTGCCGCGGCTGCCGCGCGGCACCTACAAGGTGAGCGTGGCCTACCAGGGTTCGGCAACGGTCGGCAGCGCGAAGGCTGCCGTGCGGACGCTCCGGGTGCGCTGACGCTCACCCGACTGTGTGGCACCTGGCTCCCACCATTCGGGGGCTGGGTGCCACGCAAGCGTGATCGCTCAGTCGACGCCGAGCGCGCGCAGCGACATCGACTCCAGCACCTCGCGCATCTCCTGGGCGGGGATGCGCGAGGAGTGTGGTGTGGAGTTGAGCAGGCCGAAGTTGGCGTGCGAGATCGACCGGGCGCGGTCGACGGTCAATGCGCCGTCGAGCTTGCGCAGCTGCTCGGCCCACAGGTCGACGTAGTCGCGCTGCAGGGTGCGCACCCGCTCGCGGGCCTCGGCGGGCAGCGACTGCCAGTCCCGCTCCTGGACGACGATCAGCGCCCGCCGCTCGACCGCGAAGTCGATGTGCCAGGAGACCAGGGAGCGCAGTGCGTCCTCGGCACCGGTGGCCGCGGCCACCCGGCGCTGGCCCTCGTCGAGCAGCTCCTCGCTGATCCCGACCAGCATCGCGGCGAGCATCGCGTCCTTCGACGGGAAGTGCTTGTAGAGCGCCGGACCGGAGATCCCGCAGGCGGCGCCGAGCTCGGCCACGGAGACGCCGTGGAACCCGCGGGCGGCGAACAATTCCGCTGCGGTCTCCAGGATCTGGTCACGTCGGCTCACCGGCAGAGCCTAACGAGTGGCGCCCGGCTCTGTCGCAGGAAGGTCCAACTGCCAGGGGTCCTCGCGTTGCCACAGGCGCGGCAGGTGCAGGCTGACGCCGTCCGCTGCGGCCAGCTCGTCGAGCAGCCGCACGGTCACGTCGAGGTCGTCGCCGGCATAGGGCAGTGCGCGCAGGCCGGCATGGTCGTCGGGCAGCGGGCCGAAGAAGTCGTCCCAGTGGGTGAGCACCACGTGCCGGGCGCCGACGGTGCGCACCGTCTCGGCCCAGTAGTCGCGGATGTAGCGCTCCGACTGCACGCCGAGCTGCCCGATCCCGAGCCACGCGACGTCCGCCTGGTGCCCCGCCAGCGACCCGCGCACGAAGCCGGCGCTGCCCTGGATCAGCAGCCGCCGCCCAGAGGTGTGCGCGACCAGGATCGACCACGCCTCCCCGCAGCGGTATGCGGTGGTCCGCACCGGCGGCACCACGGGGGCGTCGATGGTGCCGGGGTAGCGGTCCGGCGGGCAGTGGTCGGAGACCACGTGGGTGATCTGCCAGTTGCCGTAGGTGCGCGGCTCGCCCGGCGCAACGACGTCGATCCGGCCCGGCTGGAGGCCGTGCCCGCGGCCGATGTTGGCCGTCGACTCGCCACCGACCAGGACCGCACCCGTCGACTCGGCCACGACCGCCGCGTCGAGCGCATGGTCGAAGTGGGTGTGCACCGGAAGCACCGCGTCGAGCCGGTCGATGCCGGCGCGCGCGAGCGCGGTGCCGATCCGGGTCTGGTCGGGCTCGATCTTGCCGGCCGCGACGCGCAGCAGGCCGGGCCTGCTGAAGAAGCCGTCGGTCAGCAGTGCCGAGGTGCCGTCGTCCAGCAGCAGGGTGCTGACGCCGAGGAAGGTGACGGCGAACGGAGAGTGCTCGGCGGCCGGTGGCACGTCGAGCAGGTGGTCGTAGTCGGTGAGCCGTGGGCGGCCCAGGCGCAGACGCATGCGCCGATCGTAGTGTCCGCGCCGCTCCCTGCCCTCGGCGTCTCGTCCCGGTCAATGCGCCGAATCGCTTGCGCGCGACGCCCTGGTTAGCGATCATTAACCCCATGACCGAGATGCGCGATCTCGCCGACGACCTCCGCGAGCGCCTGGCCAAGGCCCACCAGGGCGGCAGCGAAGCCGCCCGTCGCAAGCACACCGACCGCGGCAAGCTGCTCGCCCGGGATCGGGTGAACCGCCTGCTCGACCCGGGCAGCCCGTTCCTCGAGATCGGCGCCCTGGCCGCGACCGGCATGTACGGAGCCCCGGACGCCACCGGGCAGAACGACCCGGTGCCCAGCGCGGGCGTCGTCTCCGGGATCGGGCAGATCAGCGGCCGGCTCGCCGTCGTGATCGCCAACGACGCCACGGTCAAGGGCGGCACCTACTACCCGGTGACGGTCAAGAAGCACCTGCGTGCGCAGGAGATCGCGCGCAGCAACCGGCTCCCGGTGATCAGCCTGGTCGACTCCGGCGGCGCCTTCCTGCCGATGCAGGACGACGTCTTCCCCGACAAGGAGCACTTCGGCCGGATCTTCTTCAACCAGGCGCAGATGAGCGCCGAGCAGATCCCGCAGGTCGCCGCGGTGATGGGCTCCTGCACGGCCGGCGGCGCCTACGTGCCGGCGATGAGCGACGAGACGGTGATCGTCAAGGATCAGGGCACCATCTTCCTCGGCGGCCCGCCGTTGGTGAAGGCCGCGACCGGCGAGGTGGTGACCGCCGAGGAGCTCGGCGGCGGCGACGTGCACGCCCGGAAGTCCGGCGTCGCCGACCACCTCGCGCTCGACGACGCGCACGCGCTGGCGATCCTGCGCGGCATCGTGGAGACCACCCCGGCCACCCGCGTCGCACAGACGGCACCGATCGAGGAGCCGGCCGAGGACCCGCTCGGCCTCTACGACGTCGTGCCCGCCGACACCCGCACCCCTTACGACGTGCGCGAGGTGATCCGGCGGATCGTCGACGGCAGCCGGTTCACCGAGTTCAAGCAGCTCTACGCCGAGACCCTGGTCTGCGGGTTCGCCCGGATCTACGGCCACCAGGTCGGGATCGTCGCCAACAACGGCATCCTCTTCGGCGAGTCCGCGCGCAAGGGCGCGCACTTCATCGAGCTGTGCAACCAGCGCGGCGTGCCGTTGGTCTTCCTGCAGAACATCTCCGGCTTCATGGTCGGTCGCGAGTACGAGAACGGCGGCATCGCCCGTGACGGCGCCAAGCTGGTCACCGCGGTGGCATGCAGCGTGGTGCCGAAGTTCACCGTGGTGATCGGCGGCTCCTTCGGGGCCGGCAACTACGGCATGTGCGGGCGCGCCTACGACCCGCGGTTCCTGTGGATGTGGCCCAACGCCCGGATCTCGGTGATGGGCGGCGAGCAGGCCGCCTCGGTGCTGGCCACCGTCAAGCGCGACGGCATCGAGGCCCGCGGCGAGCAGTGGTCGGGCGAGGAGGAAGAGGCGTTCAAGGCGCCGATCCGCGCCCAGTACGAGGAGCAGGGCTCTGCCTACTACTCCACCGCCCGGCTCTGGGACGACGGCGTGATCGACCCGCTCGACACCCGCCGGGTGCTCGGGATGGGGCTGGCGGCTGCGGCGAACGCGCCCACGCCGGCCCCCAACTACGGCGTCTTCCGGATGTGAGGCAGCGATGAGCAACGAGTTCGACGACTACATCTCCGCGGACGCCTTCGCCGAGCTGGGCACGCTGCTCGACAGCGTCCTGGTCGCCAACCGCGGCGAGATCGCGCTGCGGGTCTTCCGCACCGCCGCGGAGCACGGCATCCGCACCATCGCCCTCTACACCGATCTGGACGCCGACGCCCCGCACGTGCGCGCCGCCGACGAGGCGGTGCGGGTCGACTCCTATCTCGACATCCATGCCGTGGTCGCGGCAGCGGTGCATGCCGGTGCTGCCGCGATCCACCCCGGCTACGGCTTCCTCTCCGAGCGGGCCGCCTTCGCTCGCGCGGTCGAGGCCGCCGGGATCCGGCTGGTCGGGCCGAGTGCCGTGGTGATGGAGCAGATGGGGCGCAAGGACGCGGCGCGCGAGATCGCGGTGGCGGCCGGTGTCCCGGTGATCCCGGCCTACGACCTGGCCACGCCGGTCACCGAGCTGGACTTCCCGGTGCTGGTCAAGGCCGCTGCCGGTGGCGGCGGCAAGGGGATGCGGGTGGTGCGCAGCGCCGAGGAGTACCCGGCCGCGCTGGAGGCGGCAGCCCGCGAGGCCCGCTCCGCCTTCGGCGACGACACCCTCCTGATCGAGAAGTACGTCGAGTCCGGGCGGCACATCGAGGTCCAGGTGATGGCGGACACCCGCGGCAACGTCGTCCACCTGCTGGAGCGCGACTGCTCCACCCAGCGTCGGCACCAGAAGGTGCTGGAGGAGGCGCCCGGACCGACCGTCACGCCGAAGTTGCGGGCGAAGATCACCCAGGCGGCGGTGGCCCTGTCCCGAGCCGTCGACTACACCGGTGCCGGCACCGTGGAGTTCCTGGTCGACAACGCCACCGGTGAGCCCTACTTCCTGGAGATGAACACCCGCCTGCAGGTCGAGCACCCGGTCACCGAGCTCGCGACCGGCGACCGGGACCTCGTCGAGATGCAGCTCGAGGTGGCCGCCGGGCGCGAGCTCGAGATCGAGCAGCACGAGGTCGAGGCGGAGGCGCACGCGATCGAGGCGCGGGTCTACGCCGAGGACTCGCACCACGGCTTCCTCCCGCAGGCGGGCACCGCGCGGATCGTGCACTGGCCCGACGCCGCGACCAGCCGCTTGATGCGTGACGACGCCGCCGACGTGGTCCGCGTGGACCAGGCGCTGATCAGCGGCCAGGTGGTCTCCACGGCCTACGATCCGATGCTGGGCAAGGTGATCGCGCACGGTCGCGACCGCGAGACCGCGCGGCGCAACCTGCTGGCCGCCCTCGACGAGACCGCCATCTTCGGACTCACCACCAACGCCGGCTTCCTGCGTCAGCTGGTGGCCAGCGGCGAGTTCGCCGACGCCACCATCGACACCGCCTGGCTCGACCACCACGAGGTGCCCGCGCCCGACCCGGCGCTGGCCCGCGCGCTCGCCGCGCACGCCGTCGCCGATGCGGTGCTCGGTCAGAGCAGCGGCCCGTTCGCCAGCGACGCCTGGCGGGCGTCGGGCGACCAGGCACCGGTGCTGGTCGAGCTCGACGAGCCGGTCAGCGTCGTCCGGGACGGGACCGTCTCGCAGGTCGGCGAGTGGCGGATCCGCACGCTGGACCGGGTCCGGTTGGGCGTCGGCGCGGCCGAGCGGCTCGAGGTCTCCGTGGACGGCGAGCGCCAGGTCGTCTTCGTGGACGCCGGGCCCCACGTCGTCGAGGTGGTGCACCGCGGGCAGCGGTTCGTCTTCACCCGTCCCGACCCGTTCGCGGCGGCCGGGCACGAGCTCGCCGAGGGTGAGGTGACCGCGCCGATGCCGGGCACCGTGCTCGCGGTCTCGACGGCGGCGGGTCAGCGGGTGCAGGCTGGAGATCCTCTGGTGATCATGGAGGCGATGAAGATGGAGCTGACCCTCAAGGCGCCCTTCGATGGCGTCGTCGCGCAGGTCGGAGCCGTGGTGGGCGACCAGGTGGCGCTGGGCGCGGTGCTCGTCGTGGTGGAGCCCGACGACGCTGAGCAGGCGCAGGACCAGCGATGAGTGAGATCTCGCGCGCCATTACTGCGTCCTCGGCTGCCATCTCTGCGCCCTCGGGGGCATCGGAGGTGACGATCTGGGAGGTCGGGCCGCGCGACGGGCTGCAGAACGAGAAGACCATCGTGCCGGTCGAGGTGAAGGCGGAGTTCATCCACCGCCTGGCCGGGGCCGGGCACCGGGTGATCGAGGCGACCAGCTTCGTCCATCCGCGCTGGGTGCCGCAGCTCGCCGACGCCGAGGAGCTGTTGGAGCTGCTGGCAGGTGAGCAGCGGGTGCTGCCGGACCTGCCGGTGCTGGTGCCCAACGAGCGCGGGCTGGACCGGGCGCTCAGCCTCGGCGTCGAGCAGATCGCGGTCTTCGCCAGCGCCACCGAGACCTTCGCCAGCAAGAACCTGAATCGCACCCTGGAGACCCAGTGGTCGATGTTCGAGCCGACCATGGTGCGCGCCAAGGAGCAGGGCCTCTTCGTGCGCGGCTACCTGTCGATGTGCTTCGGCGACCCGTGGGAAGGCGCCGTGCCGATCGAGCAGGTGGTGGCCGCGGGCCGTCGGCTGCTCGACCTCGGTGCCGACCAGCTCAGCCTCGGCGACACCATCGGCACCGGAACGCCGGGCCACGTCACGGCGCTGCTGCGTGCCTTCGGCGACGCCGGCGTGGGGATCGACAAGATCGCCGTCCACTTCCACGACACCTACGGCCAGGCGCTCGCCAACGCCTACGCAGCCTGGCAACAGGGCGTGACCACCTTCGACGCCAGCGCCGGTGGCCTCGGCGGGTGCCCGTACGCCAAGAGCGCCACCGGCAACCTGGCCACCGAGGACCTGGTCTTCCTCTTCGAGGGCCTCGGGGTGCGCACCGGCGTCGACCTCGACGCGCTCGTCGAGACCAGCCTCTGGATGGCCGAGCGACTCGGCAGGCCGAGTCCGTCGCGGGTGGTCGCGGCACTTGGGGCAGAATCTGACGCATGAGCCGGGCACGCGTCTTCTTGCACATCGGGGCGCCCAAAACCGGCACCACCTATCTGCAGGACCGGCTGGCCCGCAATGCGCGGCGCCTGGCCCGGCACGGGGTGCACTACCCCGGGCGCAGCGTCTTCGGTGACACCTCGCTCTTCCACTTCCGCGCGGCGCTCGACGTGCTCGGCGCGGACTGGGGCGGTCCGCCCGGTCACGCCGACGGAGCCTGGGAGGCGATGCTGCGCCAGGTCCGCCGCCGCGGAGGCACCGTGGTGATCAGCCACGAGATCCTCGCGCCCGCGCCGCGCGAGCGGATCCGCAAGGTGATGGCCGACCTCGCCGAGCACGACGTGCACGTCGTCTATACCGCGCGCGACCTGGCCCGGCAGATCCCGGCCGGCTGGCAGGAGAGCATCAAGCAGGGCAGCACCTGGCGCTTCGCGCGCTACCTGCGCCGGGTCGAGGCCGGCGGTGCCTGGTTCATGCGCGCCTTCGACCTGCCGACCGTGCTCGACCACTGGGCCGAGGGCCTGCCGCCGGAGAACGTGCACGTGATCACCGTGCCCGGCCCGGACGCGCCCCGCGAGGAGCTGTGGCACCGGTTCTGCTCGGTGGTCGGCATCGACCCCGCCTGGGCACCGGACGACGCCGAGCGGGTCAACGAGTCGATGGGCATCGAGGAGACCCAGGTGCTGCGTCGCCTCAACCGCCGCCTGGTCGCCGGCCAGCCGGAGCGCCGCCGCAGCAAGGAGGCCGACCTCCTGCTCCTGCAGATGGTGCAGCAGGGCGGCTTCGCCGGCGGCAAGCGACGCATCGAGCTGCCGCCCGAGCACTACCCGTGGGCCGAGGCCCAGGCCCAGCGCTGGGTGGACTGGCTGGCGGGCTCGGGCGTCGACGTCGTCGGCGATCTCGACGATCTGCGCCCCGCCCCGCCGGTCCCGGGAGCGGTCTGGAACGATCCCGACAAGCCGCGACGACGGCAGCTGGCCCGCGCCTCGATCGCGGCCCTGGAGGCGGTCACCCTGGAGGCTGCGCGCCGGCCGGTGCCCGAGCAGGGGATGCTGCCGCGGGTGCGGGCAGGGTTCGAGCGACTGCGGAGCGACCGATGAGCGCCGTCGAGGCTCCGGGCCTGCGCCGCGGCTGGGCCTGGGTCGCCCACCTGCGCGACGGCGGCACCACGCCCTGGGCCGAGTTCGACGGTGACGCCACCTCCCAGGGGCCGTGGCTCCCGGGGGCGATCCAGCTGGAACTGGCCCGGCAGCTGAACCTGGCCGGCGATGCGCCCTCGCCAGAGGTCGTGGAGCGGGTGCTGGCCGCCAGCGCCCCGGGCCGTGGGCTGCCGGACCTGGAGCTGATCGGCGCGGACAGCGGCTCGGAGTTCGGGCCGCGCCCGGTCGATCCGGCGCAGGTTCCGCTCAAGGAGCTGATCCGGCTCGGCACCGGTGTGCTGGCCGAGGAGCTGGTCGGCGTGCAACCGGCGCTGCCGCGCGCGGGCCGTGGCCGGCGGGCCCGTCAGCACGTCGAGGGCGATCCGCTGCTGGTGCACCGGCAGATCGGCGGGCTGCGCGAGCCCCGCGCGCCGGGCGGCCGGCTCAAGGTCGTCGGCTCCTCGCTGGAGAACATGCTCTACGACGTCTGGGCGATGCGCTCGCTCACCGGATCGGTGCCGTCCTGGGGTCGCTGGGTGCGCCGCTTCTCCGAGGTGGACCGACTCCCGGTCGGCATCGATCTGGCCACCCTGGCGCGCCGGTGGAGCCGCCAGCACGGGCACCACCAGGTGCTGGTCAGCCTCGAGGAGAGCCCGGCCGCGCCGGCCCCGGAGGCGGTGGAGGCCGCCCGCCAGGTGGTGATGGCGCTGCGGGTGCTGGTACCCGCCGACCAGCTGCACCGGCTGCGTGAGGTCGTGGTGAACCCGTGGGTCTTCGCGCATCCCGGCCCCGCCCTCGGCGTCCCGGCCACCGAGCGGCCCTGGTTGGCGCGCAATGCAGGGCTGATGGCTGACCGCATCGTCGCCGCTGGCTACCCTGTCCATGGAGATCCAGGGATGTTGACGACGACCGCCGCCACCAGCGCGGCGCCACGCCCGCAGCGGGTTCTTCAGACAGTGGTGACGCTCCTGCGGGAAGGATGGGATCAGCGGTGAGTGCGAGGCGGGTGATCCTGCATGTCGGCACGCCCAAGACCGGCACCTCCTACGTGCAGGACGTGTTGTACAACAACCGGATCAAGCTCCGGACCGAGGGCATCGCCTACCCGGCGGAGCGCTTCGACGGTCACTTCCTGGCCGCGCTCGACCTGATGCGGCTGCCCTGGGGCGGCCTGGAGCAGGAGGCCGTCGGCGCCTGGGACGCCCTCGCCGCGGAGGCGAAGCGCTGGCCCGGCACCACGATCATCAGCCACGAGATCCTGGCCACCGCGTCGCGCGCGCAGGTCAAGCGCGCTCTGGAGACCCTGGGCCACCCCGGCACCGAGGTGCACGTGGTGCTCTCGGTGCGCGACCTGGTCCGCCAGATCCCGGCGGAGTGGCAGGAGAACATCAAGCACCGCCGCACGCTGAGCTACCGCGCGTTCCTCGACCAGCTCCAGGACCCGGCCCGCAGCGGCAACATCGCCACCTGGTTCTGGGGCGTGCAGGAGATCCCGGACATCCTCGACCGTTGGGCCTCGACGCTCTCGCCCGAGCAGGTTCACCTGGTCACCGTGCCGCCGTCCGGTGCGCCGAAGACGCTGCTGTGGGAGCGCTTCGCGACGGCGTTCGGGCTGACCGGGATGGATCTCGACCTGCACGTCGAGCGGGTCAACGCCTCGCTCGGCGTCCCGGAGACGGCGCTGCTGCGCCGGATCAACCAGGCGGCCAACGCCGAGGTCGAGCCGGTGCACTACCGCACGCTGGTGCGTGAGCTGCTGGCCCACCAGACGCTCTCGCTGCGCTCGGGATCGCCGCGTCTCGCGCTCCCGGAGCCGGTCTGGGAGTGGGCGCGCGACCTGTCGCAGAGCTGGGTCGGGGAGATCCAGAAGCGTGGCTACCACGTGATCGGCGATCTCGACGACCTGCTGCCGAGCGGCGAGCCGCCCGCGTTCAGCGACCCCGACGACCCCCGTGAGCGGCAGGTCAACCGCGCCGCCGTGGAGGCGATCAAGGCGCTGCTGCTGGAGAACGTGCGGATGCGGGAGGTCGAGGACGACCTGCACCGTCGCCTCGCCGAGACCGAGCAGGCCCTCGAGCGTGCCTACCTGCGCCCGACCTACCGGCTGCGGGAGAAGACCGTGCGCAAGCTGGAGGACTCCGGCGCCGGGCGCAAGGCGATGCAGGCCTACCGCTTCGTGCGCGGGCGGAACTCCGAGTCCGCGTAGCGGCCCAGCTTCCAGGTGGCGTAGCCGTCGGCGCACAGGCCGACCATGCCGCCGGCGATCGGCACCTTGCGGGCCATCGTGCCGACCACCTTCTTCCCGGTCACCCGGGTGATCAGGTCGTTGGCGACCCGGCTGGCGATCTCGGTCTCCAGCTTGGCGGGCAGCGGCTCGCCGGTGGCCAGCTCGATCGGGGTGCCCGGCAGCTTCCGTGCCTTGACCAGGGAGCGCACCTGGTCCTCGCCGAGCAGCGCGGCCAGGATCGCCGAGCGCACCCGCGGGTCGTGGATGTCGTAGCCGTGCAGGTCGGCGATGCAGGCGATCATCCGGGCCTGCACCAGTGCCAGGCCGGAGATGTTGGCCGGAATGGTCGCGGTGGCGGTGACGATGCCGCCGAGGTTGGTCACGAAGCCCTGGCCGCCCGCGTAGCGCACGTGCCGCTCGATGATGTCGTGCACGGCCTGCTTGACGTCGCCGCCGGCCTCCCGCTTGACCTTCCAGGCGGTGAAGGCGGCAGGGGGCAGCGGGCCGATGCCGCGGATCGCGCGGTCCAGCGCCTCACGCACCACGCCACCGGTGACGCCGGGTGCTGCGGTGCTGAGTGCCGCCCCGGCCAGCTTGGGGGTGAGGGAGGCAGTGAGCTTCTTGCTGATTCCCATGTCGTCAATCCTAGGTCGGGCGCGTTGGCCGAGCGGTCCCGTTCGGTGGAGCCGCCACTAGAGTGGCGGCGTGCAGGTAGAGCCGCCGACGACGCCCTGGGTATTCCCGCCCGTGGCACCCGGAACCGACGATCTGGTGGCGATCGGCGCGGATCTCGAGCCGGGCACGCTGTTGGCCGCCTATCGCGCGGGCTACTTCCCGATGCCGTTGGGCGACGTCGACGAGCCGGACGGCGACATCGGCTGGTGGTCGCCGCAGCGGCGCGGGGTGCTGGAGCTGGACGGGTTGAAGGTGTCGCGCTCGCTGCGCAAGACGGCGCGACGCTTCGAGATCCGGATCGACACCGCGTTCGCCGCCGTGGTGGACGGCTGCGCGGACCCGGCCCGCGACGGAGCCTGGATCTCCGAGCAGATCCGCGCCGCCTACCTGGAGTTGCACCGGCTGGGCTGGGCGCACTCGGTGGAGGCGTGGGCCGGCGATGAGCTGGCCGGTGGCCTGTACGGCGTCGCGGTCGGTGGGGTGTTCGCCGGCGAGTCGATGTTCCACCGTCACCGTGATGCCTCCAAGGCGGCGCTGATCGGGTTGGTCGAGCACCTGAGCGCGCAGGGCGGCGAGCGGTTGATCGACGTCCAGTGGCAGACCGAGCACCTGGCCACCCTGGGCGTGGTGGAGATCGACCGGGCTCGGTACCTGCGCCGGCTCGCCGCGCTGCTGGAGACGCCGCCGGCCTTCTGGTGAGGGAGGCGGGCCCGGCCGTCGGCGGCGAGCGGTTCTGGAGAGGCGCGCCGAAGGTTCTGCGTTCGGCGGATGCCGAATCGGAAAATCGGTATGTTTCAACGCGATGATCTCGGGAAGAAGTCTCCGCGGTGCCGCAAGGTGTCACGCGCAGGACGCCGGATCGTCATCACGATGTGGCAGCCGCGCAACACGCTGCGGGCAGGGTGCAACGGCACCCGAGTCACATACCGAACAAGGGGATAGAACGTGAAGCGACTTGCACTGGTTGGAGCCAGCCTCGTGCTGGTGGGTGGAATGGCGACCGCATGCGGCAGCCCGCCCGAGGACGCCTCGAAGGACGACTTCTGCAAGCAGTTTGAGAAGTTCGGCGAGGTGAACGACGAGGACTCGTTCAACGACTTCAAGGACGAGCTGAAGGACCTGGGCACGCCCGAGGAGATCGACGGCGACGCTCGCGAGGGCTTCGAGATCATGGTCGACCTCGACTGGAACGACACCCAGGACGAGGACTCCGTCGACAAGGACGACCAGGAGAAGGTGACCACCTTCTTCACCAAGGCTGCCGAGCTCTGCGCGGGCGGCGAGGCGCCGACCGGCGACGGCGAGTCGACCGACGTGCCGACCGACATCCCGAGCGACCTCGAGTCGTCGCTGGACGACCTGGAGTCGCAGCTCGATGAGCTCCCGACCGAGGTTCCCTCGGAGTGATCTGATCGCATCTCGCGACACGTCGACGGGCGTCCCGGCAGTGCCGGGGCGCCCGTTGCGCTTTGCTGCCGCGTGGGTTCTGGCATGCTGGAGGCATGAGGCGACTTGCTGGCTGGGGTGCTGTGCTGGTGCTGATGGGCACCGCCTTCACCGCGTGCTCCGACGACGACGGCGATGCCGGGGCCAAGGACGAGCCCACCAACACGAGCGAGAGCGCCGACGTCACCACCGACGATGCGGACGGTGACGCTGCCGGAGCCGACGGCGCCACCCGGGACGCCGACGAGGCCGCCTTCTGTGCGGCGATGAACGACTTCTACGGCGTGCTCGGCCGCGGCGACGCGAAGAAGTTCGAGGAGGCACGCAGCGCGCTGCTCGACGTCGGGGCGCCGGCCGTGATCTCGACCAGCGCCGGCGACGGCTACCAGCTCTTCATCGAGATGGTCGACGCGATGGAGCCCGACGATGAGAGCGTCGGCGAGGATCTGGCCAGTGCCGACAAGAAGCAGCTTGCGACGTTCGGCGACGCCTACTTCAAGCTCTGCATGGACGCGACCGACTCGGAGCAGTTCGGCGAGTCGGAGTGACGACCCGGCGCGCGCGTCGTTGCTGCTGACTGGGAGGGTTCTCCCGGCGCCGCGCAGGGTGTGCGGCGCGCAGACGAAGAGGCGGACAATGAAGCGACTTGCCTATGCCGGCATCGGGGCCGTGCTTGCACTGACCGTGGTCACGGGGTGCTCGGACGACGACGGTGACGACGGCAAGAAGGAGTCCGCTGCCGCCTCGGTCGAGGACGCCCCGAAGGACGCCTCGTCCGAGGACTTCTGCACCGCGATGGCGGCATTGACCGACGCGACGCAGGGCGAGGAGGAGAAGCCGTTCCGCGATGCCCTGGAGTCGCTGGCCGAGGTCGGCACTCCGGCCGAGGTCGCGGACGAGGCGCGCACCGGCTTCGAGGTCTTCGTGACCGCGCTGGACGAGCTCGCCTGGAGCGATCGGGCGAACATCGACCCGCTGGACGGTGACGACGAGGCGGCCGCCACCGCCTTCGTGACCGCGTTCTCGGACGCCTGCGCCGAGCAGCTCTCCACGGAGTAGTCCGCGCGGTCGCCCGGCGAGCCTGCTCGGCTCAGAAGACTTGCGGGGCCTGTCCGGTGCTGCTGACCATCGGGCGCCCTGCGGCTTCCCAGTCGAGCATGCCGCCGTCCAGGTTGACGACGTCGCGGCCCTGGCTGGCGAGCCAGGCGGTGGCCTGCGCGGAGCGGCCGCCGACCTTGCAGACCACCAGGGTCTGGTCGAAGCCGACCTCGTCGACGCGCTCCATCAACTCGGACATCGGGATGTGCAGAGCGCCGTCGATGTGCCCGGCGTCCCACTCGATCTGCTCGCGCACGTCGAGGACGACGAGTCCTTCGGGAAGCGGGTTGGGGACGCCGTCGATGGCCACGGTAGGAACCTGCATGGGGCCAGACTGTCACACCGGGCGGGCCGTGGCGCAGCGCCGGTTCGGCTCAGAGGGCCTGGCCGATGCCGAAGCCGATCGCGGCCGCGAGCACTCCGGTGAGCAGGCTCGCGGTGAGCAGCCCGGTCGCCACCGCGAGGCCACGGCGACGGGCGACGTCCAGCACCTCGTAGCTCAGCGAGCTCCAGGTGGTGAGCGCCCCGCAGAACCCGATGCCCAGCGCGAGGGTGAGCCGGGCGCTCGCGGGGTCGGCGCCGACCAGGACGCCCAGGATCAGCGAGCCGACGAGGTTGACCAGCAGCGTGGCGCGCGGGATCGGCGGGACGTCGTGCCTGCGCCCCGGCCGCGGTGCCAGCGCCAGGTTGGCGAGCTGCCGCACCCCGGCCCCGAGTGCCGCCCCCAGGCATACCCACAGCACGCTCATCCCCCGAACCTGCGCTCGTTCCCGCCGAACTTGCGCTTGTTCCCGCCGAGCTTGCGCTTGTTCCCGCCGAACTTGCGCTTGTTCCCGCCGAACTTGCGCTTGTCGGCTTCCGATGCGGCGCTGCGTGGCCACCAGCGCTCACCGGCCAGCGTGC
Organism: Nocardioides dubius; assembly: GCF_039528155.1. Taxonomy (NCBI): domain Bacteria; kingdom Bacillati; phylum Actinomycetota; class Actinomycetes; order Propionibacteriales; family Nocardioidaceae; genus Nocardioides; species Nocardioides dubius. The sequence continues at coordinate 70,071 of NZ_BAAALG010000009.1, read as the reverse complement.
CACCGATGACGGCGAGCAGTGCGCCGAGAACGGTGAGCACCAGGTACCCCAGCGCCAGGGCCGCCCTGCCGTCGTCGACCATGCTGACGACGTCGACCGCGTAGGCGGAGAAGGTGGTGAAGCCGCCGAGGACGCCGACGCCGAGGAACGGGCGGGCGAGAGCGGGGGCGGTGCCCGCGGCGACCCAGGCCATCAGCACGCCCATCAGCGCGGAGCCGGCCACGTTGATCGCCAGCACGGTCCAGTCGAACGCGGTGGACGGCGTCAGCTCCTGCAGTTGCCAGCGGGCCAGGGCACCGAGCATCCCGCCGAGCATCGCTGCGGCGAGCGCCGCCGTAGGCGAGGCGGTGGCTGCCGGGTGCTCAGGCATCGGACGGGTGGCTCCTGCGATCGTCGTCGGGCTGGTCCGGGCAGCATAGGGCGTGACGCCGGTGCGCCTGGCGCGGCAATGCCGGACGGTGCCGCGGAGGTTGTGAGATTCTGCCCAGGCTCGCGATTGTCGCGGCGACGTCACTGGGGGAGGCCCGACGTGCAGCACTTCCGCATCACCGTCCCGCCGGAGCTGACCGACGAGGTGCTTGAGGTCTTCACCGATGACCCGGCGGTGAGTCAGCTCGCGGTGAACCGGGGCGCGTCGTTGCAGCCGGCCGGCGACGTCGTCGACGTGGACGTGGCGCGCGAGGCGGCCAACGAGTTCCTGGACCGGTTGGAGGAGATCGGGGTCCCGGAGCAGGGCACGATCCACCTCGCGCCGGTGACGGCCTGGGTGTCGCGGGCGGGGTTCGAGGCGGAGCGGCACACGCCGGGCGCCAGCGCGGATGCGGTGGTGTGGGCCGACGTGACGCAGCGGGCGTACGAGGAGTCCGAGCTCAACTGGACCTACCTGGCGTTCATGAGCCTGGCGACGCTGCTGGCGTCGATCGCGATCGTGATCGACTCGCAGGTGCTGGTGGTCGGCGCGATGGTGCTCGGGCCGGAGTTCGTGCCGATCGCGGCGCTGGGGCTGGCCGCCGTACGGCGGCGGACGGCGCTGTTCCGGATCGCCGCGCGGACGCTGGTGGTCGGGTTCGTGGTGGCGATCGCGCTGACCACGGTGGCGGCGCTGATCGCCCGCTGGTTGGGCTGGGTGACCGTCGACCACGTCACCGGGCCGCGCCCGGGCACCGACTTCATCTACTCGCCGGACAAGTGGTCGTTCATCGTCGCGGTGATCGCGGCCGCGGCCGGCGTGCTGTCGCTGACGTCGGCGAAGGTGGGTGGGCTGTCCGGCGTCTTCATCTCGGTGACGACGGTGCCCGCGGCGGGCAACGTCGCGCTCGGCATCGCGTTCGGCGTGGGCCACGAGATCACCGGCAGCGCGTTGCAGCTGGCGCTCAACATCAGCGGCATGGTGATCGCCGGCTGGCTGACGCTGGCGGTACAGCAGGCGTTGTGGAAGCGCCGCTCGGTGCGGTTGGCGCGGGCGCGGAGCCGGGCACGCGCGAAGGGGTGAGCTACTTCAGCAGCTTGCTCATCCGCCGGTCGGCGAGCGGCTTGCCGCCGGTCTGGCAGGTGGCGCAGTACTGCAGGCTGGAGTCGGCGAAGCTGACCTCGCGGACGACGTCGCCACAGACGGGGCACTTCTTGCCGGCCTGGCCGTGGACGGCGAGGTTCGACTTCTTCTCGCCCTTGAGCTCGCTCATCGCCAGCCCGTCGGAGCGGGCGACGGCGTCGCTGAGGGTGTCGCGGATCGCGGCGTAGAGGGTGGCCAGGGCGTCGTCGTCGAGCGAGTTGGCGGGCTTGAAGGGCGACATCCTCGCGGCGTGCAGGATCTCGTCGGAGTAGGCGTTGCCGATCCCGGCGATGGTGCCCTGGTGGCGGAGCACGCCCTTGAGCTGCGAGCGGCCGGCGGCGTCGAGGATGTCGGCGAGGGTCTCCAGGGTGAAGTCGTCGCTGAGTGGGTCCGGGCCGAGGCGAGCGATGCCTGGGACGTCTGCCGGGTCGCGGACGATGTAGATCGCCAGCGACTTCTTGGTGCCGGCCTCGGTGATGTCGAGCCCGGAGTCGTCGTCGAGGACGATCCGTGCGGCGAGCGGCGACTTGCCGCCGGGGCGGGGCGGGAGCTTCGGCACCTCGTCGCGCCAGCGGATCCAGCCGGCGCGGGCGAGGTGGAGCACGAGGTGCAGCCCGCCTGCGGTGATGTCGAGGAACTTCCCATGCCGGGTGACGCCTTCGACGAAGGTGCCTTCGAGGGCCTGGACCGGCGGGTCGTAGGTCTTCAGTGCGCTGAAGGCGGCGAGCTGGACGGCGACGATCGCGCGCCCGTCCAGGCGCCGGGCCAAGTCGGCGCTCAACGCTTGCACCTCAGGGAGTTCGGGCACGTCGTCACCCTACCGGCTGGTGGGACTGAGTGACGCCAGTCACACTTCTACGGCAGAATGGGTTCATGACAGCGCCACTGGTGCCGGCCGAGGGGTCGGTGTTCATCGACGACCGCGGCAACGGTCGCGCGCTCCGGCTGACCTGGCATGCCGAGGCCGGGGTGATGGTGCTGTCGTTGTGGCGTGACCGTCTCTGCACCGGCAGCTTCCGGTTGCCTGCCGAGGAGATCCCGGCAGTGATCGAGGCGTTGCGCGCGGGTCAGATGGCGGCGTTCGGCGCCGGCGAGCTGATGGCGAGCGGCTGAGCCGCAGTTTCGTTGCGCGTGCCTCCGGGTAGGAGCGCTCCGTCAGGGAGTTGCACCGCGGGAGGACGTCATGGTCGAGACCAATCTGGAACGGATGTACCGGGCGGGGAAGATCGAGATCCCGGAGTTCGCCGACTTCGTCTCGCGGGCCAGCAACGACTTCTACGCCGCCCTGCAGGTCTTCGACGAGCAGGCGGCGCTCGCGGGTGACCCGGGGTTCCTGCGGTCGATGCTGGAGATCGGCGGCGTCACCTACACGTCGTTCCGCAACGCGGTGACCACGCTGAACAACTGCGCGACGGCGGTGTTGCTCTCGGCCGATCACTACGTGCAGACCGACGACGGCGCGCGGGCGGACCTGGCGGCGATGGATGCGAGCCTGCGGGATCTGCCGATCCCTGGCGCAGCCGAGGTGCCGCCGGAGGTGACCGACCCGCAGACGCCGGGCGCCGTCGACGAGGACGGCGACGTCGTCGTCACCACGCCGGAGCCGGGCTCGGCTGCCGACGACGCCGAGGAGCGCGAGCTCAACGAGGAGATCAGCCGGCAGATCCACAACCACGAGAACCGGGGCTGACGATGGCATTCTCGAAGGCGACGTTCAGCCAGCGGCTCAAGGAGATCGAGGAGCTGCTCGGCTATCTGCGGGGCAACGAGAACGCGGCCAAGTACCTCGACGAGCTGCGGGCGTCGTCCGAGTCGGAGCCGAACTGGTTCACCAACTCCGACGAGATCACGTTCAAGAACATCGTGAAGCTCGACGCCGGCTACAAGTTCCCCTGCCCGGACGGGCGCTTCACCTTCCCGCCGGAGTGGAACGGCTGGGGGATGTTCACCTTCTCCAGCGAGAGCAGGCCGATCACCGAGGCGGACGAGCGGAGGCTGGTGGCCGACATCCAGCGGGGCGCGGATCAGTCGTGGGAGAACGGATTCGCCTGGTCGCAGGGCATCGCGGGCTACGCGGAGAGCCTCTGCGACCAGTTCACCAAGCCCGACGTCGGTGCCCTGGCTGAGGCCGTGCGCGACGTCCAGCGCCGGGTGATCGAGCCGTTCAAGGCGGCCTGGGACGACGACTGGGCGCGGCTGGGCGGGATGGAGACGGTGTGGACGTCGCCGGCCGGGCGGTCGTTCCAGGAGTTCTACCAGAACGTGAACGAGAACCTGAGCCGCGAAGCGTGGTACGCCGGCTCGGTGGCCGTGGGCTTCGCCCTTGCGACACAGGGGATCGCAGGGACGCAGCAGGGTGCGATGGAGTACTTGGACGCCGTCAAGGAGCAGCTGGAGGTTCAGCTGGAGCGATGGGTGCAGTGGGGTTCGCAGCCGTCGGGCTACGGTGACTCGTCGAACGTGCCGGTCGGTGACGTCTTCACGATCTTCAAGAACGTGGTCTCGATCGGGGCGACGTTCTTCAAGGACGAGCTGAACGCGGTGAAGAAGACGGTCGACCTGATCGGCAACATCTCCGCGATCGTCACCGGCGTCGACAACCTGACGCCGGACGCCGTGCCCAGCAAGTACGTCGACATCCCGGTGCAGAGCGCCGAGGAGGCGTACACATCGTTCGTGGGCACGCTGCGCACCGACTACTTGGAGGCGTACCAGGACGGGATGGCGTCGTTGCAGAGCGGCCGGGTTCCCGGCGAGGTCCCGGACCCGAACAACCTGAGCAACGAGGTGTTCAGCGGCGAGGGGTTGCTGGAGTCGCGCGAGGACGACCCGAACGACGACCTGACCGGCGTGCCGGCGGAGAGTCTGGTGGGGGAGAACGACTCCTACTCGTAGCGGCGCGCCACACCCGGCACGGTTGCGCACGTGACGTCGACGACGGATCCGGACAGTACTGAGTGAGGGCCAACACCCCTTTCGCCGCCGTAGCGGTGAGAATCGCTCAACTCGGGAGAAGTCGATGGATCGTCTGAAGATGATGGTGTTCGGCGCGACTGCCGGAACCGCAGTGATGCTTGTCGTGATGACCGCCGCACCGGCGGATGCTGCCGGTCAAGACGGAACCCTCCACGATGGGGAGTTCGGGTTCTACTACAACAGCGGGTGCAACGGATCGATGTCGGACTTCGCAACCCGGAAGGCCGACCTCGCGGGCTACAAGTTCTTGTCCGGTGGGGCGGGTCAGAACACCCCGGTGAAGAACAACTCAGCATGTGCCGCGAACGCTCGTAGTACGCAGAACGCGCGGGTGTACTTCAACTCGAACTACCTGGGTGCGAACGACCTGATCCCCGCGGATCAGTACGGGAATCTGACGAACACCTACAACGAGAACGCCTCGTTCCGGTGGCTTGGGTGAGATCCACCCGTCAGGCCAGGCGTAGCCCTGCGGCGTGCTCAGATGCGTCCTCGGCTGCGCCGGGCGCGCTCTCGCTAGCCGCACAGCAGTCGCGGGGCTCCTGCCACATTTCCCACGCCTAGCGCGTCTAAAGCGTGACAGGGTAGGAAGGGGCAGGCGTGAACCGAGACCACGACTTCATCGAGTTCGCCACGGCGCGCTCCGCTGCGCTCTACCGGTCCGCGCTCGTGCTGTGCGGAGATCGGCATCTCGCTGAAGACTTGGTGCAGGAGTGCCTGGCAAAGCTCTTCCTGGTCTGGGGAAGACGCGGGATCGACAATCCGGCCAGCTATGCGCACGCCACACTCGTCCGGACCTTCCTCAGTGCGCGACGACGACGCAGCTGGAGTGAGCGGCCCGCCGCCCAACTTCCCGAGGTCATGGCTGCAGAGACTGACGTGGGCCTGCGTCTGGATCTGGTGGCGGCGCTGCGTGAGCTGACCCCGACCGATCGTGCGGTTCTGGTCCTTCGGTTCCTCGAGGATCGCACCGTCCAGCAAACCGCCGAGGCGATCGGCATCAGTGCTGTGGCAGTGCGTAGCCGAACGATGCGTGCGCTGGCTCGGATCAGACCCCTGCTTGACGACGAAGCCGAACCGTTAGGAGACCGCGCATGACAAGCCTTGACGATCGTCCATCTGAGGAATGGCTCGTGCAGATGCTGCGCGAGTCGACCCAGGACGTCGAGACGCCCGTGGCGTCCCTCGTGCGTGCTGGCCATCAGCGCGGTCGAAAGCTCCGCCGCCGGCGTCGGATCATGGTGGCCGGCGCATGTTCCGTGGCGGCGGTCGGCATCTCAGGCATGCTCGTCAGTGGCGTCCTGCAGCGTGATGCGCCCGAGAATGGCGCGGCCGGATCGCCGTCCGCGTCGCCCTCCGGTTCCCCGACCGATCGCCCAGCGACCTTCGGCGTGCGGGCCACGAACATGGCTCCGACACTGGCAGAGTTGCTGCCTGCAGGCACTGCCAGCCACCTGCAGAGTTGGTCGGACGGTCCGCGGACGGTCGGCGATCTGCCCGTCCCGGGACGGGAGGGGCTGGAATCGCTGGGTTCCTCCTCGGAGTCACCGGTGCAGGGCGGGAGTCTGATCTTCGACGACGGCGCGGGGCCGGGTCTCGTCTCCGTTCTCGTCTCTGCGGGGCCGGAGGAGGAATCCGCGACCGCCATTGCCGAGGCGCGGACGTTGTGCAACGACGAGGCGCGTTGCTCGGAGCGGGCGGGCGGCCTCGTCGTCGAACTTGAAGAAGTTGCTCGACCGGGAACGGCAGTGCTCGCGTCGAGTGCACAGTTCTTCCGCGCCGACGGGTTCTTCATCCAGGTCACGGCCTACACCGCTACGCAGGAGAAGGGCGCGCCCCCGACTCGGGCCTTGCCTTCCCTCGACGGCGGGCAACTGAGCGCGATCGCGACCGATCCCGTCTGGGTCTCCTGATGGGGTTCTGTTCCCGTAGCTCGGCAAGGTTGAGTGTGGCTGTGGCCTCGCTTGCTCTCGTGGCGGCTTGCCAGGGCGGAGAGTCGGCCATGGAACGCGCTGACGGCGAACCCGGTCCGGAGCAGCCGCCATCGACACCGGCCGGCTCGGTCAGCTCGCAGGACGGCGGGGTTCAGCCGCCTCAGAAGTCTCCCTTGAGCGCGTACATGCTCCAGGGCTCCGAGCTGTTCACCGTCCAGGCCGCTGAGGATCTGCTCGCTGGGGACTGCCTCAAGCGGTTCGGGTTCGAACCGGTGGAGCGATCGCTCGACCTCGATGCTGTCATGGCAGAGCAACGCATGGCCGACACGCGCTTGTACGGCATCACCGATTCGTCCGAGGCGGCGCGGCATGGCTACCAGCCAGCGTCGTTGGCGGACCCCGCGGACGACTCGCCGAGCACGTCACCCAGCTATGACTTCGTGTTCAGTGGCGATCCGAACGGGGGCGTCGCGGTTCCCGAGAATGGAGCAGAGCTGACCTCACCTGGTGAATTCGGTGGCTTGGAGATTCCTGCCGGTGGTTGCCTCGGCGAGGCGCGAGAGAAGCTGTGGGGCACGGCCAGCGCCCGGGTGAAGGATGACTTTGCGCAGGGGCTCAGGATCACTGCCTACGAGAAGTCGATGGCTGATCCTCGCGTGCAGTCGCTCTTCGCGGAGTGGTCCGAGTGCTTGGGCCGGCGCGGATTCAACTACGCAACGCCGCTCGACCCGGAGTTCGGACGGGACGCGGGTGCGCCTGCGTCCGAAGCTGAGATCGCAACGGCTGTCGCCGACATCGCCTGCAAGGAGAAGACCTCGCTGGTGAGTCGCTGGAACAAGGTCGACGTTGCCTATCAGCGACAGGCGATCGAGGACAACCAACTTCAACTTACCGAGGACCGAGAGACCATCCGAGCCGGACTGCAACGCGCCACGAAGGTGCTCGATGGTGGATGAGCAAGTGGTTGAGGCTCAGCTGAGTGCGGGTCCTGACGGCGGGGGCGGTTCGCCGCTTGCGAGACGCAGGCGCGGCCTCGCCGCGATCCTGGTCATCGCGGTCCTGGCTGCGGCTGCCGGCTTCGTCGCGGGGCAGTTCGTCACCTCGCCCGCGGAAGTCGCCGCACGGACGAAGCCGCCCCCGCCGTCGATCATCACGGTTCCCGTCGAGGAGCGGGTGGTGGCGGACACCATGGTGACCCGCGGCCGAGTCGGGGCAGTCTCCACGACGTCGGTAGTCCCTACGCGCCAGCCGCCAGGAGTGGTTGAGGCGCTGATCACCAGGGCTCCACACCGAGCGGGAAGCCGGCTCGACCCCGGCGACGTCGTGGTTGAGGTCTCCGGGCAACCGGTCTTCTTCCTCCCCGGACGAATCCCGGCCTACCGCGATCTTCGGCCGGGTGCTCGTGGTCCCGATGTCCGGCAGCTTCAAGAGGCACTGAGGCGGGCCGGAAGCAGGGTCACGGATCGTGCGGGTCAGTTCGGCGCGTCGACGTCAGCCGCGGTACGGCGACTGTTCGTCAGCCAGGGGTACCCCGACCCAGGGCGGGGCGGGATGCCGATGTGGAACGTCGTCTACGTCGACACGCAGTCGGCCACTGTCGTCGTCGCAAAGGCAGTGGTGGGCGAACCTGCAGAGAACGCTGAGGTTCAACTAGCCTCCGGTGACCTGGTCGTCTTCGTCGACGTCGCACCGGCGATGACAGGGGTGTTGGACACGGGAGTCGCGGTCGAGCTGACTGCCGAGATGATCGACCGGACGGCGACCGGCAGGGTCGGCGAGGTCACGGCGGGAGAAGGCGGTGGCACTGCGACCATTGCTCCCGATGCTGTGTTGGGGCCTGCCTGGGCCGGCCAAGACGTTCGGGTAGAGATCGGGGCGTCAGCAGCCGAGGCCAGGTCTTGGCGGTGCCGGTCGCCGCGGTCTCGCTGAACGGCGCCGGCGAAACGGTGGTCACCGTTCGCCAGAGCGAGCGCAACCGGCAAGTACCGGTGGAGACGGGCGCGAGCGGTGATGGCTTCGTGGAGGTCGTGCCGGCCGAAGGGAGCCGCCTCCGGCCGGGAGACCTCGTCGTGGTCGGCATCGAAAGCCGATCATGAGCGCGGTGCGGTTGAAGGGGATCGCCATGACCTATCCGGGGCCTCCGGTAGTGCAGGCGTTGCGTGACGTGGACCTGACGGTTCCCGAAGGCGACTTCGTCGCGATCGTCGGTCCGTCAGGCTCGGGGAAGTCGACGTTGCTCAACATCCTCGGCCTGCTGGACCGACCGACCGCGGGTTCGTACGAACTGGCGGGCGTGGACGTGGCGGCACTGGGTGAGCGCGATCGCGCCGCTGTTCGCGGACAGCGGTTGGGCTTCGTGTTCCAGTCCTTCCATCTGCTGGATCAGCGAAGCGCGCTAGAGAACGTGATGCTGGCTGCGCTCTACCAACCCAGGCGGGCAGCACGTCGGTCCGCAGCGGGCGCGGGACCAGCCCAGGCCGGAAGGATGTCGATCCCGGATCGCGCGGCTCAGGTCTTGGCAAGCGTCGGGCTGAGCCACCGGAAGGTGGCTATGCCGTCACATCTCTCGGGAGGGGAGCGGCAGCGGGTGGCGATCGCTCGAGCACTGATGAACTCGCCGTCGCTGCTGCTCTGCGACGAGCCCACCGGCAACCTGGACACTGCGAACACCGCGAAGGTGATGAGCCTTCTGCAGGACCTCAACTCCCAGGGGCAGACGGTCGTGATCATCACGCACGACCGCTCCGTGGCCGAGCGCGCCAAGCGGCGTGTGTCCATCACCGACGGCATCCTCACCGAGGTGCATCGATGATCGGGTCGCGCCTGGACATCCGGCCCTCGCAGATGGGTGTGCGCCAATGGGCGAGCGAATGTGTCGCGGCTCTTGTTGCGAGGCCTGGGCGTTCCGCGTTGACTGCGCTCGGGGTGTTCCTGGGAGTAGGCACGTTCGTCACCGTCGTCGGCCTGGCGAACACTGCGTCGGGCCAGATCGATGCGCGTTTCGATGCGCTGGCCGCGACGACCGTCTCCGCAACGGACGCACGACGCTCGGCGGACGCTGCGTTCCCCTTCGGGGAGGAGAGCGAGCATCGCGTACGGCAGTTGAACGGTGTGGTGGCCGCCGGGGTGTACTGGCACCTCCCGGTGAGTGGCGAACAGGTACACGCGAGCCCTACGGGCGATCGCATGGGCGTCGAGGTCTATGCGGTCTCTGCTGGAGCCTGGAAGGTGACCGCACCGCGGGTTCGGTCCGGCAGGGTCTACGACGAGTTCGCTGACAGGCATCGGGAGCGGGTGGTCGTCCTGGGAGCTGCGGTAGCTCGGCGCCTGGGCATCACCACTCTGGCGACCCGCCCCTCGGTTTCGATCCAGGGCACGAGCTTCACCGTGGTGGGCATCATCGACGGCGCGGCGCGGAACCCTGAACTGCTGCTTGCGGTCGCGGTGCCCCGTGGCACGGCGCTTGCGCTGTGGGGCGCTCCCACGCCGAGAACGGCTGCCACCCTGCAGGTGGCGACCCAGGTCGGAGCGGCGGTGCAGGTTTCTGAGGAGGTCCGAGCGGCGGCAGCGCCTGCCCAAATCGAGGATCTTGCGGTGACGCCCCCTCCTGACCCCCGCCGCTTGCGCGACGGCGTAGGCGGGGATCTGCAAGGCCTACTCATCGGGTTGGCACTGGTCTGCCTGTTCGTCGGGGCCGTGGGAATCGCCAACACCACCCTTGTCGCCGTCGTCGAGCGAACATCCGAGATCGGGTTGCGGCGGGCGCTCGGCGCGCGGCGCCACCACATTGCTGCGCAGGTGATGGGTGAGTCGGCCGTCCTTGGTGGGATCGGCGGGCTGATCGGGACAAGTGTGGGCATCGTGATCGTTCTGGTGGTCTCCGTTTCCCGCAACTGGACGGCGCTGATGCCGTCGGAGCTGGTCTTCGCCTCGCCATTGATCGGCGTGGTGGTCGGCGCTGCGGCGGGGCTCTACCCCGCAGCCCGATCCGCGCAGATCGAGCCGACCGAGGCACTTCGGAGATAGCGCGGGGTAGGTCGAGGGAGGGCACGTGGAGGTTGACGAGTTCGAGCAGTTCTTCGCCTCGATCTGGCCTCGGCTTCTGCGGTCTGCGCTTCGTCGGCTCGGATGGGACGAGGCACATGAGGTGGCGAGCGCGACCATGCTCACCGTGTGGACGAAGGGTCTTCCCGCTCCACGAGACGGCGACGAGTACCTGAGGCTTGTCGGCCTGGGCTTCCGAATCCTCGAGGGGCACATTCGGAACCTGCGGCGCTCGTTGGCTCGACGGGAACGGCTTCTCGCCCAGTTGCACGCGCTCCAAGCGGTCAGGCCCACGGCCGAGCCGGACGCCTGTGAGGCGCTGCTGAGTCGCGACGACGCCTTGGCGGTCAGGGCCCTGTTGAGCATCCTCTCGACGGCCGAACGCGAGGTGGTCGAGTTGGTCGTCGCGGGCTACCGGGTGGGGGAGATTGCGAACCTGCTGGAACTGGCGCCCGGGACGGTCAGCTCCCGGCTCTCACGTGCTCGCAAGACCCTGGCCGAGTCTTTGGATCATCGGTGAAGTGATCTGCCCTGGGGCGCGGGCTGAGCTGACTTCGGTTGTCTCTGCGCGTCGCTAGCGAAATCTAGGGTTTCGACTAGAACCGCCGATACGTTCGGATCGTGGATCCGATTCGCAATCCCTATGCGCCCGGTGCCGGTCAACGTCCGCCTGAGCTGGCGGGCCGTGATGAGCAGCTGCGTGCGTTCGACGTCGTGCTGGAGCGGATCGCGCGGGGGAGGCCGGAGCGCTCGCTGGTGCTGACCGGTCTGCGCGGCGTCGGCAAGACGGTGCTGTTGAACGCGCTGCGCTCGGCGGCGGTGCGCAAGCACTGGGGGACCGGCAAGCTCGAGGCCCGGCCGGACCAGGCGTTGCGGAGGCCACTGTCATCAGCGGTGCACCAGGCGGTGCGCGAGCTGGGGCATCCCGAGCAGGGACAGGTCGACCATGTGCTCGGCGTGATCCGAGCGTTCGCCCAACGCGAGGCCGGACCGGCCCCGAAGCTGCGCGAGGCGTGGAACCCGGGCATCTCGGTGCCTGCGGCGAGGGGACGGGCCGACTCGGGCGACATCGAGATCGACCTCGTCGAGCTGTTCACCGACCTCGGCGGGCTGGCGGCTGACGTCGGCAAGGGCATCGCGATCTTCATCGACGAGATGCAGGATCTCGGGCCGGACGACGTGTCGGCGTTGTGCGCGGCCTGCCACGAGATCAGCCAGTCGGGGCTGCCGCTCGTGGTCGTCGGGGCCGGGCTGCCGCACCTGCCGGCGGTCTTGTCGGCAAGCAAGTCGTACTCGGAGCGACTGTTCTCGTACCAGCGGATCGACCGGCTCTCGCGGGACGCGGCGGACCGTGCGCTGTCGGCTCCCGCCGCTGACGAAGAAGCATCCTTCGACGACGAAGCCCTGGCCGCGCTCTACGTCGCCACCGGCGGCTACCCCTACTTCATCCAGGCCTACGGCAAAGCGGTCTGGGACCGAGCGCCCCGTACCCCGATCACCGCCGACGACGTTGCCGTTGCGGCACCCGAGGCTGAGGCTGAGCTGGCCGTCGGCTTCTTCGGCTCCCGCTTCGAGCGCGCGACCCCGGGTGAGCGGGACTACCTCCGTGCGATGGCCGACGCCGCGCTGGCGGATTCAGATGCGGACGACATCGGCTCTGTCCCGACCGCTGCCGTGGCCTCGCTGTTGGGCAAGAAGCCGCAGTCCCTGTCCCCCGCCCGAGATGCGTTGCTGAAGAAGGGCCTCATCTACTCCGGCGAACGCGGGCGCATCGCCTTCACGGTGCCGCACTTTGGGAGGTACCTACGGGAGCAGGGATGAGAATTTGCCCTGTAAGACCAATGGCATACGGCGAACAATGGAGTCAGGCCACCGGGCGGCGAAATCGACTCGAATAACTAGCCGTAGCCAACGAGGACGCGTTGGGAGTCGCAGGCAGTTCCCGACGGGAGTAGGTCTCATCAACAGCAACGCGCCGTCGTTCGCGGCGGAGCCGGTTGCCGCTGCCAGACCGCTGTTTTGGTGGCCGCAAGCCCTCAGGTCGCACATGACTCGCTGAAACGCAGTCCCATCCGAGCTGGCGAGCGCGGACTTTCCCGTTCGAGGAGCCGACCCTGCGGGGTCAACGCGCGGGTGATCGTTGATGGGCTGATCCGGGCTGCCTTCGGCGCTCCGCTAATCTAGCGCTGCGAACGGCGAAGGCCATGGATTCGGCGGACTATGCTCCGGTTGGCGGATAGTCTGGCCGGAGGATCATTCGTGACCGGGATACTTCTAGCGAAAGTCGAAACTGCGATGCTTCGAAGCCTCACTGTTGGAAATTTCAAATCCATTGGATCCGACGTAGAGATCGAGTTGGCCCCGCTTACTATTGTCACTGGCGCCAATAGCAGCGGAAAGAGCACCCTCCTTCAGTCGCTCCTCCTCCTGTTGCAGACCTTTCGCCATTCCAGCTCGGAACGGCAGTTTGTTCTGAATGGTCCCCTGACTCAACTCGGGGAGTTTGATGACATTCTTCATGCTGGTTCGTCATCCAGTCGGGAAATCTCGATTGGAATCCAGGTGGCCCCAGATGTCTCCGCCGACGACTCGCCTCAAAGTTTGATCAAGAAGGCGCGTGTTCCAGTTTTTGTAGACGGGCGGTGGAACTTCACGGATCGGCCGCTTCGCCCAGAAGTTAGCCAAACAGAGGGAAAGACTTTCCCTACAATCAAGAATCTTAATGTCGACGGATACTTCGAAGGCGGAGAAAACTATTCGCGGACTCAGATTAGGATCAAAAGACACTCGTGGGCTGCCGAACGTCGACGCCGGGTCGAAGGGTATGAAACGCTTCCCGAAAGATCGCACCAGTCGCTGTCGTGGTCGGTGAACTTTGAACCTCGTTTCGAGGGCGATGTTCGCGGCGTTCTTTTCGACCATTGCCTTCCTAGCGCAATTACGACGCGCGTAGATCTCCTGCAAGAGGTGGCTCGTCAACTCCTCAAGAGCATGATACTGCCGTCGAATACGCCAGTTCCTTCGGCCTTTCGCTTCTTTGAAGATCTTTGGCTGCTTGTGAAGGAGAACGTCATTGACCCATTGGATCTTGACGCCTCGCAACTCGGGGATAAGCCGTCGACAGCAGAGGTGCGCCGTTGGCAGCTCAAGCATTCACCCGTTCAGCGGCGGCGGATCGGCGAAAAGGTCCGGGAAAATCTGGAACGAGTGCTGGCTCAGTACGGCTCGATCAATGATCCTCAGCCGTGGCTGTTCGTCTCGGATCTGCCTGATTGGTGTTCGCGATCTGTAGGCGCACTCGAAGATGCGATCACTGGGCTCCGCTACTTGGGGCCGCTCCGCGTCCAACCCGCGCCAATCTATCCGGTGGCGACCACATTGGGTTCTGAGGATGTGGGTCCGAGTGGCGAGTGGACGGCATCCGTTCTTGATGCGTATAGAAACAAGTCAGTAACCTTTATCCACCCAGACGAGCTGCCTCTGTCCAGGGTCGATGCGCCGACTGTGACGATGCCGTTGGCTGAGGCAGTGCGCGTATGGACTAGGTATCTCGGGGTCGCTGAGAGCGTCGAAACAGCCGACCGGGGAAGTCTTGGGCACGAACTTACGGTCCAGAGCGGGCCATCGGAGCGGCGGTTGGCCCTCACGCATGTGGGCGTCGGGGTCAGTCAGTGTTTGCCTGTTGTTGTCAGTTTGCTACTGGCCCCTCCCGGTTCGATGACGTTGCTGGAGCAGCCCGAACTCCACCTGCATCCGGCGGTCCAGAGTCGCCTCGGCGACTTTCTGCTAACTATGGCAGCGTCGGGAAGGCAATGCTTCGTAGAGACTCATAGCGAGTATCTGGTCAACCGCCTCCGGCTGCGCATCGCAGAGGCAGACGGCGCAGAGATGAGTGAACAGGTGTCGATCCTATTCGCTGAGAGAATTCAGGGAAGATCATCTTTTCGCAAGGTTGATGTCAACCAGTTTGGGGCAATTCAGGACTGGCCTGATGGGTTCTTCGATGATACCCAGGATGATATCGAACTGCTCTTGAGCGCTTCTCACAGAAAGCGGACCGTGAATGCGCGCCGTCCTTGACCCTTACTATTTGGCATGTCATCAAGGAATGGTGACCGATACGGTGGAAAACCATGTAGAAGCGTTAGCTCAACTGTACAGTGAGAATCGCTCTGGGGAGCTTATTCTCATGGTTTCGGATGAACTTTTCGCTACGCTTTCCGCTGCGGATATGTTTCCACTGAAGGAAAAGTATCAGGAGCTATTGGGCGAATCTAATATTCACCACATCAGCGCAGGTGACCTATCTCGTATCGTATTGCGAATACTGGACCAAGCCGAGATTCTGGAAGACTTGGTGGTGGATCGCGAGATCGCAGGCTGCAGTTGCTGCGGAACTGGAATTATGGCGGCTTGCGAATGTCATGAAGAGTTCAACGCGGCTTTGGGTGCCACCCTGCACTCGTATGCCGCCATAACCTTGGTCGACCGTTCAAAGGCCGCTACCTTCTTGGCGACTCGGCGTAATTTTTCTCGGCTGCAGTGGAGTGTGGAGTTCTCTGCGATCATGACGGATCGAGATGAACTTTTCGAGGATGTAGGGGTGGACCTGGATCTCCTCGCTGTACAAACATGCAGTTCCTTGTTGACATTGGAATCCTCGCAAGAATTGGTGTTGTCTATCGATATAGATGATCACTTTGGCGAAGTGGCGGTCGCTGCCTCTATTCGACAGTTTGATTTACGGGATGGGTCTGAGCGTTGGTCCCTCGGCCCGCGCTTTGTTGATAGTGCGGCCCATGCAGGAGTCCACAAGGTTCCCGGGTTGGCGAACAAGTTTCTTCGAGCGTGTGCGGAGGTGGTCTCTAATCCATCGCAGCGAGACTCGCACTGGCTGAGAACCTCAATCGGAGGAAGTTCGCCACAGCGTAAGAATGGTGGCGCGGCGGCCTGGCGGGCCGACATTGATCGAGAATGGCATCTGCACTACTGGCTGATGCCGGATGGCTCCGTGCAGCTCTCGTGCGTGGTTCCGCACAACTCTTTTGATATTGCTCCGCCGGACTTCGGCGCGAAGGTTCAATCCATTCATTGAGAGGTCGATAATGGCCGCCTGATTGCCGCTCTGATGGAGGGCAACTGCCAATCCCTGTCCTCGGTGGGATGGGCTAATCCGAGTGTCATTGCGATGAATCCTTCGGCCCTGGCAGCGGATGCTGGAGTAACATCACGCCACCTCGACGTCGCCCCGATCCCCAGGCCCGCTCCCACCCAGGTACGGCTCCACCGCCGGCACGTCCGTGTCCTCACCCAGCCGCGTGGAGGGCGCGGTGCCGTGGCGCTCCCAGTACTCGCCGGAGAGGTGGCGCCAAGAACTGAAGGGGGCGTCGCCGTACTGGGGGTCGCCGACGTCGTGGTGTTGCGGGAGCTCAAGCATCGGGCCGAGGGAGGACATGTTGTCCGCCTCGTCCTGGACCACCGTGTTCGTCGTCCCGTCAGGCGCATCGTGGTACGCCTCGAACTGGGGGTAGTCGCCGATGGTGCCGCCGACCTGAGGCCCGCCGGGGCCGGGGTTCACGTACAGCGTGCCGTTGACGGTGTGCATGAGGTCCGAGCCGGGCGGCGCGAACGGGTTGATCGCGTCGTAGTGGACCTCGAGGTTGCCGGCCGTCGTCTGGCGGACGTCGACGCGTGGCGTGTCCACTTCCACGTTGCCGGCCGCGTCCACCGACGGGTTCTGCCGGACCACGATCGTGCCGGTCTCGTAGTCGATGAACATCGTCACCCGGGTCTGCTCGGGGTCGAAGTGCGGGTCGAAGCCGCGGTTGTCGCCGAGGTCGCCGTGCGGAAAGTTCGTCACCTGGTCGATCGGGATGAACAGCCCGATCCGCACCGTGCCCTGCCCGGGCTGCGGGGTGATCCGCCCGATCTGGATCACCGCGTCCGTGTCCTGGTACTTCGCGTCGTACGACGTCGGGTCGAGCGCGGCCGCCAGCTTCCAGTCCGCAACAGACGATGGCGGGCGCCCCATCGCCTCGGTGAACGCGTCGATCTGCGCCTGACGCCGGACCGGGTCGAGCTCGCCCCACCCCGGCAGCTGGCCGTCGGTGATCGGATCGTCCAGCTGGTCCATCACGCCGGCGAACTTGCCGCCGTCCGCCCCGATGTTGACGTCGTACTCGCCACGCGCCGCCGCACGCAGGATCCGGGCCAACGCGTCGTCCGCGGCCTGCGCATCCTCCAGCGCGTAGCCGATCTCGCGGGCACACTCGTCCGCCATCCCCTGTGCCATCGCGATGCCGATCCCGCTGCCTGGCTCCTGCGCCCAGATCGGCGGCGCCGGCACGGTGATCGTGTTGCTGGTGGTGTCGACCGTCCACCCGTAGCTCACGGCCGTCGCCAGCTGGTCGTCCATCAGCCGCTTGGCGCGGATCAGGTCCGACTGCGCCTCGCTCACCCCACCCAGGACGGCGGCAACGGTCGCGGTCGCATCGGCCAACCGGTCGCACATCCGCACGTGTGCGGCGCGGGCCGCCTCGGCGTCGTCGCTCACCCATGCGGCTGGCGGCGTGCCGTCCACCATCTCGTCGGTCAGGTCGGCGAGACCCTTGCGGCGCGTGTTGAGCGTGTCGATCACCGCATCGAGCGAGCCCGGCTTCCAGGACTTCAGCGTGGCGATGTTCATGGGAACACCGGGTAGCCGCCGGCGACGCTGCCGTCCGCTTCGACCCAACCGTCGGCGGCGCCGTGCAGGTTGGTGCCGTGCGTCGTCATGTCGGTGTTCAGCGTCGCGAACCGTGTCTCCCACTGCGTCGTCAACGCCTCCGCCGCACTCGCAGACGAACTGCTCGGCATCGCTGTGCCGATCCCCGCGAGCGCCGTCGACGGGTCGTTCGTCTTGATGCCGTCCGCGGCGTCCTCGACCTTGTCGGCGGCCTTGTTGATGGCTTCGGGTACGACCTCTGGCATGGGACTCACTCTGCTTGCGTGCGTGCTGGGGACATAGAGAGGTCTGCCCGGATGGTTGCGGAGTCAAACCAAGGAGGCGGGCGCGGGGGCGTTTCCCAGCACTTCCCGGCAGCCGGTGGCAGGATCGCGATGCCCATATCTCGGTGTCGTGTACCAGCAAGGAGAGCCGGATGGCAGTGCCCTACCCCAGCGATCGTCAGCGTTCCTCCTACGGGGCGGAGCGTGACGTCAGGAACGCTGTGGCGACCAAGGTGATCCTGGAGAGTCTCGACGAGACCCCGAGTTGGGAACTCCTGGTGGACCGGATCGCGCAGCGGTTGCGGTTGGACCTCTCCAGTGCGTCACAGCGCTCGAAGGTGCAAGATGCGTTCCTGGCGGCCGAGATGGACCTGGAGTGGTCGGGAACCGTCGTATACGCATTGGACGGGACCTTCCGCCGTCCGCAGGGCCAGGGAGACCCGGCGGCGGTCACCGAGGGCGAGCTTCGCGACGTTGCAGACGCGGTGCTGCGTCTCGGTTGGCCGAACCCCGGACACAAGAAGAGCCGCACCATCTACGAGTGCTTCGTGGAGCTTGGCGGTCGCTACCGGCACTGCGACGTTTACTGGGCCATGCACCGGCACCTCAAGGACTTCAAGCTGCGCGTGGTCCGCGCGCACTGGATGCTTCAGGATGATCTGCCTGCCATGCTCGCGAACCCCGACCTCACGATTGAGGAGCGTCAGGAACTCGAACGCGAGCTGGAGCGCGACCTCGTGCAGAAGTACGTGGCCTGGCTCGGACGCCGGATTACCAAGCGCCGCTTCACAAACGGACGCGAGGCAGATCTGTTCGATTCAACCCGAGGTCTACTCATCGAGGCGAAGATCGACCACCGCGACGACGTGCTGATCGCTCACGGCATGGGGCAGGCCATGTACTACCGCTCCCTGGACGCCTTGCCGATCGACACCAAGATCGCCGTGCTGATACCTGGCCGTCCAAGCGACGAGGTCGTCCGACTCCTGGACATCTACGACGTCGGGCTCATCCATCCGGACGGCGACTCGTTCGTCGAGATGCTCCGCTCCTAGCCAGCGTTGGCGCCTGCGCGCAGGCCGCCCACCGCCAGGTCCACCACGTGCGCGACGACGGCGTCCAGCTCGCGCTCGCCGTCGACCAGGCCCAGCGCCCACTGCTGCTCGAAGGCCGCCAGTGCGGACGCCGACATGGTGAGTACCAACGTGATCCGCGCGAGCGCGGTGGCCGGCGACAGGTGGGTGAGTTCGCGCTGCATGCGGGTCGCGAGCTCGGTGTGCAGGGCACGCACGGAGGCCAGCGTGGGGTCGCGGAAGTCGACGGTGGGGGAGACCCGCGCCAGGAACTGCAGGTAGGTCGAGCCTGGCCCGGCCGCGCGCAGGTGCTCGGCCAGGGGCAGGATCATCGCCTCCAGCAGTGCGCGCAGCGGGTCGCGGTCAGCCGCGCCGTCGAGCGCGTCCACCATCTCCCGGCGCCGCTGGTTGATCACCAGCATCCGTCGGCGGAACACCTCGCGCACCAGTCCGTCGCGGCCACCGAAGTGGTAGGCGACGGCGGAGTTGTTGCGCTGCCCGGCGGCCTTGGCGATGTCCCGCATCGAGACGCCGTCCAGGCCGTGCTCTGCGAATAGCCGCTCGGCGGCGTCGACGAGGGCATCCTTCGGCCCCGAATCGACTCCCGCGCGCTCGCTCACCCGGGAACCGTACCCAATGCGACGCTCCAGTGGGACGCCGCGTCCCACGGTTTAAGTCACTGCCTTAATCTGGCGACGCCGCGCACCCGCCAACCCCGGAGGAACCCATGACCGACGCCTTCCCAGGCCGCATCGTCGACGCGATCTCGCAGTCAGAGCCGTGGTGGCCGCCGCGCCCTGCCGCCCCCGAGGGCGCCCCCAACGTGATCGTGATGATCGTCGACGACATGGGCTACTCCGACCTCGCCTCGTTCGGCTCCGAGATCCCCACCCCGCACCTCGACGCCGTCGCGGGCGAGGGCCTGCGGCTCTCCAACTTCCACGTCACGCCGACCTGCTCGCCCACGCGTGCCGCCCTGATGACCGGCTGCAACTCGCACGCGGTCGGCGTCGGCGGCGTCGCGAACATCGACCCGGGCTTCCCCGGCTACGCGGCCGAGCTGCCCGCCAACCAGCCCACCATCGCCGAGACCATGCGCGACCAGGGCTACAGCACGCTGATGATCGGCAAGTGGCACCTGTGCAAGGAGAGCGACCTCGGTCCCGGCAGCGACCGGCACTCCTGGCCGCTGCAGCGCGGCTTCGACCAGTTCTACGGATTCCTCGAGGCGCAAACCAACTTCTTCCACCCGCACCAGATGTACGAGGGCAACACCCTCGTCGACGTCGACCAGTACCCCGAGGGCTACTACCTCACCGACGACCTCACCCAGCGGGCCGTGCGGATGATCGCGGAGACGGTCACCGACGAGCCGGAGAAGCCCTTCTTCCTCTACTTCGGTCACGGCGCCGTGCACACCCCGCTGCACGCCAAGCCCGAGGAGATCGCGAAGTTCCGCGGTGCCTACGACCAGGGCTGGGACGCCGTCCGCGAGCAGCGGTTCGCGCGACAGAAGGAGCTCGGCCTGGTCCCCGCGCACGCCGTCCTCGCGCCGATCAACGACGAGACCGGGCCCGACGTGCCCACCTGGAACGAGCTCGACCCCGACGGTCAGCGGCTCGCCGCGCGCTACCAGGAGGTCTTCGCGGCGATGGTCACCTCCATCGACGACTCGGTCGGCCGGATCCGCGATCTCCTTGCCAGGTTGGGGAAGCTCGACAACACGATCTTCGTCTTCCTCTCCGACAACGGCGCGGCCAGCGACGGCGGCACCGACATCGGCAAGTTCAACCACCTCTCCGCGATGCACAAGCCGTCGCAGCGCTCGGTCGCCGAGCGGATCCCCGGCGACCTGGCCAGGATCGACGAGATCGGCGGCCCGACCAGCTGGCCGGCCAACCCGGTCGGCTGGGCGACCACCGCCAACACCCCGTTCCGCCGGCACAAGTTCTCCTCGTTCCGTGGCGGCAACCAGGTGCCCTTCCTGCTCTCCTGGCCGGCCGGACTCGACGGCGTCGGCGGCGAGATCCGCTCCGAGTACGCGCACGTCACCGACCTGATGCCGACCCTGCTCGACCTGGCCGGGCTCGACGTCGCCACCAGCCGCCACGGCGTGGCGGCCCGCCCCCTCGACGGCGTCTCGTTCGTGCCGAGCCTGCGTGACGCCGACGCGAAGACCGCGCACACCGAGCAGTACCTCGAGTGCTTCGGCGAGCGCTCCTACTACCGCGACGGCTGGGAGGCGGTCGCGATCCGCAAGCCGGTGACGCCGTTCGCCAGCGACCGCTGGGAGCTCTACGACACCACCGCCGACCCGACCCAGATGCGCGACCTCGCGGCCGAGAACCCTGCCCTGGTTGAGGATCTGGTCGCCGCCTGGTCCGCGGCGGCCGGCGAGAACCAGGTGCTGCCGATGGCCGACGGGACGCCGATCCACTGGTTCCAGCGGCCGCCGAGCGATGAGCGCTTCGTGGCTGAGACGGTGCTGCTCCCCGAGCTCGGCATGGTCGAGCGCTTCCGCGCCGCGCAGCTGATCGACGGGCGGAGCTTCAGCATCGAGGCGACCCTGCCGGGCTACCGCGCCGGCGACTCCGGCGTGCTGGTCTCGCACGGCGGGCAGGAGGCCGGCTACCTGCTCTACATCGAGGACGGCGCGGTCGTCTTCGCGCAGAACGCCTTCGCCGACTCGGTGATCGCGACCCCGCCGGTCCCGGTCCCCGTCGGCACGCGCTCGATCGAGGTCAAGGTCGGCGCGCCCGGAGGCGGGCGTTGGCTGGTCGACGTGCTGATCGACGGCGACGTCGTGGTCGAGCAGGTGGAGATGGCGCAGCTGACCTGGCTGGTGCCCTTCAATGGGATCAGCGTCGGCATGGACCGCCGCTCCCCGGTGCTGTGGGAGCTGCACGAGAAGCACGGCACCTTCGCCTGGACCGGCGACCTCGACGCCGTCACCTACCGGCCGGGCGCCCTGGCTCCTGATGCGTTCCCGATGATGATCGACCACTTCCGCAAGCTCGGACGCGCCACCCAGTAAGGACTCTCGCCCCTTCCATGCTGGGTCACCGAAGGTCGGGCGCGTCGGTCCGTTGAGGCCGATGCGCTCGACCTGGGTTCCGATCCAGAGCAGGATCTCCCCATGACGAAGCCAGTGCGCTCACTGCGGAGATGGATCGCGGGCCACCCCGAGGACATCGTGGACGTCTTCGTCTACGTGGTGGTGCTGAACGTCGCCATCCAGTACCTGCCGCAGGTGATCAGCGAGAGCTTCGTCCAGTCGCTGCTGCCGGCGGTCCTGCTCAAGGTCGCGCTGGAGGTGGTGCTGTGGGTGAAGGCTGCCGTCCTGGCGCGGCTGCGCGACGCGGTGACCCGGCGCGGCAAGGCGGTCTTCGGGGTGGCGCTCTGGATGGTCGCGGTCGGCAGCAAGCTGGTCGTGCTCTGGCTGATCGACATCGCCTTCGGTGGCTCCGTCAGCCTGGGCGGCTTCCTCCCGGTGACGGCACTGGTCCTGGTGCTGGTGGCTGCCCGCTCGGGAGTGCGGCGACTGCTCTACGGTGCCGACGCCGAGTAGGCGCAGCCGCCCGAGTCAGCAGTACCCCAGCATCTCCCGCAGCGCATCGACCTCGCTGGGATCGGCGGACAGCCGCCACGCGTCCTTGATCGCGATCCAGTGCACGGCATAGGCGCACTGGTAGCCCTTGCGCGGACGCCACGCGGCCGGATCGTCGGCACCCTTGCTGGCATTGGTCGGACCGTCGACGGCGAGCAGCACGTCGAGGTCGTTGGCGTACTCCGCGCGGCGCTCCGGCGTCCAGGCCGAGGCTCCCGACGCCCAGGCCTCCGCCAGCGGCACGACATGGTCGATCTGCACCGCCTGGGCCTGGGACGGGTCCTTCAGGTCGTCCAGCGTCAGGGTGCGCCCGGAGTACGGGTCGACCCAGGTGCCGGCAAGGACATCGTGGTCGCAGCGCCCCTGCTGCTGGACCCGGGTGCTGCCCGCGACGGCGTCACGCAGCAGCACGTCGTCGCGCTGGTTGCAGCCGTTGCGGTCGGTGTCGCGCCAGGCGCTCCCGAACGCCTCGCGGCGGTAGTCGGTGGGCCGGACACGTGGCGCACGCGGGAGCGACTCCAAGAGCCGGGTGGCGCGGGCAGGGCTCAGCGCAGGCGCGGCACTCGGTGCGGTGGAGTCGGCGTCGTCGCTGAACCGGACGTCGAGGGTGCAGCCGGCGAGCATCAGGAGTGCGACCAGCGAGGACCAGCAGAGCCGGGGGAGTGCCGAGGACGGGGTATGGGGAAGGCGGGGCATCGGCGCCGATCATGCCAACCGGCTCCGACAGAGCACCGATTGGAGCAACTGATCCAGACCGGTCAGATCAGAAGATGACAGACCGTCAGGAAATAGTGCAAGATGTGAGCAGACGCCCAGTAGGAGACCCGAGACTCCTGCTGGGCGTCGTTCAATTCTCCGGCTAGTGACGCGGCGCGGCGAGGAAGCGGTTCGCGATCCGCAGTGCCCAGCCCGGGGTCACCTGGGCGCTGGCGAACAGCGCCTTGGCCTGCAGGCCGACCGGCCGGTGCACGCCGCCCTTGGTGCCCTTGGCCGCCGCCTCCACAACCGCCTGCGCGACGTCGTCCGGACCGAGCCGGATGCCCAGCGACTCCGTGCTGCGCGTGTGCATGCCGTCGGTCATCGCCGTCGCCACGAAGAGCGGCCACAGCGCCGTCACCGAGATGTCGTGCTCGCGCCACTCCAGGTCCAGCGCCTCGGTGAGCCCGCGCACCGCGAACTTGGTGGCCGAGTAGGTGGCCAGCTCGGGCTGCCCGTAGATCGCGGACGCCGACGCCAGGTTGATCACCCGCGCACCGAGGGTGCGGGCCAGGTAGGGGAACGCGGTGTGGCAACCGTTGAGCACACCGCCCACGTTGATCTCCACGATCCGCTGCTGGGCGGCGAGGTCGATCTCCTCGAAGCGGCCCGAGCGCAGCACGCCGGCGTTGTTGACCAGCACGTCGAGGGTTCCGTCGACGCCGGCGAAGGAGATCAGCGCCTGCTCCCACTCCTCCGGATCGGTGACGTCGAGCCGACCGGTCACCAGGTGCTCGCTGCGCGCCTCCTGAGCCAGGGAGGCCAGGCCGAGCTCGTCGACGTCGAAGGCGCCGACGCGGTAGCCGGCGCGCAGGAAGCGCAGTGCGGTGGCGCGGCCGATGCCGGCGGCGGCACCCGAGATCAGAACGCTCGGACGTGAAGACAAGACAACCCCCTGGGAGACGACACCTCAGTGTGCCGCAGCCCCAGGGGGTTGGTCAGGCGTCTTGAAATCGCGTGCTCAGGCGTCGGTCTTGGGCGCGTCGTCCTCGTCGTCGTCCTCGCGACGGCTGCGGACGACGGCGACCGCGGCGAGTGCGGCAGCGAGCACCGCGACGCCGGCCAGCAGCCAGACCGCCCACATCGGGAAGTCGTCCTGCTCCTGGTCGGAGAGTGACTTCGCGTCGGCGGGCTCGTCCAGCGTGGAGACGTCACAGGCCATCGGGTCGGCCTGCTCGCCGCCCTCGGCGACCTCGAACTCGTAGTTGCCGCGGACCGGGTGGCCGTCCTCGCTGGTGACGTCGTAGCGGATCGTGTGCACGCCCGGCTCCAGGGCATCGATGCGGGCACACAGGTAGCTGGCGTCGGTGGCGGTCTTCGCCGCGCTGATCGGCAGACCCTTGTCGTCGGCGTCGAGGAGCGCGATCTCGTTCTTGCCCGAGGGATCGAGGGCCTCGCCGAAGCGCAGCGCGATCACCTCGGCACCCGGTGCCACCTTGTCGCCGGGGCCCGGGCTGCCGTCGAGCAGCGTGGTGTGCGCCCAGGCGGTCGAGGTGCCGGCGACGATCAGGGCGGGGGCCGCGAGGCCGATCAGAAGTTTGCGCATGCGAGTCGGTTGTCCATCAGCTCGGCAGGGTGTACGACGATCGACTTGGCGGCGTCGCCCACCTTCTGCGGGTTGGTCACGGTTGCGGTGCCGGCGCCGTTGGCGTCGGAGGTGAAGGCGAGGTGCACCTCGTTCGGCGGCTGGTCGCTGCCGGCGGGGTCGAAGGCGAAGTGGCCGCCGCCGTTGTCGACCTCGCACTTCGCGTCGTGCAGGTGCAGCATGTAGTCGGTGTCCGCGGCGAGGCCGGTGAGCGCGACGGTGACGGTGGTGCCGTCGCTGTTCTCCGCCACCCAGACGTCGCCCGCGACGGCGTCGCTGCCGGGCGGAGCGGTGTCGAGCAGGGTGAAGGTGCCCTCGCGCAGGTCGGCGTCGGTGAGCTCGTTGGCCGGCGTGGCGTCGGGCTCGTTCATGACGTGACCGCTGTGGTCCTCGCCGTCGCTGCTCGCGCTGTGGTCACTGCCGGCGTGCTCGTCGGACGTGTCGCCGTCGTCGTCGGAGCCGCAGGCCGTCAGGCTCAGGGCCACCAGGGCGGCGACACCCAGTCGCAGAGTCGTGGAACGCATGGCCTCCATTGTGCCGGAGGGCAGGTTGCCGCGTGCCGAAGCACGGATGGTCCTAGAGTCGTGGCTCGCGACCGCGCGTACTGACGCGGTTCGGTCGACGACGGGGAGGCGGGGCGGATGAGGTCGGCAGGCAACCGCCGGGTGGGGCCGGAGCAGGTCGTCGCGGGTGTGCGGGTCTGGTGCCGGCCGCGCGGTGCGGCCCTGCGCGACGTGACCGACCCGGACGGCGTGCGTTGGGTGCACTGGTTCACGGCGGTGCCCGGGGTGGTGAGCCTGGTGGGTCTGGTGCTGCACCACACCATCTATCGACGGCAGTGGGAGGTGCTGGCCGTCCCGACCTCGCCGAGCGTGCCGGCGCGTTGCCTGGTTGCGGGTTCGCAGGGTGACGCCGAGGCGTGGGTCGCGGAGCTCGTTGCCTGGTTGCGGTCTGGCCACTCACTTGCGGAGTTCCGGAACGACTGACCGCCCAGGTCTGGGAGACTCAGGCCTCGAGGAGGAGCGATGCGACGTTGGGCGGTCATGGCCCCGGTCACGGCGATGCTGGTCGCGAACCAGCTGGCTGAGGCGGCGGGCGACCGGTACTGGTTCTCGGCGATCCTGCTGGTCGGGTTCGTCGGCGGTGCCGCGTGGCACTACCTCTATCCGCGCGGGCTGGCGGAACGAGCCTGGCTGTGGGTGCTGATCCTTGGCGGCCTCTGGGTCGTCCTCGGTCCCACCGATCCGCTGGATCCGGCGGAGACCGCGCCGAAGCTGCTCGCCATGCTCGGCATCGTCGGCGGTCACCTGATCGCGGAGCGCTTCGGGTGGCGGCTGCGCGCCGCCGTCGATCGTGAGCGGGAGCTCGTCGGCTGACGCCTCGCCTCGTCGGTGGGCGCAGCGAGGAGCGGCGCCGACGACGGAGCCTGCGCCACCGTGTCGGAGGGGCGTGGAAGGGTATGCCCCGTGACTTTGCACCTGCACCGCGCTGAGCGCACCGACCTCCTGGCCGAGGGCCTGGGGCGGATGCTTGCGGTGCCCTTGCCCGACCCGGTCGTGCAAGAGGTCGTGGTGGTCCCCGCGCGTGGCATCGAGCGTTGGCTCGGCCAGCAGCTCTCGCACCGGCTCGGCGTCGGGCCACGCGGCGGCGACGGCGTCTGCGCCGGCGTCCGGTTCACCACGCCGCACTCGCTGGTCGCCCTGCTGCTCGGCCGCGAGCATGACGACCCGTGGCACCCCGACCGCCTGGTCTGGCCGGTGCTGCGCACCATCGACTCCGCCCTCGGCGAGCCGTGGGCCGCCACCCTGGCCGCCCACCTCGGGCACGGCCTCACCGGGCCCGACGCTGAGCTGCGGCACAACCGCCGCTACTCCGTCGCCCGCCGTCTCGCCGGGCTCTTCGCCTCCTACGCCACTCAGCGCCCGCAACTGCTCACCGATTGGCGCGAGGGCCGCGACACCGACGGGGCCGGCAACCCCCTTGACGCCGACCTGGCCTGGCAGCCCGAGCTGTGGCGCGGCGTCCTCGACCTGATCGACGAGCCCGCCCCGGACGTCCGCCTCCGCAGCGTGGGCACCGCGCTGCGTGACGGCGCCGTCCCCGGCGACCTGCCGCCCCGCCTCTCCCTCTTCGGGCACACCCGGATCCCGGCCAGCGAGGTCGAGCTGCTGGCCGCGCTCGCCACCCACCGCGAGGTCCATCTCTGGCTGCCGCAGCCCTCCGCCGCGCTCTGGTCCCGGCTGCACGACGTCACCGCCCCCGGTCCGGTGCCCCGCGACGCCGACACCGCCGGAGAGAGCATCGAGCATCCGCTGCTGGCCACCCTCGGCCGTGACGCCGTCGAGCTGCAACGCACCCTGGCCGCAGCAGGCGAGGTCGTCGACCACGAGCCGGCCACCGTCCCCGCCGACGGCAGCACCCTGCTCGCCCGGCTCCAGGCCGACCTGCGCGCCAACCGGGTGCCCGTGCCCGGCCCGATCGCGGACGGCGACGACTCGCTCCAGGTGCACGCCTGCCACGGTCCGGCCCGCCAGGTCGAGGTGCTGCGGGAGGTGCTGGTCGGGCTGCTCGCCGACGACCCCACCCTCGAACCGCGCGACGTGCTGGTGATGTGTCCCGACATCGAGACCTATGCGCCCCTGATCCAGGCGGGCTTCGGCCTCGGCGAGGTCGAGCCCGGCGAGCCGGGGCACCCCGCGCACAGCCTCCGGGTCCGTCTCGCCGACCGGTCCCTGGCCAGCACCAACCCCCTGCTCGCGGTCGCCGCGCGGCTGGTCCAGCTGGCCGGCGGCCGGGTCGGCGCCACCGAGGTGCTCGACCTGCTCGCCAGCCCGGTGGTCGCCGCGCGCTTCGGCCTCGACACCGACGACCTCGCCACCATCGCGCGCTGGGTCGAGGAGTCCGGGGTCAGCTGGGGCATGGACGCCGCCGGCCGGGCCGAGTTCAAGCTCGAGTCGATCGGGCAGAACACCTGGCGTGCCGGCATCGACCGGATGCTGCTCGGCGTCGCGATGGCCGAGGGGCACCACGGCCGCCTCGGGCCCGCGCTGCCGCTCGACGACGTCTCCTCCGGTGACGTCGAGCTGGTCGGTCGCCTCGCCGAGTACGTCGACCGGGTGGCCACCGCGATCGATCAGGTCATCACCGCGGTCACCGTCACCCAGTGGATCGACCGGCTCACCGAGGCGGTCATCGCGATCACCCGGGTGCCGCTGCGCGACGGCTGGCTGCTGGCCCAGTTCGAGCGCGAGCTGGCCGGCATCGCCGATGCCGCCGACGAGGGCACCGAGCTGCGTCTCAGCGATGTGCGCACCCTGCTCGAGCACCGCCTCGCCGGGCGCCCCACCCGCGCCAACTTCCGGACCGGCACCCTCACCGTCTGCACGATGGTGCCGATGCGCTCGGTGCCGCACCGGGTGGTCTGCCTGATCGGGCTCGACGACGGGATCTTCCCGCGGGTGCGCGCCGTCGACGGCGACGACGCCCTGGCCCGGCGTCCGCTGACCGGCGAGCGGGACCTGCGCAGCGAGGACCGCCAGCTCTTCCTCGACGCCGTCCTGGCCGCCACCGACAAGCTGGTGATCACCTACAGCGGCGCCAACGAGCACTCGGGTGCCGAGCGCCCGCCGGCCGTGCCGCTTGGCGAGCTGATCGACGCCGCGCGCCAGAGCGCTCCCGAGGCGAGGGTCGTGGTGCGGCATCCGTTGCAGGCCTTCGACCGCCGCAACCTGGAGCCGGGCCTGGTCTCCGCGCGCCGGCCGTTCTCCTTCGACCGGGCCGCGCTCGCCGGTGCCCGGGTCGCCGAGGGTGAGCGGCGCCCACGCGGCCCGCTGCTGAGCGCTCCGCTCCCGGCCCGCCCCCGCCGAGAGATCTCGTTGGTCGACCTGCAGCGCTTCCACGCCCACCCGGTGCGCGAGTTCCTGCGCTCGCGGCTCGAGGTGAGCACTCCGCTGGAGGAGGAGATCGCGGCCGACGCGATCCCGATCGACCTCGACGGGCTCGCCAAGTGGGGCGTCGGCGACCGGCTGCTGAGCGACGTGCTGGCCGGGCTCGACCCGGCCGAGAGCATGCTCGCCGAGCAGCTGCGCGGCAAGCTGCCACCGCTCGCCCTCGGCACCCGGACGCTCACCGAGATCGTGCAGAACGTGCAGCAGCTGGTCAGCCGCACCGCCCAGCTGCGCCAGGGCACGCCCCGGGCGGTCGACGTGGACGTCGACCTCGGCGACGGACGGCGGCTGACCGGCACGGTGACCAACGTCTTCGGCCACCAGCGGGTGGCCATCACCTACTCCCGGATCCGCGCCAAGCAGCGGCTCGCCAACTGGATCGACCTGGTCGCGCTCGCCGCCGGTCACTCCGACGAGCACTGGACGGCCTCGGCCGTCGGGCGGGGCCGGGCCGGCGTCACCCAGGCGCTCGCCGGCCCGCTCGACCACCGCGCCATCGAGCACCTGCGCACCCTGGTCGACCTCTACGACCAGGGCATGCGGGAGCCGCTGCCGATCCCGCTGGAGACGGCGCTGGCCTGGGCCGAGGGCCAGTTCCAAGCACTGCGCGGCAACCCCGCCGACCCGATGGACGCCGCCCGCAACGCCTGGTTCCCGCGCCAAGCCCGCGACTTCACCATCGACGGCGACTGTGACGACGCCTCGTTGCGGATGGTCTACGGCGACAAGGCCGAGCTCGACGTGCTGCTCGCCCCCGCCCGCGACGACCAGCCCCACGCGGAGGCCGGTCACCGGATGGGCCAGCTCGCCTGGCGGCTCTGGGCCCCGCTGCTCGAGGGAGGAGAGCGGGTGATGTCGCTGTGAGCCCCGACCTCGCGCCGTTCGCGATCACCGACCCGCTGCCCACCGGCACCACGCTCCTGGAGGCCAGCGCCGGCACCGGCAAGACCTGGACCATCGGCGCCCTCGTTGCCCGCTTCGTCGCGGAGGGTGTGGCCACCCTGGAGGAGATGCTGGTGGTCACCTTCGGGCGTGCCGCCAGCCAGGAGCTGCGCGAGCGGGTGCGCGCCCAGCTGGTCGAGCTGGAGGCCGCGCTCGGCGAGCCCAGCGCGGTGAAGCCCGGCAACGAGGTCGTCGACCTGCTGATCGCCGTCGATGACGCCGAGCGGGCGCTGCGCCGGCGCCGGGTCCGCGCGGCGCTGGCCGGCTTCGACGCCGCCACCATCGCCACCACCCACCAGTTCTGCCAGCTGGTGCTGCGCAGTCTCGGCGTGGCCGGCGACACCGATGCCGACGCGACCCTCGTCGACGACCTCGACGAGCTGGTCGTGGAGGTGGTCGACGACCTCTACCTGCGTGGCTTCGCCCGCAGCGACGAGGGCCCCGCCTTCAGCCGGCGCACCGCGCTGGCGATCGGCCGGGCCGCGATGGGCGACCCGCAGGCCCGGCTCGAGCCGGCCGGGGACGACCCCAGCACGGGCCCCGGGCGCCGGGTCGCCTTCACCGCGCTGGTCCGCAACGAGGTCGAGCGCCGCAAGCGCAAGCTCGGCGTGCTCGGCTACGACGACCTGCTCAGCCAGCTCGCCGAGGCGCTGGCGCACACCGACGCCCCGGCCCGGGTGCGGATGCGGCAGCGCTGGAAGGTCGTCCTGGTCGACGAGTTCCAAGACACCGACCCGGTGCAGTGGCAGGTGCTCGACCGCGCCTTCACCGGGCACGCCACGATGGTCCTGATCGGCGACCCGAAGCAGGCGATCTACGCGTTCCGCGGCGGCGACGTCGTCACCTATCTGGACGCCGCCGAGACGGCCGGTGAGCGCCGCACGCTCGGCACCAACTGGCGCTCCGACCCGGCGCTGCTGGAGCGGCTGAACACGGTGCTCGACTCCGCCGCCCTCGGCGATCCGCGGATCGTGGCGCGGCATGTCGACGCCGCGCACGAGGGCTCCCGTCTGGTCGGCGCACCCGAGCCCGAGCCGTTCACCCTGCGCGTGCTCAACCGCTCCGACTTCAACTCCAAGGGGCGGCGCAAGGTGGCGATCGGGCGGATCCGTCCCGCCGTCGCCAACGACTGCGCCCAGCAGATCAAGGCCCTGCTCGCCTCACCGGCCACCTTCGACGGGCGGCCGATCCGCCCCGGCGACGTCGCCGTGCTCGCGCACACCGGCAAGCAGCTGCAGCTGATCCACGACGCCCTCACGCAGCTCGGCGTGCCGGCCGTGATCGCCGGCGGCGGCAGCGTCTTCTCCACCCCGGCCGCCCGCGAGTGGCTGGCGCTGCTGGAGGCGCTGGAGCAGCCGCACCGGGCGACCCGTGCCCGGGCGGCCGCGCTGACCGCCTTCGTCGGCGTGGACGCGGTCACCCTCGACGCCGATCCCGACCTCACCGATCGGCTGTCGGCGCGCTTCGTCGCCCTGGCCGGGCTCTTCGCGCAGCGCGGCGTGGCCGCCGTGCTGGAGGCCAGCGTGGTCGGCGGCCTCTACGCCCGGGTGCTCGGGGACGCCGGTGGCGAGCGACGGCTGACCGACCTCAAGCACGTCGGGCAGGCACTGCACCAGATCGTGCTCACCGAACGGCTCGGCCTGGTCGCGCTGGTGCAGTGGCTGCGCCGCTCCATCGCCGAGGCCGCCACCGACACCGGCAGCGAGCGCACCCGTCGCCTCGACAGTGACGCCGCCGCGGTGCAGCTGGTCACCATCCATGGCAGCAAGGGGTTGCAGTACCCGGTGGTGCACCTGCCCTTCGTCGCCGATCGCTGGGTCCCCGAGCCCGACATCCCGCGCTTCCACGCACCCCACGACCACCACCGGGCGCTCGACGTCGGCGGTCCGGGCGGCAGCACGTGGCACGAGGCGCTGCGGCTGGCGAAGGCCGAGGAGGCGGGAGAGTCGCTGCGGCTGCTCTACGTCGCGCTCACCCGAGCCCAGAGCCAGGTCGTCACCTGGTGGTTCCCCTCGACCAACACCCCGGACTCGTCCCTGCATCGCCTGCTGGTCGGGCGCGGGCCGGGGCACGCCGCCGTCCCGGATCGCCACGAGCTGCCCGACAACGACGACGTGATGGTCTTCTTCGAGGCCTGGCAGGCCCGCGGCGGCCCGGTCTGGCGTCGGGTCGAGGCCCCCGCGACCCTGCCGGAGCTGACCACGGGTGAGCGGTCTCCGCTCGCCGTCCGCGAGTTCCGCCGGGTCGTCGACACCGCATGGCGACGCACCTCCTACTCCGCGCTGAGTGCCGCCGCCGAGGCGCAGAGCCCGCCGACGTTGGTCGGCGGCGTCGGCAGCGAGCCGGAGGAGACGCCGAAGACCGACGAGCCGTTGGGCGCCGATGCTGCAGTCGTCGACCGGGAGGCCGACGCCGCCGCAGATCCGGCGTCCGCGGTGCTCTCGCCGATGGCCGACCTGCCGGTGGGCGCCACCTTCGGCTCCTTGGTGCACGGCATCCTGGAGCACGCCGACCCGCAGGCTCCGTCCTGGCCCGATGAGCTGCGCCGGGTCGCCGCCGACCAGTTGCTGCGCTGGCCGGTGGAGCTCGACGTCGACCGGCTCGTCGAGGCGCTGGTCGCCGTCTGCGCCTCACCGCTCGGGTCGCTGGCCGGCGATGCCACCCTGGCCGAGCTGCCGTTGGCCGAGCGGCTGCGTGAGCTGGAGTTCGAGTTCCCGCTGGCCGGCGGCGACCACCCCGACGCTGCCGCCCCCGTCCTGCTCGGCGACCTCGCGCCGCTGCTGCGCCGTCACCTCGACGCCGCCGACCCGCTGCTGCCCTACGCCGACGCGCTCGCCGAGCCCGCCCTCGGCCAGCAGAGCCTGCGCGGCTACCTGACCGGCTCCATCGACGTGGTGCTGCGGGTCGACGGCCGCTACCTGGTGGTCGACTACAAGACCAACTGGCTCGGGTCGCCCGAGGCGCCGCTGACCGCCCACCACTACCGCCCGGCCGCGCTGGCCGAGGCGATGGGCCACTCCGACTACCCGCTGCAGGCGCTGCTCTACGCCGTGGTCCTGCACCGCTACCTGCGCTGGCGGCTGCCGGACTACGACCCGAGTCGGCACCTGGGCGGCGTCCTCTATCTCTACGTGCGCGGCATGTGCGGACCCGAGACGCCGCGTGTCGACGGCGAGCCCACCGGCGTCTTCGCCTGGCAGCCGCCGATCACGCTGGTGCTCGAGCTCAGCGACCTGCTCGACGGAGGTGCGCGATGAGCGAGCTCTTCGAGCCCGATGGCCCCTACGACCAGCGCCTGGCCCGCAACGCCGACGGCAGCCTGGCGGCGTTCAACCAGGCCGGCGCGCTGAGCGCCGCCGACGTCCACGTCGCGCAGCGGCTCGGCGTGCTCGCGGGCGAGAGCGACCCTGCCGTGCTGCTCGCGGTCGCGCTGGTGAGCCGTGCGGTGCGCGGCGGGTCGGTCTGCGTCGATCTCGCCGAGACCAAGGCCGCACTCAGCGAGATCGCGCCCGAGCTGCCCTGGCCGGACGCCGACGCCGAGGTCTGGCTGGCCCGGATCGCCGACAGCCCGCTCACCGCGAGCGGGGTGCTCCACCTCGACTTCGGGCTGGTCTACTTCGACCGGTACTGGCGCCAAGAGGTGCAGCTGTGCGACGACCTCGCCGCCCGCGCCCGCCGCACCGATGCGCTCGCAGGGCCGGAGCGGATCGCGGAGGCCGCCGCCCGGCTCTTCCCCGGCGACTCCTACGCCGAGCAGCGTGCCGCGGCGTTGGCCGCGGTCGGCTCCCGGACGACGGTGCTCACCGGCGGCCCGGGTACCGGCAAGACCACCACGGTGGCCGGCCTGCTGGCGCTGCTCGGCTCGCTCGACGAGCGTGCGCCGCGGATCGCGTTGGCGGCCCCCACCGGGAAGGCGTCCGCCCGCCTGCTGGAGGCGGTCCGCCATGAGATCGCCGACGAGCGGTTCACCGAGGCCGAGCGGCAGACCCTCGCCGAGCTCAGCTCTTCGACCCTGCACCGGCTGCTCGGCTCGCGGCCCGACAACAGCACCCGGTTCCGGCACCACCGCGGCAACCGGCTGCCGCACGACGTCGTGGTCGTCGACGAGACGTCGATGGTCTCGCTGACGATGATGGCGCGGCTCTTGGAGGCACTGCGGCCCGACGCCCGGCTGGTGCTGGTCGGCGACCACCACCAGCTGGCCTCGATCGACGCCGGTGCCGTGCTCGCGGATCTGGTCGCCGGGCTGCCGGACGGTCCCGGGGCGCCAGCGGTGGTCGGCTCCCTGCACACCAACCACCGCTCCGAGCGCGACATCATCGAGCTCGGCGAGGCGATCCGCGCCGGCGACGCAGACGCCGCCGTCGAGCGGTTGCGCACGCCCTCGGCCGAGCTCAGCTACCTCGACCAGACGGGGGTGCTCACCGACGATCTGCGCAGCGCCATCCTCGGCGTCGCGCTCACGGTGCGAGCCGCCGCGCAGGCCGGTGACGCGGTCGGTGCGCTGGCCGCGCTCGACGAGCACCGGCTGCTCTGTGCGCACCGCGACGGGCCGCTCGGCGTCGAGCACTGGAACCGCCAGGTCGAGCAGTGGATCGCCGAGGCGACCCGTGGCGAGGGCGACGACCCCCTGGTCGAGCCCTGGTACGTGGGCCGGCCGGTGCTGGTGCGGGTCAACGACTACGCGCTCGGGCTGCACAACGGAGACGTCGGCGTGGTGGTCCGTGAGGCCGACGGCACCGTGCGGGTGGCGTTCCAGAGCACCGGCGGGATCGTCGCGTTCCCGCCGTCCCGGCTCTCCGCGATCGAGACGATGCACGCGATGACCATCCACAAGTCACAGGGCTCCCAGGCCAAGCAGGTCACCGTCCTGCTGCCCGAGGAGGAGTCGCGGCTGCTGACCCGCGAGCTCTTCTACACCGCCGTCACCCGTGCCCGCTTCCAGGTCAACGTGGTCGGTGCGGAGTCGGTGGTTCGCTCCTCGTTGGCGCGTCGGGCGAGCCGGGCCAGCGGCCTGCGCCAACGGCTCGAGGCGAACGGCGACCGGCCACGCTGATCGGCCGAAAAGGCAGGCGCAGGCGTCCGGCGTCGCCGATGATGAGCGCACCATCGAGGCAGAGGGGCAGACGGATGCGAGTGGCGAAGGCGAGTGCCTGGAGCCTGGTGGCGGCGTTGACGGTGACCGGGCTGGCCGGATGCAGCGGCGACGACGAGGGCGAGCAGGCCCTCACCGACCGGGACGGGGCCGAGGTGATCGAGCTGGTCGGCGACGACATGGCCGAGATCAACGCGATGCACGTCGCCGGCGTCACCGAGGAGGCCGGCACCACGGTCACCTTCGACCTCTCCACCGACCGGGTCGGGCACTGCACCGGGACGATGAGCATCGGCGCCGGCACCAGCGAGTTCGTCACCGACGGCGAGCAGTTCTTCATCAAGGGCGACGAGGCGTTCTGGTCCTCCACCACCGAGGACCGCGCCACCGCGCGGCAGGTGCTCGCCTTCATCGGCGACAAGTGGGCCCTGGTCGAGGGGGCGGAGTTCGAGGAGTTCTGCGACCTGCCCAGCATGCTGGAGGGGATCGGCACCCCGCCCGAGGACGCCGAGGTGAGCGTCGCCGACGATCTCTCCACCCATCGCGGCGTCGACGTCGTCAAGGTCAGGACCGAGCGCGAGAACGGGGACGTCACCACCACGTTGGTCACCGCCCAGGCCCCGCACCGGATCGTGCGCAGCCAGCGTCAGGGCAGCGCCGAGGCGACGTTGGAGCTCAGCGAGTTCGACGAGCCGGTGCGCGCACAGCTGCCGGCGGCGGGCGACTACGTGGATCTTGCCGAACTCACCAAGTAGGGGAGACTGGTCCAAAGCCCCCGGTTTCGGTCGCGGGGCGCGGGGTAGAAGAGGGCTCGGGGCGGGCTAGGGTCCCGTGTCGCTAGGAGACGAACGTGGAGTTGCACGAGCAGCTGGCGGCACTCGCCGCACAACGCGGGCGAGCGGTGTTCGCCAACCCGGAGGGTCTGCGGGCCGCGCTGGAGGACTTCCTCGACGAGCAGAGCGCCTCGGTCGGCGAGCTGAACCTGCTCGTCGACGCGGTGCGGCTGGGCGGGCTCGCCCAGCTCGAGGCGAACATCGCCCACGGCGCCCAGCCCGAGGCCGCGGTCGCCGCGGCCGGTGAGTTCCTGGCGCGCCAGCGCGGCACCACCGACCAGGGCAGCTGCCAGTGGGCCTGCGCCGCGCTCGGGCACGCGGTCGGCGTCGTCCCGGCGCCGGTGGCCCAGCGGCTGCACGCCTTCTATCGCAGCGGATCGCCGGCCGCGCCGCAGGGCCCGCCGGCCGGAGCCCCGACGGTCTCCCCGGTCGCCGCTCCGCAGCAGTACCCGGCCCCGCAGGGCGCACCCCAGGGCGGCTGGTCCGCCCCGCAGCAGCCGTGGACCCCGCAGATGGTGGCAGGTCAGGGCGCGCCGGGCTGGGGCCCGGCTCCGGCGAAGAAGTCGAAGGCCCCGATCATCGCCGTCGGCGTCGCGGTCGCCGCGCTGCTGATCGGCGGCGGCGTGGTGTGGGCCGTGGTCGGCTCCGGCGACGACGACAAGAAGTCCGCCGACGAGCCGACGTCCAGCATCGGCACCGACGACCCGACCGAGGACCCCACCGACGACCCGACCACCGTGCCGAGCGGTGACGCGCTGGCCGACATGACGCCCACCCAGATCCGCGACGAGGTGGTCGCGGCGATGGCCCAGGTGAAGTCGTTGAACATGGACGGCACGCTGGAGGCCGAGGGCATGTCGATGGACATCTCCATGGACACCGAGGGCCGCTGCCAGGGCACGATGGAGGTCCAGGGTGGGCGCGCGGACATCGTCTCCGATGGCACCGACATGTACATGAAGGGCAACGAGGAGTTCTGGATCGCCAGCAGTGGGGAGGAGAACCCGGAGCAGTTCCTGCTCGACATGTTCACCGACAAGTGGGTGCGGATGGCCAACAGCGCGGCCTCCACCGAGGAGTTCTGCGACCTCGACACGATGCTCGAGGAGTTCGTCGGCAGCAGCGGTGCGCCGGACTTCACCGTCGACGGCACCACCACCCACAACGGCACCCAGGCCGTGCGCCTCGCGGGCGACGACGGCGGCACCATGCTGGTCGCCAACTACGCGCCCTACCACCTGCTGGAGATGGTCGACGTCGGCGACGAGGCCGGCGAGTTCACCTTCTCGCGCTACAACGAGGAGCTCAAGCTGGAGATCCCGAAGGACTACGTCGACATCCCGTCGTAGTCCCGGGGCTGTCCCGGCGGGCCGGGCTCACTTCCAGTCGAGGTAGCTGACGCCGGGCCTGGTGCGGCCGAAGAGCTGGGTGACCGTGACCAGCGTGAAGCCGCGGCGCTTGAGCTCGCGCACCATCACCGCGATCGCATCGACGGTGGTGGGGCGGATGTCGTGCATCAGCACGACGGTGTTGCGCTTGACCTGGCTGAGCACGCTGCGCCGGACATGGCCGGCGTCACGGATCTTCCAGTCGCTGGTGTCGAGGTTCCACAGCACCTCGGCCAGCCCGGCCTGGCGCTGGGCCCGCAGCACCTGCTTGTTGGTCGCGCCGTAAGGCGGGCGGGCCAGCGTCGGGCGGATGCCGGTCGCGTTCTGGATCAGCTGCTTGGTGCGGTGGAGCTGCCAGGCGAGGTCCTTCGGCTTGAGCCGCCGCAGGTCCGCATGGTTCCAGCCGTGCACGCCGAGCTCGTGGCCCTCGCGGGCGATCCTGGCCGCGACCTTGGGCCGGTACTTCACCATCTGGCCGACCAGGAAGAAGGTGGCGGGCACCCGCTGCCGCTTCAAGGTGTCGAGCAGGCGCGGGGTCGGAAGGCCGGGGCCGTCGTCGAAGGTGAGGGCGACGCAGCGCTTCTTCTTGCAGTCGACGGCAGGCAGCTCGGCCGGGCGCGGGACGTCGTCGCCGCGGCTGGCCTCGTCGTCGGGGCGGGTGCTGACGTCGGGGTCGTCGTCAGCCGCCAGGCCGCCGTCGACCTCGGGCTGGTCACCGGAGTCGGTGTCGCCGGCGACGTCCGGGCTCGCCTGCGCCGGACCGCCGCTGTGCGTCGAGGTCGCCGTCACGGCGTCCTGCCCCCGCAGCACCGGTTGCCCGATCGCCACCATCAAGGCGCACGCCAGCAACAGCACCAGCACGCGTGCCTGCATTACTCAACCTTCTTCACCACTCAACCGGGCCCCCACCGCGGGTCAGCCTTCCACATCACTCAGTTCGACGTGCCACCTTCCCCAGGGGTTGACAGACCTGCGTCCCGAAACTGGCACAAAAGTCCAAGGGTGGGGCTCGACGTCATGGTTACCCTTGGGTACATGAAGCGCACGATCTATGACGCCGACCACGAATCGTTCCGCGGCTCCGTCGCCGCCTTCCTCGACCGGGAGGTCAAGCCGAACCTCGAGGAGCACGCCGCGAACAAGGCACTGCCCCGCGAGTTCTGGCTCGGCGCGGGCGCCCAGGGCTTCCTCGGACTGGAGATCCCCGAGGCCTACGGCGGCTCCGAGGCCGGCGACTACCGGTTCAACGCGGTGCTCACCGAGGAGCTGAACAAGGTCAACGCGGCGCTCGGCTCGTGCGTGGGGATCCACGCCGACATCACCGCCCCGTACCTGGTGGAGCTCGGCACCGAGGAGCAGAAGCAGCGCTGGCTGCCGGGCGTCGCGTCGGGCGAGATCCTGCTCGCGATCGGGATGACCGAGCCGTCGGGCGGCTCCGACCTGGCCGCACTCAAGACCACCGCGGTCCGTGACGGCGACGACTGGGTGATCAACGGCTCCAAGACCTTCATCACCAACGGCTACTCGGCCGATCTGGTGATCACCGCCGTGCGGACCAGCCCCGAGAAGGGCGCCCGCGGCATCACCCTGTTCGCGATCCCGTCCGACGCCCCCGGCTTCAGCCGTGGCCGCAAGCTCGACAAGGTCGGCCAGGACGAGTCCGACACCGCCGAGCTCTTCTTCACCGACGTCCGCCTCGGCGACGACCACATCATCGGCGACCTCGACGGCGGCTTCATCCACATGATGCAGAAGCTGCCCCAGGAGCGGCTCGGCTGCGCGATCTCCAACACCGCGCACGCGACCCAGATCCTCCTCGAGACGCTGGAATACACGAAGGAGCGCCAGGCGTTCGGTGCGCCGATCGGCACCTTCCAGCACAACAAGTTCCTGCTCGCCGACCTGTTCACCCGGATCGAGGTCACCCAGGCCTTCATCGACCAGTGCGTGATCGCCCACGACAGCGGCGACCTGACCTCGGTGGACGCCGCCAAGGCGAAGTGGTGGAGCTCGCAGATCCAGAACGAGGTCATCGACCACTGCGTGCAGCTGCACGGCGGCTACGGCTTCATGAACGAGTACCGGGTGGCCCGCGCCTGGCGTGACGCCCGCGTCTCGAAGATCTGGGCCGGCTCCAACGAGATCATGAAGGAGCTGATCGGGCGCGACCTGGGCCTGTGAGCGCGCCGATGCGCTGCTTCGTCGCCGTGGTGCCGCCCCAGGAGGTGGTCGAGGAGATCGACGCCTTCTGGGAGCCCCGGCGCGAGGCGGCCAGCTGGCGCTGGACCTCGCCTGAGCAGTTCCACCTCACCCTGGCCTTCCTGCCGCGGGTCGAGGAGTACCAGCTCGACGAGCTGATCGAGCGGCTGGCTGCCGCGGCCGCTCGGCGAGGTCCGCTCCGGCTGCGGATCAGCGGTGGGGGTGCGTTCCCGAGCGTGGACCGGGCCAAGGTGCTGTGGGCCGGAGTCGCGTCGGCCTCCCTGGACGGCAGCTCGGGTGGGGGCGAGGCGGCCGGCGACGGCGCCGCCGAGCTGACGAGGCTGGCGACCGGAGCCCGGCATGCCGCTGCCGCGACGGGCATCGAGGTCGGCGGGGCGCGGTTCCGTCCGCACCTGACCTTGGCCCGGATCGCGCACCCGGAGGAGGTGACCCGGTGGCTGCGGGTCGCCGAGACCTTCACCTCTGCGGCGTTCGACGTCGACGAGATCGCGTTGGTGGCCTCGCATCTGGGCGAGGGGCCGCGGCGTCGTCCGCGCTACGAGCGGTTGGCCGACCTGCCGGTCGGGGGCGGCTGAGCCCGGCTCAGGAGCGCGAGATGGTGACCGCGAGGCCGATCAGGTGGCCCATCCGGGCGAGCTCGGACTCCAGGTAGTCGGGGCCGCCGCGACGGCCCAGCACGACCAGGTCGTTGTGCAGCGGTGCCACCGCGAGCACGATGTCGCCGTCGACGTCGTCGAAGGTGGTGGAGCGGTCGATGTCGAACCAGGGCAGGGTGTCCGGCGCGGCCGAGGTGGAGTGCACGATCTCGGCGCCGCCGTCGTTCTTGCGCAGCCGTGCCGCCCAGTCGGAGCGGAAGACGGCGGGCAGCAGCTCGATCAACCGGTCGAGGGCCTGCACCGGGTGCTCGGTGAGCTCCTCGACCGCCTCGAGGTCCAGGAAGAGGTTGCCGCCGGCGGCGTAGCGCGAGATCCACAGCACGTGGACGCCGTCGAGCAGGTTGCAGGCCGAGACGATCGAGTCGGGCATCACGCCCGGCGCGGTCTCCAGGAGGACATCGTCGACCGCGGTGCCATCGTCGGGGCGGTGCTCGACGACCTCGATCGCCTCGATGTCGCCGCCCGCCTCACCGATCGCTGCGGCGACCCGGCCCAGGGATCCGGGGACGTCGGGCAGTTCAACGCGCAGCAGGAACGGCATGCCCACCACGATAACGACCCGGTGTTTCGCGTGCGTTGCTTCTCGTGGAGTGGTCGCCCGGCGGGGGTCGGGTGCGGAGCGGGGTGAGCGCGCACTAACGTGGCCCACCATGAGCGCAATCGAGGGTGTGTCCCAGACGTTCGACGCCGCGGCCTGGAAGGTCGTGCCCGGGTTCGAGGACCTGACCGACGTGACCTACCACCGGGCCGTGGACCACGGCACGGTTCGGGTCGCCTTCGACCGCCCCGACGTGCTCAACGCGTTCCGTCCGAACACGGTGGACGAGCTGCTGCGCGTGCTGGAGCACGCACGCATCTCGGCCGACGTCGGGTGCGTGCTGCTGACCGGCAACGGCCCGAGCGAGAAGAACGGCAAGTGGGCGTTCTGCACGGGCGGCGACCAGCGGATCCGTGGCCGGGCCGGCTACCAGTACGAGGCGGACGGCGACTCGCTCGCGCAGGGTGCCACCGGTGCCGAGGAGCCCAGCCCGATCGACAAGGCGCGGCTGGCGCGGCTGCACATCCTCGAGGTGCAGCGGCTGATCCGGTTCATGCCGAAGGTGGTCATCTGCCTGGCCAACGGCTGGGTGGCCGGTGGCGGCCACTCGCTGCACGTGGTCTGCGACCTGACCCTGGCCAGCATCGAGCACGGTCGCTTCAAGCAGACCGACGCCGATGTCGGCTCCTTCGACGGCGGCTACGGCTCGGCGTACCTGGCGCGCCAGGCCGGGCAGAAGTTCGCCCGCGAGATCTTCTTCCTCGGCCAGGAGTACTCCGCCGAGGACGGCGTGAAGATGGGCGTGGTCAACAAGGCCGTGCCGCATGCCGAGCTGGAGGCGACCGGCCTGGAGTGGGGCCGGATCATCAACGGCAAGAGCCCGACCGCGCAGCGGATGCTGAAGTACTCCTTCAACCTGCTCGACGACGGCCTGGTCGGCCAGCAGCTCTTCGCCGGCGAGACCACCCGTCTTGCCTACATGACCGACGAGGCAGTCGAGGGCCGCAACCAGTTCCTGGAGAAGCGGGACCCGGACTGGAGCCCGTACCCCTGGTACTACTGAGTTGAGGCGTTTGCGCAGTTCAGGACCGGGTTAAGGGTCTCCCAGCACCCCTCTGGTGCGCAAAAGTCCGCAAAAGTCTCAGCGGCGCTTTCGGCGGATGCATTGCGCAGGCGAGCGGCCGTCAGACGCGGGGAATCTCCCTTGGTCCCGTCGGTTCGCGCTGCTACAGTTGCTGATCTGGGCTGGCCGCAAGGCCCTGGTCCAACCTTTAGGCGGGGACATCCCCCGCCACCCTCTTGAGGCGGGTTCTTCCCGCCTCAAGTCGTTTCCAGAGGTCATGTCGTGCGTGAACTGAGCATCTTCATCGACGAGTCGGGCGACTTCGGACCTTTCGAGAAGCACTCGCCGTTCTACGTGCTGAGCCTCGTCTTCCATGACCAGAGCGACGACATCAGTGGTCACCTCGACAAGATCCATGAGGCGCTGGTGTTGCGGGGGTTGTCGGCCAACCACGCGATCCACACCGGGCCCCTGATCCGGCGCGAACACGACTACGTTCTGCTCGACCGCCGATCTCGGCGATCGATCTTCCGGGTCCTGGTCGACTTCGTGCGCACCTGCGACATCACTCACCACTCATGGGTCTTCAGCAAGCGCGGGCTTGGCGACACGGACCAACTCGTCAGTGCGATGGCGCGCGAACTCGGCGCCCTCATTCGGTCGAACTACGAGTTCTTCCTGTCCTGGGAGCGCATCGTCGTCTACTACGACAACGGCCAGAGGGAGATCACCCACCTCGTCAACAGCATCTTCAATGCCCACCTCAGCGTCGAGGTACGCAAGGTGGTTCCTGCCGACTACAGCTTGTTTCAGGCCGCCGATCTCTGCTGCACACTGGCTCTCCTGCGTCAGAAGATCGACACCGTCGGCCTGACGACCTCGGAGCGCGACTTCTTCTCCACCTCCAAGGACAGCGCGGAGCGCGCGCTCAAGAAGGGCTACTTCAAGACGCTGGATCGCAAACGCTTCGGCGACTGATGCCATCGGGCTGGCAGTAGGCTGACCGCGTCGATCTTCGACGCCGTAGGAGCGAGCCCCACGCGGTTCGCGTCATGCGGCGTTCGCCGGTCCGCCCCCGGAGGCATAGGCCGACGCTAGGATCCGTCGTCATGGCTGAACTTGGCACCGAGCGCTTCGCGCCGCTCACCCCGACCTGGGGGTTCGAAGCTCTCCAACGGGCACTGCAGGACCTCCGCTGGTCGACTCGATCGGTGAACGTCGCCACCAGCGGGCTCGCGTTCTCGACGCCGATGGCCGGCTTCTCCTGGGGCGGTTCGTGGCAGGCCGCCGTGCTTCCGGCTCCGCGAGGTTGCGTCCTCAGCATCACCGGCGCGAGCCGGATCAGCTCACGGGTCAACATCACGGCGAACGCTGCCGAGAGCAGGCAGCTCGGCAAGCTCCTGGAGCGCTTCAGTGCGCATGTCGAGCAGATGCTGGCGATGGACCCCACCGGTGGTCTGGCCCCGGAACCCGAACCGGAGCCACGCTCGGGTGCCGCTCAAGCCGAGTCCTTGGCTGACCAGTTGCAGAAGCTGGGAGAGCTGCAGGCGGCTGGCGTGCTGAGTGCCGAGGAGTTCGCGGCGGCGAAGGCGAAGCTGCTGGGCTGACGACGCTGCGTACCTGCCGCCGCGGATCCGTCAGCTGCCCGGATCAGTGCCCGCTCAGGCGCTGCGCGGTGACCGTTGCCTCGCGCCGGCTGTCGCGCAGCAACAGCAACAGGAGGACCGCCACTCCGGAGAGCACGATGCCTGCGAGGTTGACGCCGAGTTGGGCCAGCGAGCTCAGCACCACGTGCCACTTGCCCGCGAACACCGCGACGACGGCCAGTCCGGCGGCGGGCACGGTGGTCACCGAGATGAAGACGCCCACCAGCACGGTGGAGGAGTAGGTGACCAGCGCCAGCATCCCGGCTGCGCCGGCGAGCAGTGCCACCACCAGTGAGAACGGCCCCACCTCGTAGATGAAGTCGAAGGCGCGGGCGTTCTCGACGTCGCCGACGCCGATCCACCCCAACCGGATCCAGATCCAGGTGGCGATCGCGGTGACCACCATCGCTGCCGGGAACGAGATGGCGAGCGTCCGCGCCGACCTCCGCACCAGCGCGAGGTCGCGGCGGACCACGCCCACCGACAGTGCCGCCAACGGTCGGAACTCCGGCCCCACCACCATCGCTCCGACCAGGGTCAACGGTGACGCCGTCGCCACCCCCACCGCCGAGAGCAGGAACGCGATCGCCAGGAAGGCGAGGAAGGTGGGCGTCAGCCGGGCGCCCTCGTGGGTCTGCGCGAGCAGTTGCGCCCAGACCACCGTCTCGTCGGGTCCGCGACATCCTCGCTCCGGAGGTTGCCGCTGGCGTCCTGTCCGAGACCGAGGTCGAGGCGACCCTGGACAAGAAGGCCGGCAAGGCCTATCGCAAGGCGGCGCCGAACCACCATGCGCGCAAGGGACGCAAGCATCTGCGTCACGCGATCCTCGACCTGACCCACGCGATCGGCGCGAGTCGGGGCGCCGAGAGCGACGACGTCTCCCACGCCCGCGCCGAGGTGGCCCGGATCCGGGTGATGGCGGAGCCTCAGCCGACAGCGTGAGCATCCGACGTGCGGGAGCGGTGCCGGCTCAGCTGAACAGCTCCCGCACGTCCTCGGCGTCGATGCCTGCGCTCAGCGCGCCGTCGCCCGAGAAGACCGAGGCGAAGAGCTCCGCCTTGCGCTCCTTGAGGGCGACCACCTTCTCCTCGATGGTGCGCGCGGAGATCAGGCGATAGACCATCACCGGGCGCTGCTGGCCGATCCGGTGCGCCCGGTCCACCGCCTGGTTCTCGGCAGCCGGGTTCCACCAGGGGTCGAGCACGAAGACGTAGTCGGCCTCGGTCAGGGTCAGCCCGACCCCGCCGGCCTTGAGACTGATCAGGAACGCGTCGCCGTCACCGGACTTGAAGGCCTCGATCTCGGCGGCGCGCTGTCGGGTGGCGCCGTCGAGGTAGCGGACGGTCAGTCCCTCCGCCTCGAGGCGCGCGCGAGCGCGCTTCAAGAAGCCGGTGAACTGGCTGAAGACCAGGGCGCGATGGCCTTCGGCCGCCAGCTCGACCAGGTGCTCGGCCAGCACGTCCAGCTTCG
Source organism: Nocardioides dubius (assembly GCF_039528155.1). Classification (NCBI taxonomy): domain Bacteria; kingdom Bacillati; phylum Actinomycetota; class Actinomycetes; order Propionibacteriales; family Nocardioidaceae; genus Nocardioides; species Nocardioides dubius. The sequence continues at coordinate 25,759 of NZ_BAAALG010000009.1, read as the reverse complement.
CCGAGCCCACGTGCTCGTGCGCGTCGTCGACCAGCGCCGGGTCGAGGCTCAGCTGCCGGAGCCGGGTCAGCGCGCTGAAGATCGCCACCCGGTTGGAGTCGAAGTCGTCGACCAGTCCGAGGATCGCCTGACGTTCGCGCTGCAACCAGGTGTCGTAGAGCCGCTGGTGTCCCGCGGTGAGCTGGACCTCCAGCACCTGCTCCTGCTTGGCGGGCAGGTCGGCGGCCACCAGATCCTTGGTCCGGCGCAGGATGAACGGCCGCAGCCGGGCACGGAACCGCGCGAGCGCCTCGGCGTCGCCCTGTCTCTCGATCGGGCGGACCACCTGGTCGAGGAACTTCTGCGGCCACGGGTAGAGCCCGGGTGCGGCCACCGAGAGCAGGGACCACAGCTCCATCAACCGGTTCTCGAACGGGGTCCCGGTCACCACGAGCCGGAACGGCACCTCCAGTCGGCGCACGGCCTGATAGGTCTTGCTCTGGTGGTTCTTGATCGCCTGCGCCTCGTCCAGCACCATGCCTCCCCACGCCAGCTCCGCGTAGGCCTCGGCCTCCAGCCGGAACAGGGTGTAGGAGGTGACCACGACGTCCGCGCCGGCGACCACCTCGGCCAACGACTCGGACCGGCGTGCGGCCGAGGCGTCCACCACGCGCACCTCGAGCCCGGGCGTGTGCCGGGCCGCCTCGGATGCCCAGGCGGTCATCACGCTGGTCGGCGAGACCACCAGGAAGGGGCCGGCGCCGTGGGTGCGGGCATGACTGATCATCGCCAGCGTCTGCAGGGTCTTGCCGAGCCCCATGTCGTCGGCGAGGATGCCGCCGAGCCCGAGCTGCCACAGCTGCACGAGCCAGCGGATCCCCTCGAGCTGATAGGGGCGCGGCGTGCTGACCAGGCCGGCCGGGTCGACGTCCGGCAGCGACTCCTGGGAGAGCAGTGCTCGCGCCGCCTCCACCCAACGTGCCGCCAGGGCGTCGACGGCGCCGAGGTCGTCGAGGTCAGCCCACAGCCCCAGGTCGCGCTGTCCGACCCGGACCCGCTCGCCGCGCTCACCCCGGATCTCGGCAGCAGCGGCGACCAGCTCGGCGAGCCGGCGGAACTCGGCGCGATCGGTGGTCAGGTGCAGGCCGCTGGGCAGCACCACCCGGGTCTGTCCGGCGGTGAGAGCCCCCAGCAGGTCGGTGAGCGGCAGCTGCTCGCCCTCGATGTCGATCACCACGCGCAGGTCCAGCCAGTCGGTGGTGGCATCAGCGGCGTCCTCGTCGGCGACGAACTCGATCGTGGGCGCCCCCACCGCCTCGCGGAAGTGCGGGCGTTGCCCGGACTCGCGCACGTCGACGTCGTCATGGGCGAGGAGTGCCGGGAGGTCGTCGGCGACGAAGTCGATCGCCTCGACGCCGGCCAGCGTGATCCGGGGCTGCAGGCGTCGCCAGGGCTCGACCAGCTCCAGGACGGCGCGCTCCAACGCGGGACGCCGCACCGCAGGGGCGCGGTCGTTGCTGTCGAGGGCGAAGTGCCGGGCTCCGTAGCGCCAACGCCAGGCCACCTCGGCGTCCAGCTCGCGCCAGGTGAGGTGGACCTCGAGCCGAGGCGGCGCTTCCTCGGCGAGCAGCAGGGAGGAGTCGGAGGAGGTGACCGGCAGCTGCTGCCGCAGCCGGGGCAGGTACTCCTCCTCGAACGCGGCACGGTCGGTCGCCGGGACCTCCAGGACGCCGCCGCGTTGGTGGATCTGCAGGAGCGCCTCGGGCAGGTGGCGGCGCAGCGGGGCGAGCACCAGGCGGAGCTTGGGGTGCCGCGCCGTCGATCCCTCACGGGTCGGGGCGAGCAGGGCGACCGAGTGCGGTTGCCGCCCGAGCAGCAGCAGGTCGTCGCCGGAGACGAAGCGCTCGTCGTGCCACACGCCGATGCTCAGCCGCGCGCCGTCCTCGTGGGCGTGGACGTCGACGCCGGCGTCGAGCGGTTCGGCGAGCGTGACCGTGGAGATCCGCTCGCCGCCGAGCAGCGGGATGTCGGCCTCCTCGGCCTGCACCAGCAGCTCGGGCAGCTGCGGCCCGATCAGGGTCAGGTCGATGACGTCGCGGGGCGCGGCACCGGGGATCGCGCGGACGATCCGGCTCAGCACTGCGAGCTGGTCGGGGTCGTGGACGTCGTCGTACTGGGGCGCCTCGGCGTTGGCCCAGGTGATTCCGGTCTTGATCCAGTTGTCCCGCGCACCCTGGCGCATCGGGCGCAGCCAGAGCCGCTGCCCGGCCTCGGCATGGCTCCGGTAGCGACGCCGGTTGGGCACCGGGATCTCGAACTGGAGGGCCACCCTCTTGCGGGCACCGGACGCCGGGTCCGCTCCCTCCAGCGGCTGGAGCACCTGGTCCAGGCTGCGTTGCCAGGCCGGGGTGGTGGGCTGCGCCTGGCGCGACGTGGAGGACCGGATCTCCAGCAGTATCGCGGCGGCATGCTTGCACTGGTAGCCGACCGGGCAGGCGCAGTTGGCCCGGATGCTGTCGTCGCGCAGCCGGATGGTGACCCGGTACGGCGCCCGGCCGGTGCCTGCGACGAGTCCGCTGACGGTCGTCTCGTCGGGGTCGGTGTCGTCGACGGCGGCGGAGATGACCCGCCGCGTTGCTGCGTACTGGCGCCCGCGGGCAAGGGTGCCGGGATCGAACGCCTTGAACAGGGCAGCATCACTGATCATCGCCCGTCGCACGCCGACCAGCGTCCCACATCGGCGGGCAACCTCACCGATCCGCGAGGCCTGCACCTCTGGCCACCAGGCGCAGGACCTTCTCCGAGCGCCCGATGCTCAGCGTCTGTCCCCAGGTCAGGGACAGGGCGTCGGCCTCGATGCCGTCGCCGAAGGCGACCAGGCGGTCGGACTGCACGGTCAGCGTGAGCTCGGTGCCGACGAGCTCCCCCTCGGTGAGGGTGGTGCCGGTGGCGGGGGAGGGCCAGGCCTCACGGACGAACCAGACCAGCCGCGGGTCGGCCGGCGTGGGCAGCGCCAGCGGGCTGTGGCGCTCGCGTGCGACCGAGCGGCACCAGCCGGTGGCGCCGGTCCCGGTCGCCACGATCACTCCCGAGGAGGCCTGGCTCTCGGCACCGCCGTCCGGGGTGCGCAGGTCGTAGCGCGCGGTCTGGTGGCTCGGGTGGCCGATGAAGATCTCGTTCAGGGCGAGCAGGCGCTGGCCGTCGTCCAGCCTGGCCTCGACCATGGTCCGCTCGCGCACGTCGCCGGGCGCTCGCAGCAGGTCGCCGACGTCGCCGGCGGCGTGGGTGACCAGCACCCCGGCATTGTGTCCGGGCTCCGGGTCGACGCCGATCACCGGCTGCCCGTCGAGGTACTTGGCGACATTCGCCACCAGGCCGTCCTGGCCGACCACCAGGACGACGTCGTCGGGCGAGAACAGGAAGCGCGAGACGTCGGACCGCTCGACGACTCCCCGCCGCCAGTCGACCGGGATCGCGGCGGTGGCGACCTCGATCGCGCGCTGCAGCCGACGGTGCCGCTCCTCGACCTCGGCGATGTCACGCCCCCGGGTGCTCAGGAAAAACGCCGCCTGGCCGCGGGTCCCGTGGGTGGCCAGCATCTCGTCGTACTCGCTGCGACGGGTGACGACGACCACCCGGGGTGTCAGGCTCATGGGGTCACCTTGCCGGTTCCCAGCTGCGCCAGTGCCTGGGTGACCAGGTCCGGGCTCAGCACCAGGGTCTGGATGTTCGGCAGGTTCGCGGCCAGCTCCTTGACCGCCAGCGACAGCAACACCGCCTCGGTGGTGTCGCGGTAGGCGCCGACGCGCGCCGCCTCGGCCTCGCCCTCGGCAGCACCCTCCAAGCGGACGCTCTCGGCTCGTGCCTCCGCCATCGCGACCATCTGGCTGGCGTCGGCCTCGGTGGCCACGGCGCGTGCGGCGGCGGCCTCCTCAGCCTCCCGTCGGGCGTTCGCGCCACGTTGGGCGACCAGCTGCTCCTCGCGACGGGCCAGCTCGATCTGCGTCTGCAGCTCGTTCTCGCCGATCGCGCGCTCCCGCTCGACGGCCACCGCGCGCCGCTCGAAGGTCGCCTTGTCGGCCTCCTGCTGCACCTGCTCGCGGGTGGGGGTGCGCAGCGCCTTCTCCACCTCGGGCTCGGGGCGCAGCGCGACGACTCGGACGCCGACCACCGCGATCCCGGTCTCCGCCAGTCGTGCGTCGGCGGCCAGGCCGGCGGCGATCACGGTGCGCACCGGGCCGACGCCGCCCGCCATCGCGGTGGTCAGGTCGACGCCCGCCAGCAGGTCGATCGCGTACTGCTGTGCCGACTCCGTCAGCAGGCTGGCGACCTGGTCCAGCGGCGTGCTGCGCCAGGCGCCGGTTCCGGGGTCGATCGAGAAGTCGATGCGTCCGGCCGCCGTCCCCGGGTCGGTCACCCGGTAGGTGACGGTCGCCTGCACGGTGACGTCCTGGAAGTCGCTGGTGCGGGCGTGGAACATCAACGGCAGCTCGCGATCGTCGACGGGGACCTCGTTGAGGACGGCGGTCAGGGGCCGGAACCAGAACGAGGCGCCGACGCCGGCGCGCACCGTCCTGCCGTTGCGGATCTGCTCGATGTGCGTCGTGCCCGATCCGCGCAGGTGACGGACCAGGGGGTAGCGGGCGATGTCAGCCATCGGGGTCTCCTCATCCTCGGAATTAATGTCAAAGTGACAGTAATCCCTTCCAGTCGTAATCGTCAAGATGACGTTAAGTGGTAGGCTCGGCCCATGGTTGGAGAGCAGCACCACCCGCCGGTGGCCGTGACCGTCGACCTCGTCGTGCTCACGGTGCGCGCCGATGAGCTTCAGGCACTGGTGATCCGTCGCGGCGAGGAGCCGTTCCGCGGCGAGTGGGCACTGCCCGGTGGCTTCCTCGATCCCGGGGAGGACCTGCCGACGGCAGCGGCCCGGGAGCTCGAGGAGGAGACCGGGATCGTGGCCGATCGCTTCCACCTCGAGCAGCTGGCCTCCTACGGTGCGCCCGATCGCGACCCCCGGATGCGCACCGTGACCGTCGCCTACATCGCCCTCGCGGCCGACCTTCCGACGCCGAGGGCAGGCACCGACGCGGCAGAGGCGGCCTGGCGGCCCGTCCGCGAGCTGCTGGCCACGCCCGAGACGCTGGCCTTCGATCACGAGCAGATCCTGCGTGACGGCGTCGAGCGCGCCCGCGCCAAGCTCGAGTACACCCCGTTGGCTGCGGCCTTCTGTGGCAGGGAGTTCACGATCACCGAGCTGCGACGGGTGTACGAGGTGGTGTGGGGGACCACCCTCGACCCGCGCAACTTCCACCGCAAGATCACCGGAACGACCGGCTTCCTGGAGCCCACCGACGCCACCACGACCCGCGACGGCGGCCGGCCGGCGCGGCTCTACCGGGTCGGCGCGGCGACCACCCTGCACCCCCCGTTCCTGCGATGAGGCCCGGGTGGGTGCCTGCGCCACCTTGGTCAAGCGGCTGCGGCGTCGTCGTCGCGACCCTAGTGTCGAGTCGAGCACAACCACTCGGGACGAGGTGAGCGATGCCGGGCCATCCGTCGGTCTTGCTGCCCCGCCGCCGTCTGCACGATCTGCTCGATCAGAGCACCAGCCGCCTGACCGTGATCTCCGGGCCCAGCGGGTTCGGCAAGACGAGTCTGGTGCGGGCGTGGGCGGAGACGGCGTCGCCCAGTGACGTCGTCTGGGTGACGCTGGAGAGCGATCTGGCGTCCCGTTCCGGCTTCTGGCAGACCGTGCTGGCCGGATCGGGGCGTGCCGGGATCGTCGACGGCTCCACGCTCGGGCTGGTCAACGAGGTCGAGCACAGCGACGATCCCGCATCGGTGATCGCGCGCGGCCTCAGCCGCTGCGCGAGCCCGTTGCTGGTGGTCGATGCCTATGAGCGCGTCCGCTCGCCCGCCGAGCTCGTCGACGACGACCTGACCCGACTCGCGGATCTCGTGCCACAACTGCGGGTCGTCGTCACCACGCGCACCTCCAGCGGCCTGGCCGGACCGGCGCGAACCCTGCGCGGAGAGGTGCAGCTGCTCACCGAGCGCGACCTGGCCTTCACGCCGGAGGAGACCGACGACCTGCTGCGCGCGTTCGCCGCCCCGTCGGCACCGGACGACGCGGCGCGGCTGCACCACGCCACCCGCGGCTATCCGCTCGCGCTCCGGGCTGCGCTGCTCTCCCCGGAGAGCCTGCCGGCCGCCGGCGTCGTGCGGATGGCGGGCCTCGGCAATCCGGAGGGGTGGCAGAGCCTGGTGGCCGAGGACCTGCGCCGTCAGCTCCAGCAACGGGCCGCCTACGACTTCGTCCTGGCCACCAGTGTGCCGCCCTACTTCGACCCGGACCTGGCCCTCGCGCTGGTGCCGCAGGTCGCCGATGCCACGCAGGTGAAGGAGATCCTCGACGAGCTGGAGTGGAACGGCTTCGGCCGCTGGATCCCGTTCGCGCCCGGCAAGCAGGTGTTCCAGTATGTCGAGTCGCTGCGCGACGCGATGCTCACCGAGGTGCGGGCCTGGCCACCGGCCGAGCAGACCCGGACCGCCGAGACCAGCGCGATCTGGTTGGCCAGTCACGGCGGCTACGAGGCGGCCCTGGAGATGGCGGTCGGCGCCGGCCTCTTCGGGATCGCGGCGTGGGTCTATGCCGGCGTCGTCGGCACGAACCAGGACGCCGTCTCCTCCAGCCTGGTCAACCGCCACCTGGCCTCGGTGCCGAGCCGGGCGCTGATCAACTTCCCGGCGCTCGCCTTCGGCCGTGGGCTGGCCTGCTTCCGTGACCCCTCGCTGCGCGGCGCGGCCGCGGACTTCTTCAAGATCTCCGCGGAGTGGGAGCGGCCGAAGATGCCCAACCCGACGCTGGCGCACTACCTGCTGGGCCATGTCGCTCGCACCGTCAGCCTGCGGTTGCTGGGGCGCACCGAGGAGTCCGCACGCGCGGCAGCGAAGGCGCTCGAGCTCAACGACGCGATCGCCCCCGCCGAGCGTGAGGTCGTGGCGGCGCTGCAGCCGATGGCCTTGCGCAACCTCGGCTACTCCTTCTTCCTGGCCGGCGACCTCGAGCAGGCCCGGTCGACGGCGAGCCGTGCGGTCGCCGTCGCGGTCGAGCCGACCGCCCGCAACCAGTCCATCGCCCACGCACTCGGGATGGCCGCCTTCGAGGGCTGGTGCGACCAGGCGCGATCGGTGCGTGCCCAGCTCCGCGCCGAGGGCTGGCGCCCGGGCGAGGAGCGCACACACGTCAATGCAGCCGGGCGGATCGGGGAGGCGATCCTGCACCTCGATCTCTTCGACTTCGACGCGGCGCTCGCGCAGTTCGACGATTGCGGGGTCGTCTTCGACACCACGGAGTTCTGGCCGTTGCACGCCTGGGTCCGCCTGCACGCCCAGATCGGGCTCGGCAATGCCGGCGCCCAGGCCCGGATCGTCGAGGAGCAGCTGCGCCGCGTCCCCGCGCCTCCGTGCACGGGCGACAACCTGGCCGGTGCGGCGCTGCGCTCGGCACTCGCCATCTCCTGGCTCGCGGCGGGGAACGGGGCCAAGGCGGCTGCCCTGCTCCGGCGCCCGACCCGCTTCGGTGGACAGTATGCGCCGGCCTGGATGCTCGCCCGGTTGCTGGCCGGTGACGCCGACGGCGTCTGGAATTCCCTTGCCACACAGGAGTCTCGTCCCGGCCACACCGCGCGCTCCCTGGCCGCGGTGCTCACCGTGACGGCTGCCGCGGCTGCTCGTCTCGGCCGCGACGAGCCTGCCGCTGCGCTGCTCGAACGCGCCATCGCGCAGGTCGGGCCGGGTGGAGCCCGGCTGCATCTGAGCTACCTGCCGGCGGCCGACCTCAACCGGCTGCGGGCGATCGCCGCGGAGCAGGGAAGCGCGGATCTCCAAGCCCACCTGGCGATCGAGGTGCCGACCTGCTTCGCCAGTGGAGAGGGTGCGGTGGTGATGCTGAGCGCGAAGGAGCGAGCGCTGATCGCGGCGATGGTCGAACACCGCACCCGCACCGCGATCGCGGCCGCGCTGCACATCAGTGAGAACACGGTGAAGACGCACCTGCAGCGGATCTACCGCAAGCTCGGCGTCAACTCCCGCGATGCGGTGCTGGAGCGGGCGGTGGAGCTCGACCTGCTCGACCCGCCGGGTCACCGCTGATCCCACGCCCGCCATGGATCGAGCCTGTCGAGATCGCCGCGACGTCGCAATGTGCGCAGGGCGGGTGAATCTGCGGGCGAATCCCACGCTCCTGCGTAGCCGGTGAGGTGGTGGACACGGTTCGGTGGACACACCGGTGGCGTCTGGGACCGCCGGCGTGATCGGGAGTTGTGTCATGCGGTTTGGTCGTCGTCCGGGTCGGGTCGAGGCGGGGGTCGGGGTGGTGGCGGCGTGGACGCTGGCGGCGTCCTTGGTCGTCAGCACCACAGCGTTCGCTGACGACGGCGTGCCGGAGCCGACCGGCCCGGCCACCGTCGCGCAGAGCGACGCACCGGTCTCCTCTGGCGGCGCGGGGGCGCCAGAGGAGACCGCGCCACCTGGCGGGGAGGAGGCGGCGCCGTCACCGGAGGCCGCCCCCGAGGACGTGCCGGACCCGGAACCTGCACCGGAGCAGGCGCCCGCACCGGAGCAGGCGCCCGCCGAGCCGACGTCGCCGCCCGCCCAGCAGGCGGCACCGGCAGAGGCGCCCGCAGCGGCAGAGCCGACTCGGATCAGGGTCGAGCCACACACGACGACGGTGGGGGTCGGCGAGGAGGCGACGTTCACGGTCTGGGCGGGTGACGACGACGCCCAGACCGAGGACGTCACCGCCCGCGCCTCCTTCGAGTTCGTCGGCGGTGCGGGGACCTGCGAGGCGAACGTCTGCCGCAGCCAGCGGGCCGGCCAGTTCGTGGTCAAGGCGAGCCTCGGGCGGCTGGCCGACGTGGCCAGCCTGGAGGTGCTGCCCGGGGAGCCGCGGACGCTGAGCGTCGTGCCCGCACGGGTCTCGGTGCTGCCCGGCGAGGTGCGTCAGCTCTCGCTGGTGTGGCGCGACGAGCAGGGCAACTGGGTGCGCTCGGTCACCGAGCCGGTGTCGCTCGACCACGCCGCGGACCTCGGCTGCGCCCTCACGGCGGGAACGCTGTCGTGCTCGTCGTCCACTCCCGGCAGCTACCCGATCACGGCCACGCTCATCAGCGATCCGACCGTGCAGGCCGAGGCCGAGTTCGTGGTCGAGGACGCCACCGGGGCGGTCAGCGGGCTGCGGGTGGAGTTGGATCAGGAGAGTGTCGAGGCCGGTACCGGGTTCGACGTGCGGGCGGTGGGCCGAGACGCCGCTGGGGACCCGATCGACGTCACCGACCAGACCACGTTCCGGATCATCCACGCCAGTTACAGCGACCTCACCGAGGACGTCGGCAGCTGCACCGGCGCCCGTTGCACCATCGACAAGGTCGGCGCGTACGACATCCTCGCGATCTATCGCGCCGCCCGGGCCAACGAGCGGATCCTGGTGCAGGCGGCCGACCCGGTGAAGCTGGTCCTCGACCCCGACGAGCTGCAAGCCCAGGCCAGGGAGATCGCGCCGATCAGCGCCTGGTTCGTCGACCGCTTCGGCAACCGCACCCGCCCTGATGAGGCGCAGATGCCCGAGCTGATCCTGACCGCACAGGCACCCGCCCAGTGCTTCCTGGTGCTCTGCGGCGCCGAGACGCCCGGCCGGTACCCGATCACGGCCACCTACCGGGAGCTGCGCGCCGAGGGCACCCTGTGGGTCCACCCGGACGGCCCGATCGATCCGTCCCAGGTGGCGCGGATCCGGGTCAACCAGGTCGACCTGCCGACGACGGCGGGGGAGCCGGGCCGGTTCGTCGTCCGCGGCTTCGACGCCGATGACCAGCCGCTCGGCACCTTGAGCGATGGCGTGACGCTGGCGATCGACGGCGCCGGGACCTGGCAGACACCGGGGGTGCGGCACGAACGCTCGTGCGAGGCCGACACCTGCACCTCCACCCTCGCCGGCGACTTCACGGTGACGGCGTCCTACGCTGCCCTCTCCGCGCGCACCAGCATGCAGGTGGTTGCCGGCGAGTCGGTGCGCAACGGGATCGCGCCCGCGAACGCCGTGGTCCGAGCCGGCGAGCGCCAGACCTATCTGTTCGGCGGGGTCGACGAGTACGGGAACCTCGCCGGGCGCACCTCTGGGTTCATCGGGCTCCAGATGAGGGCGAGCGCGGGCGCGACCTGCGAGGGCTATGCGTGCTGGTCCGACGAGCCCGGAACCTACGTCATCGGCATCGACATGAGCGACTACTTCGGTGAGGTCGCCGGTGACTCCTGGACGATGAACGCGTTGCTCACCGTGATCCCCGCCGAGGTCGACCACATCGAGGTCACGGCGTCGCCGACCCGGGTGGCCGCCGGCGAGGTGATCGCGCTGACGGCCACCGCCTACGACGACCAGGATCGTCTCCTCGGCGACGTCACCGAGGAGACGGCGTTCCGCAGCATGGGGGCGATGGCGTGTGGCATGGGCACCTGCGTCAGCACGGTTGCTGCGGACTACGAGATCACCGGCACCCTGGGCGAGCTGTCGGATGCGGTGACGGTGACGGTCACTCCAGCAGCCGCTGCCTACGACGAGCTGACTCCCGCCACCGCAACGGTGCGCCCGGGTGAGCCGGTCGACTACCTGGTGACCCGCTACGATGAGTACGACAACCAGGTGTCGACGCCGACCGGTGAGTACGCGTTCGCGGGTGACGCCGTCGCCTGTGACGCAGGGACTTGCTCCTCCCGGACGCCGGGCACTCATCAGGTCACCGCAACCGCCTCCGGGCTGCCGGACCTGACCGCCGAGCTCATCGTCGAGGTGCCCGAGGAGGCCTACCTGCTGGTGCTGCCCGAGACCGGCCGTGCCGTGGCAGGTGAGCGCGTCGGGTTCCAGGCCATGCTGCTTGCGGCCTCGGGTGACCTCATCGAGGAGGTCACCGAGGAGACCACCTTCGTGCCGAGCACCGGCGCAGCGGACTGTGTGGCCGCTTCCTGCGGCAGCACCGCGGCCGGCGAGTACACGGTGACGGGCGCCTATGCCGGACTCACCGACGACGCGCGGCTGATCGTGAGCGCGGCGGGCGTCGACCGGATCGAGGTGTCGCCCGACGGTGCCACCATCGACGCGGGCGGGGTGCAGCAGTTCGGCGTGGCCGGCTACGACGAGTTCGACAACCCGGTGGGCGACCTCACCGATGCGGCGACCTTCGCGATCTCGGGTGCCGGGCGCTGCGAGGCCAACGCCTGCGGCGCCGAGCAGGGTGGCGACTACCGGGTGACGGCCTCCTATCTGGTGCCAGGCCTGGGCCGCGCGCCGGCAGCCGCGCCGGGCGAGGGCGGTTCGCGGGCAGCGGCGCCGGGCGACACCCTCACCGCCGAGGTAGCGCTCACCGTGCGCGCAGCCGACACCGACGACCCGGGCACGGACGACCCCGGCACTGGTCCTGGCGACGGCGGGAACGGCGGGGACGACGGGACCGACGACGCGGGCGACGACACCGCAACCGACCCCACCCGGGAGACGACGTCCGGACTCCCGGACACCGGCACCCCCGTGCGCTGGTGGCACCTGCTCGCCGCCCTTCTGCTGATCCTCCCCGGCCTGCTTCACCTGCGCCGCCGAACCTGACCTACGTCCAACTTTCTGGATAGTCCCTGACGTTCTCGTGGTTTTCTGCCCCCGAAAACCACGAAAACGTCAGGGACTATCCGGAGCCCGGTCAAGGTGGGGGCGGCTCTAGGGTGAGGTGGTGCCCACTTTGACTGCGGACGACGTGCGCGCGGCGCTCGCGCTGCGGGCTGATCCGTACTACGCGGAGAGCCTGGCGAGGTTCTTCCAGACCCACCCGGGCGGGTACGGCGAGGGTGACGTCTTCCTCGGTGTGCGGGTGCCGGTGGTGCGGGCGGTGGCGAAGGAGCACACCGGGCTGGCGTGGAGCGAGGTCCGCGACCTGCTCGACGACGACGAGCACGAGCACCGGTTCGCAGCCCTGGCGATGGCGGTCGACGCGTTCCGCCGTGCGCTCCGGCCCCGCAGCCGCGACGACGCCCTGCGCAAGCAGCTGCACGAGCTCTACCTCGACGCCGTCCATGCCGGCTGCGTGAACAGCTGGGACCTGGTCGACGTCTCCGCGGAGTGGCTGGTCGGCGAGCACCTGCGCACCGAGGGCGCCGGCACCGCGCTGGTCATGGAGCTGGTCGGCGAGCAGGACCTGTGGCGACGACGGGTCGGCATCATCGCGACCTTCGCCCACATCAAGGCGGGTGCCAGTGCCCCGACCTTCGCCGCGGCGTCCGCAGTGATCGACGATCGTCGCGACCTGATCCAGAAGGCCTCCGGCTGGATGCTCCGCGAGGTCGGCAAGCGGATCGATCGGGCGGCGCTCGTGGACCACCTCACCGAGCACGCCTCCCGGATGGGGCGCACCGCGCTGTCGTATGCGACCGAGCAGCTCGACGCCGACCTGCGGGCTCAGCTGCGCGCGCTCTGAGCGCCCGCGGTCGAGCCCTGCTGCGCCTTCGCCCGCCAGAAGTGCGCCCTCGGCCGCTACAGGTGCGCCTTCGGCCGCTACAAGTGCGCCTTCGGGTGCCATTTGTGCGCCCTCGGCGTCCTTGCCAGCGGGATCGGGGAGCGGTCACAGGCGGGGCGCGGCTCTAGCGTGCAGGCATGGCGGAGACGGTCGAGTACGAAGTGGTGACCCAGGCAGGCGCAGGCAGGGACGCAGGCAGTGGCGAGCCGGTGCTGATGTCGGCGCGCGCGAGCGAGGGCGGCCTGGACGCTGCCGCGGCGGCCGCCCGGCGACTGGTCGATGCGCTGGTCCGCCTCGGCGACAGCACCGACTACGACACCGACGCCTTGGCCACGCGGATCAACGCGATCGCCGCCGAGGTCGAGGACGCGCTGCCCGACGAGGCCGCCCGGCTCGTCGAGATGTGGCAGCAGGAGGGCCCCAACCGTCACGATCTGGTGACCGGGCCGCAGAACCCGATCGCACCGCCGCTGGTCGTGCACGGTCAGCCCGACGGCTCGGTCGAAGCGAGCACCACTCTGCCGATCGCCTACCAGGGCCAGCCGCGGATGGCGCACGGCGGCATCTCGGCGCTGCTGCTCGACCACACCCTCGGGATGGCCAACGGCTGGGCCGGCCGGGGCGGGATGACCGCTCGGCTGACGCTCAACTTCAAGCGCCCGGTGCCCCTGGGAGAGCCGATCACCATCCGCGCCAAGCAGGAGAGCGTCGATGGCCGCAAGCTCTACACCCAGGGCGTTCTCAGCGTGGACGGCGAGCCCTGCGTGACGGCGGAGGCGCTCTTCATCGCCGGCCACCTGCCGCGACCCACCGCCGACTGAGCGGGGCCGCGCTCGGCTGGGGGATGTGATCGGGTGCACGTCGCACGGGCTAGTCTGGTCGCCGCCTGACGAGACCCAACGAGTTCGGAGTCACCTGATGAGGATCGTGGTGCTGACCGGCGCCGGCATCTCTGCGGAGAGCGGCGTGCCCACCTTCCGCGACGCCGACGGGCTCTGGGAGGGCCACCGGATCGAGGACGTCGCCACCCCGGAGGCGTACGAGGCCCAGCCGACCGCGGTCCAGCGCTTCTACGACGAGCGGCGCAAGTCGCTGAAGAACGTCGAGCCGAACCCGGCGCACGTCGCGCTGGCCCGGCTCGAGGAGGTGCTGGGCGACGACCTCTTCCTGGTCACCCAGAACATCGACGACCTGCACGAGCGCGGCGGGTCGACCCAGGTCGCGCACATGCACGGCGAGCTGCTCAAGGCCTGGTGCCGCGCCTGCGACGGCCGGGTGCACTGGACCGGCGAGCTCTCCGACTTCCCGCCCTGCCCGCGCTGCGGCGTCAGCGAGCTGCGCCCGGACGTCGTCTGGTTCGGCGAGATCCCCTACGGCATGGACGAGATCCAGCGCCGATTGCTGCGTGCCGACCTCTTCGTCTCGGTCGGCACCTCGGGTGCGGTCTACCCGGCCGCCGGGTTCGTGCAGCTGGCGGCGTCGTGTGGGGCCAAGACCCTCGAGCTCAACCTCGAGCCCAGTGAGGGCACCCACTTCTTCTCCGAGGCGCGGCACGGCCGGGCCGGCGACCTGGTGCCGGTCTGGGTCGACGAGGTGCTGCGCAGCTACGGCTTCTGAGCTGCCTCGCGGGCCAGTTCCGCGGCGAGGATCGCCTGCAGCCGCGGGCCCTCCGGCTCGGCGTCCAGCCCCAGTGGCGGGAGCTGGGAGTGCATGGCGGCGGTGAACATGGCGGCACTCTCGATGACGCGTGGGTCCATGTGGCCGAACACCTCGAGGGTGACCACGCCGTAGAGCGTCTGCCAGGCCCGCATGAAGATCCACAGCACACCGCGGTCGGCCTCGTCGATCGCTGAGGCATCGATCGGGATCAGCGGATCGAGGACGGCGGCGCGGACCTCCGGATCCAGCTCGTCGAGCGCCGGGTGCGGGATGCCGCGCTCGTGGAAGATCCGCACCAGGAGGCCGTTCATGAAGTGGCCCGAGGTGGCGGAGGTGAGCAAATCGCGGCGCACGCAGCTGCTGTCGGCGATCGGGTTGGCGAAGACCAGGCCGAACTCGCGCGGGTTCGCCAGGGCCCAGCTGCGGAAGGCGGCGGTGGCGGCGACGAGCTGCCCGGCCGGGTCGTCGTCGGGGTAGCGGGCGGCGGCCTCGGCGAAGCGGGTGGTCGCGGCCTTGTCGATCTCGAAGGCGACCAGGTCGACGAGCTCCTGGTAGTTGGCGACGTAGCGGTAGAGCGCGGGCGCGGTGATCCCCATCCGCTGGGCGATCGCGCGCAGGGACAGCTCGCCGCCCTCGGCGAGCAGGGCGCGGGCGGTGCTCACGATCTCGGCGTAGGTCGCCTCGCGCTGCCGCTCCCGCCGTCCCGAAGCTGTGCTGCTCGTCACTCGTTTCCTCCCGTCGACCCGTTGACGGCCCGAGTTTACACCGTTTACCGTTAACGGTGTTTACTGGAATGAACGTGGTTCACAAAGGGGTTCGTCATGGTTGATCGCTGGGGCAGGTTCGTGGCCCGCCGCTCGCTGCCGGTGCTGATCGCCGGCCTGCTCACCGCGGTGCTGGCCGGCATCTACGGCGCCGGCGTCTTCGGTGGCCTCAGCGACGGCGGATTCGACGACCCCGCATCCGAGAGCTCGCGCCAGCTCGCCGCCGAGCGCGAGGTCTTCGGCAACCAGGCGGTCGACGTGGTGGCGATCTACTCCAGCGACACCCTCCAGGCCGCCGATCCGGAGTTCCAGGCCGCCGTGGAGGGGGTGGTCACCGCTCTGCCCGACGGCGTCTCCGCCGTCACCTGGTACGACACCCAGGACCCGTCCATGCTCGGCAAGGACGGCGACGCGACCACCGTCTACATTTCGCTGGCGGGAACCACCCAGGACGAGAACTCCACGAGCTTCAAGGAGATCCGCGGCCAGCTGAGCGCCGAGGGCCTGAAGACCGAGCTGGCCGGCACCTGGGCGGTCTACGACGACGTCAACGAGCACACCAGCGCCGACCTGAAGCGCGCCGAGCTGATCGCGATGCCGCTAGTGCTGCTGCTCTCGCTGGTGATCTTCGGCAGCCTGGTCGCGGCCAGCATGCCGGTCCTGGTCGGCGGCGTCGCGGTGATCGGCGGCCTCGCGGTGGTCCGGCTGATCTCGGTCTTCACCGAGGTGTCGATCTTCTCGGTCAACATCATCACCCTGCTCGGGATGGGTCTGGCGATCGACTACGCGCTCTTCGTGGTGAGCCGCTTCCGTGAGGAGCTGGAGCAGCGCGAGGGCCCGGACGCGGTCAGCGCCGCGCTGCGCCGGACCATGGCGACCGCCGGGCGCACCGTGCTCTTCTCCGGTCTCACCGTGGCGGCGGCGATGAGCTCGCTGCTGGTCTTCCCCCAGGACTTCCTGCGCTCTATCGGCTTCGGCGGCATCGCCGCCGTCCTGGTCGCGATGATCGCCTCCCTCACCATCCTGCCCGCGGTCCTCGGCTTCCTCGGGCGCCGCATCGACGCCGGCCGGGTGCCGTTGCTGAACCGCCGCCGCAAGGACGCCGTCGAGAGCGAGCACGGTGCGTGGGCGCGGCTGGCGCACGCGGTGATGCGCCGCCCGGTCTTCTACGCGGTCGGGATCACCGTGATCCTGCTCGGCATCGGAGCGCCGTTCCTCGGGGTCAAGTGGGGCAGCGTCGACTACCGGGTGCTGCCCGACGACGCCGGTGCGCACATCGCGGCCGAGACCCTCAACGAGGAGTTCGGCCCCGAGCGCTCGACCGCCAACCTCTCGCTCTCCGGCGCCGAGGGCGACGCCGTCGAGCAGTACCGTGCCGACCTCGCCGCGGTGGACGGCGTGCTGGATGCGCAGGTCGTCGCGACCGAGGGCTCCGAGAGCCTGCTCCGGGTCGCCTGGGAGGGGAACTCCCAGACCGAGGAGTCCCAGCAGATGGTGCACGACCTGCGCGCCGTCGAGCCGCCGGAGGGTGCGGACGTCCTGGTCGGTGGCCTCAGCGCCGACACCGTCGATCTGCTCGACTCGATCGGCGCGCACCTGCCGTGGATGGGCCTGGTCGTGGTCTTCGTGATGCTGGTGCTGCTCTTCCTGGCCTTCGGCTCGGTGGTGCTGCCGCTCAAGGCGATCGTGATGAACGCGCTCTCGATCACCGCCTCCTTCGGCGTCGTCACCTGGATCTTCGCCGAGGGCCACCTGGAGAGCCTGCTGGGCTTCACCAGCTCGGGGTTCCTCGACGCCACCCAGCCGATCCTGATGCTGGCGATCCTGTTCGGCCTCTCCATGGACTACGAGGTCTTCCTGCTCTCACGGGTCCGTGAGGAGTGGGACCGCACCGGCGACAACAACCGGGCGGTGGCGATCGGTGTGCAGAAGACCGGCCGGATCATCACCTCCGCGGCACTGCTGCTGGCCATCGTGATCGGCGCCTTCGGCACCAGCGGGATCGTCTTCATGAAGATGATCGGCGTCGGCATGCTGGTCGCGCTGCTGATCGACGCGACCATCGTCCGGGCGCTGCTGGTGCCGGCCACCATGAAGCTGCTGGGGCGGTTCAACTGGTGGGCGCCCGCGCCGCTGGCCCGCTGGTGGGAGCGGCACGGCTTCCGGGAGGGCTGAGCCGGCTCGCCGCCGGGTGGACGGCCGCGTCCGCCCGGCGCGCGAACGACTAGAGTTTTTCCCATGTCTGAGAACCTTGCTGCCCGTTCCGCGCTCGACGCGATCATGGGCTGCGAGGCATGGGCGGTGATCCGTCAGGGCGACCAGCCCCAGGCCGCGTTGG
Source organism: Nocardioides dubius (assembly GCF_039528155.1). NCBI lineage: Bacteria > Bacillati > Actinomycetota > Actinomycetes > Propionibacteriales > Nocardioidaceae > Nocardioides > Nocardioides dubius. The sequence goes on along the minus strand of NZ_BAAALG010000009.1, from coordinate 8,459 downwards.
TCGGCGGCACCCGCAGCGTCGTGGAGAGCCTGCTCGACGTCCCGCTCGCTGACGGCGTCCCCGCCGACGGCGCCGCCCTCGACCGCCTGCTCGCGGTGCCGTTCCGCCAGGTCGCCGAGCGCGGTTTCGAGGCGATCGACGACGGCACCCCGCTGGTGGTCGTCGACCTCACCGAGCAGCACCACGTCGTCGTCGACGAGCTGATCGCAGCGCTGCCCCAGGTGGAGCTGGAATTCTCCGACCGCGGCGGCTTCGAGATCGACGACGAGGCCTACGCCAAGCTGGTCGAGCAGGTGATCGCCGAGGAGATCGGCCACGGCGAGGGCGCGAACCTGGTGGTGGCACGCAACTTCCGGGCCAAGCTCGCCGACTTCGGCGCCGAGCAGGCGCTGACCGTGCTCCGGCGGCTGCTCGAGCGTGAGCGCGGCGCCTACTGGACGTACGTCTTCTTCACCGGTGACCGGTTCCTGGTCGGGGCGAGCCCCGAGCGCCACGTCAGTGTGGTCGACGGCAACGTGCGGATGAACCCGATCTCGGGCACCTACCACCTGCCCAAGACGGCCCAGCCGATCGAGCAGACCAAGGCCGAGCTGCTGGAGTTCCTCGCCGACGAGAAGGAGATCTACGAGCTCTTCATGGTCGTCGACGAAGAGCTCAAGATGATGTGCGACATCTGCAGCGAGGGCGGCCAGGTGCTCGGCCCCTTCCTCAAGCCGATGACGCACCTGGTGCATACCGAGTACCTGCTGGCCGGCAAGACCAAGCGCGACGTGCGCGAGGTGCTGCGCGACACCATGTACGCCGCGACCCTCACCGGCTCCCCGGTGGAGAACGCCTGCAAGCTGATCAAGGCCTACGAGCCCGAGGGCCGCGGCTACTACGGCGCCGCGCTGGCGCTGATCGGCCGGGGCGCCGACGGCTCCTCCACCCTGGACAGCCCGATCGTGATCCGCTCGGCCGACGTCGGCCTGGACGGCACGCTGCGCGTGGTCGCCGGCGCCACCCTGGTGCGTGACTCCGACCCGGCCACCGAGGTGCGCGAGACGCACGCCAAGGCCGGCGGCATCCTCTCCGCGTTCGGCCTGGTCCCGCAGGCTGCCGCGCCGGCCGGAAGCCTGGGCGCGCTGGCAGGCGATGAGGACATCCTGATCGCGCTCAACGAGCGCAACCAGCGGCTCAGCAAGTTCTGGCTCACCAACCAGGCCGGCAAGACGCCGGACCCTGCCCTGCGCGGCAAGAGCGCGGTCATCCTCGACGGCGAGGACGACTTCGTGAACATGCTGCGCCACGTGCTCGCGGTGCTCGGCATGAGCTCGCGCACGGTGCGTCACGAGGAGTGGGTGCCGGGTGCGCTCGACGGCGAGGACCTGGTCATCGTCGGCCCCGGACCGGGCGACCCGCGCGACGGCGACGACCCGAAGATCCAGCGGATCCGCGCGGCCGTCGACGAGCTGCTGGCATCCGGCCAGCCGATGCTGGCGGTCTGCCTCGGGCACCAGACGCTCTGCGAGCGGCTGGGTCTGCCGTTGGCGTTCAAGGACATCGTCTTCCAGGGCACGCAGTCCGCGGTCGAGCTGCCCGGCGGCACCGAGCGGGTCGGCTTCTACAACACCTTCGTGGCGCGGGTCGGCGCCGAGACCCCGCTCCCGGACGGCGTCTCGGTGGCCACCGACGCGGCGACCGGCGACGTCCACCAGATCACCGGTCCGACCTATCGGGGCATCCAGTTCCACGCCGAGTCGGTGCTCACCGAGAACGGCTTCGACCTGATCCACGACCTGGTCCGCGACCTCCTGGTCGGTCCCTGAGCCGGCTCATGGTGCACCCGTGAGCAGCCCGCGGGTGGTGGTGGTCGACCACCACGACTCCTACACCTACAACCTGGTGCACCTGATCGCCGAGGTCACCGGCTTGCTGCCGGCGGTGGTGCAGCACGACGACGTCGACGCCGACCACCTGCTTGGCTTCGACCGGATCGTGCTCTCGCCGGGGCCGGGGCATCCGGCGGTTCCGCGTGACTTCGCGGTCGGCAGCGAGGTGCTGGCGGCGGGTACGGTGCCGGTGCTCGGCGTCTGCCTCGGCATGCAGGGCATGGTGACCACCTTCGGCGGCGAGGTCGCCCGGATCACCCCGGCGCACGGCGAGGTCGCCCGGGTCCGCCATCGCGGCGACTCGGTCTTCGCGGGCCTGCCGACGCCGTTCGACGCCGTCCGCTACCACTCGTTGGCGGCGACGCGGCTGCCCGAGGTGCTGACGGCGACTGCCTGGTGCGACGGCGGGCCCGGTGAGCCGGAGGTGGTGATGGGGGTGCGGCATCGCGCGTTGCCCTTGCACGGCGTGCAGTTCCACCCCGAGTCGATCCTGTCGGTGCACGGCGCCGCACTGGTGCGCAACTTCGTGGAGCGGCCATGAACGCGGGTGGCGAGTCCGCCGGGGCGCGCCGCGACGGTGCGGCGGCCACGGAACGCTTCGTCGAAGTCGCTGCCCGGCACCCGCGCTGCTTCTGGCTCGACGGCGGCGGCGCGCGCGACTGGTCGGGCAGGCGCTCGCTGATCGGCTGGCTCGACGACGACGACCTCTCGCTGAGCTACGACGCGACGAGCCGTACGGTGACCGCCCATCAGGGCGACACGTCGCGCGTGGTCGGCAACGACATCTTCGAGGTGCTGGCCGAGTACGTGGCGCGCGATCGCGCAAGTGGGGAGCCGGTGCACTGGGTCGGCTACTTCGGCTATCCCAGCCGGGCGGACCTGCCGGCCCGCGTCGACCCGGGCGACCCGGCGCCGAGCGCGGTCTGGATGCGGACCCGACACGTCGAGCTCTACCGGCATGAGCTGGTCGAGGGCAGCGGCGTTTCGCAGCGCGGTGCGGCACCGCAGCGCGACGCGGCCTCGGAGGGCGGTGCGCAGGTGCCGGGTGCCGACGTCGTGCCGGGCGTGGATGCGGCGCCGGCCGAGTACCGGGCCGCGTTCGAGCGGGTGCAGGAGCACCTGCATGCGGGCAATTCCTACGAGGTCAACCTGACCCATCGCGAGGAGGTCGCCGGCGACCTCGACCCGGTCGGCACCTACCTGCGACTGCGGGAGCTGAACCCGGCGCCGTACGCGGGCTTCCTCCAGCATCAGGGCAGTTGGCTGCTCAGCTCCTCGCCGGAGCGGTTCGCCACCATCGACGCCGCGGGGTGGGTGGAGACCAAGCCGATCAAGGGGACCACGCCGCGTGGCGACACCGAGGCCGAGGACGCCGCGCACCGGCAGCGGCTCGCCCAGGACGCGAAGTACCGCGCCGAGAACCTGATGATCGTGGACCTGCTCCGCAACGACCTGGCGATGGTCTGCGAGCAGGGCACGGTCGCGGTGCCGGTGCTGATGGAGGTCGAGAGCTACCGCTCGGTGCACCAGCTGGTCTCCACGGTGCGCGGCCGGTTGCGCCCGGGGGTCGGCACCATCGACGCGTTGCGGGCGCTCTTCCCGGCCGGCTCGATGACCGGTGCGCCGAAGCTGCGGACCATGGAGATCATCGCCGAGGTGGAGAGCAGTGCTCGCGGTGCCTACTCCGGTGCCTTCGGGTGGATCGCGCCTGACGGTCGCGCCGACCTGGGCGTGATCATCCGCAGCCTCTCGGGCGGCGTGGACGCCGCAGGCCGGCGACGTTGGCAGCTCGGCACCGGTGGTGGGATCACGGTCGGGTCGGACGTCGTCGAGGAGTTCGCGGAGACGCAGTGGAAGGCGGCCCGGCTGCACGCCGCGGCTCGTGAGACCTGAGGTTTGGGTGCGAACCCCCAGTGTTTGAAGGATCAATCACCACTACGGTCGAAGACATCGTTCGGGCGTGGAGAGGATGAGACGTTGGTCCGCAGGGTCTACCTGCACATCGGTCTTCCCAAGACCGCAACCACCTATCTGCAAGACGGATTGTGGCGGCACCAAGACGAGTTGCGCAGACGGCAGGTGCTGTTGCCGGGCAGGAGTCGCCGCCGGCATCTGCTCGCCTCCCTCGACTTCCGCGACGATCCCAAGCTCGCCACGCGACCCGGCGACGTCGCGCGTCCCTGGCAGGACCTGGTCGAGGAGATCCAGCAGAGCGACGCTCCGACAGCGGTGATCAGCCACGAGTTCTTCGGGCCGGCCGCGGTCGAGCAGATCCGCCGTGGGGTGGAGCAGCTCGCGCCAGCGGAGGTGCATGTGGCGCTCACCGCGCGACCGATGACCGAGCTGGCGCCGAGCCAGTGGCAGGAGTGGGTCAAGAACGGCGGGCGCAAGCCGATCGACGAGTTCCCGCCACGGGACGACTACTCGCCACACGATGCCTGGGGTTGGGGTGCGTTCGACCTCGGTGACGTGCTCGCGCGCTGGTCGCAGGCGGTTCCTGCCGAGCGCATCCACGTTCTGCCGATGGGCGCGCGTGGGGCGGAGCCAGGGGAGATCTGGCGCCGCTTCATCGACCTCCTCGGGGTTCCCGGGCCGGAGCTGGCCGCTCCGGAGAAGCCGGTCAACCAGCGCCTCGGCCTGGTCCAGGTGGAGGCCCTGCGGAAGATCAACCAGAAGCTCAAGGGCTTCAGCAGCGGCTACGACCGTGGCGCGTGGATCCGGGGGTATCTCGGCTCTGCGCCGGTGATGCCCGCTGGATCGGAGCGGTTCCGGCCGGCACCGGAGACCTGGGCGGGGTGGGTTGAGCGCGGTGAGAGCGCGGTGGCGATGCTCCGGACCGACGACTACGACGTGCGCGGTGACGTCGACGCGCTGATGCCGCGACGCGAGCAGCCGGACGTGCGCCACCCTGACGAGGTCAGCGCGGACGAGCTGCTCGAGGTGACCAGCGAGATGGTGTCGACGATGCTCACCGATGTCCGCTCGCGCAACCGCGAGCGGCACTCGTTGCGCGAGCGACTCCGCAACGCCGAGGCGTCCAGCATGCGGCCGCAGCCGAGCGCTCCGGCCCGGCTGGTGCGTCGCGTGCGGGGTGTGCTGGGCCGCTGACCGGTCGCGGTCGTCGGCCGGGGCGCCGTGCTGCCCGGCGCCTCAGGCGTCGGACGGCGGGGTGGCAGCACCCGGCAGCGACAGGGTGAGGCAGGCACCGCCGCCGGGTGCCTCGGTGGCGTCCACCCAGCCGGAGTGCCGCAGCGCGGTCTGCCGCACGATCGAGAGACCGAGGCCCGAACCCGGCATCGAGCGGGACTCGTCCGAGCGGTAGAACCGCTCGAAGACCTTGGCGCGGTCGGCCTCGGCGATGCCGGGGCCCTGGTCGGAGACGGTGAGCACGCCGTTGACCAGGCCCACGGTGACGGTGCCGCCGGGCGGGCTCCACTTCACCGCGTTGTCCAGCAGGTTGGTGATCGCTCGCTCCAGCGAGCTCTCCTCGCCCTCGACCCACCAGACGTTGGTGACGACGTCGAAGTCGACGTCGTTGGCCCGGCGGCGGACCCGGGTCAGGGCGCGCTCGAGGATCACCTCGAGATCGACCGGCTCCACCACGTGCGGGCTCTGCTCGTCGCGGGCCAGCTCGACCAGGTCGCCGATCAGGGTGGTCATCTCGTCGATCTGGCCACGGACGTCGTCGAGCAGCTCGCGGCGGGCCTCGGGCGGCAGGCCGCCGGAGGAGTCGGCCTGGATCAGCAGGTCGAGGTTGGTGCGTAGCGAGGTCAATGGGGTGCGCAGCTCGTGGCTGGCGTCGGCGATCAGCTGGCGTTGACGATCGCGGGAGGCGCCGAGGGTGACCACCATCGAGTTGAAGGCGCTGGAGAGCCGGGCGATCTCGTCGGTGCCCTCCACGGTGATCGGGGTGAGCTGATCCGTGCGGGCGATCTCCTCGGCCTTGGCGGTGAGCCGGCGGACCGGACGCAGGCCGTTGCGGGCCACCGCCCAGCCCGAGAGACCGGCGATGATCACGCCGGCCAGTCCGAAGGAGAGCATCACGATGCCGAGCCGGTCGAGGACCTGCTCCTGGGAGGTCAGCGGTTGCGCGATGGTGAGCGCGATGCCGCTGTCCTTGGTCGGCACCGTCACCACGCGGTAGCTGGTGCCCTCGGCGTCGATGGTGCGGATCACGTTCTTCCGCTCGCCCCGGGCCACCTCGAGCTCGTACTTGCCGAGCGGGAGGTCGGGGCCGTCGTCCATGGTGAAGGTGGCGCCGGTGGAGGAGACGAAGACGATCCGGACGTCGGCGGCACCGAACGCCCAGGACGGGATCGAGCGGCCCGCGCTGAGCTCGGGCAGCGTGGAGGAGAGGGCGGACTTCTGGGCCCGGTCGATCAGGGTCGCGTCGAGCGTGTTCTGCATCTGCATCCGCACGGTGACGAAGGCACCGAGGGCGACGAACGCGACGGTCAGGCCCACCGCGAAGGTGGTCAGCAGGGTGACCCGGCTGGCCAGGCTGCGGCGGTAGTGCCACCAGCCGTCGTCGTTGCCGTCCTGCTGGCGCGCCGCGGGGGCGTCGACCATCAGCTGGACTCCTTGAGCACGTAGCCCACGCCACGCACCGTGTGCAGGAGGCGGGGCTCGCCCTCGGCTTCGGTCTTGCGGCGGAGGTAGCCCACGTAGACCTCGAGTGAGTTGGCGGTGGTCGGGAAGTCGTAGCCCCAGACCTCTTCGAGGATGAAGGAGCGCTCCAGCACCCGGCGCGGGCGGCGCAGGAACATCTCCAGCAGCGCGAACTCGGTGCGGGTCAGCTCGATCGGGCGGTTGCCGCGCTTCACCTCGCGACTGCCGACGTCGAGGCTGAGATCGGCGAAGGTGAGCACCTCGTCGTCGCCGTCGTCGCTGGGGACGACTCGGCGCAGCAGAGCGCGGAGCCGGGCCAGCAGCTCCTCGAGGGCGAAGGGCTTGGTCAGGTAGTCGTCGGCCCCGGCGTCGAGTCCGGCGACCCGGTCGCCGACGGCGTCGCGGGCGGTGAGCACCAGGATCGGCACGTCGTTGCCGGCGGCGCGCAGCGCGCGGGTGGCCTCGATGCCGTCGAGGCGGGGCATCATCACGTCCATCACCACCACGTCGGGGTGGAGGCCGCCGATGGTGGCCAGGGCCTCGGCGCCGTCGCTGGCCATCGAGACCTGGAACCCGTTGAACTCCAGCGAACGGCGCAGCGACTCGCGGACGGCGCGGTCGTCATCGACCACCAGCACGTGGGAAGGGTTCGCAGGGCTCACATGCTTACTGTGCCAGCCCTGCCTGAGCCACGGCTGAGAAGGCGGCGAGAGTCGGGCGAGAAAGCCGCCGAAGGTCGGGCCGCCGCTCGCTGGTCGGGCTTGTCGAGAGCACTGGGCGCTGGCCCGGTGCCTGCGGTTGGTCGCGCCTGTCGAGTGCGCCGCGGTGTGCCAAAGCCTTCGGTGGCCGGTGGCTGCCGGAGGGTCCGGCGCTGCCGGCCGTCCCCGGGGTGATCGCCCCTGTTGAGTGCGCCACGGCGCGCGGGCGGGCCTGAGGCGCGCCGATGCCTCCGGTGACCAGGTGGTTGCCGGAGGTGGCGCTGTGGTTCAGTCGAGCTGGATGGTGCCGAGTGCGGTGACCAGCCAGGTGTGGCCGCGCTTGTTGTGCCAGGTGTAGGTGCCGTCTCGGTTGCGGACGTATCTCCAGCCGGCGAAGGTCTTGGCGAGGTGGTGGCGTCGGCAGAGCGGCGCCAGATTCTCGGGGTTCGTCTGGCCCGGCGGCCCCGTCTCGTCGTAGGCCGTGATGTGGTCGAGGTCGGCGTCGGCAGATGAACGGGTGCAGTGCGGGAAGACGCAGTGCTGATCGCGTTCCCTGACCAACTCCACCATCCACGGCGGTGGGTCGTGCCGGTCCACGCTGCCGGTGCGGTTGAGGTCGATGACCGGGGTGACGGTGGCGATGGACCCGTGCCGCTTGAGCCAGTCGGTGAGCTGCTCGATGAGGATGGGGCCGAGTCGGTCGGTGTCGGCGAGGGCGAGGTCGTCGGCGCCGAAGAGGTCGGCGAGGGTGGTGTGCACGAAGACGCGGAGCCCGCGGCCCTTGCGACGCCTCTGCGGCGCAGGCTCGCTAGCGGCATCGCCGGTCTCGCCGGCAGCGCGATCAGGGTCGTCGCGCTGGTCGAGATTGTCGCCACCCCGCTGGTCGAGACCGTCGGAACCTTCGTAGTCCAGCGTGCCTTGCGCCTCCGCGATGCTGCCCAGCGCCTTGGCCTTCCGCTGTCCGAGGGTGTCGGTGTCGCCGGCGCGCTTCAGCTTCTCCGCTTCGTCGCAGACGAGGTCGTGGAACCGGGTGAGGTCGAGCGAGTCACCAATGACGTCCAAGGTGGAGGTGCCGGACGCAGCGCCATCGGGTCCGTAGCGGTGCTCAAGCCGCACGTCCCAGTCGGCCTTGGTGAGCGGGCCGTTCTTGTCGCGGATCAACTCGGGGTGGAATTTCGCCACCGCCATCGCCAGGGTGCGTTCGATGGTGGGCCAGCCGTAGCGTTCGCCGTCCGCGAGGGTCTGGTCGAACCACGCGGCCGCCTCCCGGGAGAGCTTGCGG
>NZ_BAAALG010000008.1:220258-232415 GCF_039528155.1 Nocardioides dubius | reverse complement strand
GGCAGCAGCAGGCGGCGCAGCGGGTGCCGCCGCGGGTGTTCCCTGGCTCTGTCGCAGGGCGGCGCGAGCAGCGGCCAGCGAGCCGGGCTGCTCGACCGGAGGTGCCGTCGCCGGAGCCGATCCTGCGGCCGCCGGCTGGGCGTGAGCACTGGGGGCGGCAACCGAGCCGAGGCGCTCCAAGCGCTCGATGCGTGCCAGGAGGCCCTCGGTCGCGTGGTCCGCGGCGGGCAGCAGCACCCGCGAGCAGATCAGCTCGAGCAGCAGCCGCGGTGCGGTGGCGCCGCGCATCTCGGTGAGTCCGGCGGCGAACAGGTCGGCGGCCCGGCTCAGGGAGGCGAGGCCGAACCGGTTGGCCTGCGCGGTGAGCCGCTCGGCGGCGTCGGCCGGGATGTCGATCAGGCCGGTGGCCGAGGCGTCGGGCACGGCGGCGATGATCACCAGGTCGCGCAGGCGGCGGAGCAGGTCCTCGGTGAAGCGGCGCGGGTCCTGCCCCGTCTCGATCACCTTGTCGATGACGCCGAAGACCCCGGAGCCGTCGGCGGCCGCGAAGGAGTCGACGATCTCGTCGAGGAGGGAGTCCGGGGTGTAGCCGAGCAGGCCGGTGGCCAGGCGGTGGGTGACGCCCTCGGGACCGGCACCGCCGAGCAGCTGGTCGAGCACGGAGAGGGTGTCACGTGCCGAGCCTGCGCCGGCTCGGACCACCAGCGGCAGGGCGGCCGGCTCGATCGCGACGCCCTCCCGCTCGCAGAGCTCACCGAGGTAGGTGGAGAGCAGGCGCGGCGGGATCAGCCGGAACGGGTAGTGGTGGGTGCGCGAGCGGATGGTGGGCAGCACCTTCTCCGGCTCGGTGGTGGCGAAGATGAAGCGCAGGTGCGGCGGCGGCTCCTCGACGAGCTTGAGCAGCGCGTTGAAGCCCTGCGGGCTCACCATGTGCGCCTCGTCGATGATGTAGACCTTGTAGCGGCTCTTCACCGGGGCGAAGAACGCCTTCTCGCGCAGGTCGCGGGCGTCGTCGACCCCACCGTGCGAGGCGGCGTCGATCTCGATCACGTCGATCGAGCCGGGGCCACCGCGAGCCAGGTCGCGGCACGAGTCGCACTCGCCGCACGGATCGGCGATCGGGGCGCGCTCGCAGTTGAGCGCGCGGGCCAGGATCCGGGCCGACGTCGTCTTGCCACAGCCGCGGGGGCCGGAGAACAGATAGGCGTGGTTGACCCGGTTGTTCGCCAGCGCAGCGCGCAACGGCTCGGTGACGTGCTCCTGACCGATGACTTCGGCGAAGGTCTCCGGCCGGTAGCGGCGGTAGAGGGCGAGCGGTGCTTCCACTCTCTGAACCCTAGGGCATGGCCCCGACAAGGGCGCCGTTGCGAGCGATGTTCGGGGCGTGCTGTGGCAAGGCGGACGCCCGAGACGTGGCGGAGCCACGGCGAGGAAGGACAACGCCGTCCACAGCGCGGGCCGGGCAGCGCGCAGCAGGCGCGATTGGCGGGGACGTGCCCCCGGGCATGGCTCCTACACGAGCACCCCGGTCCACGAAGCCCCGAGGAGCACCCCGGCGCGGAGCACCAGAAGGCGCCCGGAGACGCAAAGGCCCCCCGCGTACCCGACAGAGCTCACCTGCCCTTGCTGCCTTCCGGCCCTGGGGGAGTTCAGCGAGATGCCGCCACGCGGGGGGTTGCGCAGGAGTCTAGGCGAGCCCCGCCGTCAGCCCAAGACGAGGGGGTCCTCGCGCACCAGCCCCGGCCTGCCTGGAGCGGGACCGGCGACCCCGATTTCCACCGCTCGACCATCACCGGTAATCTTCGCGGCGGAGGTATCGCCTAGTGGCCTATGGCGCTCGCTTGGAAAGCGGGTTGGGTTAACGCCCTCGGGGGTTCGAATCCCCCTACCTCCGCCATCTGGAGAACGGCCTCTGGCCAGCAGCGATGCTGATCAGGGGCCGTTGTCGCATCCCCGTCATCGTGCGCCGGCGAGCTCCGCAGGTCTCATCGTTGTGACCTCCCCCGCAACACGCTCACCCGGTTTTCTCTAATGTTGGCACCGCCAACCGATAGGACGGGCAGACGACAGCGGGAGGGAGTGATCGTGAGCCAGGCACGCCGCGCCGTCGATCGCGGCCCCGTTCCGGCCCCCAGGTCGCTCACCCACACCGTGCTGTGGGCGCTCGGCGCCGCCCTCGTCTACGCCGCGGCGGTCGCGCTCGGCCGCGCCACCCGGGTCACCGGCAGCGAGATCGCGCTGATCTGGCCGGCCGCCGCCGTCGCCGTGCTCTGGGTCAGTCACGCCCGCGCCACCGGACGCCGCAGCGTGCTGGTCGCGAACTGCGCGCTCCTCGCCGTCGTCTCCGGGACGACCAGCCTGGCCACCGGATCGGTGCCGAGCTCCGCGATCTGGTTCGCCGTCGTGAACCTGACCCTGGCCGTCGCCACCGCGATCCTGCTGACGGGCCGCGAGGCCCGGCCCCCGCAGCTGCGCGACCCGGGCGACCTGGCCCGCCTGCTGCTCGCCACCGCGGGCGGCAGCCTGATCGCCGCCACCATGGCCACCGGCTACTTCGCCGTCACCTCCAGCAGCGAGAGCCTGCACACCACCTTCGCCATGTTCGCGGTCCGCAACGGCGTCGCGATCCTGGCCGGGGTCGCTGTCGCGATCAAGCTCCGCGACAGCTCCTGGACCGCCAGCTACGTCTCCAAGAAGCGGCTGCTCGAGGGGATCGCCGCGGTCGGCTTCGCGGCCGTCACCCTGGTCGCCGTCTTCTGGGTCTACTCCGATCTGCCGCTGGCCTTCGTCAGCCTGGTGCCGGCGATGTGGATCGCGCTGCGGTACTCGACCACCGTGAGCACCGTCTTCCTGCTCGCTGCGGGCGTCTTCATCGTCTGGACGACGCTCGTCGGCCACGGTTTCGACGTCGACACCGCGCCGATGGTGCGCGCACTGCTGGCCCAGTGCATGGTCGGCAGCCTCACCTGCGTGGTCCTCGCCCTGGCCCTGTTCCGTGACTCCCGCGCCGCGCTGGTCGCCGAGCTCGAGGCGGCCGAGGCGCGTGCGCTCGCGGACGCCGACTTCCTGGCCGGGGTCCTCGACGCCGCGACCGAGCAGTCGATCATCGGCACCGACCCGACCGGCATCATCACCGCGTTCAACCACGGTGCCGAGCTCATGCTGGGCTGGGAGCGCGACGAGATGATCGGGCGCAACGCCACCGAGCTCCATCTGGCTGCCGAGCTCGAGGCCCGGTCCCGCGAGCTCGGCGTGGCAGCAGGCTTCACCGTCTTCTCCGCCAGCGCCCAGCGCGGGCGCGCGGACGTGCGGGAGTGGACCTACGTGCGACGCGACGGCACCCGCCTCGACGTCAGCCTCGCCGTCACCGCGACCGCCGGGCCGGACGGCGAGCACACCGGCTACATCGGCGTCGCCACCGACATCACCGCACGGAAGCGGGCCGAGGCCGATCTGCAGTGGCTCGCCCTCAACGATCCGCTGACCGGCCTGGCCAACCGAGCGCACTTCATGAGCGAGCTGCGGGCCGCACTCACCGCCGGGAGCAGCACCCGCACCGGCCTCGTCTACCTGGACCTCAACGGGTTCAAGCTCGTCAACGACGGCTGGGGCCACGCGGAGGGCGACCGGCTCCTGGTCGAGGTCGGCGACCGGCTCACCCGGATCGCCGGGGACGGCCCGACCGTGGCCCGCCTCGGCGGCGACGAGTTCGCCGTCCTGTGCCGTGACGTCGACGAGGCCGAGCTCGACCTGCTCGCCCGCCGCATCAACGAGGAGCTCGCGCGGCCCTACGAGCTGGCCGACGGCCAACTGTTCGACGGCCTGTCGGCGAGCCTCGGCACCGCGCTCGGCGAGCCGGACAGCGAGTCGACGGCACTGATCGAGCGGGCGGACCAGCGGATGTACGCCGCGAAGCGGGCCCGGCGCGCGCGCCACCCGAAGCCCACCCCCGAGGTCCTGCGCGGCTGAGCCTGCTCGGAGTCGCAACGCCCCGGGAGCGTGGCCGGACGACTGCTCAGGGGCGCGGACGACGGACCAGCAGCGGCCGCACCAGCAGCGCCAGCACCAACGCACCACCCGCGCCGATCCCCCACCAGCGCATCGAGTGCCGGGCCCCGGCGAGCAGGTCGTCCTCCGGCTCGGGCGCGCTCAGCTCCTCGGCGGGCTCGCGCACCACGGCCGGGGCACGCAGGGTGCCATCGCGGGCGACGTCGAGGTCGGCGCGCAGCGCAGCCAGCGGCTGGATCATCCCGTTGCCGTCGAGTGCCTGATTGCCGTACCCACCGCGGGCGGTGGCCTCGATCCTGGTGCGCACCTGGGCCGCGGTGATCCGCTGCTCGGAGAACGCATCGAAGAGCAGGGCTGCCAGCCCCGCCACCTGCGGCACCGCCCAGCTCGTCGCCACCTCCGCGAGTGCACAGGTGCGCCCTTGCGGCCCGAGCACGATCAGCCCGGAGCCGGGAGCGGAGACCGACACCGCAGGGCCGGTGGTGACCGCCGCGGTGGGCACCGAGCCGTCGCGATCGGCCGCGGTGACGGCGAGCACGCCGTCGAGGCGCGCCGGGTAGGGGACCTTGTCCTCGCCGGCGCGGAACGCGTTGCGCGCCTTCTCCTGCTCGCTGTCGCCCGACGACCGGTTGCCTGCCGAGGCGACCACCAGCACCCCGGCCCGCTGGGCCCGGCGCACTGCGCGGGCCAGGGACCGGTCCGGCTCGGTGATCGAGAGCGAGATGCTGATGACCTTGATGTTCTCCCGCTTGCGCAGCCGCAGCGCCTCGCTGATCCCGGCCGCGACGTTCCCGGCGGTGACCGGCGTCAGATCGTCGTCCTCGAAGGCGGCGACGATGTCCGCGCCGCCGTCCGCGACCCGGATCGGGACGACGTGGGCACCGGGGGCCACGCCGATCGGCTGTGCCGCGCTGTCGCCCGAGGCCGGCAGCGTCCCACTGACCAGCGACGCCGTCAGGGTGCCGTGGCTGTCATACAGCTTGGACTTCGTCCCGGGCAGCCCGATCGGGCCCCGGGTGGTGATCCGCTCCGCCCGCGACGCCCCGGGCAGCAGGGCAGGGTCGAGGCCGGTGTCGAGGACGGCGACGCCGATCCCCGTGCCGGTCGCGATCCGGTGCGCCTCGGCCAACCGCAGCCGCTGGCCGAGGTCGCCGGTCTGGGTGGTGTCCTCGATCGGCTCGGCGTAGTCGCCCTCGGGACGTGCGGGTTGGCAGTCGCTGCCGCTCACCTCGGCCTGTGCGGGGCCCGCCGGAAACACCAACGCGGCGCCGGCCAGCGCGGCGGCGATGCCGAGACGCGCTACTCGCATGTCATCTTCTGCGCGGCGAGGTCCGGGGTTCCGAGCGCCAGCTCGCGGGAGAGCTCCGGCCCGCAGGAGCCGATCAGCTCGATCCAGGCGTCCGGCACGGTCGGCGGGTCGAAGGAGCCGTAGCCCAGGCTGTCCGCGGTCTCCCCGGCTGGGCCGCCGAGCGGATAGCGACGGCCAGCCGAGTCGATCAGCCAGGGCTGGCCGCCGGTGCGGTCGCCGTGGTCGGCGCCGAGCACGTAGGCCCCGCGCGCGGTGGCCACCTCGACCGCGATGCCGTCGTCGACGCCGTCGGCACTGGCCGCCGGCACGGGTGCCGTCGCCAGCATCGCCTGGGTCTCCCGATCGGCATCCGTGGACAGCACGGCGCAGAGCTCCCGGCTGCCGTCGGCGGTGGGATCGAGCTCGGTGGCACTCGGTGCCTGGGCCGGCCAGCCGCTCGGCGCCGGCACCGTGCGGGTGCTCATCGGCCCGCTGGTCTGCCGCTCCGCAGGACCGCCGAGCGCGACATAGATCAGCTCGGCGAAGCCGGAGAGCGGCATCGGGCCGTCCGTGCCGAGCAGGTAGACCTGGCCGCTGGCCTCGACGATGTCGCCCACCGAGAAGCCGGAGCCCATGTAGTCGGCCGCACCGCCAGCCCCGACCGGGAAGCTGGTCAGCTCCAGCGCCGGTCCCTCAGGGATCAGGTCCAGCCAGGCCGGGCTCACTGTGCCGAGGTCCTGCACGCCGCCGAGGGCGTTGGTGATCGCGATCCGGGAATCGTCGGTGGCCGGAAGAGCGAGCCGCCGCGCGCCCCGCTCGGTCTGCGCCACCAGGTAGTAGCCTCCGTCGTCGCCACTGGAGCGGACCACGGCGGCACCGGTCGGGGCGGGCGTGGCGAGCGCGGCGTCGTCGTCGATGCGCAGCCGCAGGCCGCCGCCCCCGACCACGCACGCCGTCCAGCCGTCGCTGACCAGTGCACCGGCCTCCGGCGGGTCGTCGGGGGCGCCGAAGATCCCGATCGAGTCGCCGCCGACATGCTTGTTGATCTCGTCCTGCTTGACCGTGCGCAGCTCGAACCCCGAGCCCAGGATCAGCATTCCGGAGGTCACGTTGACCAGGCGTCGCGGCTCGTCGCCACTCTCCAGGATCACGTAGGGCGTGCCTCGCTCCTTGGAGATCACCATCCCCGGCTCGCGCCAGTCCGCCGGGGTGGGCGGGCGGAAGAAGCCCGCGATCGCAGCGCCCGCGAGCAGCAGCACCGACAACGCGATTCCGCCGACCAGGGCGCGCCCGGGGCGCACCGGCTCCACCTCGCGTCCACCGGGCGCACCGCTCAGGAAGGCGGTGACCAGGCGACGGCGGCTGAAGGCATGCGCCTCGACCAGATCACGCTTGGTGGACATCGCTCACCCGACCAGGCCGACGGCGACCACGGTCAACGGCAGCAGCGCGACCAGCGCCGCGACCTCGGCGACGTCGCCCAAGCGGCCACGGCGGATCGCCTGGCTGCTCGGCACCAACGTGAAGGCCAGCAGCGCCGCGCCACAGCCGGCCAGGATCACGGCCACCGACGGCTGCCAGTCGGGGTGCAGAACCAGGACCGCGGCGGCGGTGACCAGCAGACCGAGCACCCCCGAGGCCAGCCCGAGCAGCACCTGCGAGCCGGCCCGGTACTGGCGGGTGCGCAGCATGACCACCACGCAGCCGGACACCACGAGCAGCGTGCCCGCCCAACCGAGGCTGACGGTCATCGGCGCGATCAGCACCAGCAGCGCGCCGACGGTCGCGGAGATCGCCAGCAACAGCTCATGACCGAGCACCGCGTCACGGCGCACCAGGTCGGGGTCGATCGGCGTGGGCTCCGCGGTGATCTCGCTGTGCGTGATGATCTGCTCGACCCGGGTGCTGGTCGCGCTCAGGGCCAGCCAGGGCAGGAGGCTCCCAGCCACCACGACGGCGGCCAGGACGACGGTGAACGCCTCGGCCACATCGGTGATCTCGGCGGCGTCCATGACCAGGCCACTGGCCGCGAAGATGCTGCCGACCACCACTGCGGGGATCACCAGCACCCGTCCGGCGTCGAGCCCGGCGACGGCGGCGATGCCTGCCAGCAGGGCTCCCCCACCGGCGGCGGCGATGGTGATCGGGTCGCTGAGCGCCCGGTCGTCGACGGCCATCACCCCGGCGACGGCGGCGTAGCCCGCCCCCATCCAGGCCAGGCAGATCGCCGCCTCCCGCTCGCGCTGCGCGCGCGACAGCGTCACGCCGCCGACCACCAGCAGGGCCGCGATCACGGCAGCGGCCACGGCACCGAGGTCGGAGTCGCGCTGCAGCAGCAGGGCGAAGGCTCCGAGGGTCAGCAGCAGACACGCGGCGGTCAGTGCGGTGCGCCGGCCGGCCACGGGCGACCACGGCGTGAGGTCGCGCTCGACGGCGTCGGCCATCGCCTCGACGACGTCGTCGTAGACCCGCGGCGCCTTCTCGTCCACACCTGCGGTGACGGTCAGCAGGCCGCCGTCCTCGATGCCCTGGATGGTCAACCCCGCGTCACCGGCCAGCCGTCGTCCGTCCGGAGCCACCAGCTGGTAGCCGGCGTAGACGGTCGCGGCGTCGAGCAGGCCCACGCTGCGGGCGAGCTCCGGCAGGAGCTCGGCGACCGGAACCGATCCGGGAAGGACCAGATCGACACGACGAGACCCCGAGGCGACGGTCACCCGCACCATTCCCGAGGCCCCCGCGGGGGGCGCGGCCTGGGACATCCGTCTCCCATCATCAACGTCCACACGGGGCGGCGGCCCCGATGCCAGCAGTGTGCAGCCTAGGCCATCGACGCGGCCCACCGTCGCGCGAAGCAACGCGGCAGGTCGGCTAGCCTGCACGCACTAGTCGAGCACGGCGCCGCCGGCCTCTTCCTCTCCCAGCCAGCTCTCGTCGTCGGCGTAGGTCAGGGCGTCGCGGTCCTCGCCGCGCTCGTCCCGCTTGCCACGGCGTCCGCCGGTGCCGGCGGCGGCGACCGGGCCACGTCGGCCGGCCGCGCCACGCGTCCCGCTCTGCCCCGGTGCCAGCCCGGCGCGGGAGCCCGCGCCGGTGCCTCGGGCGCCGCTGGTCGCGGGGCGTGCGGTCGCGGACTGACCCGGCGTCATGCCGGGGCGTCCCAGCGTGCTGCTGCCCGGCTTGGCCGCCGAGCGCCCGAGCTGGGCCGGAGTGCCGGGCGTCAGGCCGCGCAACGGAACCCCGCTGCGGGTCGCCGCGAGGGCGGCACCGGTGCTCACCACTCCTGCCCCGATGCCGGTGACCGCGCCGGGCACCGGACTGCCGGGCGTGGGCGCGGAGATCGGACCGGTAGGTGCCTGCACGGTCGGGCTCGTCGGACGCACCGGATCGATGGGGTTCTTCGGGCCCGGGTCGTCGGTGTCGTTGGGACCGGGCCAGACCGGCTCCGGCTGGACCGGGATCGGCTCGACGATGGTCGTCGGCGGCTTCACCGGCGTGACCTGGTAGACCGGCGGCTGCTTGGTGGGGCCGGAGATCACGTGGGTCGGCGTCGGCGCAGCGCTGGGCGTGGTGGCGCTCTTCTGCTGGGGATCGAACCGGTCCGGGGTGCGCTCGCCGGTGATCTCCCGCAGGATCACCGCAACGCCCTCGAGCTCGGTGTCGAGCTTGGTCAGCGCGGCCTGCGACTCCTGGTCGCGCACGCCGAGACGGGAGGTCTGGGCGCTCTGGTGCGCCTTGCGCATGTCGATCAGGTCCACGCCCTCAGCGCGCAGCCCACCGGGACTGAACGCGCCGATGGCCGGCGAGAGCTGGGTGTTCTTGACCTCGGTGATCGCGGTGCTGGCCTTGACCAGCGCACCCGCGGCGCGGTTCACCTCGTCGATCCGCTTCTGCACCTGGTCGGCGATCCGCCGGTAGGCCACGGCCGCGGCCGGACCCGCCTTGCTGAGGGTCTTGTCCTTCTCCAGCGCGTCGGCCTGACCGATCAGGCCGTTCTTGACCTCGAACAGGATCTCGGAGGCGGAGCGCCAACCCTGGGCAGCCTTGGTGATCTCGAGCTCGTCGGCACCGGCGATCGTCGCGGCGAGACGGCGCTCGGCCGCGCCCGCGTTGGGCGCGCTTCCCGCATCGCACGTCATGACGAGGCTCCTTCCTCGGTGGGCAGGTTCTCGTCGCGCGAGGCCTGGCCGGCCTGCTCGGCCTGGTTGGTGGTCTCGACGCCGGCGATCGCGTTGAGCATGGTCGCGTTCATGGTGTCCTGGTCCTCGGCGTCGGAGACGCAGAGCTTCAGCTGCTTGGCGAAGTCGAGCAGATCGTTGTTGACGCCGACCAGGACGTCGCTGACGATCGTGTGGGCCAGCGTGTGCAGCTGGGCGACCTCGCTGGCATGGCCGTAGTCACCGAGCCGGACCGCATCGACGTGAGCCGGCACCTTCTTGAAGGCGGCATCGGCGATCAGGTCGGCAGCCAGGGTCTCGGTCTTGGTGGCGACCTCTTCGACCGCCTGCGGATTGACGCGAAGCTCCTCGGAGCCACCGCCGTCCCCGCCCGGAAGATCCGGCGTGAACTTCATCGGAACCCAGAAAGACAAGGTTCAACTCCCCTGTGCGATGAAAGTGGGTGGAGCCGCGGTCGGGGTGCTCGGCACGCTCAGCCGAGCACCCGGCGCGGCGCGATCACCAAGCGAAGCGCTTGGCGTTGTTCGCCTCGGTGGACATGTACTCCTCCTTGGAGAGGTTCACGGCCTTCGCGATGCCCTGGAGAGCGAGGTTCATGTCCGCCATGCCCTTGTCCCACTCGGCACGGCAGGCGTCGAAGGCGTCGGAGTCCTTGCCGCTCCACTCCGCCTTGCGGGCCTCCATCCGCTTCTCCATGTCATTGATCTTCTGCTCGAGCGCGGCCGCCGCGTTCAGGATGTCGCCGGCGCTGGCGTCGAGTGCTTCGTAGCCGACCTTGAGGTCACCCAGGTTGCCCATTGTCTTGTCTCCTAAGGAATGTGGTGGTGGAAGGACAGATCAGCCGAGACCGGCTGCGTAGCGGTTGAAGCCCTGCGAGACGTTGTCCTCGGTCGAGGTGTAGTGCGCCTCGACGGCGTTGAGCTCGTCGCGGAACCGCTCGAGTGCGGAGAGGGTCTTCTTGGCCGCCTCGTCCCACCGCATGATCGTGGTCTGGAAGGCGGTGCCACCGCGTCCGACCCACTCGGTCTCCAGGCGAGCCAGCTTGCCGCGCAACGTGGCGATGTCGGCCGTGCTCTCCTGGTACACCTGCTCGACGTCCTTGGCGGACTGCAGGAGGACTTGTTCGGACTTGGAGATGCTCATCGATCTGTCCTTTCCCCGTGACGGGTCCACCCGCCCGAGACTTCTTGGAGAGCCGGAGCTGCGGTTCAGCCCGGCATCGAGGGAGATACCCGAGCCCGAGGGCGCTAAACCTCGGACGCAGGTTTTCCACAGATCCGCATAGGGTGGCCAGCACGTCCGCTCATCACCTTCTCGGGAGAACGAAGATGCGCCTCGCCGTCCTCGCCAGTGCGACCCTGCTGGGCCTGACCCTGATCGCCGGCTGCGGTGACGACGATCCCCAGCACTCCGAGCCGACGCCGGACGCGAGCACCAGCGCAGGCACCAGCGGCACCGAGGGCGGCACCCCGACCGAGCCGACCGAGCCGACCGACAGCGCGCCGGCCGGAGTGCTCGTCGAGCGCCCCGGCTTCGCCCTGCAGGTTCCCGAGCAGTGGCAGGTGGAGCCGGGCGACGACAGCGTCCGGGCGCAGCTGGCCACCGACCCGGTCGCGATCCTGAGCATCTCGCGCCACGAGCTCACCCCGATGCCGCCGCTCGCGGACCTGGTCGAGATGGGCGAGAACCTGATGTCCGCCTCGACCGGCGTGAAGCGGGTCGCCGACACCACCGTCGCCGGCGCTGCCGCGTTCGTCTTCGAGGGCGAGGACCTGGGCTACCCGCGGATCGTCGTCGGGATGGAGCGCAGCGACGGGATCGTCACCCTGGCGCTGACCCACCCGGGTTCGATGGCCGATGCCCGGGCGGCCCTGGACGGGATGCTCGCCAGCTGGCAGTGGCGCTGAGCGTCGCTCAGGTCTGCATCTCCCACAGCACCCGGAAGGCACCGCTGGCGACCACCAGCGCTGCGATCGCGAACGCCCCGCAGAGCACCTCGCCGAGCTCGGCACGCCGTGCCCAGCGCACCGAGCGCCAACCACGTCCGGTGGCGACCGCGGCCGCCACCACCACCAGCGCCAGCGCGGTGGCGAGGGCCACCCACCACCAGCGCTGCTGCGACGACGCGTCGACGAGCAGGTGCCAGGCGAGCACCGCCCAGCAGTAGGTGCCCGCGACGCGCAACGCCGCCCGGGCCACCCGGTGGCGCAGGTTGCGCGCGGCGAGCAGCAGGCCACCGCCGACGAAGAGCACCAGCGCCTCGGCACCGATCTCATCGACGCTCAGGGTGGCGGTGCCGAGCAGCGCCGGCGCTGCCACGGCCACCACTCCCGCCAGCAGCAGGCAGGCCGTGGTGACGACGACGGCACCGGTCTCGAGCAGGTCCTCGACCATCCGCGGGGCGATCACCGTGCGGCGCCGCTTGCCCGAGCGGACGTCGCGGGCCGACCACGCGGTGATCGCGAGCCGCTCCAGGTCGATCAGGTACTGGTCGGGCACGTCCACGGCGAGCATCGGCACGAACCGGCAGGCCAGCAGGGTGAGCAGGAGCAGCAGCGCCCAGTGGGCGGCCGGGTCGGCGTCGGTCAGGGTGGTGAGCGCGGTCAACCCGAAGCAGAGCACGCCCGCCGCCATCCACACCTCGGCGACCTCACGGCGTCCGGTGTCCAAGGCGCGGGCGACGCCGGCG